>NZ_JAGPXS010000003.1:0-534007 GCF_018070425.1 Micromonospora sp. C81
CAACCAGCCAGCAAAAACTGACCAGTCCGGGGTATAAATCATAATTGGCACTGGCTTTACAAGCACCCTGTTGAGTTCTCAAAGAACAACCACACACCGACCAGAAGCCCCACCTCAGTGGAACCCCAACCGGGGCTTTTCGTTCGTGTCCCCGTCGCTCTCGCGCCGGGCACTTTTACTACGTTACCTCACCGTCTTCGCCGTGTCAAACCGTGTGTCCCGGTCTGTCATGCTTCGTACGGGTTGGCACCGGCGCACTCACGCAGCAGCGGACCGCTGCGTCAGGTCGTCGGATTTGGCAGAACCGGCCGCTGCGGTTTCCCGCAGTCTCGCCCGGTGCCCTGCCGGTCGTGAACCTTACCCGGTCGGCTTCGCCGCACCAAATCCGCCTCGCGGCCGATCCGGCAAGCCCCGCCCGGACCGTGTCCCGCAGGAGCGAACCCCTGCTTGACCCGGTTGCCAGCTCGTTCCGGACCCTCAGGACTTTCGTCCCGTTTGCCCCGTTCGCGCTGACAGAGAGAAAGTTACGCGTCCGCGGGTTTGATCGTCAAATCCGCGGGTAGCGGCGCGCGTCACATTCGCGTCGTCGACCGATTGCCGAGCTCGGACTGAGGCCCGATCCGTTCTGCGACAGCCGCTGTCACCGAGAGGCGGGCAGGTCAGGCCGCTTGCCGACGAGCGGCGAACCAGGCGCGGATGCCGAGGACACCGACCGTCGTGCCGATGGCGAGAGAGGCCCCGATCAGCAGCGCGTGCACCCACAGGAAGCTGGTGGCGGCGCCGTCGGCGACAGTGCCGGACGCCCAGGACCGCGGGTCCTGCCAGATGGCGATCGCGAACCTCGGCCAGATCACCCAGGTCCAGATCCCGACCCCGACCAGGAAGACAGCCCACCCTCGCGACAGCACCATGGCAGCCGAGTATGCCAGCGCACCTGCTCACCTGGCCTATCAGCAGAAACACGCAAGCACTGGGAGGCGACCCGGTCTGTTTCCGACGGCAGCGGGATGGGCACTTCGAAACAGGACAGCTGAGGACCGTCCCCCCGGAGGTGCCCCATGCAACCCTCGATCTTCAATCCCTGGGCCTGGCGTGACCCGTCCGCCCTGGCCGGCGGATACACGCAGACCACCCCCTCGGTCACCCCGCCCGACGACCAGGACGGCGGGCACGACGGTCCGGACGCTCCCGGCCCCGGCACGCCGGTGGACCTGGTGGGCTACCAGGTCCAGGCGAGTGACGGGCGGATCGGCACCATCGACGAGGCGAGCAACGAGGCGGATGCCGGCTACCTGGTGGTGGACACCGGGCCCTGGATCTTCGGCCAGAAGGTGCTGCTGCCCGCCGGCACTGTGGAGCGGGTGGATCACCAGGAACGCGTCGTGCACGTCGACCGGACCAAGGAACAGATCAAGGACGCACCGCCGTTCGATGCGGATCCGGCCGACCCGGAGTACCGGGAGCGCGTCGGCAGCTACTACGCCGGCGGTCACCTTCCCCCGCCCGGGGCTGTCCCGCGGGTAATGTGAGGCCGTGGTCCGGATGGGCAGCTGCGCGTCGGAGGCGGTCGACAAGGTCGACGGTCTCCCGCTCGGTGCGGTGCCCAGGATCCCGACCAGCTCCGGCGACGGCCGTGAGCAACTTCTGAACGTCCTCCGTGCCGGTGGTCTGCGATACCGCGCCGGCGCGCGATGGCGGACGGCTCGCTGAGCCGATCCCGCTGACCGAGGGGGCCTGAACATCGGCCCCACTCGGCGCGCGCCCACGCGTCACCCAACCTCGGATACGAGAGGCACACCACCATGTCCGTCGCACGAATGCTCACCGGCGACCGGCCCACCGGCCGCCTTCATCTCGGTCACTACGTCGGCAGCATCGCCAACCGGGTGCGGCTGCACCGACGCTACGAGAGCTTCTTCATCATCGCCGATCTGCACATGCTCACCACGCGCAACCGCCGCGAGGACATCGACCAGGTCTCCGGCAACGCCCGGGAGATGGTCACCGACATCCTCGCCGCCGGCGTCGACCCGGAGAGCGCCACGTTCTACCTCCAGTCCGCCATCCCGGAGGTCGGCGACCTCAACACCCTCCTACAGAACCTGGTGACCGTCCCCCGGCTGGAACGGGTGCCGTCGCTCAAGGACATGGCCCGCGACGCTGGCAAGGAGGAGATGCCGTACGGGCTGCTGGGTTATCCGGTGCTCCAGGCCGCGGACATCCTCTGCGTGAAGGGCGAGGTGGTCCCGGTCGGTCGGGACAACGCCGCGCACGTCGAGGTGACCCGGGAGATCGCGCGGCGGTTCAACCATCTCTACGGGCCGGTCTTCCCGGTGCCCGAGCTGATCCCGGCGGACACACCGAGCCTGGTGGGCACCGACGGCGCGGCCAAGATGAGCAAGAGCCGGGGCAACTCGATAGCGCTCTCCGACGATGCCGCCACCGTGCGTCGGAAGGTGCTCGGCATGTACACCGATCCCAACCGGGTACGGGCCGACGTGCCGGGCACGGTGGAGGGCAACCCGGTGTTCGCGTACCACGAGGTCTTCAATCCGGACCGCGACGAGGTGGCCGACCTGGCCCGGCGTTACCGGGCCGGGCAGGTGGGTGATGTGGAGGTCAAGGAACGGCTCGTGGCCGCGCTGGAAGGGTTCCTGGCGCCGATCCGGCAGCGCCGGGCCGAGATCGAAGCCGACCGGGGGTTGGTCGACCGGCTGATCGTCGAGGGCACCGAGCGGACCCGCCTGGAGGTACGCCAGACCTTGATCGAGGTACGCCGGGCGATGGGGCTGACCGGCGCGTACCAGCAGGTGCGGCGGCGGGCCGAGCGGAGCCGGCGGCGGACCGACGCCTCGGCCTGAGGCCGGCGCCCGGCGGGAAGAGCGGATGAACCCGCGACCGACCTGGGCAGAATGCCAGGATGGGGAGGATTTTCGACGAGCGTCCGGTGCGGGCTGCGGAGACGCACCGGACCACGATGTTCGAGATCTTCTTCGACCTGGTCTTCGTCTTCGCGCTCACCCGGGTCATCACGTTCATGGCCGGGTCGCCGACCGCGCTGACCCTGGCTCAGGGGCTGCTCCTCCTCCTGCTGCTGCTCTACTCCTGGGGGCCGTACACCTGGGTGGGAAACCTGGTCCGTGCGGACGTCGGCCTGGTCCGCGCGGCGACCCTGGTCGCGATGGCGGCGATCTTCGTGGTCGCGCTGGTGCTGCCAGACGCGTGGAAACAGGGTCCGGGGTTACTGGACGCCCCGCTCGCCCTCGCCCTGGCCTACGTGGTCGGTCGGGCGGTGCAGCTCGTGGTCCTGTTCTGGGTGAGCGCGACGAACCCGCCACTGCGCTCGACGCTGCGCTTCTTCACCGTGCCGGTGGTGCTGGCGTGGCTCCCGCTGGTCGGCGGCGCGCTGCTCGGCGGCGCGGCTCAGACGGCGCTCTGGACGGTCGCGCTGCTGGTGGACATCGGTGGCGCCCGGATCGCCTCCGCCTTCCGGCCGTGGCAACTGCGCAGCGTGGACCACTTCACCGAGCGGTTCGGCCTGGTGCTCATCATCGCGTTGGGCGAAGCGCTGATCTCCGCCGGTGCGGGGCCACGGACGATGGCACCCGTCGGTGCGGCGGTGGTGGCCGCGCTGCTCGGCCTCACCAGCACTGTCTGCCTGTGGTGGCTCTACTTCGACCGGCTGGCGCCAGCCGCGAGGAAGGCCGTCAGCGATGTGCCGGATGAACGACGAGCCGGCGTGGCCGGTGACGCGTACGGCATCGGGCACTCCCCGCTGATCATCGGTGCGATCTACGTCGCGCTCGGCATCGAGGAGGTGATCAGCCAGCTCAGCGAGGAGTCCGGTCATTCCGACCCGCTGGGCTGGGAAGCGGCCACCGCGCTCTACGGTGGCGCAGCGGTCTACCTGATCAGCAGGCTCGTGTTCCGCCGGCTGACCGTGCGCGTCGTCCACCCGACGCAGGTCGTCGCCGCGCTCCTGCCTCTGGCCCTGCTGCCGATCGGCCGGTCCCTGCCTCCGCTGGCGGCGCTCGCCCTGCTGACCGTCTTCCTGATCGGGGTCACCTGGTTCGAGCGGCGGGTCGATCAACGCGACTGGGCACAGCCGCGCCACGCGTGAACTCCGGCCCGGGAAAAAACCTGACGTGCCGTGTCGACATCCCCGGTGGTCGTTCGTCGTCATGCTGTACGGCGACCCCGCCGCACCGAGAGGAGCCAAACGTGAAGTACATGCTGCTGTTCATGAGCCCCATGGTCGACGGGGAGGTCGTCGACAACGGGTGCAGTTTCGAGGACTGGATCCGCTACGACCGGGAGATGAAGGACGCCGGGGTCTGGGTCTCCGGGCACCCCTTGCAGGACCTGACCACCTGCACGACAGTGCAGGTGGGTCCGGACGGCGAGCGCACGATCACCGACGGGCCGTTCGCCGAGACCCGCGAGCTGCTCGGCGGGTACGACGTCATCGACGTGCCGGACCTCGACGCCGCGCTGGACTGGGCGGCCCGCAGTCCCGGGGCCATCGGCACCGGGTCGGTCCAGGTCCGTCCGATCTTCGAGATCGACATGCAGGCCTGACCGTGCCGGACGAGAGGGCAGCAGTCGGGTCGTCGGTGGAGGCGGTGTTCCGGGAGGAACGCGGCCGACTGCTCGCCTCGCTCGTGCGCCGCTTCGGTGACCTCGACCTGGCCGAGGAGGTCGCCTCCGAGGCCATCGAGGCGGCCCTGGTGCACTGGCCGACCGACGGCGTCCCGAGCCGGCCGGGCGCCTGGCTGCTCACCACGGCGCGGCGTCGAGCCGTGGACCGGCTGCGTCGCGACCAGGTGCTGGCGACGCGGCTCGCCGTCCTCCGGGCGGAGGCCGAGCGGGCCGACCCCGCCCCACCCGCCGACGCTGACCGCGATCTGCCCGACGACCGGCTGGCACTCTTCTTCACCTGCGCACACCCGGCCCTGGCCGCGCAGGACCGGGGAGCACTCACCCTGCGGTTCCTCGCCGGCCTCACCACGGCCGAGGTCGCGCGGGCCTTCCTCGTGCCACCGGCGACCATGGCCCAACGGCTGGTCCGGGCCAAACGCAAGATCCGGGACGCCCGCATCCCGTTCCGGGTGCCCGGCGACGACGAGCTGCCCGGTCGACTGCCCACGGTGCTCCAGGCCGTCTACTCGGTCTTCACCGAGGGGTACGCCGCCAGCTCCGGCCCGGATCTGCAACGGATCGACCTGGCCGAGGAGGCCATCCGGCTGGGCCGGATCCTGCGTCGGCTGCTGCCCGCCGAGCGGGAGGTCGCCGGGCTGCTCGGCCTGATGCTGCTCGTCCATGCCCGACGTGACGCGCGTACCGGGCCAGATGGCGCCATGGTCCTCCTCGACGACCAGGATCGCGGACGCTGGGACCGTCAGATGATCGAGGAGGGGCGGAAGCTGGTGGTGGTCGCGCTGACCGGCCCGGAGCCCGGCCCGTACGGCGTGCAGGCCGCCATCGCCGCGCTGCACGACGAGGCCGCCGACGTGGCCAGCACCGACTGGCCGCAGGTGGTGGCCCTCTACGACGTCCTGCTCGGCCTGGTGCCCTCACCTGTCGTCGCGCTGAACCGGGCCGCCGCGGTGGCGATGCGGGACGGGCCGGAGGCGGGGCTCGCCCTGCTCGACGAGTTGGCCGACGAGCCGCGGCTGCGCGGCCACCATCCCTATCCGGCGGCGCGGGCCGACCTGCTGCGCCGCCTCGGCAGGTACGACGAGGCCGCGACGGCGTACCGCAGCGCGTTGGAGCTGGTCGGCACGGAACCGGAGCGGGTGTTCCTGCTCCGCCAGTTGGAAGCCGTCACGAGCCCGTGAGCGGAGCTCGATGGCCGGCGCGCGCTGTACCCTTCCCCGGTGACTCTGCCTCTGCCTCCCGGTGAGTTCGCCGCGTACCTGTTCGACTGCGACGGCACGATCGTCGACTCGATGCCGCTGCACTACGTGGCCTGGCAGCGGGCTCTGAACGAGTGGGGCTGCGAGTTCCCGGAGGACCTCTTCTACGCCTGGGGCGGCCGGCCGACGGCCGACATCATCGTCGCCCTCAACGAGCAGCAGGGTCTGAGCATGCCGGTGGCGACGGTCGTCGAGCGCCGGGAGAGCTACTACGAGGAGCTGCTGCCGCAGCTCGCGGCCGTGCCAGAGGTGCTGGCGCACATCCACGACGCGCACCGGCGGGTCCCGTTCGCCGTCGTCTCCGGCAGCACCCGAGCCTCGGTCACCGCCTCCCTCGACGCGCTCGGTCTGCTGGACCGGTTCGACGTGCTGGTCTGCGCCGACGACTACACGCGGGCCAAGCCCGACCCGCAGGCATTCCTGCTCGCGGCGGAACACCTCGGCGTAGCGCCCGAGTCGTGCCTGGTCTTCGAGGACACCGACCTGGGCATCCAGGCCGCGACCGCCGCCGGCATGGCATCGGTACGCGTGCCGCAACAGCGCACGCCCTGAGGTCTCAGGCCACCGTCAGCAGGAGCTTGCCGGCGTAGGAGGTCTCCAGGCGCTGGTGCGCGTCCCGCACCTTGCCCAGCGGGAACTTCTCCGCGACGTGCACCACGAAAGGCCCCGCCTCGATGAGTTCGTTGAGGCGCTGCAACTGTCGAGGGCTCGATTCGCCGTCGTAGGCCCGCACCGTGACGCCCGGCCGTTCCTGCGGCTCCGGCCGCACCCCGTGGGCGAACGCGACGACCCCGCCGTCGGCCAGCGCCTCGGTGAGCCGGTCGAGGGTCGCACCGCCGGCCATCGCCAGGATGGCCTTCACCCCGTCCGGCGCCGCGTCCCGGATCCGGGCCAGCACGTCGGTCATGTCGCCGTGGCCGTCGAGGGAAACGTCGGCGCCGAGCCGGGTCACCAGGGCGACGCCGTCCGCACCGGATGCCACGGCGATCACGTTCAGTCCCTGCCGTTTGGCCAGCTGCACGGCCAGGTGTCCCTGACCGCCGCTCGCGCCGAAGATCAGCAACCAGTCGCCGGTCGACAGGCTGACGGTGTCGAGTCCGGCCAGCGCGGTCAGCGCGTCGGTGGGCATGGCGCCGGCGTGCTCCGCCGGCACGCCATCGGGCACCCTGGCCGCGTACTGCGCCTTGACTGCCGCGTACTCGGCGTAGAAGCCACCCTTCGGCCGGGTGGTGGCGGAGACGTAGACCAGGTCGCCGACAGCGACGTTGGACACCTTGCTGCCGGCCGAGACGACGGTGCCAGCACCGTCGGAGCCGGGCACGATCGGAAGGGCAGAGCCCTCCGGTACGAGCACGCCCTGCCGCTCGTACACGTCCCACACCCCCACGCCGGCGCTCCAGACCTTGATCAGCACCTCGTCGTCGGCGATCTCGGGGATCGGCAACTTGCGGAGGGTGATCACCTCCGGCCCACCGAAATCGTCCAGGGCCGCGGCCTGCATCCGCTCTGGCACATCCCCGTCAACCATGTGGATTCCCCTCCCGTGCCGGCGTCACCGTCGCAGCATGCCGGCTCGGGGACAGACGTGACCCCGGTGCCGGGTGCCGTTCACCCACAAGGGCGACCGTCCGCTCGCGGCGTGTCCCGGCGGGCGTAGTCGGGACGGGCACGGGAATGGCTGCGTGCCCGGAGTCAGTCGGCGCCGGGCCAGGGCTGGTGGCAGGACGACGGGAGGCAGCACCGTGCGCGCACCGTCGACGCGGGCGACGGCCTGGCTCCTGGTGACGTTGGCCGCGGCTTCCGGCTGTATCGACGTGATCTGCCTGACCAGGCTCAACGGGTACTTCGCCAGCGTGGTCACCGGCAACCTGGTGCACTTCGGCCACGCGCTCGCCACGGCGGATGCCCGCTCGTTGATGGGTGCCGTGGTGGCGGTCGGTGGTTACGCGGTGGGGGTGGCAGCCGCCACGCTGCCGCTGCGTCGCACCCCACCGGGTTGGAACGGCCGTACCGCCGTGGTGACCTCGGCCGAGGCGGTGCTGCTGCTCGGCTTCACCGTGGGCTGGTTCGCCTGCTCGGCCCGTCCCGGGTACGGCTTCGGGCTGGTGCTGCTGGGGATGGCCGCCGTGTCGAGCGGCATCCAGAGCGTGATCACCGTTGGTGCCGGCGTGAAGGGCGCGTCGACCACCTATCTGACCGGCTCGCTGACCGAGCTGGTCCGACGTCGCATCGTCGACCCGCACCGGTTCGCCGACGTGGGTGGCGTCGGCCGATTGGCCGGGCTGGTGCTCGGCGCCGCGCTCGGCACGGTGCTGCTGCGCACCGCCCCGACCTGGGCACCGGCGCTGGCGGCGGTGCTGGTGATCGCGGTGATCGCGGTCGCCGTCGGTCTGACCCGCCGCGCGAGCGCCGCCGGCGACCACAGCCAGCGGCGCTGACGACAGCTGGATCAGGACGTCTGCGGCTCCTGGCCGCGCAGCGCCTGCGCGACGGCGTCGCGCACCCGGGCGTCCTCGCGCACCTTGCGCTGCGTCCGGTTGCGGCGCCGATACAGGTACGCCCCGACGAGCGCGGCGACCAGGACGACGAGCGCCAGCACCAACGTCCACGGCAGGGCCCAGCCGTGCGCGGTGACCGTGACCGGTTTGAGCGAGGTGGTGGAACCCGACGCGTCGGTGAGCAGCGGCGTGAGGGTCGCGGTCGCGGCCAGCGAGATGGCAGGGGCGACGCCGTGCACGGGCACGGTCACGTTCCAGCTCTCACCCGGAAGCAGCTCCGGCGGCGCGGCGATGTCCCTGGCCCGTACCCGCAGCAACCCGAACGGGCCCGAGACCGACACCGTCTGCTGCCCGGACAGGGCGGCGTTGCCGACGTTGTGGACCTTGTAGGTGATGGTGGCGTCGCCCTTGCCGAACGGGTTGGCCGAGCCGGCGTACGTCACGTGCAGGTCCTCGATCGCGAGGTTCGGCTTCAGCTCACCGCCGACCCGCAGCTTGATCCGGATGCCGAGGCGCCGGTCGACGTTGATGCCCTCGGCCTGGTCGGCCTGCGTCAGCGCGGTGAGGATGCCGCCGACGTAGTCACCGGGCGTGGCGTTGTCCGGAACGCCGATCGTGAAGGGGACCTGCGCCGTCTTCCCAGGCTGGATCACGACACTCTCGGCTTTCGCCTTCACCCAGGCGCCGACCGCGGTGGACTTCTTGTCCTTGGTGAGCAGGTCGAGCTGGCCCGCGTCGGTCGTGAAGCCGTCGGCTGCGTACACGGACAGGGTCAGCGGCGACGGGCCGCGGTTGGCCACGACCATGGCGTCCTCGACGGCGCCACCGGGATTGACGTTGTAGCTGTAGCTGGACCGGGCTTCGCCGTAGCCGTTGGAGGCCGTCCGGACCGTCCAGGCGACGTTGCCGTCCGCCGCCGAGGCGGGGCCGGCACCGACACCGACGGCCGCGACGGCGGCGAGCAGGGAGAGCGCGGTGGTACGAAGGACTGTCTTCCAGCGCGTTACGGACGGATACATGTCGGTTCCTTGGAGTGATCTTGGGAGGATGGCACATGGGTGGCGGGGCAGGCCCCGAAGGTGCCTACCCCGCCGAGTGGAACGTCCGGTCAGCTGCTCAGGGCAGTGATCGTGAGGGTGGTGCGGTAGCTGCCCTTCGCGATGCTGTCCGGGATCTTCAGGTCCAGGTCAGCGCCGAGCTTGGCGCCGCCCCGGGGGTGACCCTGCGCGGCCGCGCCGAGCCCGCTGGAGACCGAGAGGCCCTTGCCCTGGTCGTCGTAGGACGACAGGATCGGCGCCCCGGCCTCGGCGCCCGCGCCGCCGTCGAGCACGTACGGGGTCCAGCCCAGGTAGGAGCCGGAGAACTTCTTCTCGGCGTCCTGGAAGTCGCCGACGTTGGCCGAGATCGACCACGGGGCGAGCGAGCGGCGGCTGTCCGACACGAGGATCGGGTTGATCTTGCCGGTCGCCTCGAAGAAGGTGCCGTCGCGCTCCTGCGCGGTACCCAGGTCGACCAGACCGTTGTAGCCGTCGATCGTCCAGCCGAACTCGCCCGGAGCCGGGTTCGGCACGTTGACCTGGATGGCCTGGCCGTCACCGTGGAACGGGTGCACTGTCACGTTGTCGACGATCGAGCCGACCGGCTGGCCGTCCGGGGTGTTGACGCAGGAGAGGCCCTTCTCCACCGCCGCGTTCGGTGCCGCGCAGGTGCCGCTGCGGACGTTCGCGAGGACCAGCTTGTCGCCGCGGACCTGCACCTTGACGTAGCTGCGGACGTGCTCCTGGTTCTGCACGGAGTTGTACCAGTACTTGTTCGGGTCCAGCGGGTCCGGGCCGTTGCCCCGGATGCCGGTGCCGGTGTTGTCCGGCTTCTTGATGTCGTAGTACTTCGAGCCGGAGGCCGAGTTGGCCGTCACGTAGATGACGCCACCCGGGCCGGGGAACACGTCGGCGGAACCCGGCTTCTCGGCCGGGTTCTCCTTCTGGCCGTTCTTGATGGAGTAGCTGCGGGTGTAGCTGTGGTCGTGGCCCTGGAGCACCATGTCGACGCCGAGGTTGGAGAACGCGGTGGTGAAGTCTTCCCGCCGCTGCTTGTTGTCGGTGTCGGTCGCGTGGCTGGCCGGCGAGTAGATGGAGTGGTGGTAGACCAGCACCTTCCACTTGGCCTCGGAGCCGTGCTTGTTGATGACGTCGGTGACGTACGCGACGTGCGCCGCGTCGCCGCCGGCGGAGCCGTCCGCCGGGTTGACGTAGCTGTTGCTGTTCAGGTCGATGAACAGCACGTCCTTGTGGATGAACCAGTAGTCGCCGCCGGACCGCGTCGCCTGGTCCCCGTTGTAGTACGCAGACGAGCGGTCGGTGTTCGGGGTGAAGTGGTGCTGCTCGTACGACTTGCCACCGACGTCGTGGTTGCCGATGGTGGCCACGAGGGGGATCTGGCGCAGCTGGTCGGGGGCCAGGAACGAGGTCCACTGCCCCTCGTCGTTGGCGCTCTCGACGTGGTCGCCGGCGGACACCAGCAGCTCGGCGTTCGGGTTGGCCGCGGTGGCCACCTTCAGGGTGTCCTCCCAGCCGGCCTGGTCCTTCAGCCGGTCGCCGGAGGAGCCGATCTGCGGGTCGCCGAAGAACAGGAAGTCGTAGTCGCCCTCGAAGTCCTGCGTCTTGAAGGCGTACGTCGGGGACCAGCTGCCCTCGGCGCCGACCCGGTACGAGTAGGCCGTCTTCTCCCGCAGGTTGCTGATCGTGGCGTGCCGGTTGAAGCCGGTGGTGGAGGTGTTCGCCGCACCGACGGCGTCGAAGCTGACGGCGCCGGCCGGGAACTCACCGTTGACGATCTCGGCGGTCGGGGCGAGCTGGATCTTCTGCGCGGTGTCGGCCGAGGAATACCAGCTCACGATGCGCTGGGTCTCGTTGGCGCCGACGCCGAGGACCACGCTGCTGATCGTGGTGGACTCAGCCGCACTCGCGGTGGCCAGCAGGCCACTGCCGAGGGCCGCGCCCATTCCCAGGAAGCCGGCTGCGACCCCGGCCACCAGACGCCGCCGCACGAGCCCGGAGGCCCGTGTCGAGGTCTTCAATGTCATCGACATTGTTCCCTTTTCAAATAGAGAAATGGATTGTGCCTTCACCCGACGCCGGGGAAGCAGATCCACGCTTTCGCCGCCTGATGAACCAACCATGAACGTGATCTTGCGAAAGACTGCACTTCACGAACTACTTAG
The DNA here is from genome assembly GCF_018070425.1 of Micromonospora sp. C81. Taxonomy (NCBI): domain Bacteria; kingdom Bacillati; phylum Actinomycetota; class Actinomycetes; order Micromonosporales; family Micromonosporaceae; genus Micromonospora; species Micromonospora sp. C81. The sequence continues at coordinate 11,634 of NZ_JAGPXS010000003.1, forward strand.
CCCTACTTATGATCCAGAAATGCGCTGGACAAACCAGATCAATCCGATAATGGACACGCCCGCAGAAACAACCCCGGTCGCCCAGAGGCCGGCTTTCGGCGCACGGCGGCGCAGCACGAACAGCAGCGGGAAGACGACAGCGATAATCGACAACTGAACGACCTCGATGCCGACGTTGAACACCAGCAGCGACCACAGCAGGGTCCACGACCACGCCTCGTCGATGCCCAAGGCGCCGGCGAAGCCCAGACCGTGCACCAGGCCGAAGCAGAACACCACCCCGAGGCGGATCCAGCCCGCTCGGTCGAGGCTGAAGTGACCGGCCCCGGCCGTCTCCAGGTCGGCCGCGTGCGCACCGCGCCGCCAGATCCCCCACAGGTGCCAGCCGGCGACGACGGCGATCGACAACGCGATGACCGGCTCCACGATCGCCGCCGGCACCTCGACCATGCCGAGGGCGGCGAGCATGAACGTCACCGAGTGCGCCAGGGTGAAGCTGGTGGCGGCGAGCACGATCTCGCGAAGGCGCCGCGATCCCGCGATCAACGCCAGCAGGAACAGGATGTGGTCGATCCCGGAGAGCAGATGCTCGGCGCCCAGCAGGAAGAACTCGCCGAACCGCTGGTACCAGGCCTGCCCGGTGGAGAAGGCCGGGTGGTCGGCGTCGAGCGCCGCACTGCCCGACCGGCCGTCGATCTCGTACGTGACGATCGTCTTGGTGCCCTTGACGTAGCCCTCGCCATCGGGGAAGAGACCGCTGCGCACCTCGTGCTCGTCGACCTGCTCAGGGCAGGTCCAGTCCAGCAGCAGATCCGCGTACGGCACGCCCTCGCGCTCGCCGATCGACGCGTCGCCCACCTCTGTCGGTCGGCAGGCCGCACTCCCCGACCTGACCGAGAAGCGGTCGGCGACGTACGCGAGGACCGTCGAGGCATGGCTCTTCAGGGCCGTCGCCTGGGCGGTGGCGTCACCCGCCTCGAACGCGGCCGTTCCCGCCTGGAAGAGCGGATCGGCGTCAGCGGAATCGGCGGCGGACACCACGAGAAGGTCGTATTCGAGCTCCAACGCCGTGCGGATGTGACCCTCGTCTCCCGCAGAGATTTTCGCGTACACGGTCGACGAAAAGCCGTGCGCGGACGCGGTTCCGGCGCCCAGAAAAGGAATCACCGCTGCGGCGATCCCGACAGCGGCGACGATTACGGTACGGCGGACGCGCCCTGACATGCGACTCCCTCGGTTGGCCAGTGCACGTTGCACGGCGCGGGTGAACACCAGCCCGCGCGCCGACGAACCGCCGGAAAACAAAGAGCCCGAGCACCCATCCACGGATAGTTGGCGACCAGAATTGAGATAGGAATAGGAAGACGTACGCGCACTTTCCGCCACCACTCGAAAGGACGATCGCCTTGCGCCCCCCGCTCCGGGCCGTTGCCATGCTGGCCGCGACCGTCGCCCTGATCACCGGCTGCGACTCCGGCGACGACTGGTCACAGCCACACCCCGAGCCCGCCGCCATCGGCACTCTCGGCCCAGGATTCGTCGCCCCGTCCACCACACCCGCTCCGGAGGCGACGATCACGCCGCAGCCGGGCTCCTGGGACGGCGTCCACCCGCCGAAGGACTACCGGGTGGTGTTGCTGACCTCCGGGGACGACGACCCGACCAAGGTGCTCGTGACAGCCGTCAAGGAGTGGGCCGACGACGAGCACGTCGACCTCCGGACGATCGTCGTCGGCACTGCGCACGACGCCGTCCCCAGCATCGCCAAGGCCATGGAGATGGGCCCGGACCTCATCATCGGCGCCGGCAACGACCTCATCGACCCCCTCGCGCTGGTCACCCCGAGCCACCTGGACGAGAAGTTCCTGGTGGTGGGCGCGGAACTGGCCGAGCCCACCCACAACGTCACAGCGGTCGACTGGGACGGCGCGTCGTTCCGCGGGGAAGGGCTGGGCGCGTCCTCGACGTACGACCCGAAGTCGTTCACGGCCGAGCGCTGCGCGGCCGCCATCCGGGCCGGCGTGGCCGCGGTCCTCAACGACCTGACCGGGATCGTCGTCTGGCTCTGATCCCGTCGGTCAAGTCTGCTCAGCGGGCCGGTCCGCGATCCTCGAACTCGTACGTGGTGGTCAGGCCCTCGGGCAGGTCGGGAACCAGGGCGTTGGTGCCGTCGACCACCTGGACGTAGCGCTTGCCCTGGAAGATCGAGTAGCTGCCGTCGGGGACCTGATCGATCCGGAAGAGCTGCGTCTCGGCGGCCGGGTCGCACCCCCGGCCGCGCACGCTGCCCGGCGCGGCGTCGTGCACGACGGTCATGCAGACCGCACCGGCACCCGTGGCCGAGGCGATCTGGTACCTGTCGCCCTGCGGGCGTAGGACCCAGAGCGACACGTCGTCGGTGCCCGGCTCGCTGGCGGCCCGCACCTGGTCGGTGCCAGGGCCGATCACCAACGCGGCTCCGCTCATGCCGGGCACCACGATCCGGACCTGACGCCTGCCGCCGAGGATCTCCTGCGGACCGGCGGTGGCGGTCACGGATGGCACGACAGCCGGTGGGGCCTGGCTGGCCGGGCCGACATCGGGCGTGTCGACGTCGGCCCGCACCTGCGACAGGGCGGTGCCTGCGGCAACGGCCACGACAGCCAGCCCGGCTGCGGTGGCGGCCGTCCGGCGTCGCCGTCGCCGGTCGCTGCGGCGACGCAACGCCTGCGCCCCGGGCAGCGTGGTGACTCGCCGAACCTCGTCGGCGATCGCCGTGAGGTCGTCGCGCGGATCAGCCATGGGAGGTCTCCTCCTGGTGGGCATCGGTCAGCAGCCCGGCCATCGCTCTCCGACCTCGGGCGAGGTACGTCTTCACGGTCCCGACGGGCGCCTGCATCTCCGCTGCCACCTCGGCGACGCTGAGATCGTTGAGGTGGTGCAGCACGACGGCCCGGCGCTCGTTGGCACTGAGCTGCTGGAGCGCCTGCAACAGGGCGACGTGGTCCTCGTTCAGTCCGGGCACGCCCTGGTCGACGGCGGCCCGACGGTGGGCGCGTACCCGGTTGAAGGCCTTGCGCCAGCTGCTCACCGCGATCCGCGAGGCCACCCGGCGGACCCAGGCCTCCGGGCTGTCCGTCTCCCGCACCGTCCGCCAACGCTGCCAGGCCCGCATGAACGCCTCGGCGACGGCGTCCTCCGCCTCGGCGCGGTTGCCGGTCAGCGCGTACACGTGACCCACGACCCGACCCGCACAGGCCGCGTAGAGGGCGTCGAACTCCTCGGCATCACGCATCCGGCCGGTGCCCTCCCACGCCTCGTCCCCTGGTCACCGCGCATGCAACTCGCCCGGGCCGACCGGTCACGTCGGCGCGGGGCAGGAATGTGACCGCCATCACAGCATTGTGATCAACCTGACGCCCTGGCCAGGCGTCATCGTGCCGTCCCGGGAGAGGCCCGTGGCGGAGAGGACGATGTGCGACGACGGCAACGACGCGCCCTGACAGCCGGCGTACTCGCGACCGCGCTGGTCGCTGCAGGCCTGGCTGCCCAACCGGCGAGCGCGCAGGCGAGGCCGACGGCCGCCGGCTCTGGCACTTCCGGCGCCTTCACCCTGATCACCGGTGACCGGGTGACGCTCGACGCGGACGGGCGGCCGGACATCCAGCGGGCGCAGGGACGGGCCGGCATGCGGTTCGTGAGCAGTCGGGAGGACGGTCACCAGTACGTCATCCCGGTCGACGCGATGCCACTGCTGCGCGACGGTCGGCTCGACCGGCGGCTGTTCGACCTCACCGCGCTCGGCGAGTTGGGCTACGACGACCGGGCAGCCGAGTTGCCGCTGCTGGTCGCGTACCCCGAGAACGAGGCGGCGCAGGCGCGGACCGCGACCGTCGGCGGTGACGGGCGGGTGCGGGCCGACCTGCCGGCCGCCCACGCGCTCGCGGTCCGGGCGGGCCGGGACGACCGGGTCACGCTCTGGGCCTCGCTGACCCGCGGGACGAACTCCGCGCGCACCCTCACCACCGGCGTCACCCACATCTGGTTGGACGGCAAGCGCAAGGTCTCCCTGGATCGCAGCGTGCCGCAGATCGGTGCGCCGGCGGCCTGGCAGGCCGGGCTCGACGGCACCGGCGTCACCGTCGGCGTGCTGGACACCGGAATCGACGCCAGCCACCCGGACTTCGCCGGGCACCTCACCGAGGTCCGGGACTTCACCGGCAGCAACGATCCCGGCGACGCGGTCGGCCACGGCACCCATGTGGCGTCGACCATCGTCGGCAGTGGGGCCGCGTCCGGCGGCAGGTACCGAGGTGTGGCGCCGGGGGCCAAGCTGCTCGTCGGCAAGGTCTGCGCCACCACCGAGTGCCAGGACTCGGACATCATCACCGGCATGCAGTGGCTCGCGCCGCAGACGCGGGTGGTCAACCTCAGCGTGGGCGGCGACGACGCGCCCGGACTCGACCCGCTGGAGACCGCGGTCCAGGAGCTGAGCCACCGGTACGGCACCCTCTTCGTGGTCGCGGCCGGCAACGAGGGCAAGCCGAAGTCGGTGTCCTCGCCGGCCTCCGCCGACGACGCCCTCGCCGTCGCCGCGGTCGACGCCGACGACCAGCGGGCCTACTTCTCCAGTCGGGGTCCGCGCATCGGCGACAACCACATCAAGCCCGAGATCAGCGCGCCCGGCGTCGACATCGTGGCCGCCGCGCCCGGCGGCGAGTACGCCACCATGTCCGGCACGTCGATGGCCACTCCGCACGTGGCCGGCACCGCCGCGATCCTCGCCGGGCAGCACCCGGACTGGGCCGGCCCGCAGCTCAAGGCCGCCCTGATGGACTCGGCAAAGCCGACCGGCGAGGACACCATCTACGAGCAGGGCGCCGGCCGGGTCGACATCGCCCGCGCAGTCGCCCAACCGGTCGCCGCCGAGGTCGCCGCCATCGACTTCCCGGTCCAGCGCTGGCCGCACGCCGACGACACCCCGGTCACCCAGGTCGTCGGCTATCGCAACACGGGCACCGCGGCGGTCACCCTGACGCTGGGCATCGCCCCGGCCCCGTCCGGCATGCTCACCGTCAGCCCGACCACCCTGGTGGTGCCGGCCGGTGGCCGCGCCCAGGCGACGATCACCGTGGATACCCGGGTGGACGCCCCGGACGGCGTCTACCAGGGGGCGCTGACCGCGACGGGCGCCGGCGATCTGCGGGTACGGACGCCGTTCGCGCTCAACCGCGAGATCGAGAGCTACGACGTACGGCTCGACCACACCGGGCGCGACGGCAGGCCGGCCACCGAGTACACGACAGTGGCCGCGAACCTGGCCACCGGAGAGTTCAGCACCCTCGCCGTGGCCCCGGGCGGCGGAATCCTGCGCCTTCCCAAGGGCCGTTACGCGCTCTGGAGCACCATCCACGAGGCCGACATGTCGACCCTGCTCGTGCAGCCGGTCCTGGACGTACGCGGTCCGGTCACCGAGGCGCTCGACGCCCGTAACGCCAAACCGGTCGCGTTGACCGTGCCGGAGCGCGACGCCGCAGCCATCTCGATCAACGTGAGCGCCAACTGGGACGACGGCTTCCGCTATCCAGGCGTGCAGCTCAGCGGCGTGTCCTTCGCGGACGTCTTCTTCGGCCGGATCGGGCCCGCGGTCGCAGCACCCGAGTTCACCGCCACACTCGGTGTCGGGCTCGCCCGACCGGGCAGGGACGGCACCTTCCGGAACAGCCCCTACACGTACGACCTGGCGTACGTCCGCCCGGGCGATATGTTCACGGGCCTGACCAGGAAGCTCTCACCGAAGAACCTGGCCACCGTACGGACGACCTACCGGAGCCAGTCCACGGCGACGACGGCCGTCCGGTTGCACCGTGCGGCGGCGCCTGGCGGCTCGGGCCCGATCGGTTCGAGGACGCCGGTCGACCTGCCGTTCCGCGGCACCGAGTACCACAACACCGACGGTGGTATCAGCTGGACGTCCACGTTCGTCGAGGGCGACAACTCCACCACGCAGACGTCGACCTTCACGGCGGGCCGGTCGTACACCCAGACCTGGAACGCGGCGCCCTTCGGGCCCACCGTGGCCCAGGCACCGACGCTGTCGCCCCTGGGGTACGCGGGCCGCGACGGCGACACCATCTCGGTCGCGTCGTTGCCCCTGTTCGGGGATGCCACGGGTCGCCCCGCGAACCGCGATGACCGGCCGGTGCAGATCCGGCTGCTGCGTGACGGCAAGGAGATCGGCACCTCGGACAGCCCGTGGGCCGAGTTCGGGGTGCCCGCCGGCAAGGCGACCTACCGGCTGGAGGCGACGGCCACCCGGGGCGCACCGGACACCCTGTCGACGTCGGTCTCGGTGGCCTGGACCTTCACGTCGGCGCACACCACGTCGCCGCAACGGTTGCCGCTGACGACGGTCCGGTCGACGCCCGTGCTCGACGACACCAACACGGGCCGGGCGGGCCGGATCACGACCATCCCGCTGGCGCTGGATCGGCAGGCGGGCTCGACGGCGGCGGCCAACCGCAGTCTCGGCGTGTCCGCGTCGTTCGACGACGGCAGGACGTGGATCGCGTTGCCGGTGCTCCGGAACGTCGCCCTCATCAGTCACCCCCGGCGAGCCGGGTTCGTCTCGTTGCGCCTGACGGCCACCGACACCGCCGGCAACACGGTCACGGAGACGATCCAGCGGGCCTACCGGATCGCCTGACACACTGCCCGGTCCGGGGTGGCGGCCGTTTGAGCCGCCGCCCCGGACCGGACCTCAGTACCTCGGTGCCTCAGTACCTCAGTGCCTCGGTGCCTCGGTGCTTCAGGCGGTGAGGGCACCGTCGATGGCGATGGACGCGCCGCTGATGAAGGTGGCCTCGTCGCTGAGCAGGAACGTGGTCAGCGCGGCCACCTCGTCGGAGGTGCCGGCCCGTCCAGTCGGCTGCACCGACAGGTAGCGCTCTGCGGTCGACGGGGCCTGGTTCACCACGTTCTGCCACAGTGGGGTGTCGATAAGGCCGGTGACCAGGGCGTTGACCCGCACACCGGAGCGCGCCACGTCGAGGGCCGCCGAGCGCGTCAGACCGATGACCCCGTGCTTCGACGCGTTGTACGCGGCCTGGGTCGCGTCACCCTTCACACCGGACACGGAGGCGTTGTTGACGATCGCGCCACCGCCGGAGGCGATGATTGCTGGCAGTTCGTACTTGAGGCCGTAGAAGACGCTGGTCAGGTTGAGGGCCAGCGACCGGTGCCAGTCGGCACTGTCGGCGTCGCGGACACTGGCCATCGGACCCCCGCCGGCGTTGTTGAACGCGCCGTCCAGTCGCCCGAACTCCGACACCGCGCTGTCGACGAGCCGCGCCATCTCCTCCTCGACCGTCACGTCGGTGGGCACGAACAGCGCGTTGCCGCCCGCCTTCCTGATCTGCGCGGCCACCTCCTCGCCCCGGTCCTTGTCCCGGGCGCCGATGACGACGCTGGCACCTTCGGCGGCCGCCCGCTGCGCGAACGCCAGGCCCATGCCCTGCGTGCCGCCGGTCACGACCAGCACCTTTGCTTCCAACCGTCCGGACATCTCGTCTCACATTCACTCGACTGGTCAGCCGCCGCGCGGCTCAGGATCGAAGATCGCGGGTTGCCGGCGGTCGAACGTGTCCGGCCGGCCCGCAGGACCCACGAGGCGGAACGCTAGCCTTTTCTGGAACGATCGACAAAGTAATGCCACTCACAGCTTTGGGGTTTAGGTGGCGATATCAGGCATGGTTGGCCGGCTTCTAGCGCTCAGATCCCTCCAGGCGCGGTTGGCTGACCACCTCAACCCCCTGTAATCGGAGGCACATTCTGTGGCGGTCGTTCCACAACTTCGTTAGCGTTGGGCGGGTTGCGCAAATACCCATAAACCGCCCTTAAGGAATGCCATGCCCACACGTCACGCCGCCCCGCAGTCCCAGCGGTGGAAGGCACTGCTGTTCATCTCCATCGCTCAACTGATGGTGGTGCTCGACGGGGCCGTCATGAACATCGCGCTCCCCTCGGCGCAGCAGTCGCTGCACTTCACGGACGGGAGCAGGCAGTGGGTGGTCACCGCGTACGGTCTGGCCTTCGGCGGTCTGCTGCTGGTCGGTGGCCGGATCGGTGACATGGTCGGGCGCAAGCGCGTCTTCCTGATCGCACTGGCCGGGTTCGCGATCGCCTCGGCGATCGGCGGCCTGGCGGTCAACGCCGCGATGCTGCTGACCGCGAGGGCGTTGCAGGGTGTGTTCGCGGCCCTGCTCGCGCCGGCCGCGCTCGCGTTGCTCTCCCTGTCCTTTCCGCAGCCGAGGGAACGGGCGAAGGCCTTCGGCGTGTTCAGCGCGGTCTCGATCGCCGGTGGAGCGGTCGGTCTGATCGTCGGCGGTCTGCTCACCCAGTACCTGAACTGGCGTTTCTCGATGTTCGTCCTCGTCCCGGTGGCGATCATCGGGATCCTGGGCGGCAGTCGCACCGTCCACGACGACGGGGAGCGGCACCGTTCCCGGCTCGACCTTCCCGGCGTGGTGCTGGCCAGCCTCGGACTCGTCGGCCTGGTCTACGGCTTCGGCGTCGCCGAGAGCCGCGGATGGTCGTCGAGCGTGACCATCGGATCGTTCACCGCAGGCGTGCTGCTGCTGGCGGCCTTCATCCTGGTGCAGACGCGGGTCACGTCCCCGCTGCTGCCGATGCGCGTCCTGACCGAACGCAACCGGGCCGCCGCGTACCTCTCGGTCGGCCTTGCCATCGTCAGCATGTTCGGGATGTTCCTCCTGCTCAGCTACTACTTCCAGCAGGTCAAGGGATGGTCGCCGGTGCTGGCGGGCCTGGCGTTCATGCCGATGGCGGTGGCGCAGGCCATCGGGGCCACGCAGATCGGCGCCCGGCTGGCGCACCGGATGGCCCCCAGGCCGATCATGGTCGGCGGCTACCTCGTCACAGCGGTCGGTCTCGTGCTGCTCGCCCTGCTCGACGCGGACAGCGCCTTCCTGGAGATCGCGTTCGCCGAAGCGGTGATCGGGCTCGGCATCGGCACCGCGTTCATGCCCGCGATGAGCATCTCCACCCACGGCGTCGAACCCAGGGACGCCGGGGTTGCCTCCGCGATGATCAGCTCGTCGCAGCAGGTCGGTGGCTCGATCGGCACCGCACTGCTCAACACCATCGCGACCAGCTCGGCCGCCACCTATCTGGTGTCGCACAGCGGCCCAGCGGCCCAGGCCCACGAGAGGAACCAGGCGCTGATGCACGGCTACTCGGCCGCGTACTGGACCGCCGTCGGTTTCGTGGCGGCAGCAGCTCTGGTCTCCGCGGTCATGGTGAACGCCGGCGCCCCGAAGCATGCTCCGGCGTCAGCCGACGTCCTACCGGACATCGCGCCCTTACCCGCGCACTGATCGGCGCGACTCCGCGTGCCGGACGCACCACCGGTGATCGAGGACACGGTGCACCGATGCGTCCGGCAGGGTGGAATCTGATGCGTGAGCAGAGCAGGCACCACGGGTGACGTTGTGAAGCGCACTCTGCCCATCCACGATCCGGCTGGCGCCACCGGCGATGCCGCCTCCTCGCCGGACGAGCCGGCGCGTCCGACGACCGCCCACCGGCAGCGCTGGGCGATCCAGACGATGGCTGTCGCACCCGACGACAAGGTGCTGGAGATCGGATGCGGTCGGGGGGCCGCCGTTTCTCTGGTCGCCAGCCGACTCACGACCGGCCGGATCGTCGCCATCGACCGGGCCGCGACGATGGTGCGAATTGCCGCCAAACGGAACATGGCCCATATCAACGCCGGCCGAGCTGAAATTCAATGTGTCGGATTCGAGTCGGCGGACTTCGATTCGCTCCGTTTCGACAAGATCTTCGCAGTGAACGTCAGCATCTTCTGGCTGGGCGACGCAACACAGCAGATCGAACGGATGCGGAGCCTGCTGACGCCTGGTGGACGGCTCTACGTCTTCGGCGAGCGGCCCACAACCGCACACGCCACAGCGAACCTCACGTCGACCACGCTGCTGCTCGAAGCCCACGGGTTCGCGACAACCACAGCAAGCGCCACTCGCGGTAAGAGCCAGGTGCTCACCTGCGCGATCGGTACGCCAATCGGCTGAGTCGTGCATCTGCGGATGCGGTGGTGTGGTGATCTCCGTGGCCCCGCCGAGACAACCGCTATTTGATCTATCGCGGTCGGTGGATGTCCAACCGTGTCGCACGGGTGACGTAGCATTGACCGCGAACGTTATTCATCCCGGCACGGGGAGGAGCGGCATGAAGTTCGACATGGGAGCGCAGACTCTCGGCAGCCTCACCAAGCAGACCCAGGGTTCGTCTGATGATCTCGGCAGCCTGATCAAGCAGTTGATCGCTGCCGCTGAGCCGCTGCAGGGCAACTTCAACGGTGCCGGGCGGGTGGCATTCGATTCGTTCAAGGCCAACGCCGATTCGATCACCGCCTCTCTCAATTCCGCACTGGGCGCGATTCTGGGCGGTCAGGGCGGAATGGATTCCGCGTTCGGCCAGGGTGACACCGAGATGGCCGACAACGCGTCGTCGGCTGCGGGCACCGCCAACTTCGACGCGGCCAGGTTCTCGAGCAGCCGCTGATTCCCGGGGGAGTGACAGGTTATGAGCACAGATCGACGCAGCTTTGACGTGGGCACCTCGCAGCAGGTCCAGAGTGACCTCGCCGGGATCATCGCCCGGCTGGAGGCCGTGATCTCGCAGCGCAGCGCCGACGTGTCGGCCGCGATGGCCGACTTCCAGGCCGACGGCGTCTCCGAGGAATACCGGACCGTCGAGGATCGGTGGAACCGCGCCGCCGGCGAGGTGCGCACGATCATCGATCTGGTCAAGACCACGATGGTCAAGAACGACGAGACGGCGACGACCACGCTGTCCAAGGCGCGCACGGCGGTGCAGTCCATCGGCTGAGTTGTTTTCCATCGAGTGTTGACGAGGGAGCACAAGCGTGAGCGCCTGGGATATCTCCCCCGGTGGAGTGCGCGACGTCCTGAATCGCACCCATGCCGCGGCCGCCCCGTTCGAGGGGCAGATGACCAAATTCAACTCGGCGCTGGAGGGCTCCGCCGTCCAGTCGAGTTCGGAGATCGTCGGCCAGGCACTTCAGGGCTTCGTTGAGTCGATCAAAACGGACCTCGAGTTCGTGTTCACTCGCACGGGGGCGTGCATGAATGCGGCGGCACAGGCGACCAACGCCTACGTCCAGGGTGATCTGGACATGGCCGCCAACGCGCAACGCAGTGCCTCGGCGGCACCTGACCCCTCGGCGACGATGCCGGGGCCGGGCCGTGGGGCGGTGCCGCGATGATCAATCCGGGGGAGATTCCCCAGATCCCCGGCAACATGGAGCAGTTGGCCACCCACGCACAGACGATCAAGACGACCGGTGTCGACTTTGCCAACACCGGTCAGACGATCGACACCACCTGGCAGGGGTTGGCTGCGGTATACGAGGCACCGGAGGCGGCACAACTGTTCGCCGCCTCCGGCCCGATACGCACCGTGTCGGCCTCGGTCGGTGAGGACGTCCAAGCCGTCGGCACCGCCCTGGCCACGTACGCCAGCGAGGTCAAGGAGATCAAGGCCCAACTCGCGGCACTGAAGGGCCAGGCGGAGCAGTTCGTCGAGTCGACAAAGGACGACGACGACTGGCGTGAGGACGAGGGCAAGGTCAACCAGCACAACGGCCTGATCTCTGCGGTGAACACGCAGGTCGCCGCGTTCTTCGAGGCGCAGCGCAAGTGCGCCAACACAATCAACGCCCTGTACGGGGGCCGCCAGTACCGCGCCGACAACGCCGACGGCCGAGCCGACGACGGCGAGTACGGCTTCAACGCCGACACGCTCAACGCCGCGGCCGGTGAGGACGGCGCTCTGCCCTGGGGCAGCAACGAGGAGCACGACCGCGGGTTCCTCGGTGACGTGGGCGCGTTCTTTGGTGGCATCGGTGAAGGCTTCGTCACCATGCTCGAAGACCTCGGCGGGCTGATCGGCCGCGACCCGACGACCGGCGAGTGGAGCTGGGGCACCGCCGGCCAGTCATGGTTGGGCCTCGGCAAGTTCGTCTGGGCGGTCTCCATCTACGTCAACCCGGTCACTATCGTGATCGACCAGACGGTCGGCATGCCGTTCCTGGAGAAGCGCGAGGCGGGCAACCTTCTCCTCAACGCCGGCAAGAGCATCATCGCCTACGACATGTGGAGTGAGGACAAGTCGAGGGCCGGCGGCCTCGCCACGTTCAACATCGTCTCCGCCGTCATCGGCACCAAGGGGGCCGGCTCCGGCGTACGCGGCGCAGGTGCCGCGGTCAACAGCATCCGGGGCAGCGCGACCGCCGCCCGAATCGGCGCCGGGCTGATCCGCGCCGGCAACTGGCTCGACAACCTGCCCACGGTGGGCGAGGTCGCCATCAACTTCGCCAAGAAGTTCGACATCCAGATTCCGCAGATCGGGCCCCTGCCCGCCATTGCCGGCGACGTGCCGGTCGGGCGCGGCTTCGACGTCGAGATGCCGAACGACCGCGGCGGCAACCCGATGAACATGGACGCTGGCAACGGCCCCGGCAACACACCCGGTGGGCGCACCCCGGGAGAGTCGACCACTGGCAACCTCCCCGGCGACAACACACCCGTCCGGAACGGGCCGGAAGACACGCCACCCGTGCGGAACATGCCGGAAGACAACACGCCGCCGGGCAACCTGCCGGAGGACAACACGCCTCCCGGCAACCTTCCAGAGGACACCACACCGGGCAACGTCCCCGACGACACCACGCCCGGCAACGTCCCCGACGACACCACGCCCGGCAACGTCCCCGACGACACCACGCCGGGCGGGGGAAGCCCGGACCGAGGGCGGGATCTCACCCCGGCCGAGCAGCAGCGGTTCGTCGATCAGGCCGAGCGTCTGGATCCTGCATCGCGGGCCCAGGTGGAGAACCTGCTCGCCCGTACCGACCTGCCGGACGGTATGGCCAACCAGGCCGTCCGGGACTTCATGGACCTTCAGGACTCCGGTCGGCTGGCGGGAAGCGTCGACCGGCAGGGAGACATCTTCCGCGACATGCTCGACAACCTCAGCGGGGACCGCTCCGCCTTCGAGGGCGCGGCGACGGAGTTGCGTGCCGCGAACGATGTGATCCAGAGCGGCGACCTGGCCCCGGGCAGCAGGATCGGTCTGAATGTCGTCGCCGGCGAACGGGTCAACCTGGGCAACGGCACGGTCGTCGACACCGGTCGCATCCCCGAAGCCGATCTCGTCTACCAGACCGCTGACGGCAACGTGCATGTGGTCGAGGTAAAGGCCGCCGCGCAGACCGTGGCCAACAAGTTCCGATCCGACCCCGCCCAGTTGGAGCGCATGCTCGACTGGCGTGATGGCGCGCCGGGGCGGGAGGTGAGCATCCGGGTCGGCACCGACGAGGGTTGGACGGGGCTCTTCAGTCGCGCTGGCAACAACCCGCCGCAAATGGCGATCGAACGGCTCGCCGACCAGAACGTACCGATTACGATCGGCGGGCGTACCTTGTCGGGTGAGCAATTGGCCGCGCTGCACCAGGCGGTGGAACGGGCTGCGGCCGACCCGGCGCACCCGATGAAGAAGCCGGCTGCCTGGTTCGGCGAGCACCTGCCGAACCTCGACGCGGCACGTGACTTCCTCAGGCCCTACGGAGTTGATTTCCTGTGACCGGTCCCTGGGTTGCCCCCGAATTGCTGGCCGCCCTGCCACTTCCGTGGCGGCTGGCGGATCCCGTCGAGCGTGGCAAGGCGACACGAGAGCTGTTGCCCGACCCACAGCAGCGGGCTGAAGCCCTACAGGCGTTGGAGATGTGTCTCGCCTACCTGGTGGACGTGAGGGACCGTTACGGCGACGAGACCGACTGGGGGCTTCCCAAGGAGTTCTTCGACGACTATTGGTTCATCCTCTACGCGGGGCTCAAGCAATCGATGCCGACCCTCGCCGACGTCACGCCCGAGAGGGTGCGCGACTGGGCCGAGGCGTACCTGGACCCGGAGGACGTCTTCGGTGCCACCTGGACGACGCCACCGGACGAGGTCGTTGACAGCATCGGTCGGTCGTGGGTCTTCTTCATCGTGCAAGGTGCGACGGAGAGTCTGGTTCGATGGCTCCGCGGCGTTGGACCTGAGCATCTGGACGATTGGGAGCGGGCCCGAGTGGTCGACCTGCTCAAGGAAGCCACTCCTCGTCTGCAGTGGCGTCTGACGATCATCACCATCCCGACGATTCTTGATCTCGGGGGCCCCGACCAGAAGAGCTACTTCGATCGACTGGCCAACGACCAGGGCCTGCACGAGAAGACCCGCGCCGAGGCGGAGAGTGTGAGCTCGTTCATCGACCGCGCACACGAGCCGATTTAGGGCCGTCGCGAGTGCGGCGGCCACCCTCGAGGCGGTGTCGGCCCTGGTCCAGTGCCGTGGTCACGACGACTCGGGATCCGTCACCCCCGGAGTAGGCACATGCGAGTCGAGTACGACGACGTTGAAATCGAGGACGACCTGCGGGTGACCCACCAGGGCGAACTCTTCACCGGCGAGGTGGTCGAACGCTCGCCGCAGGGTCAGGTCATCGCCGTCACCACGTACTTCAAGGGCATGGAGGACGGCCTCTCCGCCGAGTGGTACCCGAGTGGCGAGCGCAAGGCGGAGGGCAGCGCGCACTATGGCATAGCTGTCGGCGTCCACGAGGAGTGGCACCGCGACGGCAGCCCCGCCGCCCGTGTCGAGTTCGACGACCAGGGCAAGCTGATCAGCCGCCAGCGCTGGGCCGAGGACGGCACCCCGATCAAGAACTAGTACTCCAACGTCATTTGATCTGCCGACTGGCTTGCTCGGCTAGCTCATGAAGAAGATCATGGCCGCGAGGCTTGCCCCCATGGCCAGGTGCTCCCAACGGAGCAGGTCCGTGATCGGTCGATTGCGCAGCCGGACGAGTGCGGTCGCCATCCAGCAGAATTAAGCCGAGGTGGCGGCGCGAGCGCCATGAGCACGGCTCCGGCCATACGGTGCCACTTCAGCTCCGGGCCGCGGTCGGTCGGACCGCCGACGACGATTGCCACCGCCAAGGCCAGGAGCAGCAGCAGGCGGAGACTGCGGCCGACCGAGCATGATCATCAGGACGTCATCGCGGTGCGACGCCGGGGCGTGACCATTGCGCGGTGGGGCGGCCGTTGAGACGCCACGGGTGCCCGGTGACCCGCGGCCAGCCTTCAGGCGAGTTTTCCCAGTTCTCCTGCCGGCCGTACACCGTGAGGTCCAGGGCTTGGTAGGTGGTCATCAACGCCTCCACGCCCCGCCCGGTGGTCCAGTAGGTCTCGTAGACCTTGTCGCCGTCGCGCAGGTAGCACGCGATGAACCCGAAGTCACGACCGTCGGCCAGAGCTGGGTCGGAGTCTTTCGCCGAATACCAGGGGAACCTGTAGCCCATGAACTCAGCGAACGGGGCACTTTCGTCGTAGGGACCCTCGCAGAACACGGCGTAGGTGACGTCCCGAGCGTGCAGGTAGTCCAGCATCTGCAGGTGACAGGTCGAGAAGGTGCACCCCTCACACTGATGCTCGTGCGGTTTGCCGTCGTGCCACATGTGGAAGTAGGCGATGAGCATCCGGCGGCCCTCGAACACCTCCACCAGCGGGGTGTCCCCGCCTGGGCCCCGCACCGTCACCGTCGGCATCAAGGTCATCGGCAGCTGACGACGAGCGGCTGCGATCGCGTCTCCTTCGCGGGTATGGGCCTTCTCCCGGACCAGCAGTTCGTCGCGCTCGCGCAGCCAGGTCTCCCGGTCGACGACCGAGGGCGCGGCGGCGCTGGACGCGGGGGTTGCCGTCATGGCTATCTCCTTCGTGGAGTGGGGATCGGTCACAGGTACAGACGACCGAGTCGGCGATCGTCATCGGTGACCGATGACGGATGGGTCCGCGGTCGTCAGTACGGTTGTGAGGACCAGTCAGCCCCGGGGAGATCACATGTCCGACTCGCCTGATGAGCAGGCGGTCTGGCTGCAGCGCGCTTTCGACGAGCACCGGCGTGAGCTACACGTCCACTGCTACCGCCTCGCCGGGAACGTCACCGACGCGGAGGACCTGGTGCAGGAGACCTTCCTGCGTGCCTGGCGGGCTCGCGACCGCTTCGAGGGTCGGGCGTCGGCGCGCACCTGGTTCTACCGGATCGCCACGAACGTCTTCCTCGACAGCCGCAAGGCGGCCGGTCACCGGACGGTACCGTACGGTGATCCGCTGGAGTGGTCCACCGAGCTCGGTCCCTATCCCGACGCTCTGCTGGCCGACGATCCGCAGACCGGTCTCGCCGCCCGGGAGACCGTCGAGCTGGCCGTGATCGCAGCGCTCATGTACCTGCCGCCGCGGCAGCGGGCGGCCTTCGTGCTGCGCGACGTCTACGGCTGGACGCCGCAGGAGATCGCCGCCGCGCTCGACACCGCCGTAGCGGCCGTCAACAGCCTCCTCCAGCGGGCCCGCCACACCCTCCGGCGGCGCGCTCCGTCGGACCCGAAGGACTGGCGCCGCCCGCAGCTCACCAGTGAGGACGAAGAGATCCTGCGCCGCTACGCCAACGCGAAGGACCCGGAGACTTTCCGGGCACTGCTCGCCGAGGACGTACGGATCACGATGCCGCCCGAGCCGCCGGTCGTCGGGATCGACGCGGCCGCGGAGTTCCTCGGCCGACCGCTCGACTGGCGTACGTTCCCCACCACGGCCAACGGGCGCCCGGCACTGATCAACTATCTCCGCCGGCCCGGCAGCCCGCACTACGAGGCGTTGGTCGTCGACGTACTCCGGATCGAGAACGGGAAGATCGTAGAGAGCAACGCCTTCATCGGTGCCCGTCACGTCGCCGCCTTCAGCATGCCCGCCACGCTCGACGCCGAAGCCAAGTGACGGTGGAGTACCAGGCGGCGGAGAGCTGAGCAGGTGATGCTGACAAGCGGTCGGCGAAGAATCTCGCGCAACGGCTCGCCGATCCCTCAGCCGGTGCCTTGGCGGTCGGTACGCAGGCCGTACCTGCGCAGCACTGCCGAGAGGTTCTCGTACGGGGCGCCCGGCCCGCTGTCCAACCTGTACCACCAGGATCGCCGCGCGCCCCTGCCGAGCGCCCGGCCCGGAATCACCTCGGGCTCGGAGTCGAGCGCCTGTTCCTGACGGCCGACCAGGATGCCCCACGGCAGCGCGGGAAGGCTCGGCGTGCTGGCCCGCTTTCCGCCGGACCGGCCCGGGTGCACGGCCACGATCATGCTGCGGACGGTCGACGCCAGCTTCTCGGCGAGTGCCTCGATCGTCGCCTCGTCAACAGCCGACAGTGGGGGGCCGGCCAGCCGGAGTTGTTCGCGGACGCCGACGTCGACCCGCTCGACAGTGAGGACACCGAGCAGCGCCGACCGATTGTCGCCGCCGACGATCGCCACGCTGGTCGGTGCCGGTGCCCGCGTACGACAGAAGGACGTGAGGTCGCGGCGCGACCACGTCTCGGTCACCGGCTCGGCGACGCCCCACCCGACCGGGTCGTTGCCGGTGAGAGCGCGCACGGCGGCCTCGGTGCTGGCGCCGAGGTCCAGGGCCTCGGTGGCCGGGTGCAGCGTGACGATCTGGATCTCCAGGCCGCCGGTCCACGGTTCGGAGGCCGGCAGCGCGCCGGCGCCCTGGGAGCCGTTGGCCGACGAGAAGCGGTGGCCGTCCCACTGCAGCGGCAGGCCGGTGAGACCGTCGCGGTACTGGTCGCCGGCGCGCACCACCCACTGCCCCTGTGCCTGCGCGAGCATCACCTCGACCGGGTACGTGATGAAGCCGTCGGCCGGAGTGACGAGCTGGAGCATCAACCCGTTGCGGACCGCGTCGACAGCGGCTTCGGCGAGCCAGGGCGACAGGCCGACCACCGTACGGTGCTGGTGCAGGACGATGGCCTTGTCGCTGATCGTGTCGGTCGTCCCCGTCATCGGTCCGCCCATGTCAGCCCTCCCGTTATCGATACGAGCGCGGCGGTGAAGCGGCGGGTCACCTCGGCGGCCTGCGGGTCGCCGTCGGGTGCCCGGCTCTCCACCCACCAGACGCGGCCGCCGAAGGAGCCGTCGAGCGTGACCCCGAGCAGCCGCTCCGCCTCCCCTGGCACCTGGACCAGTCGCGCGGTCTCGACGGTCAGCAGCAGCCGCCCGTCGCCGGGGTCGAACAACTGCACCAGCCCGGCCGAGTCGACAGTGTCCATCTTGAGGTCGGAGCCGACCGCGAGCAGGGCGCCGAGCATCGCGGCAGCGTCGGGCTCGGCGCGGCACAGGGCCACCGTGTCGTACGTCATCAGTGCTCCTTGGTCTCGCCGAGGTACGCGGTCTGGGTCATTCGTGGGGGGTGCCCGGGGCGGATGAGCTGCCCGCGCCCCACCGGCAGGACCATCGGCCGTACGCCAGTGAACAGTTGCCCCTCCGTCCGGTCACCGGACATGAGCAGGCCCAGGCAGCCGGCCTCGCGCACGGCCAGCGGGAACGGCTCGAACAGGCCACGTGAGGCGCCGGACACCCGGCGGGTCATCACGACGTGCAGCCCGGTGTCGCGCCCGGCCGCCACGTACGGGACGAACGCGCCGAGCGGTTGGCTGGCCGACGCGGCGAGGATGTCGTAGTCGTCGATGAGCAGCACGATCCGTGGACGTGCCGCCTCGGACGGCTGCCTCTTCGCCAGCTCCTTGCACACCGCCGCAGACAACTGCTGGGCGAGTGTCGCGTTGGTGGCGTAACCACCGAGGTAGGACTCCGGCACCACGTCGGCGAGCCCCCGACGCGGATCGAACACGGCGAACACCAGCTCGTCGGAGGTGAACTGCCCCATCAACTCCTCGGCCACCAGCCGCAGCAGGTTCGTCTTGCCGGTCCGCGGATCGCCGAGGACGAGGAGGTGCTGGTCGCGGCCGAAGAGGTCGAGCACGGCAGGGGTGAAGTCGCTCTCGAACCGGCCGAACGGCACCACCCCGTGCCCGGCCGGCGTGCCGGCGAGGTCGGCCACCGGCAGCACCGCGGGCAGCACCCGGACGGGCGGCGGCACGGGCCCCGACCACGATCCTCGTACCGACTGCACGGCCGCGACCAGGCCGGCGTTCGACGGGTCGGGCTGGCCGTCCAGGCGCGGAAGGGCAACCTGGGCGAACAGCTTGCCGCTGGTCAGCGCCCGGCCAGCCTGGTCCGCCGGGATGCCCCGGGCCAGCCTGCCGTCAATGCTGGACTCGGCGGGCTCGGTGAGCCGCAGCTCGATCCGGTTGGCGAAGGCGACCTGCTGCGCGGCGCGCACCTCGTTCCACCGCCGGGCGGTGCCGATGACGTGGATGCCGTAGCGGCCACCCCGGGCGAGCAGGTCGTGCACCTTGGGTTCGAGGCTCTCGAACTCGGCGTTGAGCTGGCCGTACCCGTCGATCAACAGCACCACGTCGACGCAGCCGACCTCCGCGCGTACGCGCTCGTCGGCGGCACGCAGATCGTTGATCGTGTCGAACTGGTGCTGTGTGTAGATGCGCTGACGTTGCGCGAGCATCGCGTGCACCTCGTCGACGGTGCGTCGAATGCGCTCGCGGTCCTCTCGACTGGCGACGCCGCCGACGTGGGGCAGCTCGGCCAGGCCGGCCAATCCGTTGCCCAGCAGGTCGATGCCGTAGATCCCGACGTCGGTCGGACGGTAGGTGGTGGCCAGGCCCAGCGCCAGGGTGCGCAGCGCTGTCGTCTTGCCGGTGCCGGGTCCACCGAGTACGAGGGCGTTGCCCCCGCCCACGGCCAGGTCGATCAGCCAGGGGCCCTGCCACTGGCGGGCCGGGTCGTCGAGGCGGCCCAGCGGCACCGGCAGCCCGGTGGCGGCCTGCTCGGCTTTGTCCAGGCGGAGCCCGTCCGGGGTGCTGCGGATCCCACCGGCCGCCTGGTCGAGGGTGAGCGCGGCCGGCAGCGGCGGTAACCAGATGGCCTGGACACGCTGGTCGCTCATCGACATCTGCTCCACCACTGTCGACAGCAGCGTCGGGCCGGTGGTGCGTCTGGTCGCCTTCGGCTCCTCGGGTGCGTCGTCATCGGTGTCCCGGCGGACGGTGCCGAACACCGGCATGGGCTTCGCCAACGGGCCGACGATCGGGGCGAGCTCTGCTTCGGCGCCGTCGGTGAGCGGGCCGGACACGTAGGCGGCCTTGAACCGCTGGTAGATCGAGACGTCGACCTTCAGATACCCGTTGCCGGGCAACGGCGGCAACTGGAACGCGTCGACCGTGTCGAGAACGGTGCGCGACTCCATCTCGGTGAGCGTGCGCAGCCCGAGGCGGTAGGCCAGGTAGTTTTCCAGGCCGCGCATCTTGCCCTGCTCGACCCGCTGGCTGGACAGCAGCAGGTGCACCCCGATGGACCGGCCGATCCGCCCGATCCGGAGGAACAGGTCGATGAACTCCGACTTGGCGGCGAGCAGCTCGCCGAACTCGTCAATGAGCACGAGCAGATGCGGCAGCGGTGGGAGGGTGCTGCGCTCGCCCTGCACCGCGCGGAGCAGGTGGTACTCGACGATGTCGGTGACCTTGCCCGCGTCGGCGAGCAACTGCTGGCGGCGCTGCACCTCGCCGTCGAGGCTGGTGTACATCCGTTCCACCAGCGCGGCGTCGGCGACCAGGTTGGTGATCAGGCCGGAGACGTGCGGCATCTCGGCGAACGGTGCGAACGTCGCGCCACCCTTGTAGTCGACGAGCACCATCGCCAACCGGTCGGGCGGGTGGCTCGCCGCCAGGGCGAGCACGAGCGTCCGCAACAGCTCACTCTTGCCCGACCCGGTGGCACCGACGCACAACCCGTGCGGACCCATCCCGAGCTGCGCGGACTCCTTCAGGTCGAGCAGCACCGGGCGTCCCACCGGGTCGACCCCGATCGGTACGCGCAGGAAGTCGCGCTCGCCCCGCGGCCGCCACAGCGTGGCGAGGTCCAGGTTCGTGGGATCGGACAGCCCCAGCAGATCCTGGAAGTCCGCCGGCGGGGTGCCCGTGCCGTCGTCGTAGGAGTCGGCCGACAGCCGCAGCGGCGCGATCCCCCGGGCGAGGCCCTCGACGAGCGGCACCGGCACCTCGTCGACAGTGCCGGTCACGGTCATCGGCGGCGACGCGGTGAGGTCCTCCAGGACGAGTGAGCTGCCGTCGATGGTGATCCGCCGGGAGATGTCGCCGGGCTCGTGCAGCCGGTCGGCGAGCAGGTGCACGACTGTGACACCAAGGCTCCCGAGGCCCACGAACTGGTCGGGGCTCGCCAACCCCCGCGCGACCTCGCCGTGGGCATCGTCGATGACCAGCAACCTCGACCGTGTACGGGCCTCGGCGCGCCCGGCATTGTGGCGGAAGGACTTGAGGGCGTTGGTGGCCCGCTCCTCCAGGTCCACGGCGAGCAGCTCGGCGAGCGTCTCGGGGGCGGTGACCAGCAGCGGGGTCGGGCCACTCGGGCCGATCGACGTCCGGTCGAGCAGGTGCGGCAGCCAGCGCGCCCACTGCCAGGTCACCGCCCGCTCCGGGGTGGTGACGATCGCGAGCGTCACGTCGTCGGGGGCGTGGAACGCGGCGACCTGGACGAGGATGGCGCTGGCGAGGGCGACCACCTCCTGGTGGTCCGGTGAGATCACGCTGACATCGCCGGCGCAGTCCAGGTCGACCCGCAGCGGCAGCCCCGGCGTCAGTTCGAAGCGGCGCATCAGCGAGTGGGCCTCGTGGCGCATGAACGGGTCGAGGGGGTTGGTCGGTGTGCTCTGCTCGCGCAGTTGGATCGGCCGGACGGGCAGCGCGCCCATGCCGACCCGTACCCGCAGGAAGTCGATGTCCGCGCGGCGGCGCTCCCACAACCGAGCCGGGCTGCGCACGACGTCGAGCAGTCGGCTGACCGGCGGGTCGAGCACTGTCGCCTGCTCCTGGAGGCGCTGCTCGTCCTCGCGCAGTTGCTCGCGTAGCTCTTCCAGGTAGTCCTGGTACCGCTCGCGCTGGACCCGGCGCTGCCGACCGGCCTTGCCGAGCTGGGTGAGGTACATCGCCCCGGCAGCGGCCAGCGCGACGACCATGACCACCGCACCCAACGCCGCGAAGCCGGAGCCGCGCATGAACATCATCATGCTCATCGCCACCCCCGCGCCGGCCATCGGCAGCAGCGCCTGGAGCCCCACTGCGGATCGGCCGTCGGGCAGCTGCGGTGGTGCGTCCAGCACGAGCGGGTCCATGGTGGATGCCGGGCGGGCCATCCGGGTGGGGCGGTGCACCATGCGCGTCGACATCGGGACGTCCTCCGCTTACATCCGCCTGGCCGCAGCCAGGGCGAACGCGGCCGCGCGGGTCGCCTCGACGAGCGTCGCCTCACCGATCCGCGACGGCGTGATGAGCGCGCCGGCAGCCAGGTGACGGTCGTAGGGCAACACCACCACGGGTACGCCCGTCTGCTCGATCAGCTCGCGCGCGGCGTCATCGACGAGGGCGGCCCGGCCATCGGGGTTGCTGGAGTTCAGGACGACCACCACACGTGCCAGCCACGACCCGTACCCGCCGTCGATGATCCGCCGCAGTGCCTGGTAGGTGGCCCGGACCCCGTCCGGCGTCGCCGCGGCGACGAGCACCACCGAGTGCGCGTCGGACATGGCCGCCGCCGCGGTCCGCGACTCCAGGCCAGGTGGGCAGTCGACGACGGCGACAGCGAAGAGGCGCGACAGTGACCGCGTCACCTCGCTGCACAGGGTCGGGTTCGCGGTGCCGCTCGGCAGCACCCACAGGCCCGTGCCGGTGCGCGGAAGGAACGGTTCGAGCGCGCGGAGATCACCGCCCCGTGCCCCGATCAGGTCGGGTGCCAGCCGGTCCAGGGGCGGTTCGCTCGGCACGCCGAGCCGCCAAGTCAGCGAGCCCTCGTACGGGTCGGCGTCGGCGGCGAGCACGGGATCGGACCGGCGCGCCGCGAAGACCGATGCCAGCACCGCCGCCACCGTGGTCTTTCCTGCCCCACCGTGCACGGAGGCCACCGCGATCCGCCGGCCGGTGTGCACCGGCAACTGCACCTCGGCGGCGAGGTCGGCGAGCGCCCGGGTCGCGCGGCTGCTGGTGAACATTCGGCTGGCGCTGCGCCACATCCGCCGCAGTGGCGGATCGCCGGCACGGATCCGCCGGACGATCGACAGGTCGTTCGGCTCCGACCCCGCAGGATCGCCAGGTGCCCGGGGCGTCGGTGCCGGTCGGGGTGCCTGCGCGGGCTGCGGCGGTGCCTGCGGTGCCGACGCCGGCTGGCGAGGAGCGGCAGCGGGGGTGGTCGAGCTGTCCTGCACCCGCCGCTGTGGTGGGTACGGTCCGTGCCCCCCGGAGTGGGTCGGGCCGGGCACCGGTGGAGCGCTCATGCCACCGCCTCAATCAGAACGTGGTGAGAAGTCGCGAGTAGAGCCCGAACACCCCGACCGCAACGGGCACCAGTGCCATCACGGTCAACGCCTCGGCGCGGTCGGCGTACTGCCGGGCTCGGGCCAGCGCGTGCGGTGGCGGCCGGTACGCCAGGATCACGAGGGCCACCGCGCAGACGGCCAGCGCCGTGAGCGCCGGACCCCACCACGCGTCGGGCGTGTCCCGCACCCAGCGCGTCAACAGGCCGCCCACGATCACCAGGGCACCGGTCACCAGCCCCACCACCTCGACGGCCAGCGGGAACGCACGCATCCGCAGCAGCAGAGCGCTCGCCACCAGGGCCGCCAGCACCAGCGCCCACGGGCCCGCCGCGGCCGCCAGGACGAGGCCGCCGAGCGTCGCCGACGTCGCCGTCGCCACGGCGGCCACGGCCAGCCCGCGGTGCGCGGAGTCGACAGCGGCCTCCACCGTCACGCGACTCACCAGCTCGTCGTTGCTCCGCCGGTCGTCGAGGCGGGTGAGCCCGGACGCGATCATCGCGATCCGGGGCAGGAGCCCCAGCATTCCGACCGCCACGATCGTCAGCACCGCCGCGACACGCTCGGCGGGCATGTCCAGCGCCAGCGGTACGCCCCAACCAGCCACCAGGGCCAGCACCGTCCCGCCACCGAGGACGCCGGCGCGACGGTTGCCCGTCACCGTGCCCACGGCGAGCACGACGCAGCCGACGCCGGCAGCCCAGAGCGCCCAGCGCAAGGTCTGCCCGTTCGTCAGCCCGGGCACCATGCTCATCGCCATCGCTGCACCGCTGAGCAGCACCGCCATCCCGACGGCCCGCTTGGCCACCAGCCCGACGAGGAGGCCGGACAGCGCGATCACGCCGCCGATCGCGCTCACCAGCGCGGCCCCCAGTCGCGGGGCGGCGAGCACGGCCGCCATCGTCGCGGCGAGCAGGCACACGGCGGTGGCGGTCCACATCCGGGCGGCAACGCCCCAGCGGCCGTACCTCCGGGAAAGGTCGTCGCCGACCTCGTCGGCGACGTCGTGCACGATCGCCGCCGGCGGCGCCTCGGAGATCGGGTCGACCCGTAGCATCGCGCCGTCCGGAACGGCCGCCTGTCGCAGGCTGCCGGCCGGATCGAGCACCGTGCCGTCGAGAGTGCTGATCTGGTATCCCCGTGAATCGTCCATCGGTCGGTGGCCGACCATGGCGACGATCTCGGGCAGGAGGAGGCCGAGCGGTTCGTCGGCCGGCAGCACCAGGTCGATGCGTCGACGCGCGCCGGCCAGGGTCACCCGGCTGAGCTGGCCTGCGGCGGGCGACTGTGCCTGGGTCATCGCGTGCCCTCCGACTGGACCGTCGGAGGGTTGCGGGCCTTCTGCTGATCGGCGATGACGTCCTTGAGGAAGGACCAGCCCACACACCCGGCGCAGGCCACGGCCGCCAAGACGAGCCCGATCCGCAGCCACCTGAACCCGTCACCCGTGGCACGGACCCGGCGCTGCCGGCCCCACAGCAGCAGCTCACGCATCCGGGCGCGGCGGACCGCGACCGACTCGATGAGCTGGGTGTCGTATTCACGAGCCACGGGCCGATTCTATCCACGCCCGCTAATCCGAAGGGGGTGTCGATCGTGAGGTGGCGACGGAGGTCGGGCCGCCAGCAAGATCCACGCGCCTGCATGTTCGCTCTTCGTGGAAAGAGCCCCCGGCGGATCACTCCGCCGAGGGCCCTTGTCCACCGCTTCGGTTACCTGGCCTGCCCGAACCCGCCGAGGACGACGATCTCAGGAGGCCGACAATCCGCGACGAGTCAGACCTGCGTCATGACTCAGCGCTGCAGGGTCAGCAGACCCGGCCGGTACGGCAGGAGGCCGTAGTCGACGCCGTTGGAGCTGGGGGAACGACCCTGGTAGAGCAGTTGCAGGTTGCAGGCGTTGACCGTCATCGTCTGGTCGGCACTGGTCCGCAGCAGCTCGCCGTGGCTGATGTCGTTGGTCCAGGTGGCACCGCTGTTGGCCTTGCCGGCAAAGGGGTTGCTCTCGCTGGCGGCCTGCGGCGTCCACGAACCGCCGAGGCTGGTGGCCGTGAACGAGCGGAAGTAGCGGCCCTGCGAGCCGATCGCCTCGACGATCATGAGGTACTTGTTCAGGCCCTGGAGCTTGTAGACCTGCGGGGCCTCGAACAGGTTGTTCGTGGTGTCGCTCATGATGGTCGTGTAGCTGCTGCCGAAGCTGCCCGGGAAGTTCCCGATCGGCATGCTGGCCCGGTAGATCTTGCCGTTGTCCCCGGCGAAGAACAGGTACATGTTCGTACCGTCGCCGATGAGAGTCTGATCGATCGGGCCGGTGCCGGAACCGGTGATGCTTCCGGTGAACAGCGTCTGCGGCGACGACCACCCGTTCGGGTTGGTCGGGTCGGTCGAGGTCCGGTAGGAGAACGCCGGCCCGCCCCACTGGTAGGCGAGCACCCAGATGTTCTTCGGCGCGAAGTAGAACAACGACGGCGCCACAGTCCCCGAGTTCATCGCGTTCTGACTGGCCGAGGCCATCTGCGAGTAGTTCGAGAAGAGGCCGAAGTTCATCGAACCCCAGCTGGACCCGAAGTCGTGCGTGGTGGCGTAGACGAGCTGCTGGCCGTTGAACGGAGCAACAGTGAAGTCCTTGAGCGACACCCAACCCGACCTCGGGTTGGCCAACACCCCGGTGGAGGACCACCGGTACGTCGAGGGAAGGTCGCACGTGCCGCCCGGCGGCGGGGTCGTCGGAGGCGGCGTGGTGGGGTTGCCGCCACCGTCGACGCGGACGAGCTGCCACTGCTGGTTCGCGCCGTTCCAGTCGTCGTACTGCACGATGTTGCCGCCGTCGGCGGTCGAGGCGCCCTGCACCTCCATCACCTTGTTGCTGTTGCGGTTGATCAGCCGGACGTAGCCGCTGTCCGAGTCGGCCAACCGGAACTGCTGGTTGGTGCTGTTGTTGTCAGTCCACTGCACGATGCTGGCGCCGTTGGCCGTCGAGAAGCCCGAGACGTCCAGCACCTTGCCGGACAGCCGTGACTTCAACCGGTAGTTGCCACTCCCGGAGTCGACGAACTGCCACTGCTGCTGGTTGCCGTTGTTGCGGGCCCACTGGGTGATCCGGGCGCCGTCATTCGTGGCCAGGTTGTAGACGTCCAGGGCCTTGCCGCTGTTGCGGTTGACCAACACGTACCACGCGGTCGTGTCGACCGTCGCCGCGGCGGCGGGTGACGACACCACTGCTGCGGCGACACCGCCGACCATCACCGCCATCGCGCCAGCAGCGAGAACTCGGGGCAACCACCATCGCCGCCGCGCCGGCGGCGCGATCGATGGAGACCTATCAAGGGCAGACATGATCCTCCTTCAATGACCAAGAGCCGAGCGGCCTGCCCGAAGATGGGCGCACCGCGACGCGTGGCCGGGCACATGCGTCGTAGTAGTTAGCGCTAACAAGACTTCTGCATGCCCTGGCGCACGCCTGATTCGAGGTCGACGAAGCAGGCTCGCCCGGTAAGCCAGAGGTGTCGTCGCCCTTAAGCATCGACTGTGAGCGATAACATGGCGTTCGTCAAGTCGTAACTTGCTGGGAACATCGGTCGATGGCGCACGGTGATCCTTGGACGTGATCACCATCCGCAGACACCACCTCTTGCCTCCGGCCCGGACGCCACTCGGACCCTTGAGCGAGGCCCCTCGTGCGCGCTAACATCGACGGCTGCCCATGATGCAGCCCGCCTGCGGAGGGCAAGCCGCAGCGCGGCCGGCCGAATCGACCAGACCCGCATCAGGATTCAGAACACCACCCGAAGCCCTCGACCGTCGCCTGGGCTCGGCTCGGTGACGCCTGCCCCGTACACCCGGTTGCCGCGTGGACCGCGCACGGCCGCCCCGCGCGGAGACACCTTGTGGGGTGATGCGGCGTCGAATATCGTCCCGATGTATCGGCACGATATATCAAGGCGGCGATCTCCGGCCGCCCGATGGATCCGGGAGGTTCGATGAGGTCGATCGACTACGACACGGAGCAGCACCAGGACTACGCGCGAGGCCGGGCACTCGCCCAGCAGCAACTGCGCGAATGGCTCAGGGCCTTCGAAGCGGTACTGCCCGATCGGCGTCCGCTCACGGGGCTCGACGTCGGGTCGGGGACCGGCAGGTTCACACCCGCGCTGGCGGAGGCGTTCGGGCCGGTCACCGGCGTCGAGCCATCGGTCCGGATGCGCGAGGTCGCACAGACGCAACCCCAGCACCCGGACGTGCGGTATGTGGCCGGCGCCGCCGAGGACCTGCCGGTGGCGTCCGACAGCGTCGACTACGCACTCATGTTCCTGTCCTGGCACCACGTGCAGGACAAGCCCCGGGCAGCCCGGGAGCTGACCAGGGTGATCAGGCCCGGCGGCCGGCTGCTGCTGCGGGCGAACTTCAGCGACCACCATCCCCGGCCGTGGTGGCTGGCGCACTTCCCCAACGGGTACGAGCTGGACGCTGCCCTGTTTCAGCCCCTGCACGAGGTCATCGCGATGTTCACGTCCCTCGGCTGGCGCGTCGCCAGCTTCGACACTGTCACCGAGCCGTCCTCCGGCACCTACGGCGACATGCTCGAACGGCTGCGCCTGCGTACTCTCTCGTTCTTCGCGCAGCTCAGCCCCGACGACCTGGAGGCCGGCTTCCGCCGGTTGGAGGACGCCGTCGCCGCGGACCCCGACGCGCCGGCACCCGTCTTCGCCGAGCCGTTGCTCACCCTCGAACGCGCCAACGACTAATAGGTGCGCAGGTCAGGCGGTTGCTGGGGCGTCTCTGCGGTCCGTTGCCGCGCCATCGGGCAGGGCGGAGCGGATCACGAGCGGACCGCGACGTCCCAGCGCCCACACGGCGAGCGCGAAGCAGCAGAGTGCCGTACCCGTGATCGTGACCGCTGCCCAGCCACCCACGGACCAGAGCGTGGTCGCGACGGCGGAGCCGACAGCCGCGCCGATGAAGTTGCTGACGGCCAGCGCAGTGTTGAGCCGGCTGCGGGCTTCGTGGGAGAGGGCGAACAGCCGCGCCCGATTGAGGAGGGCCTGCGTCTGGAGAGCGACGTCGATCATGACGATCACGGTGATGAGAAGGACGACGGACCGACCGGCGAACACCGCGACGACGAAGGCACACAGGGCCAGCAGCCAGGCCGCACCGGTAGCCGGCAACGACCAGCCGCGGTCGTGCAGACGACCGCCGCGCAGGCCGGAGAGGACACCAGCGAGCCCAGCCAACCCGAACAACCCGATCACCGGCGCCGGGTACCGGAACGGTGGGCCGCTGAGCAGGAACGTCAGCGCCGTCCAGAACAGCGAGAACGCGGCGAAGCCGGTGGCGGCCAGGACCAGCGTCCATCGAGCCGCTCGCTCGCGCATGACCACCGCGCCGACCGAGGCGAGAAGCTGTGGGTACGGCATGCGCGTCCGCGGTGCCAGCGGCGGAATCGCGCGGTAGAGCAGGACCGCGAGCAGCACGGCGACGGCTGCGGCGAGGACGCAGATCGCACGCCACCCCGCGGCCTCGGCGACGAACCCGCTGATGGTGCGGGAGGCCAGGATCCCGGTGAGCGTCCCGGATCCGACGGTGCCGACCACCCGGCCGCGGTCGGCAGCACCGGCAAGATCACCGGCGAGCGGGGTGAGGACCTGTCCGGAAATCGTCGTCACGCCGAGCAGGCCGAGTGCGAGCAGGAGTACGCCCATCGACGGCGCCAGCGCGCACAGCAACAGTGCGGCCGCCGAGGCCAACAGCATC
Source organism: Micromonospora sp. C81 (assembly GCF_018070425.1). NCBI lineage: Bacteria > Bacillati > Actinomycetota > Actinomycetes > Micromonosporales > Micromonosporaceae > Micromonospora > Micromonospora sp. C81. Next base: position 40,803 of record NZ_JAGPXS010000003.1, read on the forward strand.
AACGGGACGAACCGACGACGGTCGAGGACATCGCCGAGCGGCACGAGCAGCAGCACGCCGACGGCGTACCCGACCTGCGTCGCGGTGACGAGCCAGCCGGCCGTCGCGGTCGCGGTATGCAGATCGCCTGCGATGAAGCCCAGCAGCGGCTGCGCCCAGTACAGGTTGCCGATGGCCACTCCCGCCGCCACCGCGAACAGGAACGTCAGTCGTCGGCTCATCTGCGACGGCGCTGCCATGCGGCTACTCCCGTCCCGGTCAGCCAGATGTCGGCGGCGGGTGCGACCCTCAGAACTCTGCCTCAAGCAATACGTCGCCCCCGAGGTCTGTGAAGCCCTCACCCCGTTGTAAAAGCATCATCCGGTGGCGCGGCCATAGACGACCAGAGCCCAGGAGAGGCAGCCGAAGGCGGCCGTGCTGGCCAGCGCGCGGACGATGTTCCAGGTGACCCAGCTCGATTCGAAGTGCGCGCGTACGGCTGCGAGATCAGCGATATGGCCGGGATCGCCGGCTGACGCCAGCTTGTCGTTGAGCGGGACGTTGACGGCGGTGGTGATGACGAACATCGCCAGGTACAGGGTGAGCCCGACGATGATCCACGGCAGCGCCGGGCGGCCGTCTCCGCGCCAGGCCAGGAGAGCCGAGAGTGCGGCGAACACCAGTGCGCCCAGGAAGCTCAGCATGAACCAGCCGTTGACGATGGACACGTTGATCCGCTGCATCGTGTCGACGAACGTCTGGTCGTTGGCCGTTCTGAGTGCGGGCATGACCGCGTAGGCGAAGGCGGCGAACAGTCCTGCCATGAGTCCGCTGGTGATGGTGGCGGCGATCAGTGACACCTGCTGCGCAACTCTCATGATGTCTGTCCTTTGTCCCAGACGCCGGTGGCGGCGGTGTCGGTGGCGTAGTCGGCGAAGTCGCGGGGCGGTCGACCCAGGGCGCGCTGGACCCCGTCGCCCAGATGGGAGTTGCGCCCGTCCAGCACGGTCGTGAACAGGTACATCAGCAGCTCCACGACCCCGGGCGGTGTGCCCTCTGCGGTGAGCGCCGCCGCGTAGTCGTCGGGGGGCACCTGAACGAAATCAATGCGGCGGCCCGTCGCTGTGGAGATCTCGCCGATCGCCTCAGCGAAGGTGAGCAGGCGGGGACCGGTCAGCTCGTAGACCTGTCCCGCGTGCCCGTCCTCGGTCAAGGCCGCCACGGCCACCTCGGCGATGTCGTCGACGTCCACGAACGGCTCGGGCACGTTCCCCACCGGCAGGACGACCTCGCCGCCCAGCAACGGCTCCAGCAGATAGTCCTCGCTGAAATTCTGGCTGAACCAGCTGGACCGCAGGATCGTCCACTCGACCCCGGCCGACTGGACGAGTCTCTCGCTGGCCCCTGCCTCGTCCTCACCGCGACCGGACAGCAGCACCAGCCGCGAGACCCCGGACGCCACCGCAAGCTCAGCGAACGCCCCGACCGTCTCGGGCGCGCCCGGCACCGCCAGGTCCGGGTAGTAGGACACATACACCGATCCGACCCCCTGAAGCACCGGCGCCCAGGTCGTCCGGTCCGTCCAGTCGAACGGCTCGGCAGCGGAGCGGGAACCAGCCCGAACAGGCACTCCGCTCCCCTGCAGCCGCTCGACGATGCGGCGGCCGGTCTTGCCGGTTCCGCCGAGTACCAGGACCGTCTTCCGCTCTCGTTCCTTCGTCATAGGGATCATTGAAATGCAGCGGCGTGAGACTGTGGATAGCCAAAGCTCGCGACTCTGTGTGTAATCGTCTACGTGGACGCAGTCGCCAGTCTCCTCAACGGACCCCGAGCCCAGGGCGCGTTCCTCCTCCGCTCGGTCCTGACCCCGCCCTGGTCGATGCGGATCGAGGACCAGGCGCCACTCACCCTGGTTGCCATGGTCCAGGGGCACGCCTGGGTCCTCGCCGACGAGACTGCCGCCGTACGCCTCGGTCCCGGCGACCTGGCGATCATTCGCGGCCCCGACCCGTACACGGTCGCCGACGACCCGACCACGGCGCCGCAGGTCATCATCCATCCGGGCCAGCTCTGCACGACCCCGGACGGGCAGGAACTGCCCGAGATGATGGAGCTGGGCGTACGCACCTGGGGCAACAGCCCGGACGGCCCGACAATGCTGCTCACCGGCACCTACACGATGCGGGGCGAGGTCAGCCAGCGGCTCCTGAGCGCACTGCCACCGCTGCTGGTGGTCGCGGGCCACTCCTGGGACTCCCCGTTGGTCCCGCTGCTGGCCGCCGAGATCGTCAAGGACGACCCGGGGCAGGAAGCGGTCCTCGACCGGTTGCTCGACCTGCTGCTCATCGCCGCGCTGCGCGAGTGGTTCGCCCGACCTGCGGCCAAAGCCCCCGGCTGGTACAGAGCGCACAGTGATCCGGTCGTCGGCCGGGCTCTGCAGATGCTCCACAACAACCCGGCCCAACCCTGGACCGTCGCCTCGCTGGCCGCCAGGACCGGGGTCTCCCGGGCGGCGCTGGCCCGCCGCTTCACCGCCCTCGTCGGCGAACCGCCCATGTCGTACCTCACCGAGTGGCGGCTGGCCCTGGCAGCCGACCTGCTCCGTGAGCCAGGAGCCACAGTCGGCGCCGTCGCCCGGCACGTCGGCTACGGCAGTTCCTTCGCCCTGAGCACGGCCTTCAAACGCATCCGCGGTGTCAGCCCGCGGGAACACCGACTGGCTGCCGGACAGTAGCGGGCACCGGCATCGAGACGGCGCTGCCAGTCGGATGTTGAGTCGGTAACCGGGCGCGGTTGATCCGTCGCAGGTCGGGTAGCTGAACATCATGCGACTACCAACCCTGGTCAAGACCGCAGCGGCGGTCACCGTGACGGCCGCCGCAGGAGCGACGGTCACCGACGCTTCCTCGCGCTGGTACCAGCGGCTCCGCAAGCCGACCTGGCAACCCCCACCCGTGGCGTTCCCGCTGGCATGGACGCCGCTCTACGCGCTGATCGCAGTGGCCGGCGCCCGTGTGCTGGACCGCACCAGCGAAGCCGACCGCGCCGCGTTCACCCGCGCCTACGCACTCAACCTGGCCCTCAACTTCGGGTGGAGCGCGCTGTTCTTCAAGGCCCAGAAGCCTGCCGTCGCGCTGGCCGAAATCGCCGCGCTCAACGCCTCCAACTTCGTGCTGCTTCGCCGCGCCTCGCAAACCGACCGCGTTGCGGCCGTCGCACTGGCCCCGTACGCCGCGTGGACGCTCTTCGCCACCGCCCTCAACGGAACCATCGTCCGTCTCAACACCAACAGGTGAGGCCGTGGTTAGCAGATCCCTCAACATCGCGGGATGGCATCGAGTTGCCGAACGGTTTCGGCGGGACTATCAGAGTCCGCCGGCGGCCCACTCAGCTAGCCGGCGCGTCATCGATTCCAGCCGCTGTCGGAACCCGTCGCGCAGCTGCTGCTCCTGCGCTGCGTGTACACCCGCCGGAACATCTGCCCAGAACTCCTGAGTCAGACGGCATGAGTCAGGGTTGAGCGCCTCGATGGTGAGTGCGCTCCAGCTAGGACACCAGGAGGTAAGGCTACGGGTAACTGCGCGACGGCCGGGATCAAGCTCAGTCACCTCATGCAGGACACCCATTCGGCCGCCTGGGGTCCGCTCTACGAAAGCCTGGATTTCGCCGACTCGCTCCCGACCTGGGAGAGCCACGGCTACCTCCGCCTCAAAGAGCTTGAGAGAAGATGCCGGGTCCCACATGAACGAAAAGGCCGCTTCCGCGCTCCGTGGTAGGTCAACGGCGGCCGTCTCTCGTACCTGAACGGGCCTGGTTGTCACTCTGACCATGCGTAGGCGTGTGCGCATGCCGCATCGTCTCAGGTGTTCGTGAGAGGCGGGGGGCGGAGGCTGGCGGCTAGGGCTGACTCCGCAGTTCCCGCCCTCTGGAGCTGCCGGTACGCGCGGTGTTGTCGCGCAGGGGGCCCTCGCGCCCGGCCCGGACCTGATTGGCCCAGCCTTGAGCATGCCCTGGTACGTCCCGGGCGATCTGCGCGACCGGCTTCCCCGCCTCCTCGACGATTCGGACCGGCCCCTCACGGAACTCCGGTCGTACTTCTTGCGCTTCTGAGGTTGTCGGTCCTGATTGTCGACGTCGCTAGCCTCAGGAGCGAACCTCGGCAGATTGAAGACGGAGGGGGCCGTGGCGTTGCGGTTCGAGCATCGCGACACCGACATCGACATGAGCCTCGTCGACCGCGTGTGGCGCACCCGCTCTGACGCGGAGGAGACGATGACGTCCGCAGCACGCACCTGCTGGCATCTGATCCTCTCGCGGGCGCAGGGACGCCTACTCGCCAGCCTGCGCGGGCCGGAAACGAGGGCGACTACGGCACCGGTCCCGCCGGGCACCGAGTTCCTCGGGGTCCGGTTCGCATTCGGCGCGGTTCTTCGGCCGCATCCTGCAGCCTCGATCGTCGATGGGTACGTGCCGTTCCCAGTGACGGAATCGGGCAGGATCGTCATCGGCGGCGAAAGCTGGGAGGCGCCGACGTTCGAGAACGTCGAACATTTCGTCCGGCGATTGCAGGACGCGGGCCTGCTGGTGCGATCGCAACTCGGGGACGAGGAGCAAATCGCCGAGCATCCCAAAGCCAGCCCGACCGAGCGAACCCTGCAGCGTCGCTACCGGGCGATCATCGGACTGTCGCAAACCGCCGTTAGGCAGATCGACCGCGCGAACGCCGCAGCCACGATGCTGCGCGGCGGCCTTGACTGGCGCGCAGTCGTCGAGACGTTGGGGTACTTCGACCAAGCCCACCTCGCGCATGCGCTGCGTCGCTACGTCGGGTGCACCGCACGCGAGCTGCAGGCGGACCACTTTGCCGCGATGTCGTTCCTGTACAAGACGCACCCCGGGCCCGGCAGCTAGCGTCCGTCTGCCAACCAGCCCTGGCCGGCTGTCCGCAACCAGAACTTGAAGGAAAACCGTGCTACTCAGCGTCAACATCTTCGTCAGTCTCGACGGCGTCATGCAAGGACCCGGAAATCCCGACGAGGACCGCTCCGGCGGCTTCGACCGCGGCGGGTGGCTCGTTCCGCACGCCTCGACGCACACCAACGAAGTCGTCGAGAGCTGGTTCCGTGAGGCCGACGCGTTCCTCTTCGGCCGCACCAGCTTCGGCCTGCTCGGCGGGTACTGGCCGAAGGTCACCGAACCTGACAACCTGATTGCCGCCAAGCTCAACACGCTGCCAAAGTATGTCGTCAGCTCTACGCTGACCGACGATGAAGCCGATTGGAACCCGACGACGGTCCTACGCGGTGACCCTGCCGACGAGGTACGCCGCCTCAAGGAGCTTCCCGGCAAGGAGCTCCAGGTTCACGGAAGCTGGAAACTCGTGCAGACGCTGCACCAGGCAGGACTCGTCGATGTCTACCGGCTACTCCAATACCCGGTCATCGTCGGCACGGGAAAGCGCCTGTTCCCGGACGGATCGACGCCCGCGACGTTCGCAACCGTCGAAGAGACCTCGCGCGTACTGCCCGGCGGCGTCGTCTCGCTGACCCTCAACCCCACGAGCCTCGGCGCGATCTCCGCAGGCGCGTACACGGTCGACGAAGGGCGCTCGGCGACGGTCCTCGACTGACAACGGTGCCCGACCGGCTTCGAGGTGGCGCGGGAACGGTTGCTGGTTGCCGCACTCAACAGCACCGACTGAGAGGCCGTTCAAGCCTGCTTGAGCCGAGAGTTGTTCGCCTTGAGGATCTCGTCCGCCAGGGCCGGGGAGGACCTGACGACCGCTCGCGAGACGACGAGCGCGCCGACCATCTGGCTAAACAGAGCAATGGCCTGCTCGCGGGCCTGTTCGACATCCAGGTGAGTGCCGGACTGACTGGCGTTCTCAAGCACCATCTCTGTGATGACACTGAAGAAGCCCTCGAGCCCGTGCTGGTACTCGGATTGGGCCGCGACGCCTTCACGTCCGACATCCGTGACCAACGCGGCGGACGCGCAGCCGATTTCGGGATGGTCACGGTGCTCGACGGCCAGGTACTGGTCGAAGATGTGATCCAGGGCCGCCCGGGCCGAGCCGGGATGTTCTTCGCGGATGCCGGCCAGATCGCCGAGGGAGCTGCCGAAGCCCTGCCGGATGACTTCCAGGGCGAGCTCATCCTTGGAGCCGAAGTGATTGTAGAAGCCGCCGTGCGTCATCTCGGCGGCCTTCATCAGCTCGGCGATGCCGATCCCGTTGACGCCGTGGGTCCGGAAACCCCGACCTGCGGCCTCGATGATCTTGTCGTGGTTGAGCTTCTTCCGCTCCGGCGTGAGGCGGGGCACGTGAGTCTCCTTCCCGGGCGGGTGGCGCACCCGAGCCACTGCTGAACAGGGCCGACGCCACCCGAACCTTCGATGATACCCATCATCAATGATGCCCGTCACGTCGGCACCCACCTTGACAGTTAACGATGTCAACCATCATTATTCCTTTGATGACGGTCGTCATCGTAAGAGGCCTCAAGGGGTCTGCAACGGACAGAGGTTGGGTATGGACGTGGGAACGATCGGGGCGGGTACGGTCGCGCAGGCCATTGCCAGCCACCTCGTGGCTGCGGGCCACCGCGTGATGCTGAGCAACAGCCGCGGGCCGGCGTCGCTGAACGAGGTCGTGGCCGGATTAGGGCCGCTGGCCAGCGCCGGCACGGTCGCCCAAGCCGCGGCAGCCGACATGGTGTTCCTCGCCGTCCGGTGGAGCGATGTACCGACTGCGCTGGCCGGTGTGCCCGCCTGGAAAGGGCGCATCCTGGTGGACGCCACCAATCACATCGTAGGTCAGACGCCCGCCGACCTCGCCGATCTCGGCGACGAGACCAGCAGCGAGATTGTCGCCCGCCACGCCCCCGGCGCGCGGGTGGTGAAGGCCTTCAGCACCTTGTATGGGCAGTACATCGCGGCTGATCCCCAGCACGCCGAGGGCCGTCAGCTCCTCTTCTGCGCCGGAGATGACACCGAGGCGAAAACGCTCGTCCAGCAGACGTTCGAAGCCGTCGGCTTCGCGCCGGTAGACGCGGGGCCGTTGCGCGAAGGCGGCCGCCTCATGCAGGTCGGAACGGGTCCGCTCTCTGCTCTGCACGCTCTCAAACAGGACTGACCCCCAACGTCCGACAGGAGTATCCATTGAAGGCACTGGCCTATGAGAAGGCCCACCCGCTCGAAGAGTTCGCCCTGAAGCTCACGGATACGGACGAACCGCAGATGCGTGAGAGCGATCTGCTGATCGAGGTTCGGGCCGTGGGCGTCAACCCGGGCGAGGCGTCCGTCCGAAAGCTGCGCAGTGCACCCCCGGGTGGGCGGGTCATCCTCGGCTGGGAGTTCGCCGGAGTGGTAGCCAGGACAGGATCGGCGACGCAGGGATTCGCCGTCGGAGACCGCGTCATGGGGACCGGAGACGTCACCCGGGACGGCTGCTGGGCCGAACGCCTGGCCGTTGACCACCGGGTCGTCGCCCGGATTCCGGATCAGCTCTCCTTCGCCGATGCCGCTTCCTTGCCGATCGGCGGCCTCACCGCCTCCGAAGCCTTGTTCCGGGCCCAGGACGGCCTGCCCACTGGGGTCGAGAACGTCCTGGTGGTAGGCGGCGCCGGAGGCGTGGGTTCGCTGGCGACGCAACTGCTCAAGAGCAAGACCTCCGCCCTGGTGCTCAGCACGGCTTCCCGGCCTGACTCCCGCGAGTGGTGCACGGCCATGGGGGCCGACCTGGTGCTCGACCACACAGCGGACGTCGCCGGCCAGCTGCGGAACGCGGGCGTCGACCGGATCGATCTGGTGCTCTCCACCAAGGGAACCGCCGCCAACATCGGCTGGATCGCCGACGTCCTGCGGCCGTTCGGCCATATGGCAACCACTGACCTCACCGGCACCACCGACATCGAGCCCCTGATCCAAAAATCCGTTTCCCTGCACGTGGAGATGGTTTTCAGCCGTGTCATCGCCGGCCACGACCTCCACCGCCAAGGTCAGATTCTTGCCGATCTGGCGGGCCACGTACGTCCCATCGTGACGACGCAGCTGCACGGTCTCACTGCGGATTCCATGCGGGAGGCTCACCGGCTGGCCGAAAGCGGACGCACCATCGGCAAAACCGTCATCAGCGTCTGAACACCGACCGAACTACAGAAAAGGAATGGACACATGGAAAAGCTGCTCGTCACTGGAGCCACGGGAAACCTCGGCCGCCTGACCCTGCAACTCCTCCTTGAACGCCTGCCCGCCGAGCAACTGGCCGGACTTTCCCGCAACCCCGACCGGGCAGCCGATCTGACTGAGCGTGGTGTGGACATCCGCCAGGGCGACTACTTCGACTATGCCTCGCTCGTACGGGCCTTCGACGGCGTGGACAAGCTCCTGCTCGTCTCGGCGGTGGCCTTCACCGATCGAAACACCCAGCACTACAACGCCATCACGGCCGCGAAGCAGGCCGGTGTTAAGCATGTGATCTACACGGCGATCCAGCGCGACGAGGACCTCGGCATCAATCAGGTGGGCGTCACCGAGTCCGACGTCTTTACGGAGCAGACCCTGCGTGCTTCCGGACTGACCTACACCATCCTGCGTAACCCGATCTACCTCGACTATCTGGAGCAATACCTCGCGGCCGACGTGTACGAGAAGGGCCTGCGAGTTCCCCCCGGCGAGGGCACTATGGCGCCCGCGCTGCTGCGCGACCTCGCAGCAGGCAACGTGGCCGTGCTCACCCAGGCCGGCCACGAGAACAAGACCTACACGCTCAACGGCAGCCAAGCGGCGTCGTACCGGGACATCGCCGCCACATTGAGCGAGATCCACGGCCAGCCGGTCCCCTACCTGCCCGTCCCGGTTGAAGAATTCCTCGAAAGTTACCTCCAGAAGGACGTTCCCGGCCCGGTCGCCGAGTTCCTGACGGCCTGGGTCGCAGGTGTCGGCCTCGGATCGTTCAGCAAGCACACCGACGATCTGGAGCGGCTGATCGGGTACCGGCCCACCGGCTACCGCGAATTCCTCGAGAAGAACTACCCCGCGGTTGGTCCGGGAACGACGAATGAGTCAGCGCGCAGCGCATGATCGCCCAGACCAGCCCGGAGCCTCGCAAGCCGTCCGGTAGTGGGCGGCGCTCTCCCAGACGGCGGAGTTGAGTAACGCGCCGGCTCTACCGGTGCCGGCCTGGAACCGCGCAGGGACGAACCTCGGCGCCGACCTGAACCGACGCAGGACATCACCCCGGTAGGCAACCCGATCCTCACTCTGGTCCGGGGCTCCGTCACCCTCAGAAACCGGTCCGATGACGGAAAGACCCTCGCACACTTCCGCTGCGCTGCGGCCCTGTGGAACACCGTCCGCTGTGGACGATCTGTGTCATACCGATGTACTACCCTCCCCGCGAACTGTGGACGAGGAGGCTTTATGCGCAGGTTCGTCATGCCGGACGAGGACGCCTGGCACATGCCGAAGGATTGGTCGGGCCGTGTCCATCCGCGGCGAGGTGGCCGGTGGCGGCCAGCAATTGCCGATCCGGCGGGCGCCGAGCAGCGGCTTCGGGACCTCCTCGCGACGGACAAGGCCGCGAAGCAACGCGCCAGCGTGCTGGGCCGCAACGCCGTCTTCGACACGGCGCTGCTTGCCGCCGGTGAGCGGCATCTGCGGACACTAGATGACGACCCGATCGCCGCCGCGGTGGCGGCACTGCTGATCGTCTATCGCAATGTGCCCGCCGACGGGCAGGGTTTGGTGGACGGGTGGGTGGCCCGGGCCGGGCTGCTGTTCGCGGTCCGGGCCGTCGTGGCGGCGAACCAGATCTGCCACACCGGTGAGCTCTGGACCCGCGCCTCCGAGGGCGACACCTACGAGCAGGGGTGGCGCGGCGATGACCTCGGCGCCACGTACGCGGTGGCCCGGGCGGTCCGGCGTCACCTCGCGGTCGCGTCGGACCGGGATTACAGGGAGGCGGAATCCGTCCTGGCCGAGCATCGGAGCTTCCCGGCCGGCCGCATCTTGGCCTCCTACCTGATGCCGACCCGGCAGGACTGGGTGGACGAGGACTGCGCGGCGGCAGCGGCCTGGTTCGACGAGTCCGGCCGGGAGGAGTGGATCCAGGCCGACCACCGCACGATGTCCGGGATCCTGTTGCTGGCCGCGAGCCGCACCGAGCATCTCGAGCAACTGCGCGGCGCGATCCGCCCCACGCTGCTCGGCTTCGAGGAACCCGGGGACGCCCTCACGGTGCTGGACGGTGTGGGACCGGCCGCCGTCACCTTTCTGGCTGGCGAATTCTATCTGGAACTGCTCTACCTGCACGAATGGAACGGCCTGAACCAGCCGACACGGCTCAACCCGGATGCGGCCCGGTTCGTCGCCGGCACACCCAGCGACGACGCGATGCGGATCCTGGTCCGCGACCACCTGGACGAGAAGCCGTGGCGGCCGGGGAACCTGCTCAAGTCGGGCGTGCTGACCCGCTACCCGCTGCGGGTTCTGCGTGTCCTCGCCGAGCGCGACGACGCGGTGTCGCGTGACCTGTTCGGCGCGATGGTGCTCACCGAGCCACGTTGGATCCCGCACCTGGCCGGGCCGGGCCGCGCCCGGGCCGGGGAGATCGTCGCGAACGGCGGGGCCGGGCTCGGCGCCGGGTGGGCGACGATGCTGGACCAGCAGGACTACTACCGTGGCATCGACGGCGCGGACAATGTGAGACGGGCCGTGGCCGCGCTGGCCGCGATCCCGACCGAAGAGGCGTTCGGGCTCGTCGTGGACCGGGTCGAGCGCCAATACTTCCGGCCGGCGTTGCTGGCGGCGGCCAAGCGCGATCCCGGGACGGCGCTGCGGGCACTGCTCACCAGCGCCACCGAGCCACTCGTCATCGAGTTGCTGCGCGACCACGTTCTCGCGTACCCCCAGTCGGTGGCGACCCTCGACGACGACGGGCGGGCCCGCGTCCAGGCGATCGCCGGTCTGCCTTCCCCCGGCCCGCGGGGCGTGGTGCCGCCGGTTCTGGCCGGCGTGCTGCCGCAGGAACCGGACCTGCCGGAATGGCTGATCCCCGCCAAGCTTGCCGAGGTCACCGTCCGCGACACCGGCGAGAGACTGGCCCCGGAGGCGGTCCACCGGCTGTGTGTGCTGCTCGCCCTCTCCACGATCACCGAGCCGCGACCGGAGCTCATTGCCGCCCGTGACATCTGCGAGCCACGACAGCTGGGCGCTTTCGCCTGGGCCGTCCTCGAGCAGTGGCGGGCGGCCGAATATTCGCCGAAGAGCGGCATCGCGCTGGTGTCCATCGCCGCGCTCGGTGACGACACCACCGTCGCCGACCTGGTGGCCGTACTCCCGCAATGGTCGTCCGCCAGCGCCCGGATCCGCGCCGCGATGGACGTGCTCGCCGCGATCGGCACCGACTTCGCCCTGACCCAGCTGCATCGGCTCAGCCGCAGAGCGTCAACCGCCGGTCTGCGCGAGCACGCCTCCCAACGACTCGCCGGCACAGCCGCCGCCCGCGGCCTGAGCCCCGAGCAACTCGCCGACCGGATCGTGCCGGACCTGGGTCTTGACGCCGACGGCCGAACGATCCTGGACTACGGGCCACGCCGTTTCACAGTGGATCTCGACGAGCAGTTGCAACCGTGGATCGCGGCCTCAGACGGACGCCGGTTGTCCCGGCTGCCGCGCCCTGCGGCCACCGACGATCCGGTGCTGGCGCCAGCGGCGTACGCGCGGTTCGCCGACCTGAAGAAGGAGGTCAAGCAGATCGGCGGCGACCGGATCCGGGCCATCGAGGACGCCATGGTCACCGGGCGCCGGTGGAGTGCGGCCGAGTTCCGCGCCCTGTTCCTGGATCACCCGCTGATGTGGCAGCTCACCCACCGGCTGGTGTGGGCGGCGACCGGCGAACACGGCACCGTCAGCTTCCGGGTCGCCGAGGACCGGACGTTCGCCGACCTGCACGACCAGGCATGGCAGCTCGATGACACGGCCACCGTCGCCGTGCCGCACCCGTGGCACCTCGGTGACGACAGGGCCGCCTGGTCGGAGATCTTCGCCGACTACGCCATCATCCAGCCGTTCCCCCAACTGGGCCGCGAGCTGGCAACACCGGGCGAGGTAGACCTGGCTACCTTCGCCGGCATGAAGGTCGACGCACGGAAACTGTTCGTGCTCACCTCGAAGGGCTGGCGCTTCGGCGACGACCACACCTCGGTCCTGCGCGACTGGCCGCAGACAGTCAAGATCACGTATACGCCTCGATATAACTGGCATGACCCGGACCAACCCAAGACCCTGACTGGCGTACGCGGGTGCGATGGCCTGGGCCCCGTCGCGTTCTGCGAGGTGGTGCGAGACCTGGGCTATTTGACGAGCTGATCCGCGGCTCGGGGGCGCGGCAACGACCCCCGAACCCACCGCCGCCTCACTGCTGTGACGATCGCGGCTCGTCCGGGCCGGACGGCGGCCAAGATGTTCGAACGGGGCAGTTGCACCGGAGCCTCCGTGGGCGCCATGAGCGCGGCGGCGACGCCACGCACTCGGGCAAGTGCCTGCTGCGCGGAACTCTCACGAAATAGCCGCACCATCCGGCCGGTCCGAGCGAAGTACGGGTGGTGGATCCCGCAGCCACCACCCGTACCCGATCGGAAAGGGCTCGAAGACAAGGTTCACCCATTCGACCGCAATGGCACGACTACGACATCCTGGCCGCCGCGGTGGGCGAGCAGCCGAAGAGCGGATACGAGAAGCCTGCCGCCGCCGGTTATTCAGGCCTGTCAGTATGACGTCCGTGGATCACGACGAGCTTTTTTGGCGAGCCGCGACCGACGCGGGTTTCACCAAGACCGAGACGGCGACGTTCGCCGAGCTGCTGCGCTTCGCCATCTGCACGACTCAGCAGGACAACGGCGAGATCGCAGCCCATCCTGGGGACCTGCCGCCCGGGCGGCCTGCCGACCTGCATGTCGGCCGGGCCGGCGGCCTACCGCAGCTCCCGGTCGGCATGCCGTGGCCCACCGACCCGGAGGGCTACCCGCTGCCGTTCATCGCGTCCTTCGACTGTGCCGCGCTGCCGCGGGTCGAGCGCCTGCCGCTACCGTCGGACGGCTCCCTGCTGGTGTTCCTGCATCACGAAGAGGACTACGACGTCTGTGAGCGCAGCGGCGAGCAGCAGTACGGGCGGCTGCTGTATGTGCGCGCCGGCACGGAGACCGCGGCGCAGCTGCCGGCTGACTACGCCGCCCATCCCTACTACGCGAACCGTGACTTCATCGCCCCCGAGCAGGACCTTTTCGCTGTCGTCCACGCCGACCTACCCTCCTGGTTGACCGCGGAGGATGCGGACCTGTCCGTCTTTCAGCAGCAGCTGGCGCGCGACATGCCGCATCGTCGGGAACTGTGTGCCCTGGTCGACCGGCTCCGGCCGGCCGCCAACTCCGCCGCCTTCCAGTTCGGCGGCTACTCGTGGCACACCGGCGGCAAGTCCTACGGCCACCTGTACGACGACCCTGAGCTGGAGATGGCGGAGAAGAAGCTTCGAGGCCGCCTGACCGGCATCAGCCGCACCCAAGAGGCCTTCCTCGTGGAACAGAAGTTGCAGCGGATCCGCCGGGAGTGGCTCCCGTTGGTGCAATTCGAGACCCGTGACTACGTCTACTTCGGCCGCTTCATGATCCGCGTCGACGACCTCGCCGCCCAGCGGTTCGACCGCGCTGTCTCCTGGACCGAGTTCACCGAATGAGCGAGGACAGGTGTTGTCCCGTACGGGCGGAGCTCAAGCGCCTTCAGAAACCGCGACCATCACCACCCGATCACCACGCACTCACTAGATGGGATTCTCAGGAGTGAAAATGGGAAAGAAGAAGGCCGTGACCCCTGTTTCCACAGGTCACGGCCTTGATCTCTTGTGCGCCCGAAGGGACTCGAACCCCTAACCTTCTGATCCGTAGTCGGCGCGAAAAAGCTGCCCCGACCTGCATGTATGCGGGTTTGCCCTAATTCGGCATGTAGCAATGTCGACGGAACGTGACGCTGAGCACCGCTTCCGACCCCCATGGTGCCACTCAAGTGGCACGCCCGCTGCAGGTACAAAGTTCGACCGGACCGAACTGGCCCGGCCCTCGGTGTGACGTTTGGCGGTCTAGGGTGTGGCGGTGTCCGAGCAGTGGTCGTTGACCCTCGACTGCGCGCGCCCGCGCGAGCTGGCTGCGTTCTGGTGCCTCGCGCTGGGATACGTTCCGGCCGCACCACCGGAAGGGTTCGCCACCTGGGAAGCGTGGCAGACTCACTTCAAGGTTCCCGAGGACGAGTGGGACGACGGCGCCTTCATCGAGGACCCGGACGGCGTCCGGCCCGGTGTGTCGTTCTTGAAGGTACCGGAGCCAAAGGCAGTCAAGAACCGCATGCACTTTGACATTCACGTCGGCGGCGGCCGGAAGGAGCCGTTCGAGGTGCGCTGGCCGCGGGTCCAGGCGGTGGTCGACAAGTTGGTGGCGGCGGGCGGGGCCGTGCTCCGGGTGGACGAACTGGATGGGACGCCTGACCACGTGACGATGGCCGACCCAGAGGGCAACGAGTTCGACGTCCTTTAGGCCCGTTCGGTAGGACAGTCGGCCGCCGGGCCCCGGATAGCGCATCGAATGCTCGGACGGCCAACCTCAGCTAGGGAACGGGGCCTAGACCACCGGACCTTGCGACTCAATTCGTACGAGCAACGGCAACAATCTCGCTTCTCAAATCCGACCTCGACGATCGGCTGGGGGTCCTGCCCTGGACGACGTAGAGCTGTCTTAACGACGGGTGCCGGCCTGGTCCAGCAATCTTCAGAAGATCTCCTCGTCGGGCAGGCGCAGGCCGATGAAGCCTCCCCGAGCGGAGAGTGGGTGGAGTCCACTGGATGTACGACCTGCAGTACCCCTTGCGACAACCCACCCGGACGGGGCCGTGCGCGGCAGTGGGATCGGCGACGACTGCACGACAGGACCGCGGTCAACCTTCACCGAAGTTCGGGTGTGACCACTCTCTGTCACGGGAGGCCGAAGCCGGTGGCCGTGGTGCCACTCAAGTGGCACAGAAAACGCCCCATCCGGTCGACGATTGTCGATGACCTGAGGGGCGTTTTGCCTGCTCAACTTCTGTGCGCCCGAAGGGACTCGAACCCCTAACCTTCTGATCCGTAGCTCCGGGCGATGCATTCTTGTAGGCACCTGCGAGCCGTTAGGCAGTCCCACGTTGCCTTGGGGCGGCCGTCGCAGGGCGGGTTGGTTGCTGTACTTCGCTGCTGTACTACGGCCCGCTCGGCACTACGTACGTCAGCCGCGGAACATGTTCGAGTGGTGCCAGGCGTAGTAGGCCGAGCTAGCCTTCGTGTGGGTGTTGACGAGCCGTCCTTCGAGGTCGGCCAGCTTGGTAGCAACCGCTTTGTGCTCTGACTCAAAGCTGCTGGTAACGATCTGGCCGTTCTCGTTGACGCTGATGTAGCCCGTCTCGAACAGCGCATCGCAACCGAAGACACAGGCGAGCATGCCCACGTGCGATAGGTCGCGGCGTTCGGCGTCCGTGCAGACCGACCGCGGCTTGATGTGGGCTGCCCACAGAAAGCGCGCTGGGTAGGTCTCGCCGCAGATAGCGCACTCTGCTTCGGACATCGAGCCGAGCAGTCGGCGGCGCAGAGCCGGTTGCTCTCCTCGCTGGGTTCCCGCGAACGGCTTCTCGAGGCTGCCTGTGAAGGGATCCGTTGCGACCTTGTCGGTCGGGGGCGTTGGGCTGGCGTCTGACTCAACCGCGGCACCGGCCTGGAAGCTGATGACGGGAGGACTGCCGGTCGCTCGGGCGTAGGGCAACTGGAGTAGAACGGCTCCGATGAAGGCACTCCGGTAACCGACCTGGTCGGGGTGGATGGTGACTGAACCATGTTCCCGCAAAAGCTGCAGGGCCTCCTCGACCCAAGCGATCTGTACCAGCGCCCCGGCGGGTGACGACTCCGTGGCAACAACCACATCCGACGGTTGAACGGCAAGGATCTTGTTCGTCCGACCCTTAACGGTGAGCAGAGGCACGCCGATGAGTGCACGGAGCAGCTCGGCTGCCTCCATCCGCGCTTCGCTCGGCACATAGCTGCCGGCGGCAACTCCCAGGGCTGGAAACCTGTAACTGAAGGTCGCTGTGAACGACTCGCCGAAGGCCTTGCTCAGGGGAAAGAGATAGCCCTGCTTAACCTTGCCCGCACGGTCGAACGGCCCAGCCTGTGGCTCCCTCAGCCGTTCATCAAGCAGCAACTCATCCAACGCAATCGCGTCCGCGGCTTCGCTGTACGTGGTCCGAACCACGCGTCCGTCGCGGTCCCACATGTCTTCTGGCAGGTCGCCGGGCCTGTGTGCGTCGACCGCGGCGGTCGCGACCACGCTGAGCGCACGGACGCCCTTCGCGTAGTGGAGGATCACGTCTCCTGCCCGCACGTCGAGCATCGACTGCCAGTGCAAAGGCTGGACGCCATTCTTCTGCACCTTCGGCGCCCAGAGGATCCCAGCCTTGCGCTCCTGGGGGTAGGTCTGGCCCTGGTTGACCCACCAGTAGTTCGTCTGCCCTAGCTCTGGTTCTGCCACGACGTCTGGTCTACCGAGTCATGCCAGCGGAAGACAAGGTTCGTTCGGTCGACCCTCGTCGGCAACAGAGGTAGGGCGGCGCACTTGTGTCCATAACCTTCGGCTCCATGGCGCCGATCGGTCCGTCTAGTACCCCCATACGCGCCATGACCCGATCGCCAGCCATGGCGATGCTGGCCGTTACAGCCCAGTAGCTGCTGTTGCAACGTGCTCTCCGTTGCCATCGCCTGCTCTCTCAGGCCATCGCGTCACCCCCATCCACTGCCGCGCGCTACCCCCACGAACTAGATGGCAACTCTGTCATGTACCTGATAGACATCCAGCTCCACATAGGCCTGAGTAGGGGGCCGGGCCAGTGAACAGGCCTTACACGCCTGGGTACTTCTAACTGAGAGCATCGGTCAGTACGCTCACAGCTACGACTGTCGGGGGTGCGGCTTACCTTGGAGGTGCTTCGTGACGGCGAGTCAGGGCCACCATCGGGAGGGGGAAGCCGAGATGTCCGTAGTGCCGCTACAGCGCCGGTATAGCCCTCCCCCAGCGAAGGCCTGCCAGGGATACGTGATCCCTTTTCGGCTGCCGAAGCCAGGCAACGAGCTGCATGTGGAATGCAGGACCTACCGAGACCACATCGTCGACTTCAGCGTTACACAGAGCGTTAGAGCTGACGGTCGGTGGGCAAAGGTGTCGCAGGTCCTGCAGGACGACGGGGCAGTAAAGCTCCGCCAGTACACAAGATCGACACAGTCAGAGGCAGCCGCAGAACTCGAGCTGCAAGTCATTCCTACGGATGGAGCCTGGGACGTGGTCGATAGGAGCTATGCCGAAGCGGTAGCCATGATGCAAGATAAGTGGGAAGAAAACCTTCGGAGGTGGGACGATGACAGCGCGTGACATCGACGAGCGCAGCGCCGCCTTTGATCTTGCCCAGCGACTAAGGGATCCACAGTTCCGGGCATACATGGTCCGAAATGGGTATGTGTCGGGCACGACAGTGGTCGTTGCTTACGACGATGAACCAGTGGCTGAGGTCTTCTCGCGGATAGTCAGTGAAGCCCAGCCGCCGGTCATCGTTGCAGTCCATCGGCCATCTGCAAAGCCTTACGGCTTCGTGTTTATGCAGATAGGCCAGGTGGATTACGACGCCTCACCCGCGGCCCCCGATGACGATCCAAACATCGGCGACTCGGCAAGCATCGGAATGCTCTACGACACGATGGATACTCAGACGCGACCTAAGACTCACCTAACCATTCCGAACGATTGGCGGCCGGCACGATTCAAAGTGCAGCTAGCCGGGGCGGCTTTTTAGCGTCCATAATATTCACCAGAGGCCGAAGCAGCTCCTTGGCGCGCTTCGGCCTCTGCACATGTATGGGATCGACCCCCCAGGCCTCGAGGACGCAACACATGCAAACAGCCATGGCAGAGGATAACCAGCGGAGGCGGCGTGTCATATCCACGTGTCCTCCCAAGGGTGGTGTTCGGCCATGAAGTTCTATGTCATTTATGACTATCGCGACACTCCTCCGGCCTTGGAGTATCCCGCCGCCCTGCTCTACTGGGATAAGTGGGACGATTACGGTTTCAAGACGACATACACCTTGCTAATTGCGCTAGATCAGAACCGGCTGACGGAAATTGGTGCGGTAAAGATCTTAAAGGACAGTCAGGCTTCCGGCGCGACTCCCTTGTCAGATTCGCCCTTCAGTCACTTGGACGAGTCGTACTGCTCTCTCGGTCAATCCCTGAGCTACTACCAGAGTTTAAAGCAACTAGGCGACCGATATTACCCTGCGATCCTCACAGGGCTTAAGGATATCGTTTACGACCCCAGCATAGCTCAGCCATTCCTTGCTCACCGAGGCTTCAAGGACTCTCTGGAGCGCTTTGGAAGCTCTGTTCGAGCCATCAGCGACGCTGCTCCACTCTTCCGCGAGGCAAGCGTTAGGCTGACGGGCGAGTCAGTCACGATGCGCTTCCAGACATCAGTTGGTGGAAATCAATTTCAGGTTCCGCTGGTCTTCAACGACGTACCGGAAATCCCTGGTCGACTAAATGCTCTCATCGGCTACAACGGGAGTGGCAAGACCCGGCTACTTGCGAACCTTGCGCAGGTGGCCCATGCGGGACTCACCACTCGGGGCGATTCAACCTTCGTTGATAAGAATGGCGCCTTCGTTGAGGGGCACGACTTCCGGTTCAGTTCGGTTATCGCGGTCTCGTATAGTGCTTTCGACACCTTCGACGTCCCTGGCGGGCACGAAGAGGAACGCGAGCAGCTGGGACGGCGAGGGGAGGTCTTTGGGTATGTCTACGCCGGTCTACGCAGCTTCGCTGATGCAGACGCCGATGACGCTGAGCTATCGGAAACGGCGATTGAGGAACCTGACCGACTCAAGTCCATCCAAGAGATAACTGCTGATTTCGAAGCTGCGCTTGCCGCGACACGGCACCCCTCCCGCGGAGAGCCACTAAAAGAGGTCTTGGCAAAGGTGCTGAGCGAAGCCTCATTCTTGCGGCTGGGTGTGGACCTGAATTCGATCCATGACGCGAACTTTGTGCAGGACGTGTTTGCTCGGCTTAGCACGGGTCATAAAGTTGTCTTGAATATCGCGGTCCAGCTTGTGGCCCACCTTGGGTTTCGTTCTCTTGTGCTCATCGATGAGCCGGAGTCCCACCTGCATCCTCCTCTGCTGGCTGCACTGCTCCGTGGTATAAATACAGCGCTTGACATCTATGACTCGTACGCCGTGATTGCTACGCATTCCCCAGTCGTCCTTCAGGAAGTCCCACGG
Source organism: Micromonospora sp. C81 (assembly GCF_018070425.1). Lineage (NCBI taxonomy): Bacteria > Bacillati > Actinomycetota > Actinomycetes > Micromonosporales > Micromonosporaceae > Micromonospora > Micromonospora sp. C81. The sequence continues at coordinate 60,175 of NZ_JAGPXS010000003.1, forward strand.
CGTTACGTCACAATTTTGCGCCGGTTTGATTCTGTAACCATTGTAGAGCAACCAACAGACGAGACATTCGGCGAGAACGTAGGGTTTTTGACCAAGAACGTGTTCAACTTAAACACGTCTGCGACCGATCACCATGCCGTCCTCAGGGAACTTGCACGCAGCCATTCTTTGCCCGAGATTGAGGAAATGTTTGGGAACCCTCTAAGCCTTCCAGCTCGAGCTTATGTAGAAAACATCCGTCGGTCGATCGGGTAGGTGCATGTACTCTCTCACCCCTCCCAACCGGGATGACTGGGAGGACTTTCTGGTCATGTGCACCCGCCGGGCTCCCGAGAATCGTTCAGTTCTATCAGGGGTTTCTGCACAAGTTGAAGCCGCCTACGTCGATTACCATCGTCAGTATCAGAAGCCGTCTCGCCTCTCGGCAATAAGCATCACGAAAGAGCAGAGCGACGCATTAAAAGGAAACTTTGACCTCTTTGACGTGGGGCGACCTTTTCGCACACTGCGCACGCAGCTGATGGCTGAGGCGCGGAATAGGAAATGCCCGATGTGCGGGCATCGAGACGTTGCGACGTTGGATCACTTTCTGCCTAAATCGGTATACCCAGAATACAGCGCCCTGTCGATCAACCTGGTGCCCGTATGCCCTTACTGCAATAACGAGAAGGGGAACAAGCTGGGCGATGCGGCTGGCCGACGGTTTATCCATGCCTATTACGACACATTGCCGGAAACGGAACTACTCGTTGCGGACGTCACTGTTGACTCGTCGGTCTTTGTAACTTTCCGAATCGATCGACCGAGTGGCTTTGCTGATCCGCTGATTGATAATCTGGAATACCATTTCAAGGAGCTAAAGCTTGGGGAATGCTTTGAAAGCGAAGCTTTTGACGAGCTGACCGGACGCGCCGGAACGTTCCACTACCAATACGCTAACAACGGCGGTGAACAGGGCTTAGCCGCCATGCTTAGCGTCGAGGCCGTCAGTGAACGACGCAAGGCTGGCCTGAACAGTTGGCGAGTTGCCCTCTACAATGCGCTGGCTCGCAACCGTGATTTTTGTTCGAGTGGCTTCCGCCTTCTTTCACGGGAGGACTGGGACTTCTAGCATCCTGCAGTGCCTAGTTCTGGCGCCAGAATGAGCGTGCTTACTGCGCCATCCCGTCTGCCGCCGACCCACACCTCGGTGGAGCGGGCCAGGGCCAGGGTGACAAGGTGGAGCGCCCTACCGGACGAACGACCTTGGCGCCCTGGCCCTGGTCTGCTCGGCTTGCCTGGGTCGGTGGTAGACGGGATGGCAGCTCCCCAACCACCCCACGCACCCAAACCGTTCGGCAACTACATCCCGGAGTCGTCTGGCCCCCGCCGGAGGCAGCCCTTACCCCGCCCCTCCCCCACCTTCCCTCTCTCCACCCCTCCCCTTCCATGGGCCTCAGCGGCCCCGTGACGGTCGTTCGGCAACTTCGGGCTGCCGACTGCCTGCCGGTCTTCCCGCGCCATTGGATCGCTGAGAACGGGCAGAGGTACGTCCGCCCGACCACGGTCTTCCGGACTCGTCACCGGGTCACCTCACTGACCCAGGGGTGACGCGCGGGGCGGGGTGTGGGGTTCGGGCCGGCTGACTTTCCGCCCCGGCGCCGTAGGCGGCCGGGGCGGCGGCTCCGTCAGGAGCCGGTTACCGCGCCCCGGCCCGCGCCGCGCGGAGCGCCTTGATCTAGTACAGGCCGATTCGGCAACAGATCACAGGCAGGCTCCGAACCCGACCAAGGCCAGCAAGGCACGCACCCATCCCGGCCCTTGCCATCCAAGCCGCCACACGACCGCTCAGCTCACCCCTTCGGACCGCGCGGGGATCATGCTCGTGGCATCTCATCCGTGCCGCTGACCACACTCCTTGATCGGCCCTGCGGCTTCCCTTTGACTGACCAGTCCGCCGCCGCCCTCTTCCCCCTCCCCCAACCACTCACTTAGAACGCTTGTACGATCGTCGGGTGGCAAGGGAGCTGGTGGCGCGCTGGTGGAACGGCGTCTGGGGTCGGCTAGCCCGCCGCGACGTGTGGCTTGCTCGTGAGGTCCGATGGCATGTCATCGCGAGGTCCGGTGACTCGGAAACGGGTCAAGTGATCCGGTGGGCGTTCGACAGCGAGGACGAAGCTCGGCGGATGGTTCAGCGACTCGTGCACGCGGATGGTGGTCGGTGGCGCGAGGTCAACAGCAACGCAGCCACCCCACCCCCGACCTGAGGTGGGTAGCCGCCGAGGCCAACGAGCCGGATGCTCTCGTCCGGCTACTTTCAGTGATGAGTCAGAAAGAGATCATCTTTTCGTTCTGCAATTTGCAAGATCGCGTTCATGTGCATCACAAATTGTTGGAAAGCCGGATAAATAGGGGCAAAACTCGGGCAAAATGGGACTGACTCGCCAATCACTTTTTGCACGGGCTTCTCGTTTCACATAAGCGGGCTGACGACAGCCTGTGCAGGAACGGGGCGGCACCCAGCCTGATCCGCGAGTGCCGCCCCTGGACTGCGTCCAACCTCGGGCGAGAGGAAAACGCAGAACGATGAGATTAACGAGCGTACGGAGGTTCGGTGGTTCCAACGATGGGATTGTCAGCGGTTCGAACCGCCGCAAGCCCACGATCGGCGAGGCCGCTGCGCTGATTGCTGCGCTGGCTACGGCGATCAGCGCACTCACCGGCCTGCTTGGTTCGTGCGGTAGCTAGTTCGATGGAGGGTTGGCCGCCCATCTGCACGTCGCGGTGGGCGGCCCGCTCGATGTTCCGACCAGAATTCAGCTCACATGGTCGCCTGAAGCTACGTCCAACCCCACCAAAGCTTGCGCTACCTCCCGCATGCTCGTCACCACCCAGTCTGCCCCCGCCTGCTCGAACGCCTGCTTCTTCGCCGGTCTATTTGCGAAGCCGATCACGCGGGTGCCGGCTGCCTTAGCGCCCTCAATGTCGGAGAGCGAGTCACCCAGGAGCACGCACAGGTCAGGCTCAACGCCCAAGGCTCTCGCCGCCTGCAGTATCGGAGCCGGGTTTGGCTTCATTCGGGTCGGTGCCGCGTACGCCCGTCCCACAACCAAGCGGACATGTCGGTCGAGCCGATGTGCGCGTAAGTACGCCTCCACGGCTTGCGATGAGTTGTTACTGACCACCGCTAGCGGAAGGCCTACCTGGCGGGCAGCGACGATAACCTCACGCGCGTAGGACGTTGGTTCGGCCGACCCGACGGCACGCAGCTCAGCCGCGACGAGCGCATCTTCGATCATCTCGGTGAGGCTGGCGTCGGCCAAGGCACCCGTCAGTCGAAGGACTTCGAGCGGGTCTTGCTCGTCGTCCAGGTCGCCAGCGAACTCAGCCCTCTGCGCGATGAGCACCTGCACGAGGACGCGCGCGACGATGGGAGCCGGGTAACCAGCGAATATGCTGCACACAGGCCCGTCGAAGTCGAGCAGCAGGGCAGCGGCTTTGCCGCCTAGCTGCTCAAGCGCGGCAGTCACCCTTCGTACCGGTAGGCAATGGTCGACCACAAGGAGTCGAACCATTGGCGGGAAGCTTCCACAAACTGTGTGCCGTGTGAGGTGTCGTCGTCGGTGACGGCGTAATGAAAGAGGGGAACGTCCTTCCCCATCAAGTCGTAGATCGCCATCGGCTCGCCCTTAACCGTCACGGTGCGCTCGACCGCCGGGTAGAAGCCAAAGAAGACCTCCTCCCCGTTCAGTATGTAGAGCTTGAACTGGGGGGAGCCGCGGTGCATCCGCACCTCGACTGTTGCTGAGCGGACCAAGCCAAGGTCGGCGAGTTCCGACACCTGGTCGATGATCCCATCCACCGCTCGACGTGTGATGCGGTCAGCGCGCTCCCGTACCGCTGGGTCGTCGGCCTGAGTTTCAGCCCTGGCGGGCAGGGCTACTGGCGCCGACATGTCCGAGATCAGAACTCGGGCGGCGATGGTCTCCGGTGCGAGTCGACCTACCCGGACTTTGTCCAACACCTCGGCGAGAGCATCTCGGAGTGTCTCTCCCGAGAAGCCCGCGAAGTCGAGCGTCACGTGAGGCCGCTCGAAGGCTGCCTCAATGTGGGGTCGGAGTTCGACCGCACGCTGTGTCTGTGCTCGGACGAAGGCGCCACTTCCCTGTCTCGTCACGATGAGCCGCTCAGAGCGGAGCGCTTCGAGTGCTCGCTTGACGGTCTCGCGTGCCACCCCGTACCGGGCGGCTAGGTCAGGTTGCGACGGCAGTTTGTCGCCTGGCGCCAGTCGGCGCGTGAGGATCGCTGCCCGGAGCTTATTGGCGATCTGCTGTGACGCCTGCTTCGGGTCATCGGGGTCAAGTCCCCCGAGGTAGTCCAGGTTCTCGGTCACCGCCCAATCCTACTTCTGACTAGCCAAGCCAGGAAAGTGCGTCCTAGACCATTGACCTGGCTAGCCAAGACGCCTTAACCTCATCCCATGCCGCTTGGCTAGCCAGGCACGCCAACCTGGTGGAGGTACTCAGTCGGATCGACCGGCTGAGCGATAAGCGCCGTTGGCGCTGAGGAGGAACACCATGGCTCTTCGAGGTGGAACTCGCTTCTCGGTCCCGTTCGAGGCGGTCTTTCCGCACGGCTGTGTGTTGGTGCCGGACTCGATCGCGGAGGCGCAGGACTTCGATGAGAAGACTCGGGCGCGGACGCCGAGCAAGGACAAGCTGACGGGTCAGCGGGTGTGGCAGTGCCGGGTGATGGACATGGACCCGGAGTTGGGTTCTCGTTCGCGTGAGGTGTCGATCAAGGTTCTGGCGGATGTGCAGCCGGTGCCGCCGGTGGGTCCGTTCCAGCTGGTGGAGTTCGAGAACCTGATGGTGACGCCGTATGTCGGCAGCAACGGCCGGCTGGCCTACTCCTACCGGGCCACGGCGCTGACGGCGCCGAAGACCCTCGCGGAGTCGCGCGGCAAGGCTGCTTGATCCCTTTTCGTGGCGCGGGGCGGTCCGCTTCCTACGGCCTGACCGCCCCGCTGCCCTCTCAACCCTCTCGGCCTGGAAGGGCAGGTTCATCATGCCAATTTCCTTGGACTGGACTCGTGGCGGTAGTGCCGGCGTGCCGGTCCCGTGTGTGCTCTGCGGAAAGCCGGCGATCTGCCGCAGCCCTGCGGGCAAGCCGGTGCACAAGACCTGCGCGGAGGCGTGGACCGAGCAGCACAGCGCCCGTAAGGCGGTGGCGTGATGCGCGCTCCGCTGGTCAACTTCCGCCGCCTCCAGGTGGCTACCCCGTGGCCCCTGGTCTGGACGGTCACGATCGCGTTCCTCCTGGTCCGTCTCGCTGTGGCCGTGGTGCGCTTCGCCGTTTGGGCGCTGCGGCACTGGCGGGCGTGGCCTGCCGTCGCCCTGGTCCTGGTCGCCGTCGACGTTCACCAGTCGCGCGGCTGGTGGCCTCACCTCCTGGTCCTGCTCGCCCTCGCCGCCGCGGGCGGTGTGTGGTTCTGGCGCGGTCGCGACTCCTTCCACCGCCTGGTTGTCCTGCGTGCGGTCACGGTGTGGCGGCGGCTGTGGGTCTACCGGCGTCAGTGGCACGAGGCCATGACGCTGTGCGGGCTGGTGAAGAAGTACGACGGTGGCGAGAAGGTCCCCGACCTGCTCTCGGTGCGCTGCTCCTACGCCACGGATGAAGTGGTGCTGCGGATGCCTCGGGGACAGAACCCGGAGGCGTACCACAAGGCTGCCCGGGACTTGGCGTACTCGTTCGGCACCCGGCACTGCCGCGTCTTCTCCGGCCGCCGGCAGGCACCACCCGTGCGCTCGGGTCGCCTCGCGTGGCTGCTGCGCCGGGTCGACGCGATTCGGTTCCGGGACCGGCCGCGGCATGTGTGGTTGGTGTTCATCCGCCGCGACCCGCTGACCCGCATCGTGGCGCCGCTGCCCGTGCCGGCCCGCCCGGACTTCACCGCCCTACCGCTCGGACTGCGGGAAGACCTAGCCGTGTACTGCCTGCGGCTCCTGGCGACGCACGTCCTGATCGGCGGGGCGACCCGGATGGGCAAGGGCTCGGTCATCTGGTCCCTGCTCCGTGCGCTCGCCGCCGGCATCAGGTCTGGACTGGTCAGGGTGTGGGCGATCGACCCAAAGGGCGGCATGGAGCTGTCCATCGGCCGGCCGTTGTTCTCCCGCTACGTCGATGACGACTGGTCGCGCATGGCAGACATGCTCGATGACGCCGTGACCCGAATGCGCGCCCGGCAACGGCTGCTGCGGGGCAAGGTTCGGGTGCACACGCCGACCGTTGATGAGCCGCTGATCGTCATCGTCATTGACGAGATCGCCGCCCTGCTGGCGTACCTGCCCGACAGCGACATCCGCAACCGGATCGCCCAGTCGCTGGGGCTGCTGCTGTCGCAAGGTGCCGGGCTCGGCGTCTTGGTCGTCGCCGCCACCCAAGACCCCCGCAAGGAAGTCGTCTCGGTCCGCGACCTGTTCCCGACCCGCATCGCCCTCGGCCTCACCGAACGCGGCCACGTCGACCTCCTGCTCGGTGACGGCGCCCGCGACCGGGGAGCACTCGCGGATCAGATCCCGCTGTCGGCCAAGGGCGTGGCCTACGTCCTGCTCGACGGCCAGCCAGAACCCGCCCGCGTCCGGTTCTCCTACATCGCCGACGACGTGATCCGGGACATGGCCGCAACTTTCCCCGCCTCGCCCGAGATGGCGCCGGAACCCATCGAAGCCCCGACCCCGGTGAAGCCGACCCGCACCAACGGGCGACACACCTACCGGCCGACCCCGCCCCGGCAGGCCTCCGCGCCGCTGCTGCCGCCGTCGCTGCTCAACGCCCTGGACGTCAACACCACACCGAACGGCGGTGACCCCCGATGACCGACCTGCCCGAGGACGTCCCGGTGCGGATGCCCTACGCCGACGAACCCGACGAGCAGACCCCGGAGCCGCGTCGCTTCTACCGGCTGCGCGCCCCACACGTCGACAAGGCCACGGTGCCGGTCACGGTCCGCGTCACCCCCGACGCCGACCTGTACATCGCAGTCGGCTCCGGCAGGCGCCGCATGTACCTCACCCCGGCTGAGGCATGGGCGCTGTGGCGCTGCCTCTCGGAAGCCGTGGCCTCGACCGGTGAGCCGCCGGAGTGGATCCGCGTGCACATCACCCCCACCCACCGCTGACCCCCTGCCCTGCTTGGAGCTTGCGCGATGCGTACCCGTCGACTCAACCGCCGGCCCATCCGCCGGACCTGCCTCGACCTCGCCCACACCGACCCCGACCAGCAGTGCCCCTACTGCGCCCCCGACACCCACGCCGACGCGATCCTCGCCGCCGCGCTCGCCCGGCACGCCGAGATCGCCGCCGACGACGCCGAAGCGTGGGGGTGGGCCGCATGAACCCGCAGCTGTGGTCCTGGCTCCTCATGGCCGTCGGCGTCACCGGCCTCTACCTCGCCGGTAAGCGCTCCTGGACCGGCTGGGCCGTCGGCCTCGCCGCCCAACTCCTGTGGCTGGCCTACTCCATCACGACAGAGCAGTGGGGCTTCCTCGTCTCCTGCTTCGCCTACGGCGCCATCTACATCCGCAACCTGCTCGCCTGGCTCCGCCCCACCCCGCCGACCGCGACCAAGGCGGAGGTGACCGAATGCGCCGCGTCCTGAACGCCGATCGGTTGGAAGCCGTCGCCCTGGTCCTCATCCTCCTGGCCGTGGGAGGGATGGCCGGCGCCGCGTCGTTCACCCACGTCAAGGACTGGACCATGCTCCACGCCCCCGCAGGCACGGGGGACTGGTTCGGCTGGTCCAACGCCGTCATCTCTGAACTGACCCCGGCCGCAGCGCTGCTGGTCATCCGCCGACGCCGCCGCCACGACCCGGAAGCCTCCGTGCTCTACCCGCTGGCAATCCTCGTCGCCGCCGTGGCGCTGTCCCTGGCCGCGCAGATCGCCGTCGCCAACGACAGCTTCTCATCTCGGCTGCTGTCCTCGGTCCCAGCGCTGGCGTTCCTCGCGCTATCCAAACTCGTCCTCAACGGCAAACCCGCTCAGTCCGCGCCGACCCCGTCCGCCCCGGCTCCGACCCAGCCCACGCCGGTCCCAGCACAACAGCCCGCCGACCTCGCTCCGGTCACCGTGCCCGCCGATCCGGCTCCGGCCGCCGTGGTGCCGACCGCGCCGACGCCCGCCCCGGCATCGGTGGTGCGCCCTGCGCTGGTGTCGTCCGTCGTCCAGTCGCCCCGCAACGGCCAGGTCTTCACCTCGGAGGTGACCCGATGACCCGCACCCAGCTCGCCCGCGTCCAAACTCGCCGCCCCGCCGTCGTCGCTCGCCGGATCGTCGGCACCCCCGCCGAAGTCGCCGCGACCGTCGCCCTGGTCCGCGACTCCAACCGGCTGCTCTCCATGAGCGAGCCCCAACTGATCCCCGGGGACTCCCGGGTGACGGTCACGGTGCGGTTCCTCGACACCACGCGACCCACGCCCGCCCCGGCCCGCAGGGTCAACCGCGGTCGAATCGCCGTGGCGATCGCCGTCCCGACCGTGGGCGCCCTCGCCGCTGTCGGCTACCTCGCCGCGCAGCTCGTTCAGACGATCCGGGCCGCGCTCCCCGCTATCGCGGGCGTCGTCCTGGTCCTGATCGTCATCGCCCTGCTGCTGCGGCGCTCGGGTCGCTGCTGCCCGGGTCTGCACTGCCCCGGCTGCGGCCACTGACCGCCATGGCTACCGGCTGGCCCACCTACTGCGCCCGCTGCGGTGGGCCAGCCACCGCCCTGATCGAAGCCGGCCACCCCGGCACCGGCCGCTACCGCGCCGAAACCACCTGCGAACGCCACACCGCTGCCGCCCACCGCTGGGCCAGCACCGCCGGCCCGACCCGCACCACCCCGATCGGTGACACCCAACCCGCCCTGTTCGACCTCCCGGAGGTGACCCGTTGACCCCCCCGACCCTGCCCGGCCTCGCCCCCGACACCACCACCGAAACCACCCTCGCCCCGGCTGTCCCGCCGGCGAGCGGGTCCCGTGCCGCCCGCCTTGCTCTGCCCATGTCGCGTCAGGTGCTCAAGGAGATGGCCGCCGAGTACGGCGTGTGCCTGCGTCCGGTCACCCTGCGCCGCACCGACCTGCACACCGGCCAAACCGAAGTCATCGACCTGCCCTGCGGCTCCACCCGGGAGGACAAGTGCGAGCCGTGCGCCAAACGCGCCCGCCGGCTACGCCAAACCCAGATCCGGGAAGGCTGGCACCGCACCGACGAACCCGCCCCCGCCCCCAACCCCGCCACCGACGCCCAACGAGAGCTGATCCTGCTGCGCGCGCACCTGGAATTCGCCCGCGACGAAGCCCAACGCGCCGCGCAATTCGACCAGGTACCCGGCATCGACCACGCCATCACCGAAGTCGAAGAAGCCATCGCCGCTGAAGGACTCCGCGGACAAGTCGCCCCACCCCACGACGACGCCGACGGCTTCGGCCTGGGCATCAACCTCGGCGGACGCCGCAAACGCTCCACTCGCCGCCGGCAGGACGCCCCGGACCTGCCCCGCAAGAAAGTAGAACGCCGCACCCTGGGCAAGATCTACACCGCTCCGGATGGGACCGAACACTGCCCCTCGATGTGGCTGTCGCTCACCCTCGACAGCTACGGCCGCGTTCGACCCGACGGGACGCCGGTCGATCCAGAAACCTACGACTACCGGCGGGCTGCCTGGGATGCGGTGCACTTCGCCCGGCTTCTCGACCGGTTTTGGCAGAACCTGCGCCGGTGCGTGGGCTGGAACGTCCAGTACGCCGGGTGCGTCGAGCCTCAACGCCGCTTGGCGCCGCACGGCCACTTCGCCATCCGAGGCACCATCCCCCGCGCGATGCTGCGGCAGGTCGCCGCCGCCACCTATCACCAGGTGTGGTGGCCGCCGGCTGACGACCTCGTGTACTCCCTCGACCGGCCGCCGGTGTGGAGCAACGACCGCGGGGAGTGGGTCGACCCCGACACTGCCGAGCCGCTGCCTTCATGGCGGGACGCGCTGGACCTGGTTGACGCGGACCCCACCGCCGAACCGGCGCACGTCGTCCGCTTCGGCCAGCAAGTCCACGCTGAGGGCGTCACCCCCGGCACCGTGCACGCCGACCGGACCATCGGCTACATCACGAAGTACATCACCAAGAGCGCGGCCGACTGCCACAAGACCGACACCGACCGTCAGCGGGACCACCTCGACCGGCTGTGGCACCAACTCCGGGTGACCCCGTGCAACGAGAGGTGCGCCAACTGGTTGCTCTATGGCATCCAACCCAAGAAGGCACACGAGCGGCTGCATGCGGGACGCTGCAAGGGCAAGGTCCACCAACGGGCCACCCTCGGCATCGGCGGCCGACGCATCCTCGTCTCCCGCGACTGGTCCGGAAAGACCCTCGCCGACCACCGCGCCGACGCCCGCGCCTGGGTCCGCAACCTCCTCGGCATCACCACCAATGCCGACGACGCCGACCCCGCCACCCCGGACCAACCCGCCGCCTACGCCTGGGAAATGGCCCGCCCCGACGACCCCGACATCCCACCCCTGCAACACCGACTACTGCGCGCACTGTCCCAACGCGCCCAATGGAAAGCCGCCCTGCTCGCAGCGAGAGACAGAGCTTTACCCCATTCCTCCCTGCCCGCCCAACAGCCAGCCTGACGAGAGGACGATATGAGCACCCGTTCCCAGCCTCTGGCCCCGAAGTGGTACTCGCCCGCCGAGGTCGCTGCTCTGCTTGGCTTCGGCTTGTCGAAGGTAAAGATGAAGATCGCCACCGGTGAACTGCGCTCGGTAAAGGACGGCAAGTATCGGCGGATCCTGCCGGAGTGGGTCGACGAGTACATCCGTGATCAGGTCGAGCGGCAGGAGGCGGCCTGATGCCCGGCCGCACCCGCGCCAACGGCGAAGGTTCGATCTTCCCCTACCGCAACGGCTACGCCGCCTACGTCTGGGTCCACAAGCCGGACGGCAAGCGCGATCGCAAGTACGTCTACGGGAAGACCCGCGAGATCGTCCACGAGAAGTGGCTGAAGCTGCACCATCAGGCCAAGGCGGGGCCGGTGGCAACCCGGGTGCCGACCCTCGCCAGCTTCCTCAAGTACTGGCTGGAAGAGATCGTCAGGCCGAATCTTGCGCCGGCAACCTACGTGTCGTACGAGGGCTTCACCCGTCTCTACATCGTGCCGGGCATCGGGGCGAAGCGGCTCGACCGTTTGCAGGTAAAGGACGTGCAGACCTGGATCAACAAGGTCGCTCGGACGTGCCAGTGCTGCGCCCAGGGCAAGGACGCTGCCAGGCCACCTGGAAAGCGACGCTGCTGTGCGCTCGGTGTCTGCTGCAACGCCGTCCCGTCGGATAGCGCGGTCAAGGGACTGCGGGCGACGCTGCGAGCCGCACTCTCCCAGGCTGTGGCCGAAGAGCTGATCCCCAGGAACGTGGCGGCCCTGGTCAAGCTGCGGGCTACCCGCAAGAGGCCGGGCACGGCGTGGGACAGCGACGAAGCACGACGATTCTTGGAAGCAGCGCGGGCAGACAGTGATCCGATGTACGCGGCGTGGGTGCTGCTCCTAGTGCTCGGGTTGCGCCGCGGGGAACTCCTTGGTCTCGCCTGGGACGACATCGACCAGGAAGCGGCTGAGCTCAACGTCTCCTGGCAACTCCAACGCATTGGTCGGCAGCTCGTGCGCCGCGAGACCAAGACAGCCGAATCCGACGCAGCGATGCCGCTACCGGACATTTGTCGGACAGCTCTGGCCATCCGTCGCGCGGAGCAGTCGGGAGACATGAAAGCGGCCGGCGAGGTATGGCAGAAGTCGCCGCTGGTGTTTACCACCCGCTTCGGCACGCCGATTGAGCCTCGGAACTTCAACCGGGCTTGGGAGGCTCGCATCCGCCGTTACGGCCTACGGGAGATCACGCCGCACGGCGCCCGGCGGACCTGCGCCAGCATCCTGGCCGATCTCGACGTGCACCCGCGGGTGGCCATGCAGATCCTGCGGCACGCCGATTTCAAGGTGACGATGGAGGTCTACACCCGGGTCAGCTCGAAGCAGACCCGCGAGGCGTTGAAGCGCCTGGGCGACCGGATGAATGGCACGGAGTCGGCATGACCGCTGCTGTACTTTGCTGCTGTACCACGCCAAGAAGGGGCCATCTCGGATTCCCGAAACGACCCCTCACCTGCTGTGCGCCCGAAGGGACTCGAACCCCTAACCTTCTGATCCGTAGTCAGATGCTCTATCCATTGAGCTACGGGCGCTCGTGCTCAGCCAGTGTACACACCTGACTTTCGCGCGGAGACTCCGGGATTCGAACCCGGGAGGGGCTTTAAGACCCCAACCGCATTAGCAGTGCGGCGCCATAGACCAGACTAGGCGAAGTCTCCCTGGTGGCCCGTAGACCACCGCGCCCGAGGATACAGGTCGCCACCCACCGGGAGCAAAACGACTTCCGGGGTACGCCCCCCGGGACCGTCCGCCCTCGTGTTTCACCGCTGTGCGGCGGCGTGATCGGGACTACGCTCCATCGATATGCAGGAGCAGCCGCCCAGCGAGCCGACCCGTCGAGAGCCTGCTGAAAGAGCGCGTCGGCGCTCCCCGCGGGCCACCTTCACGCCGCCGACTGCCGCCGAGCAGCCCGCCGAGACGGCGGTGCCGCCGCCAGCCGCTCCGGCGAGCCAGCGCCCCCGCCGGGCGAAGCCCGCCCCGGCGGTGCTGTTCCAACCACCGGATCCGGACCGGCCGCTGCCACGACAGCCCAGGCGGGCCCCGACCAGCGACGCGGGCGCCGAGCAGCCACAGCCACAGCCGCCGACCGGCGACGCGAACGGCGACCGACCAGCTCCCCCGAGCGTCGACGCGAGCACCAGCCAGCCAGACCCGGGGAACGCCAAGCAGGCAGGCCCGGCAAACGCCGAGCAGCCACGCCCGGCGACCCCCGACCAGCCACGCCCTGCGGCCGACGACCAGCCGAGCCCGCAGGCCGCCACGGCAGCCACCGACCCACCACGACAAGCAGCACGCGTCGAGCCCAAGGCCCGGACCACCTCCGTTCGCAAGGCTGCTCCGAAGAAGGCAGCCGAGGCCACCGTCGAGGTGACCCCGACCACACCGGCACCGCGCAAGCGCGCCGCCAGTCCCGCCAAACGCACGGCATCCCCTCGCAAGAGCACGACGCCGAGGAAAGCCGTCCCCGAGCCCGCGGCCGAGCAGCACACGCCGCTGGCATCTCCCGCCGGGCAGCAGGTCGAGCCCGCTTTGGCGCGTACCCCGGAATCGGAGCTGCGGGCGGTCGCCGCGCGCGTGCTCGACCACCCGGGCTTCGCGCCGGAGCTGTTGGCTCTGGCGGCCGTGCGGGCGCTCGGGCCCGGCGCGGCCGACTGGGCAGGGCGGTTGCGTGCCCGGTATCCGGACGCGCCGGCGGACGGCCTGGCCCGGTTGGCCACCCGGCGGTTCGTCCGCTCGGCGGGCGCGGGTGGGGCGACGGCGGCCCTGGCCGGGTTCTTCGCGCCGCTGGCCGAGCTGACGTCGGTGCTGTGGACGCACGCGAACCTGGTGCTGCACCTGGCCGCGGCGTACGGCAGGGATCCGGCGCATCCCGACCGGGCCGTCGAGCTGCTGGTCCTCACCCAGGTGCACCCGGACGCGGCGAGCGCGGAGGCGGCCCTGGCTGCCGCACAGGCGGCGGGCGACCCGGTCGAGGGGGCCTGGCCGCGGGCTGCGGAGGCCGCCTGGCGGCTGGCCGCCCCGCTCACGGCGCAGGCCGGTGGCTGGGTGGCGTTGCGGCTGGTGGCCCGGTTGCTGCCGGGCGCGGCGGTGCTGGCGGCGGCGCTGGGTGACGCGGCGGCGGCCGACCGGCTCGCGTCCCGAGCGGTGGCCGTCTACCGACCCGACCGGCGCTGAGCCGTCAGAGCCAGTCGAACCACTCCCGGGGCAGCAGCGCGTAGCCGACGAAGGCGACCACGTCGAGCAGGGTGTGCGCGATGATCAGCGGCATCACCCGCCGGGTGCGCAGGTAGAACAGGCTGAACACCACGCCCATCACCGCGTTGCCGACGAAGGCGCCGAAGCCCTGGTAGAGGTGGTACGAGCCGCGCAGCAGGGCGCTGGCCGCGATGATCGCGGCGAGCCGCCATTGGAGCTGGCGAAGCCTGGTGACCAGGTAGCCGACCACGATCACCTCCTCCAGCACGGCGTTCTGCACGGCCGCGAGGATCAGCACCGGGACCGTCCACCAGACCTGCGGGAGTGCCGCCGGCACCAGCGTGGCGTTGATGCCGAGTTGGGCCGCCACCCAGAACAGGGCCAGCCCGGGCAGGCCGATCAGCGCCGCCAGGCCGGCACCACGGGCCAGGTCCTGACCGGGCCGCCGCGCGTCCAGGCCGAGCGCCCGTGCCGGGTCACCGGGGTCCCGGGTGAGCAGGTGTACGGCGAGCAGCACCGGAAGCAGCGCGAACACGATGCCGAGCAACTGGTAGGTGAGGTCCAGCCAGGGTCGGCTCGACGCCGAGGTGTTCAGCGAGGCGGTCTGCTTGGAGAGCGGACCCTCGGCGGTCAGCTTCGCGATGATCGAGACCACCGCGTAGACCGCTGACTGGCCGAGGGAGAGGCCGAGGACCAGCAGCGTCTCGGTGCCCAGCAGTCGGCGGGACACCGGGCGGGTCAGCTCAACGGTCACCGCACCACTCTGCCCGACAGGCGGCGCCCGGGGCACGGCCGACCGGCCAGCATGAGCCGATCGCACATTCTGTGCGACCAGTCGACACTCTCCGTGGAGATTCTATGGGCGCCCGATCCGCTGCCGTCTGGAGAAGGAGCGCCCCGTGGACAACCTCGCGCGGTTGCTGAAGGAGAGCTGGACCCTGGTCGAGGACGACCGGGCCCGGCTGACCGACCACTTCTACGCCCGAGTGTTCCTGCTCGACCCCGCGCTGCGGCAACTCTTCCCGGTGCAGATGAGCGGCCAGGGCGACCGCCTGCTGGAAGCGATCATCGCGGCCATCCACACGGTCGACGACCCGGAGAGCTTCGACGAGTTCCTCCGGGCGCTGGGCCGCGACCACCGCAAGTACCACGTCGATGACCGGCACTACGCGACGATGGGAGTCGCCTTGCTGGACGCGCTGCGCAGCACCGCCGGCGACGGCTGGAACCTGGAGTACGACCAGGCGTGGCGCGAGGCGTACGCCGCGATCGCCGCCCTGATGGTGGCCGGGGCGGCGGCCGACGACGGCCCGCCGTTCTGGCACGCCGAGGTGCTGACCCACCAGCGGTACGGCCCGGACACCGCCGTGCTGACCTGCCGGGCGTTGCAGCATCCGCTGCGCTGGAAGGCGGGCCAGTACGTGAGCCTGGAGGTGCCCCGCCACCACCCCCGGGTGTGGCGGAACTACTCCGTGGCGAACGCCCCGAACGACGACAACGTGCTGGAGTTCCACGTGCGGTCGCCGGGTGCCGGCTGGGTTTCCGGTGCGCTGGTGCGTCGGGTGCGACCGGGCGAGCTGCTCCGCCTCGCGGCGCCGATGGGGTCGATGACCCTGGACCGCTCCTCGGAACGGGACATCCTCTGCGTGGCCGGCGGGGTCGGCCTGGCGCCGATCAAGGCCCTGGTGGAGGAGCTGGCCAGCTACAACCGGACCCGCTGGGTGCACGTCTTCTACGGCGCCCGGCAGGCGGGGGACCTGTACGGCCTGGCCGGCTTACAGGAGCTGGTGGCCGTACACCCGTGGTTGTCGGTCACCCCGGCGTGCAGCGAGGACCCGGACTTCGACGGTGAGCAGGGCGACATCGCGGACGTGGTGGCCCGCTACGGCCCGTGGACCACGCACGACTGCTTCGTCTCCGGCTCGGCCCGGATGGTCCGGTCCACCCTGCGGGTGCTCGCCGCGGACGACGTGCCGCCGCCGCAGATCCGCTACGACACCTTCGGTGACCTCTAGACGTTCCTCCCCCCACACCGGGGCGCGTGCCCCTGCCCCCTGGGGCACGCGCCCCGGTCCCTCGTTGGTCAGTAGCGCCAGGGGTGCCCGGTCTCGCGGTATTCCTCCACCGGCACCAGCGGCACGCCGGGCGCCATCCGGTCGACGTAGAGCCGCCCCTCCAGGTGGTCGATCTCGTGGGCGACCAGCCGGGCCATGCCGAACTCGAACGAGGTGATGACCCGGCTGCCGTCCCACTGGGCGTGCTCCACGTCCAGTCGGAGCGGGCGGGGCACCAGACCCCGGAAGTCGAAGAAGGAGAGGCAGCCCTCGTACTGCTCGTCGGTGTCCGGGTCGGCGTCGACCACCCGGGGGTTGAGCAGCACGACCGGCTCCGCCGAGCGATCCGGCGGCCGGACCACGGCCACCGCCCGGTCGATGCCGAGCTGCGGGGCGGCCACCCCCACCCCCTTGCTGAACGGGTGCAGCTCGTCTAGCCGGGCCAGGGCCGTGACGAGCCGGTCGACCAGGTCCCGGGCAACCGGCTCCTCCACGGGCAGGTCGAACGGCCGGACGCGTCGGCGGAGCAGGTCGGCGCCGCGTTGCACGATGCCGAGCCCGCGCATCCGGTCGCTGGGCCGGACCCGGACGCCGCCGGGGCTGCTGTCGGGTTCGGTCTCCGGTCGGGCGCGGAAGCGCCACTGCATCCGGTAGCGGGCGTTCAGCGGCGGGTCGTCGGTCTGCCAGTCGTAGATCGCCCGGTCGCCCTCGTCGTGCCGTTGCGGGGCCGTCCGCAGCGGGCCCTCCTCCGCGGAGAGGGAGGTTTCCACGCCCCAGACCTGCGGGTCGAGCCTCACCGGCAGGTCCAGGCGTACGGCGAGCTGCCGGGTGGGCAGCCGGACGGCACGTTGGAACCAGGGGCCCCACTTCTCGTGCCCGACGCTGTACGCGTACTCGATGGTGGCCCGGTCGCCCGGGTAGAGCGGGAAGCGCCGCTCCCCGTTCTCGAAGAGCAGCCAGATCTCCTTGAACGCGTCCCGATCGTGTTTGGCCCGCCAGTGCATCGGCTCCGGGTCGCCGCCACCGTCGTCCCTGCGGGCCTGCAGTTGCAGCTCGGCGAACGTGAGCGGGTGCTCCCGGTGGTGCCGGTTGGAGCGGCCGGGGTCGTTCGGGTAGCGGTCGACGGCGACCCTGGCCAGATAACGGGTGACGGGCTCGGTCCCGGCGTTGTACAGCTCGCGGTGGATCACGCACCGGTAGCCCTCGTCGGTGTGGGTGAGGGAGGCGAGTTCGCGCTCCACGACGAGGCCGGTGCCCGGCGGCAGCCACTGACCGGGCAGGTACGGCTCCCGGTGTGGTTGACCGGCGCGGGCGTGCCGCAGGTCGTCGTACTCCCGGAAGCGCTGCCAGATCGCGCCGCTGGCCTCCAGGACGGCCTCGGCGCGGCGGGCGAAGTCCTCGGTCGGACGGTGCCGGCGCCCCTCGACGTGACTCACGTAGGACGGGTCGAACCCCATCAGGACGGCCAGTTGCTTCTTGGACAGCCCTCGCCCGGTCCGTTGCCGGGCGAGCTCGGCCGCGAAGGAGTCGGCAGCCCGTTCGAGGGGTGAGGTCGTCATCAGCTTCCTCGTGGCCGGGGCTACAAGTTTCACGTTCTGTGCCCGAGCACACACGCATCTGGCACCTTGCCGACACACTGCTTGACAATCCACCGACAAACGTCGATCCTCTGGCAGCGTTTCTCCGTGTTGACGCCGGGTAGTACGCGAGGCACGGAGCGCTGTTCCCGCCGGAAAACCGGCGTGACCTGGGCCTCCCGATTTGGCCAAGGTGAGGCTTCCCTTAGACCAGGGGGCATGGTTAGGCTAGCCTTAGCTCAGGACGGCACTGGTCGTCCGCCGAGGCTCGCTCCTCGGTCACGCGGACGGGGGACCTCAGGTGACAGCGGTGCTGCCGAGGCGCGACGCCACCGCCACGCCACTCGCCCCCGTCACCGCGGCGCTCCGCGCCATGTTCGGCACCGACGACCTTCCCGGGCTCGCCCGGGGCCTGGTGGTCGAAGACGAGCTCGGCTGGGCGCCCGCCACCACCCTGATCGACGGCAGTCGGCTGCCAGAGCTGCTGAACGGCGCCGCCGTCCGCTGGGGTGGCACCCCGCACGCCTGCGCCGCGCTGGCCTGGAAGTCGTACAGCTACTGGACCGCACTGCCGGTCGTGCTCGGCTGGGCCTCCGCCCGGCGGGTGCCGCTGCTCGACCCGGCCGACGTGCTGATCCACTTCGAGGACCACCGACAGCTGCTCACCATGGGCCTACGCCGTGGCATCACCGTGGCGGTGCTGCCGAACGACCCGCTGGCGCTCGCCGGCCTGCCGGAGGTGCGGGTCGTCGCCGACGAGGCGGAGCTGCTGGGCGCACTGCGCTCCTCCCTGCTCGACGCCCACCTGGCACCGCTCATCACGGCGATCCAGTCAGAGGTGCGGGTGGGCACCCGGACGCTGCTCGGCTCGGTCGCCTCCGGCATCGCACACGGCATCCTGCGGGCCGCCGACAACCTGCCCGGCTCCACGGTGCAGAGCATCGACACTCTGCTCGGCGCACTCGACCTGGCCGACCTGATCGAGCTGGTGCCGGGGCCGACCGGTGAGCCGAGCGTGCAGCGGCGCACCTGCTGCCTCGCCTTCACCCTGCCGCGGCCGAAGGTCTGCCAGGGCTGCTGCGTCCGTTAGGGCGTGTTTCGGGAGTGTCGGTCGACGCCGAGCCGGAGTCCAGGCGTCGTCCGGCAAGGCGGAGCGGTGTCCGGATACCGGTGTTGTATCCGGACACCGCGACAACGCCGCCGGGCGGCGGCTGGGCCCGGCGCAGGCCGGCCAGCACTTCCGAAGCACGCCCTGGGCGGATGACTCAGTCGGTCAACGGCCGTACGTCCCACACCCACGCACCGCCGGTGAAGACCGGCTGGATCCCGGTCAGCTCGGTCATCCCCCGACGCAGCGCGGCCTCGTGCTCCTGCGGGCCGAGGATGACCACGCCGGCCCGCCAGAACCGCAGGTCGTCGACCGCCTTGACCCGGGCCTGCGGGGTGATCGGCGGCACCGCCCCGGTACGTCGGATGGTGGAGAAGAAGCTGCTGGTGGGGCGCGGCGTGGCACCGAACAGGGCGACCTTGGGAGGGTCGGCGCTCGGACGGGTGTCCGGGCCCAGGAAGTAGCCACGAGCCAGCGGCATGTCCAGCCGGGTCTCGGCGGACCAGCGCAGCGGCTCCGCGTAGGTGGTGTCCGGCAACGGCAGGGTCACCACACTGCGCCCACCGGTCACGTAGGGACGCCAGGCCCCACTGGTCACGAAGGTGGGCACCGGGTCCAGATGGGCCACTGGCAGCGGAGTGGGCACGATCGGCAACAGGGCCATCACGAGCACTGTGGCGGTGACGAAGCGGATCTGCCCGCGGGCGGCCGGGTGCGAGCGGGCCAACTCGTGGGCGCGTTGCGCACCGAAGGCGAGCAGCAGGCCGACGATCGGGGTGATCGCCAACGCCCACCGCGTCGGCACGACCGAGTGCAGGATGGGCAGGTTCTCCAGCGCCGCCCAGGGACCGGGCACACCTGTACCCCGGTTGTCGAAGCGGACCTCGCGGCCCAACGAGAGCACCGCGAAGAGCAACCCGAGCGCGGCGAGCGCGAGCACCACCACCGAGCGGCGCATCCACCACACCAGGGCGATCACCAGCACCACCAGCGCCCAGCCGAAGAAGCTGTTCTCCTCGGTCGGGTTCTTGGCCAGGCCGGCTGCGGTGCGCGGGCTGCCGGCGAGTGACTCCCGGGAGTACGCGACGAACGAGGCGAGGTCGCTGGAGTAGCCACGGATCAGGCGGGACAGCCCGGAGTACGCGCCCGGCCCGAAGAACTGCACGTAGAGCGGATACGCGAGCAGCAGCCCGGAGACCCCGGCGGCGACGGCAAGGCCGGCGAGGAAGGGTCGGATCCGCGATCGTAGCTCCGGGCGGCCGAGGGCGAGCACGCCGACGACCACGCCGAGCCCGATCGCGGTCATCAGCAGTATCTCCAGGTTGAGGAAGGCCTGCCAGACGATCACGAGCGCGAGGAGGACCCCGTTGCGCAGCCAACGGCCCGGTTCACCGAGTCGCAGCGTGCGCCAGATGATCAGTGGCACGACGAACTGCGACACGATGTTCGGATGCCCGTTGGCGTGCGACACCATGGCGGGCGCGTACGCGCAGAAGCCGGCGCCCAGCCACGCGGGCCCCCGGGTGCCGATCAGGACCCGGGAGAGCAGGAAGTACCAGGCTGTGGCGGTGGCAATCATGCCGAGGGTGAGAAAGACCAGGAATGCCGCCCGAGGCCCGAACAGCAGAGTGATCGGGGTCAACGGCAATGAAATGGATAATACGGACGTATTAGCCATTAGATTCACGCCGTCCGGGACGTTCATCTGGTCGGAATGGAATGGATATGCAAAATGCGTCACGACCCGCGCACCGTGCGCCATCATCCATTCGAACTGCGACTGATCTGACTGGTTGTCCCGCACATCACTGCCCGGGTCCAACCAGAGCCGACCGGTGACCCAGAAGCCGAGCACCACGAAGCTCAGCACGGCGGCCAGATCGGCCCACTTCCCGCTGCGGGACGGCCGAGCATCACCAGAGGCCCCCTGCGCCGACGACGCGGCGGCCGGACCGTCGCTGGGCACGTCCGGTTCGGGAGTAGTCATGACAATTCATAGGGTAGTCAGGGCCTGGCGCTGCCGTGACATGTTTCGGGGTACTGCCGTACTATGTGCCGGGTTCGCCGACCGCCGATCACGAACCCACCCCCCGACCACAATTCGGCCACCCCCGATGCCCCGATTCTTCTGCCGTCCCAGCGGATGATTCACTCTGTCGGTCCAGGCACGGGTCGAGTTCATATCGTGAGGAATCGACGCATGGCAGAAATCACTGGGGATCAGCGCGTGCAGTCCGAGGTCCTGGAAGGCCTGGCCACCGCTGTCAACCACCGTCGCTGGTTCATCGAACTGGCCGTGCCGTACCTCGGCGACGACCCGATCGAGATCGGCAGTGGCCTCGGTGACTACGCCCTGGAATGGTCGCAGCGGCTGCCCCGGTTCACCGCCACCGAGGCCGACCCGGACCGGCTGCTGCAGCTCAAGGAGCGCCTCGCCGAACGGCCGAACATCGACGTCCGGCAGATGCTGCTGCCGCACGAGGACGGGGGCGACTACAGCGCCGCGGTCTCGTACAACGTCCTGGAGCACATCGAGGACCACGTGGGCGCGCTGCGCAGCATGCGCGACCTGGTCCGACCCGGCGGCGCCGTGATCATCATCGTGCCGGCATTCCAGTTCGCGATGGGCCCGGCCGACATTGCAACCGGGCACGTCCGCCGCTACACGAAGAAGACGCTCCAGGCGGCGATGACCGAGGCCGGCCTGACCGTCGAGAAGATCCACTATGCCAACGCGCTGGGTCTGATCGGCTACTTCATGGCCACCAAGGTCTTCCGGCTGATGCCGAAGGAGGGCCCGATGGTGAAGGTGTACGACACCGTCGTCCTGCCCGCCACCAAGGCCGCCGAGCAGCTCGTCCGGCCCCCGTTCGGGCAGTCCGTCTTCGCGGTGGCCCGCGTTCCGTCCTGACCCGCCACCCCCGCGATCTTGCACTCTGTTTCGCCAGCACGTGCAAGATCGCGGGGTACGGATCACTCCTTGATCTGGTACGTCGGGCGGATCACCGCTCGGGCCAGGGTGTGGAACGTGAGGTTGAAGCCGACGTAGGCGGGCGTGGCGTCCGGGGTCAGGTCCAGCCGGTCGACGTCCACGGCGTGCACCGCGAAGACGTACCGGTGCGGGCGGTCACCGGCCGGCGGAGCCGCCCCGCCATAGCCGTGCTGGCCGTAGTCGTTGCGGACCGAGAACGCCCCGCCGAGGTCGGTGCCCGCCGCGCCGTCGGCGCCGCTGGGCAACTGCGTGACGTCGACCGGCAGGTTCACCAGCACCCAGTGCCAGAGACCGCTGCCGGTCGGCGCGTCGGGGTCGTAGCAGGTCACCGCGAAACTCTTCGTCTCGGCGGGGAAATCCGACCAGGTCAGCTGCGGCGAGACGTCGTCACCTCCGACGCTGTCATGCGCGTGCCGGACGTCCATGGGCTCGCCGTTCTGCACGTCGTCACTCGTCAACGTGAACGAGGGCAGCGTCGGCAGCAGCTCGTACGGGTCCGGGGCAATCGGTCGTTCCAGGGTCATCGGGACGCGTCCTTCCGGTGTGCGGAGTTACCAGCCCCTTCTTACCCCGCCGCAGCCCCTCCAACGACCGGAAGTACGCGCTCACCGAGGGTGGTTTGCCAGAGCTACCGTTGAGGTCGGGCAACGTTCCTCAGGGGGACACCGTGGCCGGCATCTGGCGGGACTTCGTGGCAGCGGTCTTCACCGCGTTCCGCCGCCGGGACGAGCAGGCCATCGCCGAGGAACGCCGACGCGCGGTGGAGCGACTGGCCGAGGAGACGATCCGCGAGGCCCGACGGCCCACAGACCCGCCGGAGTGACCGGCCCTGATCCACTCGCCTTCAGGAAAGTCGCGGTATCCAGGGCGCGCCGATACGCCGATTCATGGAAACCGAGTCGATCAGCGATCGCGAGCGTCGTGGCGGAGGGTGTGGGATTCGAACCCACGAAGACATCGCTGCCTTACCGGTTTTCAAGACCAGCGCCATCGGCCACTAGGCGAACCCTCCCAGGCCGCCACCCGCAGGCGTACGGCCACGCATAGTCTGCCACGGCTCCCGTCGGGCGGCCCGGCGTCCCTCCCCGAATGCGGCGGCCAGGCGGTCCGTCGCGTCCACAGTGGGCTGGAGGGTGCACCTGCGGTGCCGGGCGAGATCGGGTAAGACTGACTCCATGAAGGCGATCACCATCCCGCAGCCCGGTGGACCCGAAGCGCTGGTCTGGGCCGAGGTGCCCGACCCGGAGCCGGGCCCCGGCGAGGTGATCGTGGATGTGCGGGCCAGCGGGGTCAACCGCGCTGACCTGCTGCAACGGCAGGGGCACTATCCGCCACCGCCGGGCGCGTCCGCGTACCCCGGGTTGGAATGCTCTGGGGTGATCACCGAGGTCGGTTCGGAGGTCGCCGGGTGGGCGGTCGGGCAGCAGGTCTGCGCGCTGCTGTCCGGCGGCGGGTACGCCGAGCGGGTCGCGGTCCCCGCCGGGCAGTTGCTCCCGGTGCCGGCCTGCGACTCGGTGGACGCCGCAGGGCTGCCCGAGGTGGCCTGCACGGTCTGGTCGAACCTGGTCCAGGTGGGTCGGCTCAGCGCGGGCGACACGCTGCTGGTGCACGGCGGGGGCAGTGGGATCGGCACCTTCGCGGTCCAGCTCGGGGCGGCCCTCGGCGCGACCGTCGTGACCACCGCCCGGGCGGCCAAGCACTCCCGACTGCGTGAGCTGGGCGCGTCGCACCCGATCGACTACCGCGAGCAGGACTTCGTGGAGGAGGTCCGGCGGGTCACCGACGGTCGCGGCGCGGACGTGATCCTGGACATCATGGGCGCGTCCTACCTGGGTCGGAACGTCTCCGCGCTGGCGACCGGCGGTCGGCTGGTGGTGATCGGCATGCAGGGTGGGCGCAAGGCTGAGCTGGATCTCGGTGCACTGCTGACGAAGCGGGCGACCGTCGCCGCGACCTCGCTGCGCTCCCGACCGATCGCGGAGAAGGCGGAGATCGTCCAGGGCGTACGGGACGAGGTGTGGCCGTTGATCGAGGCGGGCAGGATCCGCCCGGTGGTGGACCGGCGGCTGCCGATGACCGAGGCGGCCGAGGCGCACCGGCTCGTCGAGTCGAACGATCACTTCGGCAAGGTCCTGCTCACCCTCGGGTGAGCAGCCGGCGTCAGGCGGGTGAGCCCGCCGGTGTCGGATCGTCGGCCGGTCGGGGCAGCACCAGCCGGGCGCCCGGGCCCTCGCCGGCCAGCGCGTCCCCGGGGTTGTTGAGCGTGCAGCGCTGCAACGACAGGCAGCCGCAGCCGATGCAGCCGTCCAGGTCGTCGCGGAGCTTGGTGAGCAGCCGGATCCGCTCGTCCAGCCGGCTCCGCCAGCTCGCGGAGAGCCGCGCCCAGTCCTGTGGGCTGGGCGTACGGGCTTCGGGGAGCGAGTCCAGTGCCGCGCGGATCTCGTCGAGGGAGACGCCGACCTGTTGGGAGATCCGGATGAAGGCCACCCGCCGCAACTCGGCGCGGGCGTACCGGCGCTGGTTGCCGCCGGTCCGATCGGCGCGGATCAGCCCCAGTCGCTCGTAGTAGCGCAGCGCCGACGGCGCCACGCCCGAGCGGACCGACAGCTCGCCGATCGTCAGTAGATCCTGCATCACCAGGTCCTTGAGTTGAAGTCCACTTCAACTTACACAGTAGTGGCATGACGATCACAGTGACCACCAACACCGGCTCCCGGCTTCCCGGGCTGATCCGACGACTGACCGGCGACGAGAAGCACGCGCCGAGCGCGCACTCGACCATCGACGTGCTCCAGGTGCTCTACGACCGGGTGCTGCGGGTCACCCCCGACACCGCCGACGACCCGGAACGCGACAGGTTCCTGCTATCCAAGGGCCACGGACCGGCCGCCTACTACGCGGTGCTCGCCGCGCACGGCTTCATCCCGGAAGCCTGGCTCGACGACCTGGCCGGGCCGGCGAGCCGACTCGGCCATCATCCGGACCGGCTACTGGTCCCCGGAGTCGAGATCGGTTCCGGCTCGCTCGGGCACGGGCTCGGGCTGGCCGTCGGCAGCGCCCTCGGGCTACGGGCCCAGGGGCTGCTCAAACCCCGGGTGTACGTGTTGCTCGGCGACGCCGAACTGGACGAGGGCTCCAACCACGAGGCGATCGCGTACGCCGGTGCCACCGGCCTGGCGAACCTCACCGCGATCGTGGTCGACAACTCGTCGGCCACCCACGGCTGGGCGGGCGGCATCGCCAGCCGGTTCACCGTCAACGGCTGGACCGCCGACACCGTCGACGGCCGCAACCACACCGACCTGTACGTGGCGCTGACCGGGCACCGGCCGGGACGGCCGCACCTCGTCGTCGCCCACGTCGAGAACAAGGGATGACCGCCATGCGTGACGCCTTCATCGACGCCACCACCGCGCTGCTCGACGACGACCCGCGGACCGCAATCGTGCTGGCCGACATCTCGGCCACCCAGTTCGCGCCGGCCGGCACCCGCCACCCGGACCGGGTGTTCAATGTCGGCATCCGGGAGCAACTGATGATCGGGGTGGCCGGCGGGCTCGCCCTGACCGGGCTTCGCCCGATCGTGCACTCCTACGCGACGTTCCTGGTGGACCGGGCGTACGAGCAGATCAAACTGGATCTGGACCACCAGGGCGTGGGCGCGGTCATGGTCAGCATCGGAGCATCGTTCGACGGGTCAGCTGAGGGCCGGACCCACCAGTCGCCCGGCGACGTGGCGCTCTTCGACTCGTTGGGCGACGGCTGGACGGTGCGGGTGCCCGGCCACCCCGACGAGGTCGCACCGCTGCTGCGCGAGGCGGCGATCACCGACGATCCGGTCTACCTGCGGCTGAGCGAGCAGCGCAACGCCCGGGCGTACCCGGACGCCGACCGGTTGCGGGTGATCCGGCAGGGTGGGACGAACGCGCCGCTCGTGCTGGCTGTCGGGCCGATGCTCGATCCCACCCTGGCAGCGACCGAGGGGATGGCCGTGACAGTCGCGTACACCCACACTCCCCGGCCGTTCGACACGTCCGGGTTGCGGGCGCTCGCCCCGACCGAGGTGGTGCTGGTCGAGCCGTACCTGTCAGGAACGTCGAGCGCGGTCGTCAGCCGGGCCATGGCGGAGGTGCCGCATCGGCTGCTCGCCCTCGGGGTGGATCAGACCGACCTGCGCCGATACGGACATCCGGCCGACCACGCCCGGTGGCACGGCCTGGATGCCGACGGTCTGCGCCGGTCGATCAGTGCGTTTCTGGGATCAGCGCGCGGGTGACGCGGTGGAACGGCGGCGGGCGCGTTCGCGGCCGAGGATCCAGATCGCCTCGACGCCGTCCTTCCAGGTGATCTTCTTGCCCTCTTCCCGGCCACGAGCCCGGTAGCTGATCGGCACCTCGTAGGGGCGGATCCGGCGACGCAGCAGCTTGCCGGTCACCTCGGCCTCCATGCCGAAGCCGCGCGAGCGCACTTCGAGCGACCGGTAGAGCGCCACCGGCATCAGCTTGAAGCAGGTCTCCAGGTCGCCGATGTACGAGTTGAACAGCACGTTGGCCGCCATCGTGACGCCCTTGTTGCCCATCACGTACCAGAAGCTGTAGGCGCTGTGGCTGCCAAAGGTGCGATTGCCGTAGACGACAGTGGCCCGCCCGTCGAGCACCGGGTCGAGCAGCTTGGGGATGTCCTGCGGGTCGTACTCCAGGTCGGCGTCGAGGATGACCATGTAGTCGCCCTCCGCGCTGTCGACCGCCGTCTTGATGGCGGCACCCTTACCGGCGTTGCGCTGGTGGGTGATGACACGCAGACGTGCGTCGTCGGCGCGGCCGAGGACCTCGCCGGTGCCGTCCCGGCTGCCGTCGTCGACGACGACCAACTCGATTTCGCAGGGATAGTCAACCGCCAACGCCTGCTTGAGGGCATCCGCGATGCGTTCTTCCTCGTTGTAGACCGGCATGAGGATCGAGAGCTTCAAGGGAATCTCCACGGTGGCGGCAACACGTCGGGCACAGCCTAGCCTGGCTGGTTGACCTTCGATATGCCGCCACCATCGGGGCCGTCGGCGTGGCTAGCGCAGACGAATGGTGTTTACTACCCGCCATGTCGGCTGGCGGCTCTCTGCTCGCGGCGGTTCCCGCCGCCGGGGCGCTCCTGCTCACCGTCGCGATGAGGCCGCGCGAGGTCGGCGCGGTCGCGCCTCTACGGCTCGCCGTGGTGCGCGCCGCGCTGCTCACCGGCGTGTACGCGGTGCTCGTCGTCGAACTTCTCGGCGCGTTGCACGCGCTGACCCGGCCGGCCTTCGCCGCCGCGTGGCTGCTCTTCCTGGCCGCCGCCGCGACAGCAGCCGGTCTGCGGCAGCGACGCGCGACCCGTACCGCGCCGACGCTCACCGCCGCACCGCGACCGGTGCCGGTCGGTGCCGTGGTGTCCGGCGGCAGCGCCGACCCGCCCGCCGCCGTCGAGCGCGGTGCGACCGGGCCCGACCCCACGCCGACCCGCGCCGTCCGGGCACCGTCCGGCCTGCTCGCCGTGGCCCTCGACGCCTGGCGTACGGCGGGACGCGGCGAGCGGCTGCTCGTCGGCGCGATCGGCGGACTGGTCCTGCTGGAGCTGCTGGTCGCGCTGCTGGCCGAGCCGAACAACTTCGACTCACAGACCTATCACCTGCCGAAGGTGGAGCACTGGGTGGCTCAGGGTGACCTGGACTTCTGGCCCACCGCCATCCACCGGCAGGTGACCATCCCGCCCGGAGCCGAGTACCTGCTGCTGCACCTTCGCCTCCTCACCGGCGGGGACCACCTGTACAACCTGGTGCAGTGGGCAGCCGGAGTGCTCTGCCTCCTGGTGGTCGCACGGATCACCGCGCAGCTCGGCGGCAGCCGGCGGGCCCAGCTGCTCACCGCGTTCGTGTTGGCGACCACGCCGATGGTGGTGCTCCAGGCGACCAGCACGCAGACCGACCTGGTCTGCGCGGCGTGGGTGACCTGCGCGGCGACCCTCGTGCTGGACGGGCTGCGTCGGCGGACAGGCTGGGGCACGGTGCTCGGGTTGGGGGCGGCCACCGGTCTGACCGCGGTGACCAAGACCAGTGGTCTGATCGCGGTCGGGCCGCTGCTGCTGCTCTGGGGGTTGGCCCAGCTCCGGCTGGCGCTGACCGCGAGCACGGCGACGCCCGGCCCGACGGCCGCCGGCGCGGCACCACCCAACCCGACGGCCGGCGCGGCATCGCCCGGCCCGACGGCGGCCGGCGGGGATCGGCAGCCTCGGCCGGTCGGCGGGCTAGCTCGCACGGTCGGCGCCTCGGTGTTGATCCTGCTGGTCGCGGCCGTGGTGGTCGGCCCGTTCCTGGCCCGGGTGACCGCCGAGTTCGGGCACCCGCTGGGGCCGCCCCGGCTGCGCGAGTCGATCCCGATGGAACGGCACGACCCGCAGTCCATCCTGGTCAACGCTCTGCGGATCGGGCACACCGCGTTCGACACGCCGCTGGCGCCCCTGCACCGGGCCGGAGCCGAGGCGATCATCGACGGAGCGGGCGCGATCGGGGTCGACCCGCAGGACCGTGCGATCACCTTCGGTCGGGAGATCTTTCCGGAGCCGGCCTGGTATCCGGACGAGGACCGGGTGGCGTTCCCCCTGACCGGGGCGCTGGTGCTGATCGGCGCGGTAGTCGCACTCGCCCGTCCGCGCCGGATCGATCCCGAGCAGGCCGGGCCGCTGCGCGCGTACGCGGTGGTGGTGTTGGCCGCCGTCCTGTTGCACACCTCGATGATCAAGTGGCAGCCGTGGGGCAACCGGCTGATCCTCTACGCCGTGGTGCTGGCCGTGCCGCTGGCCGGGCTCTGGCTCGACGCGCTCTTCCGCCGCCGCCGCGCGAACCCGGGTCGGCAAGGAGCCCGCCGGTCGGTGGCCACGCTGACGGCGGTCACCGTGCTGGCCACCTCGGCGCTGGCCGGTGTGCTCGCGCTGTCGTACGGCTTTCCGCGACGGCTGGTCGGTGCCGGTTCGGTCTTCACCACCTCGGACTGGGACACCCGGTTCCTGCGGCGTCCGCAGTGGGCCGACGAGTTCCGCTGGGCCGCGACGGCGGTCCGCGACAGCGGCGCCCGACGGATCGGGCTGGTGCAGCAGAACGACAACTGGGAGTACCCGTGGTGGCTGCTGCTCCGGCAGCCGGACGGGGGTTCGCCGGACCTGGTGGCGTTGCAGTCGGTGCTGCCGGAGCGACCGCCGGCGGACCCTGCCTCGGTCGACGCGATCGTCTGCACCGGCAGTCGTCCGGCCTGCACGAAGCTGGTCCCGGCCGGCTGGCGGCTGGAGTTCCGCGGCTACGTCGGCTACGCCCTGCCGCCGGGCCGCTGACCCGGCGGTCTGCTTCGGCGCATCTCGATCGCCCGGATAGTCCGATCCGGGCGGTTCTGCAGCCTGCGCGCAAGGATCCGAGACGCATTCACATCCATTGATCCGCACGTTACCTTCTGGTAACTCAGTCGACGTCCCGCGACTGAGCCGAAAGGAGTGCGTCGATGCCTGCAATCCCCGCCAGGCCCGAACGCGCGACCCGACGACGGGCCATCACCGTCGCCGTGGCCGTCGCCGCCCTCGTCCTACCGATGCTCGCCGGACCGGCCACCCCCGCCACCGCCGCCGACCGTCCAACCGTCCAACCACTCCCCGCCAACCTCGAGGCCATCCGGGCCGCCGAGGCCACCGCCCTCTACGGCACCCCCGCGATCCGCCCGATCGAGCAACGCCGCACCGCGCTGATCACCATGGGCGACAGCCAGATCTCCGGCGAGGGAGTCGGCAACTACGTGCCCGGCACCCACCAGGACGGCAACTGGTGCGACCGCTCGTACGACCAGGCGGTGTTCCGCACCGGCATCCCGTCCGACGCGAGATACAACATCGCCTGCTCCGGCGCCACCCCGTGGAACCTCATCGCCGGCGGCCCGACCCAGCACAACGAGCTGAACCAGGGCGACTACCTGGGCATCAAGGCGCGCAACACGCACGTGAAACTGATCTGGGTGGTGGTCGGCGCGAACGGAGACGGCACCATCCAGTTCGGCCCCGTCGCCACCGACTGCGCGGTCAGCCGGGTCTTCCTCCAGGGCAACTGCTACCCCGACTACACCGACCAGTGGACGATCCGCACCGACGGCAGCCGCCGGGCGGTTGCGGACGCCCTCACCGACATCCGACAGACCATGACCAGGGCCGGCTACCTGCGCACGGACTACGAGCTGGTGCTCATGTCGTACCCGAGCCCGGCCAGCCCGGACGTTGAGGACAACCCGAACTTCCCCGGCTGGTACTCCGGCGGCTGCCTGCTCTACCTGGCCGACGCCGCGTTCGCCCGCAACAAGGCGGTGCCGCTGTTCGAGTCGGCGCTGCGCGCGGCGGCCACCCAGACCGGCACCCGCTACCTGGACGCCAGCCGGCTCTTCCACGGCCACGAGGTGTGCACCGACAACACCTCGGTCCGCGGCCTCAACATCGAGATCGGGATCTGGAACGAGAACGCCGCCCGGCAGTCGTTCCACCCCAACGCCCGCGGGCACGGCATGTTCGCCCAGTGCATCACCCAGTTCTGGAACTCCGGACAGAACCAGGCCACCTGCGTCGACCCGGCCAGCACCGGCGCTGGCGTGCTCTACTCGGGCCTGATGCAGTTCAAGCAGTTGCGCAACCCTGCCACCAACACCTGCGTCGACGGTAAGGGTTACGACTCCCGCAACGGCACCGCCCAGCAGTCGTACGGCTGCCACGGCGGGCGCAACCAGGGCTTCTGGTACGACGCGGCCAAGCGGTCACTGCACTCGGAGCTGTCCCACGACCGTTGCCTCGATGTCGCCGGCGCATCGATGACGGCCGGCACGGCGGTCAACATCTACGACTGCAACGGCACTGCCGCCCAGCAGTTCGCCTTCGTCGGCAACCAGATCAAGCCGACCGCCGCCAGCAACCTCTGCGTGGCGTTCGACAGCCCGTCGTCGGGCGCTCCCCGGCTGCGGTTGGCCACCTGCTCCACCAGCACCCGGCAGCAGTGGTCGTTCGAGGCCCGTACCGCCGCCAACCCGGTCGGCTACGGTCACGACGACTTCATCGGCTCCCGCGTCTACTGACGGAAGGAGGGGCCCCTGGTCGACTCAGGGGCCCCTCGCTCACTTCGTGCGGGGGATGAGGACGAGTCGCGCCACGCCCTTGTCGCCGTCCTTCGCGCCGGCGACGCCGAGCGTCGCGCCGACCTTCACCTCGCTCGGCTGCACTGTGGCGCGCCGCTCGACGACCCGCAGGTCCTCGCCGAAGGTCCAGGTCATGGTGAAGCCGTCGGTGGACCTGACGGTCATCGAGTCGCCGTCGATCGCGGTCACCTCGCCGCGCTGCACGGCGACGGTCTGCGTACCGCCGTCCTTCGTCTTCACGACCGCCTCACCGTGCAGGGTGTTCTTCCGCAGCAGCACCCGGGCCTGCCGGCGCTTGCGCCACTCCTCGCCGCGCTTCTCCCGGGCCTTGTCCCTGGCGGTGGGGGATGCACCCGGCGTCGGGGTGGCCGGCGCGGCGACGGTCTGCACGTCCAGGTCGTCGGCGTCGAAGCCCATCGCGGTCAGCGCCTGACCCTCCACGCCCATCGCGGCGGCAACCTCGACGGCGGCCTCCCGGGCAGGCTGGCTGGCCACCTCGGCCGCACCGCAGCCGCTGACGCCCAGCGTGACCGCCGCGAGCAGTGCCGTGGTGCCGGTGGCGAATCCCCAACGTGGCATGACGTTCCCTCTCGTCCGTGGAGCCCTCAGCATCTCCGTCGAGGACGAGCGGAGCGTCAGGCCGATGTTCGAGCCAGGTAAGGATCGCCGGGCAGTCGGACCGTGAAGGCGGCACCGCCCTCCGGCGCGTGCCCGGCGGCGATCTCTCCGCCCAGCCGGCGGACCAGGCCGGCGGCCAGCGCCAACCCCAGCCCGCTGCCCACCTTGCGCACACCCCGGTAACGCTGGTGCAGTGCCCCGCGTTCGAACGCCACCGCCAGGTCGTCGTCGGTGAAGCCGGGCCCGCCGTCCCGGACCTCCAGCTCACCGCCGGAGGCCGGGTCCGCACCCGCCGCCCGGACCGCGAGCACCACCGGCGAACCCGGGGGTACGACCCGCAGCGCGTTCTCCAGTAACCCGTCCAGCACCTGCCTGATTCGCCCCGGATCGGTGTACGCGGGCACCGGCTGACCTGGCGTCTCCAACCGGAACGGCACGCCCACCGCCGCGCACCGGCCGGACCAGGTCGGCTCCGCGTCCACGGCCAACTGGGTGAGGTCCACCGGCACCGGTTCGAGCGGGAAGTCGGCGGCCTCCAGCCGGGCCAGCGCCAGCAGGTCCCCGATCAGCCGGTCCAGGTGTTGGGCCTCAGCCAGCATCGTCCGACCGGTGTCGACGGTGTCGTCCGCGCCGAGCACCCCGTCGGCGAGCGCCTCGGCGTACCCCCGGATCGCGGTCAGCGGGGTGCGCAGCTCGTGCGAGACGGACAGCAGGAACTCCCGCTGCCGCCCCTCACTGGTGGCCAGCGCACCGGCCAGACCGTTCAACGCCTCGGCCAGGTCGGCGACCTCGTCCGGTGACTCGACCGGCACCCGGACGGCGCGGTCGCCGGCGCGTAGGCGGGCGGCTGCGGTGGCCGCGACGCGGATCGGCCGGGCCAGCCGGCGGGCCAGCAGCAACCCGGCCACCACGCCGGCGGCCAACCCGGCCAGCAGCGGTAACCAGAGGCTCAGCAGCACCCGGGCCCACAACCCGTTCGCCGAGGGGCGGGAGAGCACCACCCCGTTGCCGTTGGGGAGCGCCCGGCCCTCGACCAGGGCACGTTCGCCGTTGACGACGCGCCGGACCGACACGTTGCGCCCCTGCCCGATTCGCTGCACCACGCGAGGTGGCAGGCCCGGCCGGTCGACCGCTCCGCGCCGGATCAGGTACGCGTCGATGCCCTGGTTGCGCAGTTGCTGGATGAGCCGCTCCTCGTCGGCGCTGCGACCCCGGTCCAGGCGGGTGCGCAGCACCTCGGCCGCGAGCCGGGCCTGCGCGGCGAGCGCCTCCTGGTCGCGCCGCTCCGCGCCACGGATCGCCAACGGCACCGCCACGATCGCGGTGACCAGCACCGACACCAGCGCCACCGCGCAGGTGACCAGCACCGCACGGGCGGTGAGCGTACGGCCGAGGCCGCCACGTCGAGGTGCGGCGGGTGGGGAGGTGCCGACCACCGGCAGCGACATGGTCGGCGACCCGGCACGCCCGGATTGGTCAGGCATCGACCGCGTACCCGACGCCTCGGTGAGTCCGGATCACGCTGGCCGGGCCGAGCTTCGCCCGCACCTGGGCGACGTGCACGTCGACCGTGCGGGTGCCGGCGTGCGCCGCGTACCCCCAGACCCCGGCCAGCAGCTCCTCCCGGGTGAAGACCCGACCGGGCCGGGCCATCAGATGGGCCAGCAGGTCGAACTCGGTGGAGGTGAGCTGCACCGGTGCGCCTGCGGCGGTGACCGTTCGGCGGGCCGGGTCGAGCGTCACCGGGCCGACGACGCGCTGCCGGTCCGCGCCCTCCGGGCCGCCGGCGGAGCGACGCAGCACCGCGCGCACCCGGGCGACCAGCTCCCGGGGGCTGAACGGCTTGGTCACGTAGTCGTCGGCGCCCAACTCCAGGCCGACGATCCGATCGACCTCGTCGTCGCGGGCGGTGAGGAAGATGACCGGGGTCCAGTCGCCGGCCTCGCGCAGCTGGCGGCAGATCTCGGTGCCGGGCAGGCCCGGCAGAGCGATGTCCAGGACGCAGGCCACCGGGCGGATCCGGCGGGCGGCGCTCAGGCCGGCGGCGCCGTCCCGTTCCAGGTGGACGCCGAAGCCGTCCCGGGTGAGATAGAGCCTGACCAGGTCGGCGATGGCCGGCTCGTCCTCGACCACGAGGACGAGCCCGCGGTGCGGCGGTTCGACGGTCACCGGCCCATGATTGCCGACCCGGTGGACCCGATGCGATCGGTGCGTGTTCGAGTCAGGTAAAGGCGACGCAAAGCTCGGTCGGGCGTCAGCTCACCACGGCGGGGCGGAACGCGTTGGGCCGCGCGGCGGCCGGCGCGTCACCGATGGTGGCGAGGATGCGCTCACGGGGCACCCGCAGGCGGGTCCGAAAGGCATGGTTGAGCAGCGCGTCGAGCTGCCAGACCTGCTTCGGGTGACTGGTGCGGATCAGGAACCGCTCGCGGATCCCGTCGATCGCGGTGGCCGCCATCTCGACCGACTGGAGTCGCGGGTCCGGGCTCCAGGTGACGTTGCTCAGCTCGCGCAACTCGGTGTTGAGATGCAGGCGCAGACGGTGCAGTAGTCGGGTCTGCTGGGTGACCACCAGTCGACGGTGGGTGAGCAGCAGCAGATAGTCGCCGGTGACCGGGCGGTCGGGGCGGCTGCAACGGGTGACCAGGATGGTGGCGTCACCGGAGCCGACGCAGCGCCGGAAGACCGGCATGTGCCGGCTCACGGTCTGCACGGCCAGGCCAGCCTCGGCGGCGGCCGGAAGGAACGTTCGGGAGAAGACGTCCATGACCTGCCCAACGACGTCTTCGGCGGGGTGACGTGGGTCACGCGGGTTTTTTGGAAGTTCCACGCCGCAGGTCGCACTGCCTGTCCGACTTCCGACTTGGACGGATCGTGGTCAGGAGTCCGGTTGAAGAGGGCTTGCGGCGGACAGCTCCTCCAGCCAACCGGGGACCGCGTCGGCGTACTCGGCACGGGACTCGTCGACGGTGTCCAGGGCTCGCCGCCAGGACAGCGACCGGCTCACCGGCCCCAGGCCGATCGCAAGGTCGGCGGCCTCGACGAGGGTTCGGCGGTCGTACCGGTCGGTCCACGCCTCCAGGTAGGCGTCGCGCAGCCGCGCCAACCCCGTGTCGTCGGCCGCCAGCTTCTTCGCGTGCCGGATGGACCGCAAAGTCACCAGCAGCGTGCCGAACGGGTGCGCCACGGAGGCGTCGCCCCAGTCGAAGTAGCGGTAGCCGTCCGGGCC
The DNA here is from genome assembly GCF_018070425.1 of Micromonospora sp. C81. Lineage (NCBI taxonomy): Bacteria > Bacillati > Actinomycetota > Actinomycetes > Micromonosporales > Micromonosporaceae > Micromonospora > Micromonospora sp. C81. The sequence goes on from NZ_JAGPXS010000003.1 coordinate 94,847, forward strand.
CGCGAAGACGTTGCCGTCGTGCAGGTCGTCGTGCTGCACGGTGGCCGGGATGCCGATGTCGGCGAGCCGGCGGCACCGCTCGGCGTACGACGGCAGCTCCGCCCGCAGCCGCTCATGCAGGTCGGGGCTGAGCCCGCCCTCGGCACCGATGAGCAGCGACTCGCGATCGTCGAGCAGCTCGGCGAGGAGCCCGGCCAACACCTCGGGGCGGTGGTCCGGCACGCCCAGCGCGACCAGTTCGTCGGCGCGCGGCGCGGTGGTCAGTTGGAGCGCAGCGTAGCCGGGTAGTGCCCGCTCCCAGTGCGCCAGATCGGGGTCGCGCGCCAGCACGTCGCGCAACGACTCGCCGCCGTCGGGCAGCAGCGACCAGCCCTGCTCCGGGTCCACCGCGATCGGTGTCAGCACCCGTTCCGGTGTCAGCTCGGCGAGCGTCGCGATCAGGGCGGCCTCGTGCACGGTGCCGGGGTTGTTGGCCTTGAACCAGACCGGGCCGTCGTCGGTGGGCACTCGCCAGACCAGAGACCACGGGCGTACCCGAGGCTCCACCAGACCCGTCACCCGACGGCCGGCCCGGCTCAACCTCGTGTCGACCCAGGACCGGGCCCGCACCTGCCACTGCTCACTGGACCAGTCGGGGGCACGCTCACCGGCGATCGTCGTCACGCTGGGCACCTTAGGCGGCCCTCCCGGGCCGGGGCGAGGCGTTTTCCCCAGCGGTGTCAGACCAGCTCGACGATGGTGGCGTTGGCCATTCCGCCGCCCTCGCACATGGTCTGCAGTCCGTAGCGGATCCCGTTGTCCCGCATGTGCTGGAGCATCGTGGTCATGATCCGGGCACCGGAGCCGCCGAGCGGGTGACCGAGTGCGATCGCCCCACCACGCGGGTTGAGCCGCTCCGGATCCGCCTCGGTCTCGGCCAGCCAGGCCAGTGGCACCGGGGCGAACGCCTCGTTCACCTCGTACACACCGATCTCCTCGATGCCCAGCCCCGCGCGGCGCAGCGCCTTCGCGGTGGCCGGGATGGGGGCGGTGAGCATGGTGACCGGGTCGTCGGCGGCGACCACGGCGGTGTGGATCCGGGCAAGCGGCCGAAGGCCGTGCCGGCTGGCCCACTCGGATGTCGTCACCGCGAGGGCCGCGGCGCCGTCGGAGATCTGGGACGCGGACCCGGCGGTCACCACGCCGTCGGCACGGAACGGCGTGGCCAGCTCGCCGAGCTTGGCCAGGGTCGTGTCCCGGCGGATGCCCTCGTCGGCGGCGAACTTGCCACCATCGCCGAGTGGCACCGGCGTGAGCTCCGGGTCGAACGCGCCAGCGTCCTGTGCGGCGGCTGCCTTCTCGTGGCTGGCCAGCGCGAACTCGTCGAGCTGGGTGCGCGAGAGGCGCCACCGCCGGGCGATCAGCTCGGCACCGACGCCCTGGTTGAACGGCAGTGGCGCGTCGTCGGCGAAGCCCTCGACACCCCGGTAACGGTCCCGGAGCTGGTCGCTGAACGGCATACCGCCGGCCACACTGGAGCCCATCGGCACCCGGGTCATCGACTCCACCCCGCCGGCGACCACCAGGTCAGCCTGGCCGGAGAGCACCGTCGCGGCGGCGAAGTGCAGTGCCTGCTGGCTGGAGCCGCACTGCCGGTCCAGCGTCGTGCCGGGGACCGTCTCGGGCCAGCCGGCGGCGAGCACGCCGTTGCGGGCGATGTTCCACGACTGCTCGCCGACCTGGGACACGCAGCCCCAGAAGACGTCGTCGACCTGCGCCGGGTCGAGCCCGGTGCGCTCGGCGAGGGCGCGCAGCACGTGCGCCGAGAGATCGACCGGGTGGACGCCGGCGAGGCTGCCCTTGCGCCGCCCGACCGGGGTACGTACCGCGCCGACGATGACCGCGTCACTCATGTTTACTCCCCGGTAACTTGGGCTGTCCCGATCCTACGTCGTCCCAGGACCGACCGTCCGGCCCCACCAACACGAGATGCCGGAATCCGACGGCCGCTGGCATGCTGGGCGGGTGGATGAGATCACCGGGGCCCGGCAGTGGCGAGTGCCGTCGAGTCTGCCAGCGGCGAAGCTGGCCGGCGCCGTCCTGCTCGTCGCCCTCGGGCTGCTCTTCGCCGACGGCGACCCGGTCCGCCTGGTGGTGGCCGTCCTGGCCGCGGTCACGGTGGCCGTCTGGGCGGTACGCGACCTGGTCGTGCCGGTCCGGTTGGCGGTGGACCCGGCGGGGCTCACCGTCATCCACGGGTTCGCGGGCCGGCGGCTGCTGCCCTGGTCGACGGTCGAGGCGATCACCGTCGACCGTCGGCCACGGTTGGGGCTGACCAGCGAGACCCTGGAGATCGACGCGGGCAACTCGCTGCACCTCTTCGGCCGCTACGACCTGGGAGCCACCCCGGAAGAGGTCGCCACCGCACTGCGTGCCGCCCGCCCGAACCCCTGAGCTGTCAGCCGAGCAGTTGGGCGGTCCGGAAGAGCACGAGCGCGAGCAGGACCACCAGGATGATCGCCGCGCCGGCGACCTGCACCAACGTTCGCCGGCCACGAGGCGCGTACGCGAGCACCAACGCCATCAGCGCGCCGACGACCAGCCCGCCGAGGTGCCCGGGGATCGAGATGCCCGGCACCGCCAGCGTGAACACCAGGTTGATCACCAGGATCGGGATGATCCGGGAGATGTCCCGACCCAGCTTGCGTTCGATGATGATCAGTGCGGCGAAGAGACCGAACACGGCTGTCGACGCCCCGACGGTGGCGGCCCGCGGGCTGCTGAACAGATAGGCGGCCACGTTGCCGCCCAGACCGGCGATCAGGTAGAGCGCGGCGAAACGGACCCGCCCGAGGTTGGCCTCCAGCGACCGACCGAGCACCCACAACGCCCACATGTTGAGCAGCAGGTGCAGCACGCCGTAGTGCAGGAACATCGCGGTGACCAGCCTGTACCACTGGCCCTCGGCGATCCCACCGAGCGTGTAGTCGGACAGGTACGCCCGGCCGAGCACCGCACCCCACTCGGTCAGCGGCGTGCTGCCACCCATGAGGCCGCCGAAACCGGAGCCCCCCATCGCCGCGTCCCCACCCCGAGCCGAGGCGATGGAGAGCAGCAGGAGCAGCGCGTTCACCGCGATCAGGGTCTTCGTGACATAGCCGTGCCGGCCGGCCGTACCACCACCGAAGGCGGTACGCGCCGGCCGGACACTGCGACGACCCTCGTTGACGCACTCCGGGCACTGGTGCCCGACCGACGCATCGCGCATGCAGTCCGGACAGATCGGCCGGTCGCAGCGGCTGCACCGGACATAGGTCTCCCGGCCGGGGTGCCGGTAGCAGACCGGGGTGGTCGGCGGAGACTCGCTCACCGGGCCGACCCTCCGTCCACCGCCGCGCGAACCACCGGCGCAGGCCGGTGCGGTGCTCCGGAGCGCTCAATCATGCGAGCAAAGGTACCTCGCCCGTTGGTCAGGAAGCAGACCGCTGGATCTCGACCCGCTCGATGACGACGTCCTGGAGCGGACGGTCGCTCGGGCCGGTCGGGGTGCTGGCGATCGAGTCGACGACCTTCACCGACTGCTCGTCGGCGACCTGCCCGAAGATGGTGTGCCGGTTGTTGAGGTGCGGCGTCGGCGACACGGTGATGAAGAACTGCGAACCGTTGGTGCCCGGTCCGGCGTTCGCCATCGCCAGCAGGTACGGCCGGTCGAAGCGCAGCTCCGGGTGGAACTCGTCCGCGAACTTGTAGCCCGGTCCGCCCCGGCCGGTGCCGGTCGGGTCGCCCATCTGGACCATGAATCCGCTGATCACGCGGTGCGAGATGGTGCCGTCGTAGTACGGCCCACTGCCCGGCTGACCGGTGCGCGGGTCGGTGTACTCCCGGTTGCCCTCAGCCAGGTCGATGAAGTTGCGGACCGTCTTCGGCGCGTGGTTCGGGAAGAGCTCCAGCCGGATCGGGCCAGCGTTGGTGTGCAGGGTGGCGTAGACAGCCTCGGCCACGGGTACTCCTCACTTGTTGGTCAGTTCCATGCGGATCCTCCCATGTGCCCGATCTGGCATCGCGGAGGCATCCGAAGGTGGAGGATGACGAAGGAACAACTCCCAGGAGGTAGGACCGTGTTTGGATTCGGGCGGCGTAAGTCCCAGGGGCAGCTGGCCAAGGCCGAGCTGAACCAGAGCATCAGCCACCTGATGCAGGCAGCCAACCACGCAGCCAAGGGCGCTGGCGCAACCGTCGGTCCGCGGGTCCAGGTGGCCCGGGGCTACGTGGCGCCGACCGCGGCGAAGGTGCGCGACCGCGCGTCGACCGGCTGGGGGGAGACACTCACCACGCTGGCACCGCTGGCCGCGGCGGCCCGTGACGGCGCCGCGCAGGCAGGGCCGCTGACCAGGAAGGCCAAGTCGAAGACCATGCGGATCACCGGTAAGAAGAAGCAGCCGCGTCGTCGCGGCTCGATGATGACCGGCCTGTTGGCAGCGGGCGTCGTCGCCGGCGTGGCCGGCGCGGTGGCCATGCGCCGTCGCCGCGAGCAGCAGGAGTGGGCCGAGTACGACCCGACCCGCACCCTGGAGCCGATGCGCGACGAGGTCGACTCGATCGAGGTGCGCACGCCGTCCGCCACCAAGGGGAGCGACGGGTCCGCGATGACCGGCGGGTCCGCCATGACCGGTACGGCGGGTATGACGGGTGCGGCGGGGATGACGGGTGCCGGCAGCTCGGCGGTGGCCGGCGGCAGCAGCGCCAGCACCACCGGCACGGCCAAGCAGACCAGCGTCCGGCCGACCGACAAGGTCCCCTCGGTCGCCGAGGGTGCCACGGACGTCTCCGGCCGGCCGACCGACGACCTCACCAAGGCACTGGGCAAGGACACGGCCCGCACCAACGGCCGTCGCTGACCCAGCGACAACGCATCGAGCGCCGGCGCAGCGGGGTCACCCCCGCTCGCCGGCGCTGTCGCGTGCCAGCGCTCGGCGTGCGCTCCGCGTCAGCGGCGGTCAGGTGGCAGAGCGGGTGCTTCCGCCCCCGGCGGTCAGAGCCAGCCGTTGCGGCGGAACCAGCGGTAGAGGGCCAGCGAGATGCCGAGCATGATGGCCAGGACCACCGGGTAGCCGTACGTCATCTTCAGCTCGGGCATGTTGTCGAAGTTCATCCCGTAGATACCGGCGATGGCGGTCCACACCGCGGCGATACCGGCCCAGGCGGCGATCTTGCGCATGTCGTTGTTCTGGTCGACGGTGACCTGGGCGAGCCGCGCCTGGAGGATCGAGTTCAGCAGGTCGTCGTAGGAGTTGACCTGCTCCACGGTGCGGCTCAGGTGGTCCTGCACATCCCGGAAGTAGCGGCGGATCTCCTTGGGCACGTCCCGGTTGACCTGGGAGGTCAGCGTCATCAGTGGCCGCTGCAACGGCACCACCGCCCGCTTGAACTCCACCAGCTCCCGCTTCATCTGATAGATCCGTTGGATCCGCCCATGGCTGTGGCGGTCGAAGACCTCGGCCTCCAGCATGTCCAGGTCGTCCTCCAGTTGGTCGGCCACCTCCAGGTAGAGGTCGACCACCCGGTCGGTCACCCCGTACGCCACCGCCCACGGACCCTGGAGCAGCAGATCCTCCTTGGTCTCCAGGTCAGCGCGGATCGGGGCGAGCCGGCAGGCGTCCCCGTGCCGGACGCTGATCACGAAGTTCGGGCCGATGAAGAGCATCACCTGCCCGGTCTCCACGACCTCGGAGTTCTCGGTCAGCTCGGCGTGCTCGCAGTACCTCGCGGTACGCAGCACCAGGAAGACGACATCGCCGAACCGCTCCAGCTTGGGGCGCTGCTCCGCCTTGACGGCGTCCTCAACGGCGAGTTCGTGCAGACCGTAGGTCTCCGCGATGGCGGTCATCTCGGCCAGCTCCGGTTGGTGCAGACCGAGCCAGACGAAGCCGTGCTCCTCGCGGCGGGCCGCCGCCAGGGCGTCCGCGTACGTCCACTCGCCGGGTTGCCGCTTGCCGTCGACGTACAGCGCGCAGTCGACCACCGAGCTGCGGTCGGTGCCGGTCGGGGTCGGGACGGGCGGCGAGCCGTCGGCGTTGAGGATCCGGGTCATCGCCCGGACCGGGGAGGGCCAGGCCCGAGGTCGCAACACCCGACCGGGGGTGGACGACGCCGTCCGGTCCCGCTCTGTGCGATCCGTCATCGCGTCACCTCCCACGCTCGGCTGCGGCTTGCAGGCTACGCCGACTGTCGTCGAGGACATGTGTGACGGCGGTCGCGTGGGGGTGGTGCCGGGTGGGCCGGGCCGCATCGGGGGGTGTGCGGGGACGACACGGCCCACCCGACACCGGTGGGGGCGGGAGGTTGTGCTGCCGCATCGTCCGAGATGGGGGGCCGGCCCGGAGGCCGGGCGGTGATCTCCGCTACATCACGGGCGACGCTCGCAGCATTGTGGGCCGCCGGCCGCCCCGGACGGGAGTCCCGGGACGGCCAGCATCGTCGTTCTGTCAGGAACCCGACAGTTGGCTCAGGCGCGGACGGCCTCGACGGCCTCCGCGAGGCGACGGACACCCTCGTCGATCCGGTCGGCGGTCACCGCCGAGAAGGCCAACCGGAGGGCGTGCTGCCCACCGTCCAGCACGAAGTCACTGCCCTTGACCACGGCGACCCCACGCTCGGCGGCAGCCGGAGCGAGCCGGTCGACCAGCACGTCCTCCGGGAACTCCACCCAGAGGAAGTAGCCGCCGTCGGGCTCCACGAAGCGCGCCTGCGGCAGGTGCCGGCGCAACGACTCGGCGAGCACCTGGGCCCGCTCACCCAGCGCCGCGCGGACCGTCTCGATCGAGCGGTCGATGTCACCGGAGACGCAGAACTGGTGCACGATCGCCTGCGACACCATGCCGGGCGAGATGTAGAGGCTGGTCGCGTTCTTGGCGATGTCGGCGATCAGGTCCGCCGGGCCGACCAGATAACCGACCCGGACACCCGGGCAGACCGTCTTGGTGAAGCTCGACGCGTGCACCACCACGTTGCGGGTGTCCAGCGAGAGCATCGACGGCAGCGCCTCGCCACGGAAGCGGATGTCCGCGTACGGGTCGTCCTCGAAGATCGTGAACTCGTACTCGGCGGCCAGGTCGAGCAACTCCCGACGCTTCCCCTCCGAGAGCGTCATGCCGGCCGGGTTCTGGTAGTTCGGGATCACGTGCGCGAGCCGGGGTCGGACCCCCGACTCCAGCAGCTTGCGCAGCTCGGCAGTGTCCAGGCCGTCCGGCTGGACCGAGATGCCGTGCAGCTCGCTGCCCATCCGCTGGAGGTTGAGCAGCGTCCGGTCGTACGTCGGGCGTTCCACCACCACCGCGTCGCCCGGGCGGACCAGGTGGTCGAAGAGGAACGCGTCGGCCTGAAGCGACCCGTTGGTGACCAGCACCTGGTTGGCTTCCACCCCGTGCTTCTCGGCGATCCACTTTCGCAGCGGAAGGTAGCCGACGGAGGTGCCGTACGCCGTGACCCCCGCAGGGTCGGCGTCGAAGGCGCGGACGGCGGCGGCCTTGAGCCCCTCGACATCGACGATGTCCAGCGAGGGAGCCCCACGGGCAAAGGAGATCAACTGCTCGGCGGTCATGGATGTTGAGCGTACGGGCGGCGATGGGGGACGCGCGGACGGCACGGCGATGTCCGCATCCTGAGCCACCGGGACGGGTGACCCGACTCCACCGGTCGGCGACAGATCAGACCGGAAGGGCGAGCGCGTCGTGGTGCGCCGCCCGGGAAAGTCCCTCCAACTGCACGCCGAGCGCGTCGAGGAGCTGGCTCCAGTCGAAGTAGGAGCGCCAGGCGGTGATCCGACCCTTGCGGGCCCGGACCACGTCGGCCACCTCCCAGCTCACCAGCCGGCCGGTGGGAGCGACGGTGCCGTACGGCGAATGCAGCGTGCCGGTGTGGGTGCCGGTCAGACGCAGCTCGACGGCGGCGCCACCGCCGGTGCGAACCGTGCCCAGCGGGTCGACCCGCAGGTCCGGGAAGGCACCCGTCCAGGTGCGCAGGAGTGCGGGCAGCTCGATGGGCCGGACCGTCACGCCCGGCATGGAGTAGAACGCCTCCGGGGCGTAGAGATCCGGTAGACGGGCCACGTCCCGACGCAGGAGCATGGCGTACTGCTGCTCGACCAGCCGCTCCGCGTCGCGCATCGGGACCTCCCCCGCGGGCCACGGCATCTCCGCGCCCGCGAGGAATCCCTACCCGTCTATCCGGGCATGCACACCTGCGCGGGCCGAGATTCCGGCCCCGGCCGGGTCAGGTCGTGGAGACGGCGGCCTGATCCTCCGCCCACACCCGCATGATGTCCCGCACGGAGATCACCCCGGCCACCTCCCGACCGTCCAGCACCACCAGGTGCCGGAACCCGCCCCGGGCCATCGCCGCGGCGGCCTCGGCCACCGTCCACTCCGGCCCCGCGTAGACCACGTCCCAGGTCAGGTGGGCGCCGGTGCGTTCCACATCACAGTCCAGGCCGGCGCCGATTGCCTTCAACACGTCGCGTTCGGTCATGATCCCGACGCCCTCGGAGTCCGGGTCGATCACGACCGCCGACCCGACACCGCGGGCCGACATCATCCGGGCCGCCTGGCGGAGCGTGTGCTCCGGACCGACGACGAGGACCTGGCTGGACATCGCATCCCGTACCTGCATCACACATCACTCCCTTGGGACGGTGGCATCCGGTACCGACATGGTCGTCCGTGGATGTTTCCGGGACAAGACCGAGCCTCGGGGCAACAGCGGACGCTCGCTACTGTCGAGCGGTGTCCACCGAGCCCCTGCGCTGCGCCGGCGCGCTGATCGTCGACCACGACGGCCGCATCTTCTTTCAGCGCCGCTCACCCCAACGGCGCCTCTTCCCCAACTGCTGGGACATCGTCGGTGGCCACCTGGACCCCGGCGAGGACATCGACGAGGCGCTGCGCCGGGAGATCACCGAGGAGACCGGCTGGGTTCTCTCGCACGTCCTCGGCCAGGTGGGCGAGTACCACTACGTCGGCGACGACGGCCTGGCCCGCATCGAGTACGACTTCCTGGTCCGCGTCGACGGCGACCTCGACCGCCCGAGGCTGGAGGCCGGCAAGCACACCGAATACCGCTGGCTGGCCGAGGACGAGGTGACAGTGCTGGACGAGCACCGCCACGTCAACGACGGGCTGATCCGGCGGATCGCGGAAGAGGGCTTCGCCGTCCTGCGGTCGATCGGTCTGTGAACACCGTCGAGCTGGCGCCGCACCGGTTCGCCGGGCTGCTCGCCCCGGCCGTGGACCGGGCCTTCCGCGCCGGCATGCTGGCCGGCCGCGACGGTGGCGGAGCCGTTCTGTCCCAGCGGTACGGAGGAGTCGCGGCGACCGGCTTCCTGGTTGACCTGCGCACCCGACTCGCGGCACCCGGTGGCACTGTCGACGGGCCCGGGTTCGCGGCGATCACCCGTTACCAGGACCCGGTCGTCTGCCGGCGGACGGTGGACAAGCAGGTGGCGTACGGGATGCTCCACCGCGGCCCGGACGGCACGCTCTCCGCCACCGAACGGGGAGCGGCCTTCCTCACCGAGCTGTACCAGGTGCACGCCGAGGTCACCGAGGAACTGTGGGCCGGGCACGGCGAACGGGTGTCACGGCTGGTGGCAGCCCTCGGCCGGCTGCTGTCGTACGCCCTGGTGCTGGCCGACGAGGCCGGTGACCGCGGCGGCTCCGCCTTCGCCGCGATGGCGCCCCCGCACGAGCCGGACGGCATCCCGTCGGGCGTGCTGCTGCTCAACCGGCTCGGCACGTTGCGATACCACCGGGCCGACGCGCACGCCGCAGCCTGGGAAGCCGCCGGGCACACCGCATCGAGCGTCGCCGCCCTGCCGGCCGGCCCCGAGCGGACCGCCATCGAGCTGGAGACCGACCGACGGGCGGCCGGCCCGTACGCCGCTCTCGGCGCGGAGGAGCGACTGACGATGCTCGCCGACCTGGCGGCGTTGCCCGGCTGACCCGGCTGACCCGGTTGACCACAGCGGCCCGACCAAGCGGCGCTATCCTCCAGCGATGACGGGGAGCAGGACGAGGGAGGATGTCGCGATGATCGGAATGGTGCTCGCGGCCGGAGCGGGACGCCGGCTGCGCCCGTACACCGACACCCTGCCCAAGGCTTTGGTGCCGGTGGACGGCGAGACCACGATCCTGGACATCGCGCTGGGCAACCTCGCCGAGGTCGGGCTCACCGACGTCGTGATCGTGGTCGGCTACGCGGCGGACGCGGTCCGTGAGCGGCAGGCCGACCTGGAGAAGCGGTACGGGGTGACGATCACCCTGGTGCACAACGACAAGGCCGAGGAGTGGAACAACGCCTACTCGCTCTGGCTGGCCCGGGAATACTTCGCGCGCGGGGTGCTGCTGGTCAACGGGGACACCGTGCACCCGGTGAGCGTGGAGAAGACCCTGCTCGCCGAGCGTGGCCCGGGCATCCTGCTCGCAGTGGACACCCTCAAGCCGCTGGCCGAGGAGGAGATGAAGACCACCTTCGACGCCGCCGGTCAGCTCACCCGGATCACCAAGATCATGGACCCGGGCGAGGCGTACGGGGAGTACATCGGCGCCACGCTCATCGAGCCGCAGGTCGCCGACGCCCTCGCCGACGCGCTGGAGGCGACCTGGCGACGGGACCCGAACCTCTACTACGAGGACGGCTACCAGGAGTTCTCCGACCGGGGCGGGGAGGTGCGGGCGGCGCCGATCGGTGACGTCCCCTGGGTCGAGGTCGACAACCACGCCGACCTGGCCCGCGCGCGGGAGATCGCGTGCCGCTACTAGCTCGGAGCATCCTCACCCCGCTGCACATCGACGTGCGACGCGGGGCGGTCGCCGACCTGGGCGCGATCCTGGCCGACGGGCGAATCTCCTCCGGGGGCGACGTCGCGGTGGTGGTCGGCCCCGGTCAGGGCGCCCAGATCGCGGAGCTGATCCGACCGTCGCTGCGCTCCGCGGACGTCTTCACCGTCTCCGGCGGGACGCTGGACGCCGCCGACGACCTGGGCGGCAAACTCCGCGCCCGGTCGTACGACGCGGTCGTCGGCATCGGCGGCGGCAAGACCATCGACGTGGCCAAGTACGCGGCGACCCGTCGGGGCCTCCCGATGGTGTCGGTGGCGACCAGCCTCGCCAACGACGGGATCGCCTCCCCGGTGGCCAGCCTGATCACCGACGGGATCAAGGGCTCCTACGGCGTCCACATCCCGATCGGGGTGATCGTCGACCTGGACTTCGTGGAGAGCGGCCCGGACCGGCACAACCGGGCCGGCATCGGCGACGTGATCAGCAACATCAGCGCGCTGGCCGACTGGGAGCTGTCCCGGCAGGTACGCGGTGAACCGGTCGACGGGCTGGCCGCCTCGCTCTCCCGAGCGGGCGCCGAGGCGGTGCTCAACCACCCGGGCGACATGAGCGACGACGCCTTCGTGATCGTCCTCGCCGAGGCGTTGATCTCCAGCGGCCTGGCGATGGCTGTCGACGGCACCAGCCGTCCGTGCAGCGGCGGCTGCCACGAGATCATGCACGCGGTCGACTCGCTCTTCCCCGGCACCGCCTCACACGGCGAGCTGGCCGGGCTGGGCGCGCTGTTCTGCACCTGGCTGCGCGGGGACCTGCGCCGGTTCGGGGAGATGTCGGCCTGCCTCGCCCGACACGGTCTGCCCCGGCTCCCCGCCGACGTGGCGCTCACCGACGACCAGTTCGTCGAGGCGGTGCAGTTCGCGCCGCGTACCCGACCGGACCGCTACACCATCCTGGAGCACCTGGCGCTGTCGCCTACCGAGACGCGGGAGCGGCTGGCAGACTACGCCGGTGCAATCCGCGACCAGCTTGGCTGACCCCCGTCCCACCGTCGCCGACTTCCACCGGGTGAACCGGGGCGGCGGCCTGTTCAGCGAGTCGATCAGCCAGTGGCTGGGAGCCGTCTTCGCGTTGGTCGCCCAGCGGCTCGGGTTGCGCCCCACCGCGCTGACCATCAGCAACCTGGTGCTCGGGCTGGCCACCTCGGTCACCGTCGTGGCGCTCGCCGGCCCGGTCGCCGACGGCGACGTGCCGGCCTGGGCGGTCGGCCTGCTCGCCCTGATCGGCTGGCAGGTGGCGTACTCCCTGGACTGCGCCGACGGGCAGCTGGCCCGGGTGACCGGCCAGGGCAGCGCGGCCGGCGCCCGGATCGACATCCTCTGCGACGTGGCCGCGCAGATCGCCCTGGTGGCCGCGCTCGCCGCGACCGCCGTGGCGCAGGAACCCTCCACCCCGACCTGGCTGGTGGCGACCTTCGCGGGCACCTGGATGGTCAACCTGGTCACCTCGGTGATGCAGGCCGGCCCGAACGCCGCCAGCATGGTCACCTCGACCTCGCTGCCGGTCCGCGTGGTGAAGCTGATCCGCGACTACGGCGCGGTGATCTTCGTGGCCGCCCTGGTGCTGGCCGTGGCGCCCGCGCTGGTCCTCTGGGTGATGGTCGCGTTCACCATCGTCAACGGCGGCTTCCTGCTCGCCAGCATCGCCTTCTCCGCCCGCGCCTCCCTGCGCTGACCGCCACCGCCCAGAACGCGTCCGCACGCGCCACCCGCGCCGCTCGCCCGCACAGGCGCGCCGCTCGCGCCCTTGGCCCGCTCGCCCTCACGCCGCACGCCCGCACGCCCTCACGCCGAACGCCCGCACGCCGCACGCCGCAGGCCGCACGCCGCACGCCGCACGCCCGCAAGATCCACCCAACTTCCCCGAAGTTGCTGCCTCGGGCTCGCGTGAGACCCCAACATCCCTGATGTTGCGCGGATCTTGCCGGCAGATCCGCCCGCCCGGTTCTACGGTGCGGCGCGGCGCGGTGCGACCCGGCGCAGTCCCAAGATCGTGCGGAAGCGTCAGGTGCGGACGCGTCAGGTGCGGCGATTCAGACGTGGTTGGGGTTGCGGGCTACGCCCGCGTAGATGTCGATGAGCTGCTTGGTGACCACGTCGGGGTGGAAGGTGCGCTCGTAGCGAGCGCGGGCGGTCAGCGCCAGCCCGGGGGCGCCGGCCCGAGCGATGGGCAGGGCGGCGGCGAGCGCGGCGGGCTCCGGTGCGACGACCCAGCCGGCATCGCCCAGACCGATCCCGTCCGGCATCGGCGACCCACCACCACCGCCGGCGACGGCGGAGGCGACCTGCGCCGGGCCGGTGCCGGCGGGCTCGTGCGGGGCGTCGGCTCCGACCAGGTAGGGGATGCCGCCCAACGCCGTGCCGAGCACCGGCCGGCCGCTGGCCAACGCCTCGATGATCACGGTCGGCAGTACGTCGTGCCACATGGAGGCGGCGATCACCACCGCACTCGCCTCGACGGCGGCCCGCACCCCGGCACGGTCGAGTTGACCGAGGTAGACGACGTCGGCCCGCTCGGCGGCGGCTGCCTCCACGAGCGGGCGCAGCTCGCCGTCGCCCGCTATGCGCAGCGTGCCCAGCGCACCCACCGGGTGCCGGCGCCAGGCGTCCAGCAGCAGGTCGACGCCCTTCTCCGGGGAGAGCCGGGCCATGTAGAGGAACCCGTCACCGAGCGGCGTCGGCCGGCCCGGGTCGGGCACCGAGTTCGGCTTCACCACGATCCGTTCGTCCGGTATGCCGTAGTCACGGAGGTGATCGGCGATCGCCGAGGTGAGCGCGACGTACCGGTCGACGGAGCGCCAGGTGCCCCGGTGCACGGCAAGGGTGGTCGCCATCAACGCGCTCTGGGCCGCCGAGTCGCGGTAGCAGCGGTGCTTGATCGCCGGCACACCCAGCGCCCGGCCCTTGCAGTCCTGGCAGATCACGCCGTCGCGGAAGTAGATCCCCGAGGAGCAGACCTGCCGGTAGTTGTGCACGGTCTGCACCACCGGCACGCCGTGGCGGTGCGCGGTCCGCACCACCCACGGCGACAGCAGGGGGTACGGGTTGTGCAGGTGCAGGACGTCCGGTCGGTGCTCGGTGAGCAGTCGGCTCAGGTCGTGCTGGGCGCGCGGCGCCCAGATCGGCGAGATCGGCAGCAGCGCCTTCGCCACCTTCGACATCGACGGGATCTCGTCCGAACTGCGGATGAACGGCAGCACCTCGACGCCGGCGGCGGTCAGCTGAGCGATCTCCGAGTCGACGATCGTGTTCTCGCCGGAGGGCTGTGCTTCCCGGTACCGGTTGTGCGCCACCACGATTTTCACGGAGCCTTGCCTTTCGTTCCCGGCCGTGCCGGCTTCTGCCCCCGCCTGCGCGAAGGCTCGCAAGATCACGTCTGCGGGACTCGCGGGCTTACGCCTCGCGCTCGCGACAGGGACTCGCGAGCTGATTCCGCACGCTCACCGGAAAGAAGGCTACCGTTGTGTCGTGCCCGAGCTACCGGAGGTTGAGGCGCTCGCGGGTTACCTGCGACAGCGCGCGGTGGGGCGGCGTGTCGACCGGCTGGAGATCGCCGCGATCAGCGCCCTGAAAACGTACGAACCGGCACCGACAGCGGTTGCCGGTCGAACGGTGGTCGATGCCAGCCGGCACGGCAAGTTCCTCGACGTGCTCTTCGAGGGCGACCTGCACCTGGTGGTGCACCTGGCACGGGCTGGCTGGCTGCACTATCGGGAGGCGTTCCCGTCCACCACCCCGTTGCGTCCCGGCAAGGGCCCGATCGCGGTGCGCGTACGCCTCGACGACGGGTCCGGCTTCGACCTGACCGAGGCCGGCACCCAGAAGAAGCTGGCCGCGTACCTGGTCAACGACCTGGCGACGGTGCCCGGGGTGGCCAAGTTGGGCCCGGACGCGCTCTCCGCGGACCTGCCCACCTTCGCCGAGCGGCTGCGGAGCCGGCGGGGGCAGGTCAAGGGGGTGCTGACCGACCAGTCGGTGCTGTCCGGGGTGGGCAACGCATACTCCGACGAGATCCTGCACGCCGCGAAGCTGTCCCCGTTCGCGATCACCAACCGGCTCACCGATGACCAGATCGCCACCCTGCACGCGGCCACCCGGCAGGTCCTCGGTGACGCGGTCGAGCGGTCCCTCGGTCAGCGGGCGGCGGAGCTGAAGGGCGAGAAGCGGTCCGGGTTGAAGGTGCACGCCCGCACCGGGCTGCCCTGCCCGGTGTGCGGGGACACCGTGCGTGAGGTGTCGTTCGCCGATTCGAGCCTTCAGTACTGCGCGACGTGCCAGACCGGCGGCAAGCCGCTCGCTGACCGACGGTTGTCTCGTCTCGTACGGTGAGTAGCCCCACTCGGCGACTACGGAGCGGAATCGCCCTTACTGAGCGGAAGCTCCGGTCCGCCATTCTGGCCACGCGCGCATCCATCGGTATAGTGGCCCGGTCCCCGGCTTCTGAAATGGTGCGGAGCCGGCCAGATCCCGCCGGCACCATCGGTCGCCAATCTCCTTCGGGGCGGCGACCGGTCGGAGCCCGCGTGGGAGACTGGGACGGTGGGCGACCCGGGCCCTCACTGCGAGTGAGCGGCCCGTGTCATGCGGGAGGACATGGGTGAGGTGACGGCAAGCCTCCAGCGCCCGGTATCCAACGAAGGCCGGAGCAAACTCGTGCGGCACGTCGACAGCTTCGAGATCCAGCCGCCGACGCCGTCGTCACACAACGGCGTCCCCCGCTCGGCGTGGACCAGGGCGCGACGTCGTGTCTCCCGTTGGCACCGCCCCTACATCGCGATCCTGCTGCTGCTCGACTTCGGCGCGGCAGCGTTCGCCAGCTGGATCGCGATCCAGCTCTTCGACCAGGCCGCCTCCGGATTCTCCGGCACCAAGCAGGACCCGACCTGGTTCCACACGATCTCCTACCTGCTGCTCCCGCTCGGCTGGGTGGTCATCCTCTGGAGCAACCGGGCGTACGACCGGCGCTACCTGGGGTTGGGCCCGGACGAGTTCAAGCGGGTGATCCGGGCGGCGGTGACGGTCGCCGCGAGCGTCTCGTTCCTCGCCTTCTCCACAGTGACCCAGCTCTCCCGGTTCACCGTGGGCACGGCGCTGCTCGGTGCGACGCTGCTGATCCTCTGGGGCCGGTTCGTGGCCCGCTGGGCGCTGCACTACATCCGGCGGCGGGCCGGTCAGGCCGCGCACCGGATGGTGCTGGTCGGCACCCTGCCGGAGTGCCTGGAGGTCTACGCGGCGGTCACCCGCAACCCGAACGCCGGGCTGGTGCCCGTCGCCATCCACATCACCGACGGCTATGCGGCGGCCCGGGGCATGCCGACCCCGGTTCCGATCTACGCCGGTCGCGACGTTCTCGCCCTGGTCCGGGAGGTTGGTGGCGACACGATCGCCGTCTGTGGGTCGGCCAGCGCCGAGCCGGGCGAGCTGCGCCGGCTGGCCTGGCAGTTGGAGGGCTCGGGCGTCGACCTGGTGGTCGCACCGCAGTTGACCGACATCGCCGGCCCTCGGGTGCACATCCGGCCGATCGAGGGTCTGCCGCTGCTGCACGTCGAGGAACCGACCCTCTCCGGGCCGGCGCTGCTGGCCAAGAACCTGATGGACCGGGTCGCCGCCGGTCTCGGCCTGCTGCTGCTGATCCCGCTCTTCGTGGGCATCGCCGTGGCGATCACGATCTCCGACCGGGGTCCGGTCTTCTTCCGCCAGCCCCGGGTGGGGCACGAGGGGCGCACGTTCCGGGTGTGGAAGTTCCGGACCATGTACGTCGACGCCGAGGACCGGCTGGCCAGCCTTGTCGACCGCAACGAGACCGACGGCATGCTGTTCAAGATGAAGCAGGACCCGCGGGTCTTCCCGGTGGGTCGCTTCCTGCGGGCCACCTCGCTGGACGAGCTGCCGCAGCTGATCAACGTGCTCTGGGGTGAGATGTCGCTGGTCGGGCCCCGCCCGCTGCCGGCCGACGACGGCGACTTCCTGGGCGACGTGCGCCGCCGCCTGCTGGTCCGCCCCGGCATGACCGGGCTGTGGCAGGTCTCCGGCCGCTCCGACCTGTCCTGGGACGAGTCGGTCCGACTGGACCTCTACTACGTCGACAACTGGTCGCTGGCGTACGACCTCAGCATCCTGTGGCGCACCGTCGGCGTGGTGCTCGCCCGCAAGGGCGCGTACTAGGGGCTTGGCGCGCAGGCCCGCAGGGGCAAGGATCGCTGCGTGGCTGCCAACCTCTCCGCCGTGGTCGGCGTCGTCTCGCTCGTCACCGCGCTGACCGCCGCCCTGTTGGCGGTGCTGCGTCTGCGGGCTCGCCGGGGCATCGCCACCGCCACCCAACGGGCCACCTACGAGGTGCTGCACACGGCCGGTCTGGCCGCCGAGCCGCTGCGAGCCGGGCTGAGCGAGGCGGGCGCCGCGAAGGCCGTACGCCATCTGCGGGCTCTGGTGGGCGCGGCCGGGCTGGCGCTCGCCGACGCCGACCGGCTGCTGGCCCTCGATGGGCGCGGCACGCACCACGGCGAGCAGCTGCTCGCGGCGGCCCAGCGGACGGTGGACACCGGCCGCTCTACGGTGCTCGGTGAGCAGGAGCTGCACTGCGACCGGGTCGACTGCCCGATCCGAGGGGCGGTGGTCGCGCCGTTGCAGGGGGCGGACGGCCGGGTGGTCGGCGCGTTGGTGGCCATCGCCGACGGCCCACCACCGCCGGGGTTGGTGCAGGCCACCCTGGAGACGGCGCACTGGGCCGGTAACCAGCTCGCCCTGGCCGAGCTGGATTCGTCCCGCGAGCGGCTGGCCCGCGCCGAGATCCGCGCGTTGCGGGCGCAGATCAGCCCGCACTTCATCTACAACGCGCTGACCGCGATCGGGTCGTTCGTCCGCACCGACCCGGAGCGGGCCCGCGAGTTGATCCTGGAGTTCGCGGAGTTCACCCGGTACTCCTTCCGGGCGCACGGGGAGTTCACCACCCTCGCCGAGGAGCTGCGCTCGATCGACCGCTACCTAACCATCGAGCGGGCTCGATTCGGCGACCGGTTGCAGGTGCGGTTGCAGATCGCCCCGGAGGTGCTCCCTGTGACGTTGCCGTTCCTCTGCCTGCAACCGCTGGTGGAGAACGCTGTTCGCCACGGGTTGTCCCGCAAGCCGGGCACGGGCATGGTGAGCATCGAGGCCCGGGACGCGGGCGCCGAATGCCACATCACGGTGGAGGACGACGGAGTGGGAATGGATCCGACCACGCTGACCGCCGGCATCGCCGAGCTGGCCCGCGGCACTGGCGACCCGGGCGACGACACGGGCCAGCACGTCGGTCTTTCCAACGTCGACGAGCGGCTGCGGTCGGTCTTCGGGGACCGGTTCGGCCTGGTCGTGGAGACCGGGCTGGGCTCGGGCACGAAGGTGAGCATGCGGGTGCCGAAGTTCCACCCCGGCGTACGGGCAGGGTCGTGAGCGAGCGAAGCGGGACGGGTGCGGTGAACGCGTCCGGTTTTCTGCGGGTGCTGGCGGTGGACGACGAGCCGCCCGCACTGGACGAGCTGGCGTACCACCTGCGGGCCGACCCTCGGGTGGCCCGGCTGCACACGGCCGGTGACGCGACGGAGGCGCTGCGGCTGCTCCGGGACGGTGACGTGGACGTGGTCTTCCTGGACATCCGGATGCCCGGGCTGGACGGGATGGAGCTGGCCCGGGTGCTGCGCCGGTTCGCCCGGCCGCCGGCGATCGTCTTCGTCACCGCGTACGACGACGGCGCGGTGGACGCCTTCGACCTGGGTGCCACCGACTACGTGCGCAAACCCGTTCGCGCCGACCGGCTGGCCGAGTCACTGCGTCGGGTGATCGGGTCGCGGGTGGTGCCGTCGCACCCGGCGGCGCTGGCCCGCGCCGAGGAGGACCCGACCATCCCCATCGAGTTGGCCGGCACCACCCGGATGCTGCCCCGCTCGGCGGTGCGGTGGGTGGAGGCGCAGGGTGACTACGCCCGGTTGCACACCGCCGAGGGGTCGCACCTGGTGCGGGTCTCGCTGGCCACACTGGCGGAGCGTTGGGCGGATGCCGGTTTCGTCCGGGTGCACCGGTCGTACCTGGTGCAGTTGAAGTTGATCGCAGAGCTGCGGCTGGTCAACTCCGGCTACGTCGTGGTGATCGACTCCACCGAGCTGCCGGTGAGCCGGCGGCACACCCGGGAGCTGAAGGACAAGCTGGTCAGGGCCGCAAAGCAGGACTGGAGTCGCTGATCCGGGAATGAGACGACAGCTGCCGTACGTTGTACGCTAGTCCGTACGACTTCCGGAGGCTGCCGTGACTGTTTCCCCGTTCGACGCCGAGACCGAGTTCGACCGTCAGGTCGACCGACTGGTCCAGCTCGGCTACCCCGCCCTCGCCGGGCTGCCCGAGCGCGCCTTCCGCGACCTGGTAGCGCCGCTGCGCGCGAGGGCGATCGAGGGTGCCGACGGGCTGTCCGCCCCCACCGACGCCCGGGTGCCCTTCCTGCTGGTCATCACCCGCGACCTGGTCGGCGTGCAGGAACGACTGGAGCTCACCACGCTGGCCGGCAAACGCAAGCCCGGCGTCCTGGACCGCCACTACGCCGAGGACGACCTGCCGCGCTTCGACCCGATCAAGGAGCTGGAGGTGCCGGCCGGACCGGCGTACCTGCTCTTCGACGTCGACCGGGGCGAGGAGTTCCGCAACCTGGCCCCGGCCACCGCCATGGAGGGGATCACCGCCCAGGGTCGGCTGCCGCTCACCATCGACGAAGGTCTGGCCTTCGTCACGCTGCACCCGGCCGCGCTGGCGAGCAACCGGTGCTTCTCGCTCGTCGGGTCCCGATGCGGCGACAAGCGGGTGCCTGCGCTCTGGATCAGCCAGGGCGCGCCGAAACTGGGCTGGTGCTGGTACGGCAACCCGCACACCTGGCTCGGCTCCGCCTCCGCCCGCCCGGAGCGCATCGGTCTGGAGTGACCGACGGCCGGTGCCACCAGGCCCGGCCTCGATCGACTCGGATTCCTGGAAGTCGGGGCGTCCGGCCCGCCCGGATGCCCCGACTTCCCGAATGCCAGTCCACACGGCAGTTATCCACAGCCGTGAACCGTTCTCCACAGGTTATTCACAACGCCACCCACTGATCTCCACGGCGGCTCCCTACAGTCGAGACCCATGACGCAACGCCGGGTACTGGTGGTCGAGGACGAACGGACCATCGCCGAATCCATTGCCGCCCGCCTCCGCGCCGAGGGCTTCAGCGTGGAGATCGCGGCGGACGGGCCCAGCGCAGTCGAGCAGTTTCGCAGCGGCCAGCCGGACCTCGTCGTCCTGGACGTGATGCTGCCCGGCTTCGACGGCCTGGAGGTGTGCCGGCGGATCCAGGCCGACCGTGCGGTGCCGGTGCTGATGCTCACCGCCCGCGACGACGAGACGGACCTGTTGGTGGGGCTCGCGGTCGGTGCGGACGACTACCTCACCAAGCCTTTCTCGATGCGGGAGCTGGCCGCGCGGGTGCACGTCCTGCTGCGCCGGGTGGATCGGGCCGCCACCCCCGCGCCGCCAGCCATCCGCCTCGGCGACATCGAGATCAACGAGGCCGAGCGGCGGGTCCGCCGCGACGGCGCGGACGTGCACCTCACGCCGACGGAGTTCGACCTGCTGGTCCACCTCGCCGGGCGGCCCCGCACGGTGCTTCCCCGCGAACGGCTGCTCGCCGACGTCTGGGGATGGGTCGACGGGAGCGGCACCCGCACGGTGGACAGCCACATCAAGGCCCTACGCCGAAAGCTGGGCGCCGATCTCATCCGCACCGTGCACGGGGTCGGCTACGCGCTGGAGCTGCCGTCGTGACCGCCGCCCTGCCCACCCGCCTGGACCGGGTGCTGGAACTGCTGCCCCGCCCGCTGGATCCGGTGCGCTCGATCAAGCTGAAACTGGGCGTGCTGCTGGTCGTCTCCGGTGCGGCCGGCCTCGGGTACTTCTCGTACGGCATCGGCTGGCCACCACCGGTGACCTCGGCGACCGCCATCGCCGTCGCCCTGCTCACCTCCCAGGTCCTCGCCCACGGGATGACGTCGCCGCTGCGGGAGATGACGGCGGCGGCCGGCGCGATGGCCCGGGGCGACTACACACGACGGATACGCGCCACCTCCCGCGACGAGGTCGGTGAGCTGGCCCAGGCGTTCAACAAGATGGCCGCCGACCTCCATGCCGCGGACCAGCGCCGGCGTGAGCTGATCGCCAACGTCTCACACGAGCTGCGTACGCCGATCACCGCGTTGCAGGGCGTGTTGGAGAACATGGTGGACGGGGTGGCCGATCCCGAGCCCGCGGCGCTGCGCTCGGCGCTGGCCCAGACCGAACGGCTCGGACACCTCGTCGCCGACCTGCTCGACCTGTCCCGCCTCGACGCCGGGGTGGTGCCGCTGCGCCGGGTACGGATGGACGTGTGGGACTTCCTCGACGAGGCGGTCGAGCACGCGACGGCCAGCGCGTCCGGCGCCGGCATGGACGTGCACTTCGAGCTTCGCGAGTTGCTGACACCGCTGGCGGTCAACGCGGACCCGTGGCGGTTGCACCAGGTGTTCGCGAACCTGCTCGACAACGCGGCGCGGCACAGCCCACCCGGCGGCGTCGTGCGGGTCAGCGCCGAGGAACACGGCGACCAGCTCCGGTTCGAGGTGAGCGACGAGGGCCAGGGCATTCCGGCGGACGAGCGTTCCCGGGTCTTCGAGCGGTTCACCCGCGGCGACCGGGCGGCCGGCGGCGGGACGGGTCTCGGTCTGGCGATCGCGCGATGGGTCGTCGAGTTGCACGGCGGCCAGATCCGGGTCCTCGATCCGGTCGGACCGCACCGGGGAGACCAGCCCGGCTGTCGCATCCAGGTCACCATCCCGATCGACGGGCCACACCGAAAAGAGGCCGCATGACCAGCCCTGGCAGCGTTCCCGTTCCGGCCACCGGGCCGACCGGAGCGCAGATCCCCCCACCCGGCAGACCCGGCACGGTTGCCCCGGCGGCCACCGGTCGGCCCCAACCGTGGCCGGTCACGCCGGCCCTGCCCAGGCCGCCGTCACTGATCGCGCGCCGCTGGCCAGGGCCGTCCGGCTCCGCCCGACCTCTGGTCCTGGCGGCCTTGGCGGCGGCGACCGTCGTCGGCGCGTCCACGCTCACGATGGTTCGTCCCGGTCTCGGCTGGCTGGTGGCCGCGCTGGCCGGCGCTGCCGCACTCGTCACCGCCACGCTGAACACCACTGCAACACCTTCGATTACGCCGACGAACACCCCCACGGCCGCGGTGCCACCCGGGCCGACGAACACCCCCACGACCGCGGCACCATCCGGGCCGACGAGCCCGGGAACGGTCGCCGCGACACCGACCGCCACGCCGGCTCCGCCGGCCGCGGCGACCACCGCCCGTCCCGGTGCCACGGGGGCACCGGGGCGGGCGGCACAGGTCGCCTGGGCTGCCGCGACGGTCGCGTTGGTCGCCGTCGGCACGGCCCGGGCCGCCGGCTGGCTCTTCGCCCTGTGCCTGCTCGCGGCCGCGGTGACCGGGACGCTCGCGGTGACCGGTGGGCGAAGCCCGCTCGGGATGCTGGTCGCCGCGACGCTGCCGCCCGCCGCGACGGTACGGGCGCTCCCCTGGGCGGTACGCGGGCTGCGGTTCGGGCAGCCGGCCACCTCGGGTATCGCGGTCGGGCGCATCCTGACCAGCCTGGCGATCTCGGCCGGCCTGCTGCTGCTGTTCGGTCTGCTCTTCTCCTCCGCCGACGCGGTCTTCGAGAACCTGGTCACCGGCCTGCTGCCAGACGTCTCGTCGGTCGGAGTGCTCGGCTGGCTGGCGCGGCTGGCGCTGATCGGCGGAGCCCTGCTCGGTGGCGCGTTCCTGGTCAGCCGTCCACCCGATCTGGAGGGTCTGCGCACGACACCACCCCGACCGGCTCACCGGTTGGAGTGGACCCTCCCGCTGGTGTTGCTGGTCGCCCTGTTCAGCGTGTTCGTGCTGGTCCAGCTGACGGTGTTGTTCGGCGGCGCGGGGCACGTCCTGCGCACGGCCGGGCTCACCTACGCCCAGTACGCCCGCGGCGGGTTCTGGCAACTGCTCGCCGTCACCGCACTCACCCTGCTGGTGATCGCGATCGCCGCCCGCCGGGCACCGAAGGCCACCCGGGCGGACCGCCTGCTGGTGCGCGTCCTGCTCGGCACGCTCACCGGGCTCACCTTGGTGATCGTCGCCTCGGCGCTGTACCGGATGCAGGTCTATGCGGACGCCTACGGCGCCACCCGGCTACGGCTCGTGGTGGCGACCATCGAACTCTGGCTCGGGCTGCTCTTCGTGCTGGTCGGGGTGGCGGTGGTGCGGTTGCGGGCCGACTGGCTGCCCCGGTTGGTGATCGGCACGGCGGTGCTGGCCCTGCTCGGACTGGCCCTGGTGAACCCGGACCGGTTGATCGCCGACCGGAACGTCGACCGGTACCTGCAGACCGGCCGGCTGGACGTCACCTACCTGTCCGGGCTGTCGGCGGACGCCGTACCGGCACTGGCCCGGCTGCCCGAGCCGATGCGCGTCTGCGCGCTGGGGCAGATCGCCGCCGAGCTGCCCTCGGACGGCCTGTGGGGGACGAACCTCGGCCGGGATCGGGCGCGGCGTGAACTCAGCAACATCCCGCTGACCGCGAGGGCCGACTGCAACGGTGGCCGGTCCTGGTGACCGGAGCGGCTTGACAATCCCGCGCGGCGGGCGAGACTGCCGGGGTGGCCAAGCAACTCCCTGACGTGGGGTCGGGCGGTGCGGTACCGCCGCCCCGGCGGGCTCGGATCGTGCTGGCCGAGATCACACGGCAGGACACCCGCGCCGAACGGACCCGCGCCGAGCTGGCCCAGCAGACCCAGGTCGGTGAGGCGCTGGTCCGCGGCCTGGTCCGGGCCCAACTCGCGCTGGCGTTGCGGCTCTCACTGGTGGTGGTCATCGGGTTGGGTGGGCTGCCGTGGCTGTTCGCCATCGCGCCGTCCCTGGGCCGGACCACCATCGCCGGCGTCAACCTGCCGTGGCTGCTGCTCGGGGTCGCCTCCTTCCCGTTCCTGATCGGGGTGGGCTGGGCGTACGTGCGGCTGGCCGAGCGCAACGAGCAGGACTTCAGCGACCTGGTGCAGCGGCCGGAGCGCTGAGGTGAGCAACGATTTTGTGGTTCCGGCCATCGTGGCGGTCACCCTGGTCACCGTCGGGATCGGCTTCTACGGGCTGCGGCTGGCCCGGACCACGTCGGACTTCCTGGTCGCGTCGCGGGCAATCAGCCCAACGTGGAACGCCGCCGCGATCGGCGGGGAGTACCTGTCGGCGGCGAGCTTCCTGGGCATCGCCGGCCTGGTCCTCAAGGACGGCGTGGACGTGCTCTGGTACCCGGTGGGGTTCGCCGCCGGCTACCTCGCCCTGCTGCTCTTCGTGGCGGCACCGCTGCGCCGCTCCGGCGCGTTCACCCTGCCCGACTTCTGCGAGCTGCGGCTGGGGTCCCGCCGGCTGCGCATCCTGGCCACCGCCTTCGTGATCTTCATCGGTTGGCTGTACCTGGTGCCGCAGCTCCAGGGCGCCGGGCTGACGCTGGCAACGGTGGCCGGCTCCCCGTACCCGGTGGGCGCCCTACTGGTGGCCGCCGTGGTCACCGCGAACGTGGCGCTGGGCGGGATGCGGGCGATCACCTTCGTGCAGGCGTTCCAGTACTGGCTCAAGCTGACCGCGCTCGCCGTACCGGTGATCTTCCTGGCGTTGCAGTGGCAGGCCGACGGTCGCCCGGCGGTGACCCCGCCCGACGGGCCGACGTTCCGGGTCGCGACCACCGTCGTGGTCGAGCACCGCGCGACCCTCACCCTGCCCGACGGCGAGATCCGGGAGGTACGCCCCGGCGACGAGCTGACCTTCGCCGCCGGCGACCCGGTGCCGGACGTGTCCGGGGTGGCCGCCGACGCCAGCGACTGGTTGCTGCCCAGCGCCGCAGGTGACGACGACCGAGGGCTCTTCGGGACGTACTCGCTGATCCTTGCCACGTTCCTGGGCACCATGGGCCTGCCGCACGTGCTGGTTCGCTTCTACACCAACCCCGACGGCGCGGCGGCCCGCCGGACAACCCTGGTCGTGCTGGCCCTGGTCGGTGCCTTCTATCTGCTGCCCACCCTGTACGGGGTGCTCGGCCGGATCTACACCCCGCAGTTGCTGGTCAGCGGGCAGACCGACGCGGTGGTGGTGCTGCTGCCCGGCGCGGCCCTCGGCGACGGGACGGTCGGGCGGCTGCTCACCGCGCTGGTCTCGGCGGGCGCGTTCGCGGCCTTCCTCTCCACGTCGTCCGGGCTGCTGACCAGCGTCGCCGGGGTGATCTCGACGGATGTGCTCGGCCGAGGCTCGGTACGCGGCTTCCGTCTGGCCACGGTGATCGCCGGAGCGGTGCCGACGGTGCTGGCGCTGCACGTCTCCGGACTGGACGTGTCGCAGGTGGTCGGGCTGGCCTTCGCGGTCGCCGCGTCGAGCTTCTGTCCGCTGCTGGTGCTCGGCATCTGGTGGCGTGGCCTGACCGACCTTGGCGCCGCCGCCGGTGTGCTGGTCGGCGGCGGGGCGGCGATCGGCGCGGTGCTGGTGACGGTGCTGGGCCCGCCGCTGTCCGGCTGGCCGGCCACGCTCACCACCCAGCCGGCCGCCTGGACGGTGCCGTTGGCCTTCACCGTGATGGTCGCGGTGTCGATGGCGACCCGCCGCCGTGCCCCCGCCGACGTCGCGGCCACCATGCTCCGCCTGCACACCCCGGAAGCCCTCCGGATGTAGAGCGCCGGAGACGGTGGGCGCCGGAGACGGGGGCCGAGGTCGAGGGCTGAAGCGGGAGCCGACAACTCACTACACTGCGCTCGTGACGTACCCCTCGGATCTGAACAGATCGATTTCCGAGCTGCTGTCGACGCTCGGTCGCAATGACGCTGGCAGCGCTGCCGAGGCGGCGCCGGTCGTGCAGGGCGTGGGTGAGGCGGCCGACGGGATGGTCCGGGTGGTGGCGCTCCCCGGTGGACAGATCGAGTCGGTCTGGATCGACCCCCGCTTGATGCGCTCTGCTTCGGAGACCCTGGCCGAGCACGTCCGGGAGGCGACAAACGCTGCTCTGACGGACCTCCGCTCGGCAGTGGCCGCCGTCGCGGTCGCGCCGGACACCACGGCGTTGCTGGAGCAACTGCGCGAGGTGCAGCGCAGCGCTGTGCCGCAGTTGCAGGGCATCATCGACACCCTCGGCGACGTCCAGGATCGGCTCTCTTCCGGTAGGCGGCCCTGACATGGCCCGGGTTGTGAACCCGGACGGGCTGCGCGATGCCGGCACCAACCTGCAGGACATCTCCGACCGTTTCCTCACTGAGCTGCGGGCATTCATGGCCGACCTGCAGGGGTTCGGCGCGCCCTGGGGAGGCGACGACATCGGCAGCCTGATCGGTGCGGCCTGCGAGGAGGTGACCGCGTACGCCGCCCAGTGCTTCGAGTCCGCAATCGAGGAGCTCGGCGTGGTCGGCGTCGACCTCAACCGGATGGCGCATCTGATCGACGAGGACGAGCGGGCTGTCGCGGAGCGCCTAGCCGGGCTCGGCCAGCAGTTGGGATGAGCTGACATGGGACTGCAACTGCCGGGTGAGCTGGTCACCTTCCTCAGCATGATCGGTTACGACTGGCCGCAGGCGGACGAGACGGCCCTGGTCGAGATGGGGCAGCGCTGGCTCGCCTTCAGCGGCACACTGCAGACCCTGACGGCGGAGGCGGGGCAGGCAGCCCAGCCGGTCGGAACCGGCAACGCCGGTGCCGACATCGAGGCCTTCCAGCGGTACTGGACCGAGCAGGACGGCCCGGTGCAGGTGTTGCAGGACGGGGCGCTCGCGGCCACCCTGGCCGGCACCGGGCTCATGGTCGTCGCGGCCATCGTGCTGGCCTTGAAGATCCAGGTCATCGTGCAGCTGGTGATCCTGGGCATCCAGATCGCGCAGGCGGTGGCGACCGCGGTCGCGACGTTCGGGGCCACCCTCGCGGAGATCCCGATCTTCCAGATGATCACCCGGGAGATCGTCGGTCTGCTGATCGACGAGGTGATGGGCGCACTCCTCGATGGGTAAGCGCGCCCGGGGGAAATTCATCCGCGCCGCCCTGTCCCACCTGCGCAAACAACGGGCGCGAGCGCGTCGCGGGCAACGGTCCGGCATGACGCCGGAACGGCTCCGGCACACGCTGCTGGGCGAGCGGGACGGTCGAGCCTCCGGTTGGCACCACCGACCAGGTGGCATCGATCCACCCGGCGCGAAGCTGATCAAGGTGACGAAGCGGGACAATCGCACCGGTGTCTACAACGGCAGGGTTGCGATGTTGAACCGACGAAACGGTGAGTGGCGGGAGAAGCGCGGCGGGAGCACCTTCTTCCCCGACCACTGGACACCCCAGGACGTCGACAACGCGATCACCCGGGGGTTCCACTCCCCCGACGTCGTGAAGGACCCAGAGACTGGACGCTGGTCGGGCAAGTTCAACGGTGTCCACCTGAAAGGCTTCTACGATCCGGAGACCGATACCCTCGCCCACGGTTTCCCGACTCTTCCTGGAGGCACTCCTTGAGCATCGAGTTCCACTGGTCGCAGGAGCGCATCGCGGAATACCACTCCACTGACCGGCGGCTCGCCTGCCTGGGGATGTGGTTGACCGACGACATCCAGAGCGTGCACGAGCTCTGCCTCGATCTGTTGGCCGACCTGGAGGACATCGCAGCCGGGCGGAAGGAGACCGAGAGTTGGGAGGGCAACGCCTGGGCTGCCGAACTCAGCGCAGAGGGCGTCGATCTGCAGAACCTCTGGCGTGACGTGCTCAACGCCCACTATCCGCTCGCGGAGACCCGCCGGGTGGTGGCGCAGTACTGGCGGTTGCTCGCCGAGGACCCGGACCGCACACGTGCGGTGGCCGAGTGGGAGCGCGAGAACGGTCGCCAGCACCCTTATCCGGCGCTCTGAGGGGCCTGTCCACCTCGGGGATGATCTCGGGTCCGCCCGTCGCGGGACGACAGAGCTGGCGATCGGCGGATAACGTCGGCGCATGACTGTTGAGCACCCCGCGCTCGCACTGCGTGGCCTGGCCAAGCGGTTCGACGGCACGATCGCGGTGGCCGGCGTCGACCTGGACGTCCCCGCCGGCTCCTTCTACGGCCTGCTCGGCCCGAACGGCGCCGGCAAGACCACGACCCTGTCGATGGCGGTCGGGCTGTTGCGCCCGGACGCCGGCTCGGCCCGGGTGCTCGGGCAGGACGTCTGGCAGGACCCGGTGGCTGCCAAGCGGCTGCTCGGCGTGATGCCCGACGGTGTGCGCCTGTTCGACCGGCTGACCGGGGCGGAGCTGCTGGCGTACAACGGTTTGTTGCGGGGGATGGACCCGGCGGTGGTCGACCAGCGGGCCGCGGAGCTGCTGGACGTGCTGGCGCTCGGCGACGCGGGTCGGACGCTGGTGGTGGACTACTCGGCGGGCATGAAGAAGAAGATCGGCCTGGCCTGCGCGCTGCTGCACGGCCCTCGGGTGCTGGTGTTGGACGAGCCGTTCGAGGCGGTCGACCCGGTCTCCGCCGCGCTGATCCGGGACATCCTCACCAGGTACGCGGCCGGCGGCGGCACTGTGGTCTTCTCCAGTCACGTGATGGAGGTCGTCGAACGGCTCTGCTCGCACGTGGCGATCCTGGCCAGCGGCACCATCAAGCGGGTCGGGACGATCGGCGAGGTCCGTGGTGACCGCTCGCTGGAGCAGGTCTTCGTCGAGGTGGTCGGCGGGCGCACCGCGACGGGTGAGGAACTGTCGTGGCTGTCCCGGTGAGCACGGACGCCGCGCCCGTGCGCACGGTCTCCGCCCGGCACTTCGTACGGCTCAAGCTGCGCGTGATGGGCAACAACTTCCGCGGCCAGGGCTGGCGGATCGCGATGTTCATCGGTGGCGTGTTCCTCGGCCTCTGGTTCGCCGCCAGCGGCTTCTTCCTCTTTGCCCTGCCCGGCCTGACGGGCGATGGGCAGTACGCGGTGCTGGTCGCGGCGGCGGGCGGTGGCCTGCTGGTGCTTGGTTGGCTGCTCCTGCCGCTGGTCTTCTTCGGTGTGGACGAGACACTGGACCCGGCCCGGTTCGCGCTGCTGCCGCTGCCCCGCCGCACTCTGGTGACCGGCCTGTTCGCGGCGGCTCTGGTGAGCGTGCCGGTGCTGGCGGTGCTGATCGCGTCGTTCGGGTTGGTGCTCACCGCCTGGTCGTTGGGCGGTTGGTCGGCGGGGCTGGTGGCGGTGGTCGGTGTGATCGCCGGGCTGCTGCTCTGCGTGGCCGCCAGCCGGGCGGTGACGAGCGCCTTCGCGACCATGTTGCGGTCTCGTCGGGTCCGCGACCTGGCGGCCGTGCTGCTGGCGGTGACTGCCGCGCTGCTCGGTCCGTTGCAGGTGTTCGGTCTCGCCGCGCTGCGGGAGGCCGACTGGACCCGGTTGACCGGTGTGGCGACCGTGATCGGTTGGACGCCGTTCGGCGCGCCGTGGACCGCCGGCATCGACGTGGCCCAGGGGCGGGTGTGGGCGGCCCCGGTCAAGTTGCTGATCACGGTGGTGGCGCTCGGTGCCCTGCTGGCCTGGTGGTCGCGGTCACTGGAGTCGGCGATGGTGGGTGCGGCGAGCGCCGGTAAGGCTCCGGTGCAACGCGGTGTCACCGGCGGCGCGATCGCCCAACTCTTCCCCAAGGTCGCCGGCTGGGCCCGTCGGGACCGGTTCGGCGCACTGGTCGCCCGGGAGGCCCGTTACTGGTGGCGGGACGCCCGCCGCCGGGCCAACCTGATCACGATCGCGGTGGTCGGCATCTTCGTGCCCGTGATGATCAACCTGGGTGGCGCGGGTTTCGTGGCCGGGGACGGGCCCGATTCGACGACGAGTGCCGCCAACAGCTCACCGGTCCTGGTCACCATCTCCATGCTCTTCGTGGGTGTGGTCGCCGCGGTCACCCTGGCCAACCAGTTCGGCTTCGACGGCAGCGCGTACGCCGTGAACGTGGTGGCCGGGGTGCCCGGTCGGGTCGAGCTGGGCGCACGGATGACGGCCTTCTCGCTGTACGTCCTGCCGATGCTGGCGTTCGTCGCGGTGGTGCTGTCGATCGTGCTCGGCCGGCCAGGTTGGATCGGGCTCACCATCGGCGGCCTGGTCGCCACCTACGGTGCCGGGCTGGCGGTGAACAGCCTGGTCTCGGTGCTCGGGGCGTACTCGCTGCCGGAGACGAGCAACCCGTTCGCGATGAACAGCGGCGCGGGTATGGCGAAGGGGCTGCTCACCCTGCTGGCCATGCTCGCCTCGGCGGTCGCGGCGGTGCCGATGGTGGTGGCCGCCGCGCTGCTCGGCGACGCCTGGCTCTGGCTGGCCCTGCCGGTGGGTGCGGCGTACGGGCTGGGGGCGGCGCTGCTGGGCGCGTACCTGGCCGGCGACGTCCTGGACCGACGCCAACCGGAACTGCTGGCCACTGTCACCCCACGCCGCTAGCCGGTCTGCCGGCTGGGGGCCAGGGCAGCGTCGGCGACGAAGCCACGCCAAGCGGCCGGAGCGAAGGTGAGGGTCGGGCCCGACCGGTCCTTGCTGTCCCGAACCAGCACGACGCCGGGCAGATTGTCCGCCACCTCGACGCAATTGCCGCCGGAGTCGGTCGACCGAGTGGAGGTGCGCCAATGTGGTTCGTTGAGCGTCATGGTGTCACCTTCAGCTTCCGGATCAGATCCATTGAGGCGCTTGTGGAGAGTGCTTCGCCGAGGAGGCTATCCCATTTGCGATCAATCAATCGGAGTATCTCCGGGTCGTCAATAACGTGTCCGCGAGCGGCATTCTCCAGGTAGAGCACCCTGTCCCCGTCTGGCAGATCGGCGAACACGAAGCCGCCCCCAAAGCCGACATGCTCCCCGACGCTCAGTGGGATGACGTGCAACCGGACGAACGGCAGGTCGGCCACCTCAAGCAATCGGCCAAGCTGGGCATCGAGCACGACCGGGCCGCCCACCGGCCGGTAAAGGCCCGTCTCGTCCACCAGGAAAACGCAATACGGCGGCATACTCCGGGACAGCAGCAGTTGGCGTTCCAACCGAACCGCAACAAGCTCGTCGACCACAGCCGGCGGATGCAGTCCACCGGCCGAGATGACAGCGCGGGCGTATTCCTCGGTCTGGAGAAGACCGGGCACGAGGCATGCCTCGAAGGCACGTAGGCGCGTCGCCTGCTGCTCATATCCGCGCCACGGGACGAACCAGGATGGACCGCGCTCCTGGTCGGCAGCCTTGAGGAGTTCGGCGAGGAGGCCGCCGGTGGCGAGGGCCTCGTCGGCGGCGACCGCGAATTCCATTGTCGGCCGACGCCGCCCGGTCTCGATGGCGGCCACCGTGGACGGACTCCACTTGGTCAGCGAGGCCAGAGCCTCCTGGGACACCTCGGCACCGGCTCGGGCGGCCTTCAACGCCCGTACCCACATCTCGACGTTCATCCTTACCTCTCCGGTAAGTACGTGACCCCGCTGCGTAGTAAGCCCTGGCATCCTCCCCTCTCCGCGCCCCTCAGTCCAGGGTGGATGACACGCGGCCCGGCCGGTGGAGGCGATGTCCCGGCGTCCGGTCCTGCGATCGGGCCGCCCTGGTCATCCCCCCGATCGGGGCGGCCCTCGTCGACCGGGAGGAGATCAGCCATGTTCGGGTTCGTCCGTGGCAGGAACGGGGCGCGGTGGTCGTACCGGAAGCGTCGTGCCACCGGCGCGGCCGCCCGCGCCAAGTGCTCGTGGCCAAGATCCGCACAACATCAGGGTTGTTGGTGCCTCCCGCGTGTCGGAGGCAGCAACATCCGGGAAGTTGCTCGGATCTTGGAGCGTGACGTGGAGCGTCATCGGTGAGCCGCCCGCACCTGCCGATGCGGCCGCTGTGGCGGTGTCGGGGCTGCGGCGCGCTCTGGCCGTGCCAGCCGGCGCGGCTGGCGCTGCTCGCCGAGTACCGGCACGACCGTGTGGGGCTGCTGGTCTACCTGGGCTCGGCGATGGCGGAGGCGGGCGATCAACTCGCCCGCCTCAATGGGCGCCCCGCCGACCTGCACGAGCGCTTCCTTGGTTGGGCGAGGGTCCGGGGCGGCACAATGTTTCACGTGAATCATGAGCCGGGCGCCGAGATCCATTCCACCGACCCGTTCGCGGTGCCGAGCGGGCAGCGATCGCCGGTGCGTCGACTCCGCGGCCGGCTCGCCGCGCCGGTGACTCTCTGGACGGCCCCCGGCCCGGCCGGGCTCACGGTGTCGTCCACCCTGGTCGCCGAGGGGGAGCCGGACCGGCTGGTTGGGCTGATCGACGCGGAGTCCGACTTCTGGGCGGCAGCCGAGGAGGCGGGCCGGTTCGCTGTCACGCCGCTCGGCCCGCCGCACCGGCAGCTCGCCGACCGGTTCGCCGGCCTGTTCCCCTCTCCGGGTGGGCTCTTCGCCGCGGACACGTGGATCGAGACGCCCTACGGGCCGGTGCCGGCGGACGCGGGCGGTTGGGCCGCCTGCCGGCTGGACACCGCCCGGGAGTACGGCTGGGGCCTGCTGGTGGAGGCCACCATCGAGGCTGTCGACCTGGCCGAGGAGGCCGCTCCGCTGCTGCACTATCGCGGTCGGTACCACGAGCTGCCGAACTGAACGGGCGACCCCCGGGGACCGACCGGTCACCGGGGTGATCTGAGTCACTGGGCGCAGCCAGGCAACCGCTCGGCGCACTCGACGACCGACGTCGATCTCGGCCTTCCCCGTCGGGGAGCGCGCTCTTTACGGTGCGCGAAACTCCCTCTGACGCCTGTGAAGGTGGTGATCCACAGATGTCCACGGACACACCCGCTCCGGCTGCTTCCCAGTCGGACAAGTACCTGGCCGTACAACGGTCGGACGAGTTCGCCGGGCTGCGGCGTGCGCTGCGCGGCTTCGTCTTCCCGATGACCGTCGCGTTCTTCCTGTGGTATGCGCTCTACGTCATTCTCTCCGCGTACGCCCGGGACTTCATGGGCACGAAGCTGTTCGGCAGCAACATCAACGTCGCGCTGGTCTTCGGCCTGCTCCAGTTCGTCTCCACGTTCCTGATCGCCTGGCTCTACTCCCGGTACGCGGACCGGAAGATCGACCCCATCGCCGACCGGATCCGCGCCGAGATCGGGGAGGTGACCCGTGAAGACGGTTCACGCGGTTGAGACGTTCCTCGCGGCTGAGGCGGGCAATCACACCGCCCGCAACCTGACCATCACGCTGTTCCTGGTCTTCGTGGCGGTGACCCTGGCCATCACGATCTGGGCCAGCCGGCAGACGAAGACGGCAACCGACTTCTACGCGGGCGGCCGGTCCTTCTCCGGTTTCCAGAACGGCATGGCGATCGGCGGCGACTACATGTCGGCCGCGTCGTTCCTCGGCATCGCCGGCATCATCGCGCTCTACGGCTACGACGGCTTCCTCTACTCGATCGGCTTCCTGGTCGCCTGGCTGGTGGCCCTCCTGCTGGTCGCGGAGCTGCTGCGTAACTCGGGTCGGTACACGATGGCCGACGTGCTGGCCTTCCGGATGCGCCAGCGTCCGGTGCGTACGGCGGCGGCGGTCTCCACCATCACGGTGTCGATCTTCTATCTGCTCGCGCAGATGGTGGGCGCCGGCGCGCTGGTCGCGCTGCTGCTCGGCATCAAGCCGGGCACGACCTTCCTCGGCATGGACGCCGCCACCGCGAAGATCGCCACCATCATCATGGTCGGCGCTCTGATGATCATCTACGTCACCGTGGGTGGCATGAAGGGCACCACCTACGTGCAGATCGTCAAGGCGTTCCTGCTCATGGGCGGCGCGCTGCTGATGACGATCCTGGTGCTGGCGAAGTTCAACTTCAACCTGTCGGCGCTCCTGGGCCAGGCCGCCGAGGCGTCCGGCAAGGGCAGCGCGTTCCTCGAACCCGGGTTGCGGTACGGGGTCGAGGTCGCCGGCAACTCGACGCAGACCTTCTACAACAAGGTGGACCTGCTGTCGCTGGGTATCGCCCTGGTGCTCGGCACCGCCGGTCTGCCGCACATCCTGATCCGCTTCTACACGGTGCCGACTGCGAAGGCGGCCCGTAAGAGCGTGCTCTGGGCGATCGGCATCATCGGCACCTTCTACCTGCTCACCCTGGCCCTCGGCTTCGGTGCGGCGGCGTTGGTGGGCAGCGCGGCGATCACCGCGCAGGACAAGGCCGGCAACACCGCGGCGCCCCAGCTGGCCGAAGCGCTCGGAATCGACTTCTTCGGCGGCGAACTGGGTGGTGCGGCACTGCTGGCGATCATCGCGGCGGTCGCCTTCGCGACCATCCTGGCGGTGGTCGCCGGGTTGACGTTGGCCTCGTCGTCCAGCCTGGCGCACGACTTCTACGCCAACGTCATCAAGCGGGGTGACACGTCGGAGCGGCAGGAGGTACGCGTCGCCCGGATCTCCGCCCTGGTGATCGGCGCGGTGTCGATCGCCCTGTCGATCTATGCACAGAACCTCAATGTGGCGTTCCTGGTGGCGCTGGCCTTCGCGGTCGCCGCCTCGGGCAACCTGCCGGCGATCCTCTACAGCCTCTTCTGGCGGCGGTTCAACACCTCCGGCGCGGTGTGGGCGATCTACGGCGGTCTGGTCTCGGCCGTGCTGCTGGTGTTCTTCTCGCCGGTGGTCTCCGGCGCGGCGACGTCGATGTTCCCGGACCACGACTGGCAGTGGTTCCCGCTGTCCAACCCGGGCATCCTCTCCATCCCGTTCGGTTTCCTGTGCGGGTGGATCGGCACCGTCATCTCCAAGGAGCACGACGAGGACAAGTACGCGGAGCTGGAGGTGCGGGCCCTCACGGGCTCCGGCGCCCACTGATCCGAGCGCTCGTCACGAGAGGCCCCCTGTGCTCAACAGGGGGTCTCTTCGTGCAAATGGGGGTCGGTAGGCTGACCGGCATGAAGGTTGCTGAGCGCTTCGGTTCCGGTCACCGCGTTCTCGTCACCGGCGGCGCCGGTTTCGTCCCGTCGCACCTGGTGGATTCCCTGATCGCCCGGGGCTGCACGGTGGTGGCGCTGGACAACTTCGTGACCGGCTCCAAGGAGAACGTCGCCCACCTGCTGGACCGGCCCACCTTCACGCTCGTCGAGGCGGACCTCTCCGACGGCCTGCCGACCGACCATCCGGCGCTGGCCGAGCGGTTCGACGCGATCCTGCACATGGCCTCGCCGGCCAGCCCCACCGACTTCGCCCAACTGCCGGTGGAGATCCTCCGGGTCGGCTCGGTGGGCACCCTGCACCTGCTGGAGCGCGCGGTCGCCGACGGCGCCCGGTTCCTGATGGCCTCCACCTCCGAGGCGTACGGGGACCCGAAGGAGCACCCGCAGCGCGAGACCTACTGGGGCAACGTCAACCCGATCGGGGTCCGCAGCGTCTACGACGAGGCCAAGCGCTTCTCCGAGGCCGCGACGATGGCGTACCACCGCTACCGCGGGCTCGACGGGGCGATCGTCCGGATCTTCAACACCTACGGCCCGCGGATGCGCCCGGACGACGGCCGCGCCATCCCCACGTTCATCTCCCAGGCGCTGCGCGGCGAGCCGATCACCGTGCACGGCACCGGCAACCAGACCCGGTCCATCTGCTTCGTCGAGGACCTGGTGCGGGGCATCCTGCTGCTGCTCGACTCGACCGAGACGGGCCCGGTCAACTGCGGCACCGAGCACGAGCTGACCATGCGGCAACTCGCCGAGTTGATCGTGTCGCTCTCCGACAGCAGCTCGGAGGTGACCTTCGTCACCCGCAGCTCGGACGACCCGGAGATGCGCCGCCCCGACCTCACGCTCGCCCGTGAACTGCTCGGATACGAGCCGACGGTCGCGCCCGAAGATGGCCTGCGGCGCACGATTGAGCACTTCCGGGCACGGCTAGGGTAACCAGTTCACCGCGTACCGCCTGCCGCTGAGTGTCGCCTGAAGGCGGCGGTGGCTCCCGCTACGTACCCTGAGTTACATGTCCGCGACTTCGTCTGCCGGCGTCCCGCATCCGTACCTGCACCGCAGCGCCGGGCGCGCGTCGGTGCCCGGCCCCGATCGGGGCGCCTCCGGGCGTGCCCGTCCGACCGAGGCACGCTTCTACCCGTCGTACGACGAGGAGGAGCCCAGGCCCGGCGGCCCGACGGGGCCACGCGGGCCCGGCGGCCCGGGTGGTGCCGGCGGGTCCGGGCGGCGTGGCCCGCGACCGCGCTGGGGTCGGATCGCCCTGGTGGCCGGGGTCGCGGTGCTGGTGCTGGCGTTGCTCGGCAGCGTGGGGGCCTGGCTCTACGCCCGCAACCTCAACAATGACCTGGCCCGCACCGACCCGTTCGCGGAGATCACCGGTGGCCGGCCGGTCAAGACCGTCGACGGCGCGCTGAACATCCTGTTGGTCGGCAGCGACTCACGGGACCCGGACGCACCTGTCGACACCAGGAGTGAGTGGCGCGCCGACACGGTCATCGTGATGCACATCCCGGCCGACCACCAGGAGGCCTACCTGGTCTCCATTCCGCGTGACCTCTACGTGCCGATCCCGGAGAGCGCCGGCGCGGACTGCGACTCCGGTGAGCGCGCGAAGATCAACGCGGCGTTCGCGTTCGGCGGGCTGCCGCTGGCGGTACGCACCGTGGAGTGCTTCACCGACGTGCGGATCGACCATGTGATGGCGATCGACTTCGGCGGGTTCAAGGAGGTCACCGACGCCCTCGGCGGGGTGGACCTGAAGGTGGAGCGGACGGTCACCTCGATCCACAAGCCGTACCGGACGTTCACCAAGGGCACCAACCACATGGACGGCGCGGAGGCTCTGGACTGGATCCGGCAGCGTAAGCAGTTCCCGGATGGGGACTTCGCCCGGATGCGGCATCAGCAGGAGTTCCTTCGGGCGCTGATGGACAAGGCGGCGAGCAGCGGCACGCTGGCGAACCCGAAGAAGCTCAACGATTTCCTCCAGTCGGTGACTGCGGCCGTAACCGTTGACCAGGGTTTCTCGGTTACAGACATGGCGCTGCAGTTCCGCAACCTGCGCGGCCAGAACCTCACCTTTGTGACCAGCCCGAACTCGGGCAGCGAGACGAGAAACGGCGAGTCGGTGGTCGTCTCGGACCGGGAGAAGGCGCTTGCCATGTACAAGGCCATGTCGGCGGACACCATGGCGGACTGGGTCAAGGCCAACCCGCCGAAGGGCAACGCCGGCGGCTGACCGAGGCGGGCACCCCGCTGCCGACGGCCCGCCGGCGAACCCGCCGTTCGGGTCATCGAGTGGCGACGATCGACTGAATCCGGGAAGATCGACATCCGATTGATCCGAGATGAACTCGCCAAGTCGTTTTCATGTCCGTACAGTGGTGCCGCCCCCTCCTGATCACGAGCTGGAGCACGAATGCCGGTTCAGGCCAGTCGTCGCCCTTCCTCCTCCGGGTCTGCCGCGCCCAGCGGCCGGATCTCTGCGGCCATACCAGTGCAGCCACGCCCCTCGGGCGGCGGACCGGGCGGTCGTCCGCCCGGCGGCGGCGACGGCGGCAGTTCGGGTGGCGGTGGCGCGGGTGGCGGTGGGTCGGCGAAGAAGCGGACCAAGCGCAAGGACCCCCTCTGGGCCCGGCTGACAGTGGTGTTCGGGGCGGTGCTGATGCTCAGCAGCGGGGCGGCCATCGTCGGCACCAAGGTGGTGATCGGGCAGGCGACCGGCGGCATCGCCCAGCGCAACCTGCTGGGGGAGGCCGGCAAGTCCGACGCCGAGGGCGGGGCGAGCCTGGAGGGGCCGATCGACATGCTGCTGCTGGGCGTGGACGCCCGGGAGCGCTGGGCCGCCGACAACGTCCGCTCGGACAGCATCATCATCCTGCACATCCCGGCCACGCACGACCAGGCGTACCTGATCTCCATCCCCCGGGACACCGAGGTGCAGATCCCCCCGTTCAAGAAGAGCGGCTACGCCGGAGGCAGCGGAAAGATCAATGGAGCGTTCCAGGCCGGCGCCGCCAACGGTGGTGGCTGGGAGGGTGGCGCGCAGCTGATGGCGCAGACGATCAAGCGCCTCACCGGGATCAGCTTCGACGGCGCGGCGATCATCAACTTCGGTGGCTTCAAGAACGTCATCGACACCCTGGGCACGGTGCGCATCTGCGTCAGCCAGGAAGTCGAGTCGCTGCACATGTCGTACGTCGACGGCAAGCCGATGTGGAACGCCGACGCCAAGAAGACCGGCAAGGCGCGCACCCCGGTGGTGCACAAGAAGGGCTGCCAGGAGATGGAGGGCTGGGCTGCACTGGACTACTCCCGGCAGCGCAAGACCCTCCGCAACGGCGACTACGACCGCCAGCAGAACCAGCAGCAGCTGATCAAGGCAATGGCCAAGAAGGCCACCGACCGCGGGATGCTGACCAACCCGGCCAAGATCAAGCAGTTGATCAAGGCGGCCGGCGAGGCGTCCGTGCTGGACACCGGCGGCGTGCCGATCGAGGACTTCATCTTCACCATGCGTGGGGTCACCGGCAACGAGCTGACCATGCTCAAGACCAACAACGGCACCTTCAACGCCAACGGCAACAACACCGAGGGTCTGAACGAGGAGACCAAGGAGATGTTCCGGGCGGTCAAGCAGGACAAGCTCGCCGAGTTCGTCTTCACCCACCCCGAGGTGATCTCCAACCGCAAGTGACGGCCGGGAGTCGCGAAAACCCAGCGACGGCATCGTCACCGCCCGTAGCCTGACGTGAACAGGTTTCACGTATCGGCTGCGGGGAGGCGGTCACGTCCAGGTGGGGACGGAACGCGGCGGGCCGGGCCGGAGCGGCCCCGTCGGCCCGAGCACGCCGCGCCCGCGGGTCACGGATCATGCTCGGCGTCGGCCTGGTCCTCGTGCTGCTGGCCGGGCTCGCCGTGGCCGGGATCAGGACGCTGAGCAACCGGTACGAGCGAACGGTGACCAAGGAGCAGTTGCTCGACGCCGACTCCCGCACCGACCGCACCGACCTGGACGGGCCGCTCAACTACCTCCTGGTCGGCTCCGACCGCCGCCCCGGAGGCAGCGGGCCGGACCAACGCTCCGACACCATCCTCATCGTGCACGTACCCGCCGGCCAGCGGGAGGCGTACCTCGTCTCCATTCCCCGTGACCTGCTGGTCGCCATCCCGGCCGGGAACGGCTTCGGCGGCGGCCAGGACAAGATCAA
This sequence comes from Micromonospora sp. C81, assembly GCF_018070425.1. Classification (NCBI taxonomy): domain Bacteria; kingdom Bacillati; phylum Actinomycetota; class Actinomycetes; order Micromonosporales; family Micromonosporaceae; genus Micromonospora; species Micromonospora sp. C81. The sequence continues at coordinate 133,921 of NZ_JAGPXS010000003.1, forward strand.
TGCGGCGTACGAGCACGGCGGCGGCGGGCAGGCCGGCGCCCAACTGCTCTCCGCCACGCTGACCCGGCTCACCGGCATCCGGTTCGACGGTGCCGCACTGATCGACTTCTCCGGCTTCCGCAAGGTCATCGACCTGCTCGGCGGGGTGCAGATGTGCGTGGACACCGAGGTCCGCTCGATCCACACCAACCGGGTCTTTCCCGTCGGCTGTCAGCAGATGGACGGGGCACAGGCACTGGACTACGTCCGGCAGCGCTACGACCTGCCCGGCGGCGACTACGACCGGCAGCACCACCAGCAACAGTTGCTCCGGGCGATGCTGGACAGCGCCGGCAGGGCGGACCTCCGCAGCAACCCGATCAAGCTCGACCAGGTGCTCCGGGCGGTCGGCGGGTCGTTGACCGTCGACACCAACGGCGTACCCCTGGAGGACCTGCTCCTCGCGCTGCGCGCGCTGCCGCCCGACGGAATGCGCGGCGTCCAGGTGCCCTCGTCACCGCAGACCATCGACGAGGTCTCGTACGTGGTGCTGGACAACGGGGGCAACGGGCTGTTCGAGGCGGTTCGCGGCACCCGGGTGCCCTCCTGGGCGCAGGCCAACCCCCGCTGGGTGACCCGGTTGTGACGGTGTCGACGGCCGGGTCGGTGCCGAACCGGCCGACGAGGATCTAGTGTTGCTTCCTGTGTTCGGACCCCAGGTTCCCACCGTGCCCGTGACCGAGATCGCCGACGAGACCTACCTGCTGGATGTGCGGGAGGACGACGAGTGGGCGGCCGGCCACGCCCCCACCGCTCACCACCTGCCGATGATGGAGTTGCCGGCACGGCTGGCCGAGGTGCCCACCGACCGGGAGGTGGCGGTCGTCTGCCGTTCCGGCGGCCGCTCCGCCCAGGTCGTCGCCTACCTGATCAACAACGGCTGGGAGCAGGTGCGCAACGCCGACGGCGGGATGCGCCAGTGGGCTGCCGTCGGCCGACCGGTGGTCGACGCGAACGGGCAGCCCGGCCAGGTCATCTGAGGCGGACGGGATGGGCGGGCCACTGGTCTTCGCGCACCGCGGCGCCTCGTACGACCTTCCCGAGCACACCCTCGCCGCGTACCTTCGCGCTCTCGACGAGGGCGCCGACGGCCTGGAGTGCGACGTCCGGCTGACCCGGGACGGGCACCTGGTCTGCGTACACGACCGTCGACTCGACCGCACCAGCAACGGTCGCGGTCTGGTCAGCGCGCGTACGCTCGCCGAGCTGGACGCACTGGACTTCGGCTCGTGGCATCCGGGCAGCGCACCGGGCGGCGACCTGCCGCCGGACGACTCGCACACCCGGCTGCTCACCCTGGCCCGGCTGCTGGACGCGGTGCTCGACGCCGGCCGGCCGGTCCGGCTGCTGGTCGAGACGAAGCACCCGTCCCGCTACGGCTCGAACGTGGAACGCCGACTGGTCAGCCTGCTGCGCCGCTACGGGCTGGCCGACCCGGCGCCGGACGACCCGGTGCAGGTCACCGTGATGTCGTTCTCCCCGCTGGCGGTCCGCCGGGTGCGCGAACTCGCCCCGACGCTGCCCACCGTGCTGTTGCTGGAGGTGTTGCCGCCCTGGCTGCGGTTGGGCCGGCTGCCGTTCGGCTCCCGCATCGCCGGGCCGGGTATCGGCCTGGTCCGGGGCCGTCCGCAGCTGCTGCCCGCGCTCCAAGCGGCCGGCAACGAGGTGTACGTCTGGACGGTCAACGAGCCCACCGACCTGGAGCTGGTGCTGTCCGCCGGGGTGGACGGGATCATCACCGACCGGCCGGCGTACGCCCTCGCCCGGCTGGGCCGCTGACGGGCGGGGGTGCCCAAATCCGGGTCGACGGGGCAGACTCGCCCCCATGCCGGAGCGTATTGACTTCCCCGCTCTCCTCGCCGGCCACACCGTCGTGATCGAGATGATCAATTCTGGGGACGCCGGCCTGCCGGTCCTCACCCAGCTCCTCCGGGTGGCCCAGCCGGCACTCGGCGCGACCGGTATGGCGTTCGTCGAGTTCGGTCCGACCGGTGGTCGCGTGATCTCCGCGACCGGCGCGGCGGAATGGGCCCTCGGTCGTCCGCTGGCCGCCGACGACCCGGACACCGTCTGTCTGCTCGCCGGGCCGCGGGTACGCCAGGTACGGGTGGACCACCTCAACGGCAAGCTGGCCGGCGAGCTGAGCGGCAGCGACCTGCACTGGATGGTGGTCTCCCGGGCGGAGATCGGCGGCCACATCGTCGGGAGCATGCACGCGCTCTACTCGGACGACGACGAGCCGGGACCGGACCAGCAGGCGGTGATCGGCTACCTCGCCTCCTGCGTCGCGCACATGTACGGCGACCAGAGCGGCCTGCCGGTGCACGGCGACGGCCCGGTGGTGGCGGCACTCGCCGACGGGCTGGCCGTCGTCGACCGGGACGGGCACGTCCGACTCTGGAACCCGGCCGCCGCCCAGGTCACCGGGCGGTCGGTCGAGCAGGCGCTGAGCGCGCCGTTGCCGTTCCCGCTGCCTCCCTCCGGCCAGGTCCGGGACCACCGGATGCCGGACGGCCGCTGGCTGCGGATCACCTCCGGCGAGCTGCCCGGTCCGGGCACGTTGCGGGTGGTCACCTTCCGCGACATCACCGACCAGCAGCGCCGCGACCACGACCGGGAACTGTTCGTCGCGGTGACCAGCCACGAGCTGCGCACCCCGGTCACCGTCATCAAGGGGTACGCGGACACCCTCACCGACCACTGGGAGTCGCTCACCGAGGTGGACCGGCGGCAGGCCGCCCGGGTGATCGGGCAGCGTGCCAACGAGTTGGCCCGGTTGGTCGACCGCCTCCTCTCCTCGGCCGCCGAGACCGGGCCGGGGGACGACCCCGCGACCCCCTTCGACCTCGGCGAGGCGCTGCGCTCCGCCGTCGGCGACCTGCCGGCGGACCTGCGTCGCCGGCTGGTGCTGCTCCTCCCGACCGACCTGCCCAAGGCGCTCGGCCACCGGCCCAGCCTGGCCACGGTGTTGACCGAGCTGACGACCAACGCCGGCAAGTACTCGGCACCGGACTCCCCGATCGAGATCACCGCCTCCGTGGACGGTCAACTGGTGGCGTTCCGGGTCAGCGACCGGGGCATCGGCATCCGACCGGAGCACGTGGAGCGGGCCTTCGACCGGTTCTGGCAGGGCGAGTCCGGCGACCGGCGCGGCTATCCGGGGGCAGGGCTCGGCCTCTATCTCGTCCGCCGGATCGTTGAACAACAGAATGGATGGGTATCCCTACGTCCGAGGACCGGCGGCGGTACGGTCGCAGAGGTGCGGCTACCACGCGGTTGACCGAGGTGGCGCGACGTGGAGGCGACGGTGGCAGCGGCAACGAGAGAGCGGGCGTGGTGCGTGGTGGTTCCCCACCACCCGGTCGGGGCACGGCTGGCCCGGCACCGGCTCGCCGGCGAGTTGGCGGACGTCGTACCCCCGACGCTTCTCGCGGATCTGATCGCGGTGCTCGCGGAGCTGGTGGGTAACGCCGTGCGGCACGCCCGGCCGCTGCCCGGCGGAGTCATCCGGGTGGCCTGGCACCTACGCCCCTCGGCCGAGGGCGCTCTGATCCAGTTGCGGGTCACCGACGGCGGTGCGAGCACCGGGCCGCGGATCCGGACAGCCAGCCTCGACGCGGCGGACGGGCGAGGGCTGCACATCGTGGCCGGTCTGGCCACGCGTTGGGGAGTCGAGCGCGACGGCATGGGCCAGCGCGTCTGGGCCGAGTTCGACCCGGTGCCGGCACCCCGACCCGACCTGGTGCCGGCACGCTGACCGTCCTTGATCCTGACCTCGTCGGTGCGACCGGTGCTCGACAGGCTCGGGATGGGTGGGTCCCGCCCACGGAAAGCCGGTCGGGGCTCTAGGCTGTGACGCCGTGAGCAAGCGTCGAAAGAGCCAGCGCACCGCAGCCGACACCGCCCCCCGCCGGGAGAAGGTGCGGGACATCTTCGTGCCGCGTCCGTTCGACGGGCTGGTCGACGAACCCGAGTGGATCGCCCTGCGCGAGTTGGTGCCGGCCGCCTCCGCGCCGCTGCGACTGGCACCCGCCCTGGTCGAGGAGTTCGGCGACCGGTCGGCGACGCTCGCCACGGTGCTGCCGATGGCCGCCCCGGCGATCAGCAAGCCGGACGGTCGGGTGCTCATCGGCCTCCAGCGCCACCAGCAGTCCGGTGACGTCTCCCGGGACCTGGCCGAGGCGCTGCTCTGCGCACTGCGGACCGAGCCGGGTGGCCAGGTGGCCGTGCCGCCGCTGCCCGGCCCCGGCCCACGCCTCCAGGACATCCTCGCGGACGGTCCACTGGACATCACGATGCACGAGGGTTTCGAGTTCTGGCTCGACCCCGGGGCCGGCGATGATCCGACCGTCCAGGCGTCTCTGGAGCGGGCCAACGCGGCCATCTACCCGACCGTGCGGTTGACCGCCGCGAAGGCCGCGTACTGGTGTCAGGTCCCGGAGAAGGCACACGTGCGCTGGGTGTTGCCCGAGGACGAGGACGCCGCCCTGGACGCGCTGGCCCGCCTCGGCGCGGCCGGTTCGCTGACGCTCGGCGAGCAGACCAAGTTCGCCGGCATGTTCCGCGCGCACGGCCGTCTGGTGCCGGTCTGGGACCTTCCGGAGGAGACTCCGGCCGCCGACTGGGAGGACCCGGTGGCGCAGTTCGCGAAGCGGTACGCGGAGGCGCTCGCCGCCACCGACCCGCTGGACGCCGCCGGCCGACGCGCCCGTCAGGGGCTGCTCGGCCGCCAGCTCACCCTCCGCTGAGCCCGGCCCGGCCCGTTCCGGCCGGCAACGGCTCGCGGGTGATCGGGCAGGACATGCAGCGCGGCCCTCCCCGGCCGGACCCCAGCTCGGAGCCGGCGATCGGGATCACCTCGATGCCGGCTCGCTCCAACTGTGCGTTCGTCTCGGTGTTGCGCTCGTAGCCCACGCAGAGCCGGGGCGCCAGCGCGAGGGTGTTATTGCCGTCGTCCCACTGCTCGCGTTCCGCGGTGACCGGGTCCAGCCCGGTGTCGATGACCCGGAGCAGGTCGAGGTCCATCGCGTCGGCGGCGGCCCGCAGGAACGGCGCCGGCCCGTCCACCCGCGGGTCCTCACCGTCCGCGCCGGCGATGACGGTGTACGCCGACAGCGTGCTCGCGATGTTGGGGTACATCAGCACGGCGTCCACGTCGACCATCGTGCAGACGGTGTCGAGGTGCATGGTGGCGCGCTTCTGGGCGATCGGCACCACCAGGATGGTGTGGGCCAGGCCGGCGGCGAAGACCTGCCGACCGAGGCGTTCGGCACCGGCCGGTGTGGTCCGTTCGCCCACCCCGACCGCCAGCACCCCGGGCGCGAGCAGCAGCACGTCCCCACCCTCAAGGTGTTCGAGGTTGGGGCGGTAGACGAACTCGGTGCCGGCGAAGCGCGGGTGGTGCCGGTAGATGGCGTCGGTCAGCGTGGTCTCGCGGCGGCGGGCGGGCATGGCCAGGCTAGTGACGCCGACCCGGTCGCCGATCCAGAGCGACGAGTCTCGGGTGAACAGCAGGTTGGGCAGCGGGTCGATGACGAAGTCGTGCCGATCCATCAGGGTGTAGACCAGCCCGCCGGGCCGCTCCGAGCTGATCCGCAGTTCCTCGTGGGCCAGCCCGGCGGTCAGCACGTCGGCCAGTGCCGCCGGGTCCAGGTAGGAGAGGTGGTCCGCGACGCGGGCCCGCAGGGTGTCGCCGAGCCGTCGGGAACGCAGCACCTGTTCGGTGAGCTCGGCGCGAGCGTCCGCGACGGCAAGCGTCTCGGCCAGCAGGGTGGCCAGGTAGAGCACCTCCACCCCGCGCTCGCGCAGGGCGGCCGCGAACGCGTCGTGCTCCTCCTGGGCCCGCCCGACCCAGGGGATCGCGTCGAACAGGAGCGAGTCGTTGTTGCGTGGGGTGAGCCGGGCCAGTTCGGGGCCGGGCCGGTGCAGCAGTACGGTGCCGAGCCGCCCGACTTCACTGTCGACGTAGTGGGTCACTCCCGCAGCGTAGGGCAGGGTTTGGCGGCATCCGAGAAAAGAACTGTGGATGAATATGGCATTCATCCACAGTCATTCCGGCGCTCCGGCTTGCCGAACCCCGGTAGTGGCAACGTAGGGTAGTGGGGACATAACTTCGAGGGACCTTTTGCCGGAGGTCGACGACGATGACTGTCTTTCCCGCACGACGAGCCGTACCGTCCGCTCGGGCACTGCCGCCCGTCGCGGTGCCACACCCCCGTGCCGAGTCGACGGGGGTTCTCGAACCAGTCCGTCCGACACCGCTCGAATGGGCCCGCCGCCGTCGGGCCGAGCGAGGGGCGCGCCGCCTGGAGGCGGCCGGGGCGCGGGCGCTGGGCCAACTCGATCACCTCGGGCCCGCCTGGCACGTGATCGAGTGGCCGCGCACCGACGTGACAGACATCCTCGACCGCGGTCAGGACGAGCGCGCCGGGTTCCTCGCCATCGGGCCGAGCGGCCTCTTCGCCGTGACCATCGCCGACCACGGCCGGGCCAGAGTGCTCGTCGCCGGGGACGTCGTGCAGATCAACGGCAAGCGACCGCCGTACGTGGCCGAGTCCCGCCGGGACGCCAAGCGGGCCAGCAAGGCCCTCTCCGACGCGGTGGGGCTGCCCGTCCCGGTGACGCCGGTGCTGACCTTCGTCGGCTCCGGCGTTATCAGTGTCTACGGCCTTCCGAAGGACTGTCTGATGGCCACCCACCGCGAGCTGGATCGGCTTCTCGTGGCCGGTGGCAGTCGGATCAGCCCTGCCACGGCCGAGAAGCTGTCCCGGGTCGCACAGCACCCTGGCACCTGGCTGAACGGCACGTACCGTCCAGCTGCCGACTACCGGTGGTATGACGAGGGCCGAACGGCCGCTGACAAGCCGGCCAGTCGCCGGTAACGTCACCGGCGACGCCACGCGGCTCCGGTCCCCCGTCCACCTCACCGGCTTCCCGCGCCGTCACCGGCCGCCTCGGTTCAGGCTGTGCGGCCAGGGTGACCAGGTGCGCTCGGTGATTCGTCGGCGACCCGCTAGCGTGGACAGTCGATCGGTGCACATAGGAGGCGCGGTGGCCCACGTCGAACTTTCGCTCTCGGAAGCGTTCGTGCCGGCGGCGCGGGCCTCGACAGAGCCGGAGTCCGACAATGTCGGCCAATGGTCCTCGACAGTGTCCCGGGCCGACGAGCCGTGCCTGCTGATCGACGCCGACACGAGGGTGGTGGCGATCTCCACGGCCGGCTGCGAGCTGCTCTGTCTGGGCGAGCCGGGCGCTCTGATCGGGCGACCGCTGCTCGACGGAGGGCTGCGCCTGCTCGATTTCACCGCCAACCGGGGCGAGCTGACCGAGGCCGAGGCCGACAAGATCCCGCCCCTGCTGGCGCTCTCGTCCGGCCGACTCGCTCGTGGGCTGCTCCGGGTGCAGGCCGCCTCGGCCGACAACTCCGACGCGACCGTCGACGCGATCTCCACTCCGGTGCTCACCGACGGCACCGTCGCCGGTTCGCTCACCTTCTTCTCCGAGGTCTGACCTGCGGCGGAGTGTGTTGTTCACCGCACGCGGCGTTGCTGGGATGAGCCCGCGCGCAGGCCGTAGGGTGCCCTCATGCTCGATATCGCGCTGCTGCCGGGGGACTACGCCGTGTGCCGCCTGGCCGCCGGCACCACCCTGCCGTACGCGTTGTCCAGCGGGCTTCGCGACACCGACGTGGTCACGGTGAGCTGGACCTCCGACGGGATCTCCGTGATCTGCCCGACCGACCGGGCTCCGGCACAGGCCGTGGTGGAAACCGTGTGGCGCTGTCTGCGGGTCACCGCCCCGGTGGGGATGGCCGCCATCGGCAGCCTGGCCGCGCTGGTCGACCCGCTGGCCGAGGCACGGGTCAGCGTGGTCACGTTCTCCACCTTCGACACCGACTATCTGCTGGTGCCGGCCGTCCGGCTGACCGAGGGCACTGCCGCGCTACAGCGCGCCGGGCACCGCGTCACCTGCTGAGCTTCACCCCCACCGGCCGCTCACCCTACGATGGGCTCGGCCACCCCGGCCGCGACGAATTCTCCGATGTCCGAGGATCGGCCCGTGCCGTTCACCCCACCCCGCCCCGCGTCTCCCCCATCGCGGGCGACGATCCACATCTCACCGGCGACTCGTGGCCGGTCGACCGGTCGCGTCCCCGCAGGGACCGCCGCCCGGGTCCTGCCGGTCGCACTCGCGGTGTTCGTCGTCACGGTGCTGGCCGGCTGTGGCGCCCCACCCGAGCTGAGTGAGCCGACCGCCCTGCCCACCCACACCGCGGCACCGACGCCACCTGGCGCGAGCACCGCTCCCGCCACCCCGCAGGTGACCGCACCGCCGCCCGTCGCGGTCACGCCCACCGCCGATGCCGGTCTGGTCGCGACCGCCTGTCGCAACGGGCCGACCGGGCAGCGGGTGGTGCAGCTGCTGCGCGGGCGGGCGGGAGTCCTCCCGGCCAACGTCCGGGTCCAGGTCCGCACCGGCCCACTCTGCGCCGCCGACTGGCAGTTCACCGTGCTGGAGGTGACCGGCCACGAGGAACTCCAGGTGGTGACCCGGGGCCAGGCGGCCGCACCGACGCTGGTCACGGCCGGCACGGACGTCTGCACCATCGAGGTACGCGCCACCGGCCCCGCCGGGATCCGCGCCCTCGCCTGTGAGGCCGGTCCGGCCGCCGGCCCGGGTGCGTAGGCTGATCGGCATGCCGGGAACACCGCCGACACGTTTCGTCTACCTCGGGCCGGAGGGCACCTTCGCCGAGCAGGCCCTGCGTTCCGTCCCAGCCGCCGAGCGCGGCACCCGTACGCCCGCCCGCAGCGTCGGTGAGGCACTGGACAGCGTCCGTGACTCCGACGCCGATGCCGCGCTGGTGCCGCTGGAAAACTCGATCGGCGGCGCGGTCGGCGTCACGCTGGACGAGATGGCCGAGGGCGAGCCGCTGGTGATCACCCGGGAGGTGATCCTGCCGGTGGAGTTCGTGCTTGGCGCCCGACCCGGCACGTCGCTGACCTCGATCCGGACGGTGGCGGCCCACCCGCAGGCGTCCACCCAGTGCCGGGGCTGGCTGCGCGACCACCTGCCCGACACCGTCGTGGTCGACGTGCTGTCCAACGGCGCGGCTGCCGCCGGTGCCGGCGCCGGCGAGTACGACGCGGCGATCTGCGCGCCGATCGGGGCGACCCGGCACCGGCTCGCGATACTCGCCGACAAGATCGCGGATCATCCCGACGCGGTGACCCGGTTCGTGCTGGTGTCCCGCCCGGGGCCGCCCCCGCCGCCGACCGGCGACGACCTCACCTCGCTCGCGGTCTACATCGCCCACGACCGTGTCGGCGCGCTGCTGTCGGTGCTGATGGAGCTGGCCGTCCGCGGGGTCAACCTGACCCGCATCGAGTCCCGCCCGACCGGGGAGGCGCTGGGCCGGTACGTCTTCTTCCTGGACTGCACCGGTCACGTGGCCGACGTCCGCCTAGGCGAGGCGTTGCAGGGGCTCCGCCGGGTCTGCGCCGACGTCCGGTTCCTGGGCTCGTATCCCCGGCACCGGTGGGCCGAGTCGGCGGGCGAGCGGCCGGTGCCCGCACCGGCCGGCCTCTCCGACGTCGACTACGCCGACGCGGCAGCCTGGCTGGCCCGACTACGCACCGGCGAGCTGACCTGACCAGGCGCGGGACGCCCCCAAAACTCGGGAGCGCCCGCACCGCCGCTGTCAGCTCAGCAGACCGCCGAGCAGACCGCCCTCCTGCTGCTGCTGGCCACTGCCCAGGACCGGCGGCTCCTCGGACGGCTGCACCACCACGAAGCCCTGGCCGGCGAAGCTCATCGTGAACGACTCACCGGTGCGTCGGCCCAGCAGCGTGCCGAGGCCCATCTGCTCGGCCCGGTGGTAGCCGGTCTGAAGGTTGGCCGACCAGCAGACCGCGGCCTGCGGGTCGACGTACGTCGGGGCGTCCACGTTGAGCACGACCGGCGTGCCCTTGGTGGTGATGGCGATCCGGCCGTAGCCGCTGAACACACAGTTGAACAGGCCGGACGACGAGGCCATCCCGGCGCCGCCGACCATCCTGATGTCGTACTGCAGGGTCGAGTCGAAGGCGAGCACGCTGGAGCCGTTGATGGAGAGGGCGTCGCCCGGCTCCAGGTCGATGATGTGCACGTCCTTGGCCAGTTCGGCGAGGAAGACGTCACCCTGGCCGGAGACCTTCATCAGCGGGACGCCCTCGCCGGTGAGCTTCTGCTTGAGGAACTTGCCGAGCCCACCCGAGCCCAACGCCTGGAACTGCACATTTCCCTGGTAGGCGACCATCGACCCGACCCGGGCCATCGCCTCACCGTTGAGCTCGATCTTCAACATCTTGGAGTTCTGCAGCCGCATGCCGGGCTGTGCGGACTCCTTTTCCAGATTCTCCGAGGAGAACAGCTCGCTGCGCATGAAAGGGTGCCTCCTGACAGGGTTGCGGTCGCTGCACCGAAGGTAGGCGACCCGGGCAACCACGTGCCAGCGGCCGCGCTGCGAGGACCGGCTGCCGCTGACCGGTGGCGCTCAGCCCCAGCCCAGCGCGTGCAGCCGCTCGTCGTCGATGCCGAAGTGGTGGGCGATCTCGTGCACCACGGTCACCGCCACCTCGTCGATGACGTCGTCGTCGTTGTCGCAGATCCGCAGGATCGGGTGTCGGTAGATGAAGATCCGGTCCGGCAGGACGCCGGAGTAGTCCCAGCCGCGGCTGGTGAGGGCGTGACCCTCGTAGAGACCGAGCAGGTCGGCCTCGCCCGGCGGCGGGTCGTCCTCGACGAGGATCACCACGTTGCTCATCAGGCCGAGCAGTTCCTCGGGCACCTCGTCGAGGGCATCGCCGACGAGTTCCTCGAAGCGCTCGCGGGTCATCTCCACCGGCACCTCACCCATTCTGCCCGATGCGGGGTGCGCCCGGCCCGGTCAGTTGGAGCACCGCAGGGATCCGCGGGGCCACGGAGAGAGTGTTTCCCGAGGTGGGCGAGGGCTCTCTCCGTGGTCGAGCGGTTCGTGGGTCGACCGGCTCAGGAAGCCAGGCGGGCGTTGAGGGTGATCTCGGCGCCGGGCGAGAGCAGGCGGGAGATCGGGCAGTTGGCCTTGGCGGCCTCGGCGAGCTTCTGGAACTCCGCGTCGTCGATGCCCGGGACCTGGCCGACGGTCTCCAGGTCGATCCGGGTCACGGTCATCCCGGCGTCGGTCTTGTCCAGGTGGACCTTGGCGGTGGTCTCGACCGAGGTGGCCGTCGAGCCCGCGTCGGCGAGGGCCTTCGAGAACGCCATCGAGAAGCAGCCGGCGTGCGCGGCGGCGATCAGCTCCTCGGGGTTGGTGCCCTCGCCCTCCTCGAAGCGCGACTTGAACGAGTAGTTGCCCGACAGGCCGCCCTTACCGGTGCGGACGGTGCCGGCGCCCTCGGTGAGATTGCCCTGCCATTGTGCTGAAGCGGTACGGATAGGCATGGGGAGAACGCTAGCGGAAAGGTGACCGCCGAGCGACCGACCGGGGCGGACGCAGGCCCTGCGATCCCCGTCACGCACAGCTGGCTGTGCCATGATGCGACCCAGGTCCGTGACCGGACGGAAGGATGACCGATGTCCGAGGAGCTTCCCATCCCACGGCAGGGCGACCGCTCCGACGGTCTGGCCGTGATCGAGTGGGGTGCCGACGACGACCCGGCCGCGCGCCGCCGGTTCGGTTGGTCCCTGGCCGGGCTCACCCAGGACCCCAGGGTGCCCCTGCTGCTCGCCGGTCTGGGCGCGGTGGCCGGGGTCGCCTCGATGGTCGGTGAGTGGCTGGTGATGAGCCTGCCGAACGGCGGGCCCGAGGGGGACGCCACGATCGAGGTGCCCGCCGGGGTGTCCGAGGTCGGCGGCTTCGGTGTCGGCTACCTGGTGGGGCTTCTCGCACTGGTCTGCACCGTGGTGTTGGCGCTTCGCGGCACCGCGTCCGTGCGGTCGAATGCCCGGTTGACCGGCCTCACGCTGGCCGGTGCCCTGCTGGCGTTGCTGGTCGCCGCCACGGCCACCCTCAACGATTCCGGTCAGCGCACCTTTTTCTACTCGGCACAGGACGGCTTCAAGGCCGAGTACGGTCGCGGCCTGATCATGGCCTTCGCCGCCTGTGTGCTGCTCGGTGCGGCCCTGCGGCTGGCCCCGGCCGGGACGCCGGAGGACGACCAGCCTGGGGACGCGCCGGCGGCCCGTGCCTGGCGCCGTCGCCGGGACCGCGACCCGGTGCAGGAGGACGGCCTGCCCGCACCGGCCGACCTGACGGTCACCCCCGCCGCGCCTTTCGCGCGCCCCGACACCCAGTCCTGAGCTGCGCGGATCCCGGCAACGGCTGTCCTCGCCGCGCCGCGTTCGACGGACACCGGTGGGGTGCCGCCCGTTGGCGTCCGATTCGCCTGGAAGCCATGGATGCGACCCGTTCCGCGAGGTACGGTTGCTGCCCGCCGTTACGCCGGGCCTCGGCTTTTCCGACCGCACGGCAGGCTGCGACGGCGGCGGGCGAAGGAGGAACCATGACCCGCCCGGGACTACCCAAGCTGATCGCGACCGACCTCGACGGGACACTGGTCCGCGGCGACGAGACCGTCTCCGCGTACACCCATGGGGTGCTCGACCGGGTGCGGGCCGCCGGAATTCCGGTGGTCGGCGCGACCGGTCGCGGCCCCCGGCTGACCGAACTGACCCGCAACGACATCCGCGCCGCCGACTTCCTGGTGATGGCCGGCGGCGGACGGGTGGTCGACCAGAGCGACCCCTCCGGCCCGCTGGTGCTCCGCGACGAGCGGCTGCCCGCCGAGGTGCTGGCCCGGCTGCTCGCCGACCTGGAAGCCGCTGTCGGCCCGCTGACGGTGATGGTCGAGGCGTCCGACGAGCATGACGCGCCGCTCTGGGGTGACTACCACGAGAGCTGGCCCTACCAGGACCGGTTCGAGGCGCGGACCCGCGCGGAGTGCCTCTCCTGCGATGTGATCAAGGCATTCGCCCGGACCGCCGACCACCACGTGGACGAGCTGCTGGCGGTGGCCCGCCGGATCGTCTCACCGCAGGTCGCCACGCTCACCCAGGCCGGGCTCGGCTTCATCGAGATCTGCCCGCCCGGCGTGGACAAGGCGAGCGGGCTGACCGTGGTGGCGCAGACCCTCGGGGTCGACCCGGCCGACGTGCTGGTCTTCGGTGACATGCCCAACGACCTGCCGATGTTCGAGTGGGCCGGCTGGGCGCGGGTGGCGGTGGCCAACGCGCACCCGGACGTCCGGGCCGCCGCCGACGAGGTGACCCTGCGCAACGACGACGACGGAGTGGCGGTGTACCTCGACCGGCTACTGTCCCGGTGATGCAAGAGACACCCCGCCTGATCGCCACCGACATCGACGGCACGCTGATCCGCGACGACCACACCGTCAGCCCACGCACCACCGACGTGCTCGCGCGGATCTCCGCGCAAGGCACGCCGGTCGTCCTGGTCACCGGCCGTCCGGTCCGCTGGCTCAAGATGGTGTACGACCAACTGGCCGAGCCTCTGCCGGCTGTCTGCGCCAACGGGGCAGTGGTCTACGACCCGTTCTCCGACGAGGTGCTGCGGGCTGACCCGCTGGCGCCGCAGCACCTGGCCGAGGTGGCCCGGAGGCTGCGCGCCGAGGTGCCCGGCATCAGCTTCGCCGTCGAGATCCTCAACAGCCGGGAGATGCGACACGAGGCGCACTACCCGCTGCGCTGGGACGCCGACGCCGCCGGCATCCGACCGGTCGAAACGCCCGAGGAACTGCTCTCGGCCCCGGCGGTGAAGCTGCTGGCCCGGGCCGGCGAGCAGGACCCGGACGCGTTCGCCGAGCTGATCGCGGCAGCGGTGGCGGGGCTGGCGGAGGCCACGCACTCGTCGTCGTCCGGCCTGGTGGAGATCTCCGCCGCCGGGGTGACCAAGGCTGCCGGCCTGGACTGGTACTGCGATCGACTCGGGGTGAGCGCCGCCGACGTGCTGGCCTTCGGCGACATGCCGAACGACGTGCCGATGCTCACCTGGGCGGGGCGGGGCGTGGCGGTCGCCAACGCGCACCGCGCCGTCCTGGCGGTCGCCGACGATGTGACGACGGCGAACACCGAGGACGGCGTGGCGGCGTACCTGGAGAAGGTCTTCGGTCTGGACTGAGCGGGCCGCGACCGGTCAGAGGTACTGACCGGTGTTGTGGCCCTCACCGCCGCCCGGCTGGGCGATGCCCGGCATCCCGGGGACCATCCCGCCGGGGCCGCTGGGCAGCGCCTGCCGGCCGCCGCGCATCTGCTCCAACTGGACCCGGGCGGCCATCTGCTGGGCCACCAGGGCCGCCTGGATGCCGTGGAACAGGCCCTCCAGCCAGCCGACGAGCTGGGCGTGCGCGATCCGCAGCTCGCCCTCACTGGGGGCCTTGTCCTCGGCGAAGGGCAGCGAGATGCGCTCAAGCTCGTCGCGCAGCTCGGGGGCGAGGCCCTCCTTCAGCTCGACGATCGACCGCTCGTGAATCTCCCGCATCCGGTTGCGGCTGGCGTCGTCCAGGGGTGCGGCCTTCACCTCCTCCAGCAACTGCTTGATCATGCTGCCGATCCGCATCACCTTGGCCGGCTGTTCGACCAGGCGGGTCGGGTCCTCGCCCTGGCCCTCGTCGGTCTGCATCGTGCCGATCGGCCGGCCGTCCGGGCCGACCACCACAACGGTGCCGGAGTGGCCGGAATCGTCGGGGCCGGGCTCGTCGTCTTGTCCAGCGGAGCGCGCTTCGGTCATGGGGTCCATCTTTACCCAGCGAGCGCGACCCATGCCGCCCGGGACCTACTCCCGGGGCCGAAACACCCGGGCGGGGCGCGCTACCGTCGCGCCATGCCTGTCGACCCGCGCGCCGTGCTGACCCGACCCGCGCCGGAACCCGACCGGACCGTCGCGTACGGCGACCACCCGGATCAGGTGGCCGACCTGCGCTTCCCGGCGGGGACCGGCCCCGCGCGACCGCTGGTCGTCGTGGTGCACGGCGGTTTCTGGCGGGCCGAGTACGACCGGCGGCACACCGGCCCGCTCGCGGCCGCTCTCGCTGCCTGCGGCTACCCGGTGGTGCAGCTGGAATACCGGCGGACCGGGCAGCCGGGAGGCGGTTGGCCGGGCACGTTGACCGACGTGCTGACCGGCGTGGCCGAGCTGCCGGCGCTGGCCGCCGAGGCGCTGCCCGGCCGGGTGACCCGGGCCGCGCCGATCCTGCTCGGGCACTCTGCCGGCGGCCACCTGGCGATGTACGTGGCGGCCAGCGCCCCGGCGACGGTGGCCGGGGTGCTCGCCCTGGCCCCGATCGCCGACCTGGGCGAGGCGTACCGGCGGGACCTGGACGCGGGCGCGGTGGCGGCGTTGCTCGGCGGCGGCCCGGCGGAGGTGCCGGACCGGTACGCGGCGGCGGATCCACGAATGCTGGTACCCATTCGAACACGCACCGTAGTCATTCACGGCTTGGAGGATCAACAGGTTCCGGCGGAGATGAGCCGCGACTTCGTCACAGCAGCCCGTGGCGCAGGATCCGATATCTCCCTTGTTGAACTGCCCGGATGCGAGCATTTCGGGCTGATCGACCCTGAGTCGTCCGCCTGGCCTCAGGTTCTCGACGCTTTGCGGGCCCTGCACGATGATCTATAGCCATTGACGCAGCGTCGCGGACCAGGTAGAACGCCGGAGGGGCGGTGTTCGGCCCTGCAACGCTCCTTGGAAGGAACTCGGTGTCGCAGATGAATCGCAGGCGGGCGCTCCAACTGTTGGCCGCGCTCGGTACCACCGGGTTCGTCGCCGGGTGTGGCTCCGACACCGACGCCCAGCCGGCCGCCGACCGCAGCCCGATCAAGATCGGGTTGATCACGCCGCAGGGCGGCGGGTTCAAGAGCATCGGCGACGACATCACCAACGGCTTCCAGGTCTTCCTCGACCTGCACGACCAGCGGCTGGGCGGCCACCCCGTCAACCTGCTGACCGCCGACGAGGGTGACACCGCCAAGACCGGCAAGGCCGCCGTCGAAGGCCTGCTCAAGCAGGGCGTGCTGGCGCTCACCGGCGTGGTCAACTCGGCGGTGATGGTCGGCATCCGCGACACCGTCGAGGAAGCCCGCGTCCCGCTGATCGGCTCCAACGCCTCACCGAGCAGCCTGCAGAGCGTCTTCTACATCTGGCGGACGTCGTACGTGCTGGACGAGGCCGGCCGGGCGCTGGGCCGCTACCTGCGCGACCAGTTGAGGCCGAACAGCCGCGTCGCGATCATCATGCCGGAGAACGTCGGCAGCCCGGACGTGGTGCGCGGCTTCCGGGAGGAGTTCGGCGCGAACGACGCGCGCATCTCCGACCCGGTGACCTACACGAGCGCCAACCCCAACCCGGGCAAGACGACGTACGCCTCGGACATCACCAAGGCACTGGCCAAGAAGCCCACGGCCGTCTTCTGCTTCTTCGCCGGGGCTGCCGCTGTGGAGTTCATCAAGCAGCTTCGGGAGAAGTTCGCCGGCCCGGTCTACGCACCCGGCTTCCTCACCGAGGGCTCCGTGCTGGAGAACCTGAAGGACAACGCGCTGGGCATCCAGACCGCGCTGAACTACTCGGCCGACCTGAACAACACGTCCAACCGGGTCTTCGCCTCGGCCTACCGCAAGAAGTACCAGGTCACCCCCACGACCTACGCGATGGCGTCGTACGACGCGGCGCAGGTCCTCGACCAGGCAATCCAGCTGACCGGCGGGAAGCCCACCCCGCAGCAGGTCAACCTGGCCCTCGGCAAGATCGGCCAGATCGACAGCCCGCGCGGCATCTGGCAGTTCAACCAGCCGCGCACGCCCCAGCAGAAGTGGTATCTGCGGGAGGTACAGCGCGACGGTCAGGTCATGTCGAACGTGCTGATCAACGAGCTGGCCACGCTGGGCTGAACGCCCACCCGGAGCACGATTCGGGGCCGGTCTCTCAGTGGGAGGCCGGCCCCGAGGCGTTCGCGGGTCAGTGCCGCAGTTCGGCGATGCAGCACTTCACGCTGCCGCCGCCCTTCTTCAGCTCGGCCAGGTCGACCGCCACCGGGTTGTATCCGGCGGCCTTCAGCTTGCCGGCCAGCCGGGTGGCCTCGCTGTTGAGCACCACGTTGGCGCCGTCGCTGACCAGGTTGAGCCCGAAGGCCATCGCGTCCTCGTCGTCGGCGATCACCGCGTCCGGGAAGAGCTGGGTGAGCACCCGCTGGCTGGCCGCGGAGAACGCGCCCGGGAAGTAGACGACGTTCGAGTCGTCGATGGCCGCGAGCGCCACGTCCAGGTGATAGAAGCGAGGGTCGATCAGGCGCAGCGACACCACCGGCCGACCCAACGCCTCCTGCGCCTCGCCGTGCGCCGGAAGCTCGGTGCGGAAGCCGTGCCCGGCCAGGATGAGCCCGCCGTGCGCCTCCGGCACGTACGCGAAGTCGCCCTCGCCCTCGTTGGTCTCGCTCGGTGCGATGAACCGCCAGCCCTGCGACTCGTAGAAGGCGTGGTGAACGGCGGCCTCGGCGGCCCGCTGCTCGTGCTTGAACCGAGCGCCGTACACGCTGCCGTCCACGGTGAAGCCGCCGTTGGCGGCGTAGACCATGTCGGGCAGGCCCTGCTCGGGGGTGAGCAGGTGCACCTCGTGACCGAGGCCGACCAGCGTCTCGCGCAGCCGGTCCCACTGTTTGACGGCCAGGTCCCTGTCGACCGGGGTGGTCACGTCCATCCACGGATTGATCGCGTACTCAACCGCGAAGTGCTCCGGCGAGCACAAGAGATATGTCCGCTTTCGCGGGACTCGGTGCTGGTTCACGGTCACCAAGAGTAGGTACCGTTGAACTTTGGTAACAGCCACAACCGTTGCTTCCCAGAGGCGGAACGTTGCAGATAGACGCGGTAGACCAGCGGATCATTGCGTTACTCGTCGCCGACGCCCGTGCGTCGTACGCCGACATCGGCACGCGGGTGTCACTCTCCGCCCCGGCAGTCAAGCGTCGCGTCGACCGGCTGCGGGCCACCGGCGTGATCAGGGGATTCACCGCCGTCGTGGACCCGGCCGCCGTCGGGTGGACCACGGAGGCGTTCGTCGAGCTGTTCTGCGCCGGCCGGACCACCCCCGCACAGATCGGGGTGGCCGCACGCCGACACCCGGAGGTGGTCGGCGCGTACACGGTCTCCGGGGAGGCGGACGCCCTCGTGCACCTGCGCGCCGCCGACATCGCCCACCTGGAGGCGGCGCTGGAGCGGCTGCGCGCCGAGTCCTTCGTGACCTCCACCCGCAGCACCATCGTGCTCTCCCGGCTGGTCGAATCCCCGGGCGTGGGTCCCTCCACCCGACCTTGACCTCAAGCCCGCTTCAACAGGTGCGATGGTCGTGGCGTGGCACGAGGCCCGCCGAGGCCGAGGGGGACCACATGCGGGCGATCTGGTTGCGGGAGTTCGGCGGGCCCGACGTGCTGGTGCCGGGCACCGCCCCCGACCCGACGCCCGGCCCCGGGCAGGTGCTGATCGACGTCGCGCACGTGAACATCACCTTCGTCGAGACGCAGCAGCGCTCCGGTCGCCCCGGGCCGTTCCAGGTCACACCACCGCTGATCCCCGGCAACGGCGTCGGCGGGACGATCACCGCCGTCGGGCCGGACGTCGACCCGGCACTGATCGGACGACGGGTGGTCAGCGGCACCGGCGGCTCCGGCGCCTACGCCGAACGCGCGGTGGTGGACGTGTCAGCACCGATCGAGGTGCCCGCCGGGTTGGCGCTGGACGACGCGTTGGCACTACTGGCCGACGGGCGTACCGCCACCATGCTGATCGAGGCAGTGGGCGTACAACCCGGTGACCGGGTGCTGGTGGAGGCCGCCGCTGGCGGCGTGGGCAGCCTCCTCGTGCAGCTCGCGTCCCGGGCCGGCGCCCGGGTGATCGGCGTCGCCGGCGGGCCCCGCAAGGTGGAGCTGCTGACCGGCCTGGGCGCCGACCTGGCCGTCGACTACCGCCTGCCCGACTGGGCCGACCGCATCCGAGCTGCGACGGGTGGGGTCGACGTGGTGCTCGACGGGGTCGGCGGGGCGGTGGCCCGAGCGGCATTCGAGCTGCTGGACCCGGGTGGCCGCATGGTCAGCTTCGGGTTGGCCAGCGGAGAGTGGTCGCCGGTCTCCGGGGAGGCCGCCACGGCACGGCAGGTCACACTGATCCGGCCGGACGTGCCGCCCGCACGGCTGCGGGCGTACACCGAGCAGGCCCTGGCGGACGCGGCGGCCGGCCGCCTGCGACCGCTGATCGGCCAGCGATTCCCGCTGGACCGCGCCGCCGACGCGCACGCCGCCATCGAGGCGCGCGCGACGGTCGGCAAGACCCTGCTGGACGTGCTCTAGAGGTACATGCCGGTGCGGTGCTCCGAGTCGTCGCGTCGGACCGGCTTGTCGCCCTCACCGAAGAACCGCTTGCCGCCGAACTCGCCGTGCAGACGGTCGTCCAGCTCGTCGGCGAGACCCGTCATCACCTGCACCGCCAGCATCAGGTGGGTGGCCTGGAAGTTGCGGCCAAAGACCGGGATCGACGCCCAGACCGTGTCGTCGGCGCAGTAGAGGCGGCCGATCGGCATCCGGTTGGTCAACTCGGAGAGCTTGACGTAGAGGCGTTCGGTCGGCTCCACCTCGGTGAGAACCGGGGAGAAGACGTCCACCAGAGGTGGATTGTCCCGCACCCGCACGAAGACCATCGCCGAGCCGGCGCGGATGGTGATGTCGCCGTCCGAGTCGATCTGCAATCGGTCGGTGTCCGACTTCAACATCGTGGAGACCACCGTACGGACCCGGTCCGCCAGGTCGAGCACGTCGTCCCGCTCGACCTGCGCGGCGGCCGCCTCGGCGAGCGCCTCCTCCAGGTCCGCCTCGACATCGGCGTCCGGACCGAACTCGCTGCGCGCGGTGCCCAGCGGTTCCGAGGACAGCGGTTCCCCCTCGGCGTCGTGCACCAGATAGACCAGGAAGGCCGGGTGCGGAGCACCGTAGACGTCGCGCAGCGTGCGGGAGAGCAGCGTGGCGACCCTGGTCGACTCGCCCGTCGTGGCGTTCAGCCCGAAGGAACCACCGGAGCCGGGGACCACCCCCGGCGGGGACCAACCGAGCGCGACCATGTCCGCCACCGCGCCCCGGTCCAGTCGGTAGCCCGCCGGCAGGGCGGCGTTTCCGACCGCACGGGCGGACAGCACGCCGTCGGCGTCCACGTCGACGCTGATCGAATAGACGGCGTCTCCGGTGCCGGAGGCGGTCGGGTCCAGCGTCACGTCGAGATGCGCCCCCACCGGAAGGTCCCGCAGTCGCACGGCGAGCGCGCGAGCGAACTCCTGCCACGCCTCGGTCACCTTCGCCCGCAGGTCGGTGGTGCTGGGCTCGTCGAGCAGGATCGATTCCACCGGCTCAGCCGTAGCGCCAGGCAGCTCACCGTGCGGCGCCGAGGGGTGGTCAGCCGTCATGATCGCCTCCGTCCGTCACGATCACCCTACCCACGCCGCCCGTGGGCCGAATCAGCCCGGACCGGGATCGGACAACGGCGGTCAGCGCGCCGTCGGGTCCGCAGGGTCGGCGCCCAGCTCGACGGGCCAGGTGCCCGCCAGCGCGCTGACCCGGGCCGCGGCGTCGGCCGGGTCCGCCCCTCGACCAACCGCCAACCCGAGGAGGTACGCGGTGACCGGCGCCCCGGGCCGCAGCACCTGGTGGGCGACGTCCCGGGCCAGATCCAGCACCGCCGGCACGGGCACACCGGCCGGGTCCAGATCCAACTCCGTGCACACCGCCGTGACCCAGTCGTCCATCACCGTCATCGCGCCCACTCCTCCGCCCGGCGTACGTCCTCGTCAGTGTCGCAGTCGAACCAGGGCGGCGGGCCGTCGCCGGACCAGGGCACCTCCCGTACGACGAGCCCGGCCAGCAACGCCCGGACCGGCGCCCCGCTCAGGCTGCCACCGCGCTCGACCGCCAGCCGGTCCAGCCCGGCGCGCAGCGCGGCGACGCGCCAGACACCGCAGAGCGACTGCCGCCGCCCGTCCCCGTCGACGAAGCAGGCCCCGTCGGGCCGTCGCTCGCCACCGCCTACCGCGGCCTCCTCGGCGACGTGACCCAGCAACTTTCCGATCGCGGAGCGGGTGAGCAGCGGCAGGTCGGCGGCGAGCAACGCGACAAGCGCCGTGTCGGAATCCAGCAGCGCCAGGCCGGCAGCCGCTGCGGCGACCGGCCCACCGCCGGGTGGCTCCTCCCGGATGACCCGCACGCCTGCGGGGACGGCGTCGGCCGAACCGACCAGCACCCGGAGCGTGGCATCGCTGACGGCGGCCAGCACCCTGTCGCGCATCGGCCGGCCACCTACCGGAAGCGCGGGTTTGTCGACTCCGCCCATCCGTCGGGCGGCCCCACCCGCGAGCACCACGGCGGCGTACGTCCCCATCCGGCCACCGTAGCCGTGTGGACGCCCCGACGGCGCTGGCCGTGTGGATGCCCAGACGCGCTCGCTGCCGGTGCCTGGTGGCCGGTGGCCGTGCGGGCGTGCCGGCCTGGGGTGGAGGATGGCGGGATGGGACGGGCAACTGATCGACGGGGCGTACTCCGGATCGACCTGGACGCGGCGGCTGACGGACGCGGGTCGGTCCGCCGACCGGACACGCTCGCGGTGGAGGAGCCGCTGGAGATCCGGGTCGGTGCGGCCGGTCCCGGCCGCCGGCGACCGCTCGCCGTCACGATGCGCACCCCGGGCGACGACCTGGACCTGGCCATCGGGTTCCTGCTGACCGAGGGGCTGATCCGGTCGACCGATGACGTGTTGACCGCGCAGCTCTGCGCCGGCGCGGAAACGCCGAACACGTACAACGTGGTGGACGTGGTGCTCGCGCCCGGTGTGCCGGAACCGACCACCGATCCGTCCCGGAACTTCTACACGACCAGTTCCTGCGGGGTCTGCGGCAAGGCCAGCATCGACGCGGTCCGCACCCGGTCGCTGTTCCCGGTCTCGGAGGATCCGCTCAGCGTGCCGGCCGCCCTCCTCACCGAACTGCCGGACCGGCTGCGCGCCGCCCAGCGCGGCTTCGATCGGACCGGCGGACTCCACGCGGCGGGGCTGTTCACCCCGGACGGTGACCTGGTGGTGCTCCGGGAGGACGTGGGCCGGCACAACGCCGTGGACAAGGTGATCGGCTGGGCGGTGCGGGAACGGCGGCTGCCGCTGGCCGGGCACCTGTTGCTGGTCTCCGGGCGGGCCAGCTTCGAGTTGACCCAGAAGGCGTGGATGGCGGGGTTGCCGCTGCTGGCCGCTGTGTCCGCGCCGAGCACCCTCGCCGCCGAGTTGGCCGAGGAGGCCGGTATGACGCTGGTCGGCTTCCTGCGCGGCAACACCATGAACGTCTACGCCCGTCCCGAACGGGTCACAGTCTGATCACCAGCTCGTCGAGCAGCCCCAGCCGGATCACGGCATCGCGGGCAACCAGGAAACCGGCGATGCCGAGGACCCAGCCGAGCATGCCGCCGGAGTGGCGTGCGATCCAGCCGTTGAGCCGCACCAGCACCGGCTCGACCAGCCTCGGCCACGCCATTCGCGCCACGAGCAGCAGCACCGCAGGCAGGACCATGACCACGCAGTAGGCAGCGAGCAACCCCACGATCTCCGCCGCACCGATCCCGGAGGTGGTCAGCAGACCGACCGCACCGAGGTACGGCAGCATCGTCGCCACCTCCGCGAGCGCGGCGAGTAGCGCCAGCCCCACCAGCCAGCGCATCGACGAGTCACCGGCGGTGACCCGGTCCCGCCACCGCAGCACCCCGCCGCCGCGTGGCCGTCGTTTCCCGTCGTACCGGAAGCTGAGAGCGAACAGCCCAACGCCGAGAACGAGCTGCGCCCAGAGCACCGGCCGGTTGTCCATCGCCCCGCCGAGGACGTCGGCCAACTGGCTGCCACCCACGGCGAGCAGCAGCCCGACGGCGAAGTAGAAGAGGGCGATGGTGCCCAGGTAGACGAGGATCCGCCGCGCGTTGACCGTCCCGGGCGCGAGCAGCAGCCAGATCGGGATGAAGAGGGTGCCGATGCTGGTGCTGTCGATCAACGCCAGCCCGGCCAGCGACAGCAGCAATTCGGGGGTCACGAGATCATTCTCCGGTGGTTGTGGCGCTGCCGCGTCGGCCGTGGACAGGAGCACCGCCTACATCCTTCGACGGATGCCCTGGACCTTCGCGCACGGATCTGTGATCGACTCGGGTTCGTTGAAATCGGGGTATAGCAGCAGCGGGGACACCCCGAGTTCCGGAAAGCGGAGTCGATCAAGCCCGAGTCGATCAAGCCGGCCTGCCGCCCGCTTGGACGCCGCACGCCGACGGCCTCGCCGTCGGGTCGCCTGGTCAGGCCAGGTCGAGGATGCTCCAGTTGGTCGGCAGCACCTTCGCCGCCAGCTTGGGCTGCACTGTCGCGTAGTGCGCCTCGTGGGCGAGTGCCGCACTGGCGGCCTGACCGAGCGAGATGTCTCCATCAACGGCACGGGCCAACGTGCCGGTGTCCCGCACCTCGGCTGCGTCGAGCGGCAGCAGACAGATCACCGGCGCGCTCATCATCAGGGCCAGCAGCGCCGCGCCGACCTCGTCGCCCGCGCCCGCGATGGCGGCCGCCAGACAGGTGGCCGGGACGGCAACCTGCCGGCCCTCGTCGGCGACCTCCAGCATCAGCTCCCCCACCGAGACGTTGCCCTCGATGTAGGCCGTCAACGCCGACGCGTCGAACACGGCCGCGATCTGATCGCTCATCCGGCCCGTCCCAGCATCCGGCGGGCCTCCGCCAGTGCGTCCGCCGGAATCGGTGTGGCCAGTCGCGCCCGCCACCGCGCCCGGCCCGCCTCGGTCGGCTCAATGCCGGCTCGCCGCAGCACCTCGTGAAGATGCCCGGCGGCCATCTGGGCACGCACCGCAGCGGTGATCGCGGCCGAGACGTTGGGCTGCTGGTCGAGCCACTCCGCGACGTCGTCGGGGAGGCTCACGGAGCGCTTCACGGTCATACCCGGCAGCCTACCCACTCTGGTAGCACCCACGGTATTACCATGCTGGTCAGCGGTGGCCACGTCGGCTCCGTCTGCGGGGACGGACCACGCCCGGCATTCCGACCGACGGCCAGCCGTCCAGCTCGGACGGGGGCACGCCGCGGCGGAGCAGGTCGTCCAGCAGCACGGCGAGCGAGTAGTCCGGGTGCAGGCTCAACGTGCGTTCCAGTGCGACCGCCGCCAACGCCCCCTGCCCCGCTCGCCACGCCGCGAACGCCAGCAGCGCGCCCGGGGCGGCAACCAACTCCGGCTCGACCCGACGCAGCACGTCGGTCCAGAGGGCGATGTCCCGGTCCCGACCGTCGGTGCGTTCCCAGGCGTGGTCGCGGACCGGCAGGTGGGTCATCAGCAGGCTCAACCAGGCCACCTCGTCGTCGTCGAGCCGCTCACCACGTCGCTGCCGGCGCTGGGCCTCGCGGACCGCCGTCACCCCGGCGGAACGCACCGCACGACCGCCGAGCAGATCACTCTCGGGCGCCTGCTCGATCAGCTCGGCCAGCCTCAGCCGGGCCCGGGCGGTCGCCGCGCGTGCCGCCTCCCGGGCCGAGCCGTCCACGGGTGACACCTGCGCCACGAGGGCGGCCCGGTCGGGGAGCGCGACCTGGCCGGCGAAGACAGCGGATGCGGTCAACGGGTTGGCGTCGGGGTCGTAGCGCCGGCCCTCGGGTGGGCAGCAGTCGGGCTCGGTGCAGAGATAGGACCACCACCGGCCGTCGGTCACCCGCAGCGCGTCGAGCACGTCCATCCCGCCGGCGCTCAGTGCGGCGCGCACCGCGTCCACGGCCGGCGTCACCCGATCGGGTTGCCCGTAGCCGACCACGGTGGCGGCCTCCGCGCCCTGCCGGCGGATCACACCGGCCAGGTGCCGGGCCCGCTCGACCTGGTCGGTCGACGGGTCGGGCAGGTCCGCACGAGCGGCGAAGATGATCTGCCGACCGAGCAACGCCACGGCGACCACGCTGTCGGTGGGATGAAAGCCGAGCAGGTACGGCACTGCGGCGATCAGGTCGGCGGGTGAGCGGACGGCGAGCTGGGGGCGGTCGGTCGAGGTCATGACGGAAGCGTGCGGCGGGTCCGCCCGGCTCGACAGACCCTGTGGATGACACGCGGCTTATCCACAGCTACTCAGAGTGTTTTACCTGTTCAGCCCGCACCTACGGGTTGCCGGAACGGTGTCGGTGTCCTCGGGCGGGACCGTGCTGTCATGGGGAGCGGTTACGGTGCGCTGATGGACCTGGCGTACCTGCGCGCGCACCCGGCACACCTGCCGACCTTCCGGACCCATCAGCGGCTCCGGGAGACGCCGGTGGCCGGCGGAAACATCTGTGCTGCCGCCCGGCTCACCCTGGACGACGGCCACTCCGTCTTCGCCAAGTCCTGGCCGGAGGGGGCCGACCGACCGGCGCCGGAGGGCTTCTTCGCCGCCGAGGCGGCCGGCCTGCGCTGGCTGCGGGAGGCCGGCGCTGTCGGCGTACCCGAGGTGGTCGTGGCATTGCCGGACCTGCTGACACTCGACTGGGTGGAGCCCGGCGAGCCGACGCCGGAGGCCGCGGACCGCTTCGGCCGTGAGTTGGCCGAGCTGCACCAGGCGGGTGCGGCCACCTTCGGCGCCGCGTGGTCCGGTTTCATCGGGTCACTTCCCCAGGACAACACCCCGACCGACGGGCCCTGGTCGACGTGGTTCGCCGAGCGACGCCTCACCCCCTACCTGCGGCGCTCGGCCGACGCCGCTGCGCTGACCAGCGCCGACGTCACACTGATCGAGCGGGTGATCAAGCGGGTCCATGGGCTCGGCGGCGACGAGCCACCCGCCCGCATCCACGGCGACCTGTGGCCGGGCAACGTGCTGTGGGGCGCCGACGACCGGGCCTGGCTCGTCGACCCGGCGGCGCACGGCGGGCACCGGGAAACAGATCTTGCCCAGCTCGCCCTCTTCGGCGGCATCCCCCACCTGGATCGGGTGCTGGCCGCCTATCAGGAGAGCTGGCCGTTGTCGGACGGCTGGCGCGAGCGGGTGCCACTGCATCAACTGCATCTGCTGCTCGTGCACACCGCCCTGTTCGGCGGCAGTTACCGAGATGTGGTGGTCCAGACCGCCCGTGCCGCCCTGGGCGGCGCCGAGCGCGCTACGGTCGACAGGTGAGCGCCGCCCCGGGGACCAACGGGGTCCTCGTCGACCGGTACGGCCGCGTCGCCCGGGACCTGCGCGTGTCCCTCACCGACAAGTGCAACCTGCGCTGCACCTACTGCATGCCGGCCGAAGGTCTGCCCTGGCTGGCCGGCCCCGAGTTGCTGACCGACGAGGAGATCGTCCGGCTGGTCCGGGTGGCCGTCGAGCGGCTCGGTGTGACCGAGGTGCGGTTCACCGGCGGTGAGCCGCTGATCCGGCCCGGGCTGGTCGGCATCGTGACCGCGGTCGCCGCGTTGCAGCCCCGCCCCCGGATCTCGCTGACCACCAACGGCATCGGGCTGGACCGGCTGGCCCCGGCGCTGAGCGCCGCCGGCCTCGACCGGGTGAACGTCTCACTGGACACTCTGGACGCGGACCGGTTCACCCGGCTCACTCGCCGTCCCCGCCTCGACGCGGTGCTGGCGGGCCTCGCCGGTGCGGCGGCCGCCGGGCTCAGTCCCGTGAAGATCAATTCTGTGCTGATGCGCGGTGTCAACGACGAGGAGGCGCCGGCCCTGCTGCGCTTCGCCCTCGACCACGACTATCAACTGCGAATCATCGAGCAGATGCCGTTGGACGCCCAGCACGGCTGGGACCGCAGCACGATGGTCACCGCGGAGGAGATCCTGGCCTCCCTGCGGACCGCCTTCGACCTCGGTCCCGACCCGGCGGAGCGCGGCGCAGCGCCCGCGGAGACCTGGCTGGTCGACGGCGGCCCCGCCCGGGTCGGTGTGATCGCCAGTGTCACCCGCCCCTTCTGCGGAGACTGCGACCGCACCCGGTTGACCGCGGACGGCCAGGTCCGCGCCTGTCTCTTCGCCACCGAGGAGTCCGACCTGCGTGCCGCCCTGCGCACCGGCGTGGACGACGACGAGTTGGCCCGACGCTGGCGCACCGCGATGTGGGGCAAGCGCGCCGGGCACGGCATCGACGACCCCACCTTCCTCCAGCCGACCCGGCCGATGTCCGCGATCGGGGGCTGAGCCGTGACCCCGGGCCCGCTGACCGTCCGCTACTTCGCGGGCGCCCGCGCCGCCGCCGGCCAGACCGAGGAGGTCCTGCCCGCCGGCCGGTCCCTCGACGACCTCACGGCCGAGCTGGTGCGACGCCACGGCGACCGGCTCGCCGCAGTGCTGCGGGTGGCGAGTTTCCTGGTGGACGGCGTCACCTGTCATGATCGTCAGGCACCCCTGCCGGCCGGGGCCACGATCGATGTCCTGCCCCCGTTCGCGGGCGGCTGAGGGAGGCGCACGCATGTTGGCGGTTCTGGGGTTCGTGGGCGTCCTGGCCCTGATCACCGGCTTGATCCACCTCTACCTGTGGAAGCGGCTCGTTCGGGACATCACCACACCGGGCCGCTGGCGCCGGATCGGCGCGATCGCCGCCCTGGTGCTGGCGCTGCTCGTGCCGGTCACCCTCGCCGGGACGCAGGCCGGGCTCTACTGGCTCGCCTGGCCGGGCTACGTGTGGCTCGCGCTGATGTTCTACCTGCTCGTCGTGCTGATCGTGCTCGAAGTGCCGATGCTGGTCACCCGGCTGGTGCTGCGTCGCCGGGTGGTCGCCGCGGAGCCGACCGCCGCCGCGCCCGAGCCGGTGCTGGTCGGTGCCGCCGGGCCGACCGACCCGCCGGCCGCCGGCGCCGTCGCGGCACCGGATCACGACCCGGGCCGCCGGCTGCTGCTGGCCCGAGGGGCGGCCATCTTCGCCGGCCTCACCGCCGCCGGCACCGTGGGGTACGGCGTCCGCACCGCCCTCGGCCCACCACGACTCGACCGGGTGCAGATCCCGCTCGCCAAGCTCCCCCGCAGCATGGACGGCCTGCGCATCGCCACCGTCTCCGACATCCACCTCGGTCCGCTGCGCGGCCGCGCGCACACCGAGCGGATCGTCGCCGCGATCAACCGCCTCGACGCGGACCTGGTCGCGGTCGTCGGGGATCTGGTCGACGGCTCTGTCGCCGAACTCGGCTCGGCCGCGGCGCCGCTGCGCGACCTGCGCTCCCGTTACGGCAGCTTCTTCGTCACCGGCAACCACGAGTACTACTCGGGGGTGGAGGAGTGGGTCCAGGAGGTCGACCGTCTGGGCCTGCGGGTCCTGCAGAACCGGCGTCAGGAGATCCAGGCCCGGGGTGGCGTGCTGGACCTGGCCGGCGTGAACGACCTGGACGCCACCGGAGACAGCGGCCTGGCGGCCGGGCCGGACTTCGCCGCCGCGCTCGGTGACCGTGATCCGAGTCGCCCGGTGGTGCTGCTCGCCCACCAGCCGCTGGCCGCGGTGGAGGCGGCCCGGTACGGCGTCGACCTGCAACTGTCCGGGCACACCCACGGTGGGCAGATGGTGCCGTTCAACCTGGCCGTGCGGCTGGAGCAGCCGGTGGTCAGCGGGCTCGGCGAGGTCGACGGCACCAAGGTCTACGTGACCAACGGCGCCGGTTTCTGGGGGCCACCCGTCCGGGTCGGCGCCGAGCCGCAGATCAGTCTGGTCGAGTTGCGCTCGGCATAGCGGACGTCACGTCCGCGCGTGGCGGCGGGCGGCCGGCGCGGCGGGCGTGACAGGATGCGGCGTGCCTCCGTTCAGCGCCGTACCCCCCGGTGGCCTCCCGCCATTCGTCGCGGACCTGCACATCCACTCGAAATACTCGCGCGCGTGCAGCCGCGACCTCACGCTGCCGAACCTCGCGTGGTGGGCCCGGCGTAAGGGCATCGGTCTGCTCGGCACCGGCGACTTCACCCACCCCGCCTGGTACGACCACCTGCGGGAGACCCTGCGCCCGGCGGAGCCGGGGTTGTACCGGCTGGACGCCGAGGCGGAACGGGACATCGCCCGCCGGCTGCCGCCGCGGCTCGCCGGGACGGCGGAGGCGGACCCGGTCCGGTTCATGCTGAGCGTGGAGATCTCCACCATCTACAAGCGGGACGACCGGACCCGCAAGGTGCACCACCTGATCTACCTGCCGGACCTGGACGCGGTGGCGCGGTTCAACACCGCGCTCGGCCGGATCGGCAACCTCGGCTCAGACGGCCGGCCGATCCTCGGCCTGGACTCCCGCGACCTGCTGGAGATCACCCTGGAGGCCAGCCCGGACGGCTACCTGGTGCCGGCGCACATCTGGACGCCGTGGTTCTCCGCGCTGGGCTCGAAGTCGGGCTTCGACGCGATCGCGGACTGCTACGCCGACCTGGCCGAGCACATCTTCGCAGTGGAGACCGGTCTCTCCTCCGATCCGGCCATGAACTGGCGGGTCGGCAGCCTGGACGGCTACCAACTGGTGTCCAACTCGGACGCGCACTCCCCGCCGGCCCTGGGCCGGGAGGCGACGGTGCTGACCGCCGAGCGGGACTACTTCGCCGTCCGGGAGGCGCTGCGGACCGGCGACGGCCTGGCCGGCACGATCGAGTTCTTCCCGGAGGAGGGCAAGTACCACGCGGACGGGCACCGGCTGTGTGGGGTCAACTGGTCCCCGGAGCGCACTCGCGCGGCTGGCGGGCGCTGCCCCGAGTGCGGCAAGCCGCTCACCGTCGGCGTCCTCAGCCGCATCGAGGAGCTGGCCGACCGACCGCAGGGGCACCGGCCGACGCACGCCCGGGACGTCACCCACCTGGTGCCGCTGGCCGAGATCCTCGGCGA
The DNA here is from genome assembly GCF_018070425.1 of Micromonospora sp. C81. Classification (NCBI taxonomy): domain Bacteria; kingdom Bacillati; phylum Actinomycetota; class Actinomycetes; order Micromonosporales; family Micromonosporaceae; genus Micromonospora; species Micromonospora sp. C81. Next base: position 163,827 of record NZ_JAGPXS010000003.1, read on the forward strand.
GATCAACAAGGTGGGTGCCCGGTCGAAGAAGGTCGAGGGGCGGTTCAACGAGCTTCTCGCCGCGCTCGGCCCTGAGCTGGAGATCCTGACCACGACGCCACTGAGCGACATCGCGCAGGCGGGTGGCGAGCTGCTCGCGGAGGGCATCGGGCGGTTGCGGCGCGGCGACGTCCGCCGGGTGCCGGGTTACGACGGCGAGTACGGGGTGATCACCCTCTTCGACCCGGCCGAGCTGGGCGCCCACGCGGGCACGGCACAGGAGACGCTGTTCGACGTACCCGTGCCGGCGCAGCGGCGGCCCGCGGAGCCGGCGGCCAAGGCCACGGCCAAGCGCCCGGCGGCGGCCAGGGCGGAGCCGAAGCGCAAGCCGGTCCCCGCGCCGGCGCCGCCGATCGCGTCGCCGCCGTCTCCCCACGAACCGTTCGAGCCGATGCTCTCCGGGATGGAGGAGGTCGGCACCGGCCTGCTGGACCGGCTGGACGCGATGCAGCGGGTGGCCGCCTCCGCACCCGGTGGTCCGCTGCTCATCGTGGCTGGTCCGGGCACCGGCAAGACCCGGACGCTCACCCACCGGATCGCGTACCTCTGCGCGGAGCTGAACGTCTTCCCCGAGCACTGCCTGGCGATCACGTTCACCCGACGGGCCGCCGAGGAGCTGCGGCACCGCCTCGACGCCCTGCTCGGCCCGGTCGCCGAGGACGTCACCGTCGGTACGTTCCACGCGCTGGGGTTGACCATCCTGCGGGAGAACGCGGACGCGGCCGGCCTGCCGGTCGACTTCCGCATCGCCGACGACGCCGAGCGCGCGGCCGCCCGCGCGGAGGCGGGCGACGACATCGCCAGCTACGCGGCGCTGCTGCGCAAGCAGGACCTGGTCGACCTGGACGAGCTGGTGAGCCTGCCGGTGGAGTTGCTGCGGGCCGATCGGAAGCTGGTCGCGCGCTACCGGGACCGCTGGCAGTGGATCTTCGTCGACGAGTACCAGGACGTGGACGCGACGCAGTACGAGCTGCTGCGGCTGCTCAGCCCGGCGGACGGCAACCTGTGCGCGATCGGCGACCCGGATCAGGCGATCTACTCGTTCCGGGGCGCCGACGTCGGCTACTTCCTGCGCTTCTCCGCGGACTTCACGGACGCGCGGTTGGTGCGGCTCAACCGCAACTACCGCTCGTCGGCGCCGATCCTGGCCGCCGCCGTGCAGGCCATCGCACCGTCCTCGCTGGTTCGTGGCCGGCGACTGGACCCGGCCCGGCTCGACCCGGAGGCCCCGCTGGTCGGGCGCTACCCGGCGGCGTCGGTGGCCGAGGAGGCCGACTTCGTGGTCCGTACCGTCGACGAACTGGTCGGCGGGCTGTCCCACCGCTCGCTGGACTCGGGCCGGATCGACGGCCGGTCCACCTCGTTGTCCTTCTCCGACATCGCCGTGCTGTACCGCACCGACGCGCAGGCCGCGCCGGTCGTCGACGCCCTGACCCGGGCCAACATCCCGGTGCAGAAGCGGTCACACGACCGGCTGCGGGACCGGCCCGGGGTGGCGGCCATCGCCCGCGAGCTGCGGCACGCCGACGGGCTGGCCGGCTCGCTGGCCGCCCGGGTGCGGCTGGCCGGCCAGGTGGTAGCGGAGCGGTTCGCCGTGCCCACCCTGGACGGCGCCGCCAGCGCCGTCCGTCCGGATGACGTCCGCTCGGCCGTGGACCTGCTGACCCCGCTGGCCCGGCGCTGCGGCGACGACCTGGAGACGTTCCTGTCGCAACTGGCTACCGGAGCGGAGGTGGACGCGCTCGATCCGCGCGCGGAGGCGGTCACGCTGCTCACCCTGCACGCCGCGAAGGGCCTGGAGTTCCCGGTGGTCTTTCTGGTCGGCGTCGAGGACGGGTTGCTGCCGCTGCGCTGGTCGGGCTCCACGCCCGACGAGGACGCGGTCGCCGAGGAACGGCGGCTCTTCTTCGTCGGCCTGACCCGCGCCCAGGACCGGCTGTACGTCACGCACGCGGCCCGCCGGACCCGGCACGGTGTGGAGCGGGACTGCGCCCCGTCACCGTTCCTCGGCGTCATCGACCCCGGCCTGTTCGAGCGGTTCGGTGAGGCAGAGCCGCGCCGTCCGAAGGACCGCCAGCTCCGGTTGATCTGACGATCGCCACGCCGTTCCGGCCACGGTGCCGGCGATCTGTCCGGTGGGGCGCCGGGGCATCACCCTGAGGAACGCCGGTCAGCCGACGAGCACGCCGAGCCACGCGCCAGCAAGCAGAGCCGGCCCGAGTGGCAGCAGCGTGTCCCGGCGTACCCGCCGCGCCGCGAGCAGACCGAGCACCAGAGCACCGTGCAGCACATGCGCCAGGATCAGCCCGGTGAGCAGGGCGTCCCGGCCCAGGCAGCCAAGCGGCAGGCCGAGGACGGCAGCGAGTTTCACGTCTCCGAAGCCCAGCCGGGAGCCGGGGAGCAGGGCCAGCAGCACGTGCGCCGCCCCGGCGACGGCCGAGCCGGCCAGCGCGCCGAGCAGCCGGTCCGGGTCGTCGGCCAGCACCGCCACGCCGGCCAGGCCGGCGAGGGCCAGCAGCCCGGCGGCGAGGACGAGCGGGTTGGGCAGCCGCAGGCAGGCCAGGTCGACCGCAGCCAGCACCAGCCCCACCGCCGCCAACGCGAGGAACACCGGCAACGCCGGGTCGTCACCCCGAGCTACGGCGAGGCTGCCGTACACGACGGCCGCCACCGTCGGGCCGAGCAGGACCCAGGCACCGCGCACAGGTCGCGGCCGGGCTGGCGGGGTCGCGAAACGCCGGGCCAGCGGGGGTACGACGAGACCGACCAGCCCGCCGAGCAACGCCACCCCGACCAGTGCAGCGGTCGGCATGAGCCGGACGTTAGCTGTGGTCGCCCGTCGGCGCGGTCCCCGATCGCGCTTCCGCGCTCACCCGACGGGGGCGTTCGGTGCTCACCACCAGGGCCACCCCGGCGACGATGACCGCACCGCCGAGCAGCACCTGCGGGGTGATCGGCTCGGCGACCAGCAGCGCGCCGAGGGCCACCGCGACCGCCGGGTTGACGTAGGCGTACGTCGACACCAGCGAGATGGGCGCGTTGTGCAGCAGCCAGACGTAGGCGGTGAACGCGACCAGCGAGCCGGCCACCATGAGGTAGCCCAACGCCAGCCAGGATCGGGTGCTGACCGCGGCCGGGTGGAAGTCCCCCAGTTCGCCCCGACCGGCGGCGACGACGGCCAACACCAGCGCGCCGGCCACCATCTCGTACACCGTGGCCACGAAGGGGTCGGCCGGCATCCGGATCCGTCCGGACAGGAACGACCCGACCGACCAGGAGGTGGCCGCTGCCACCACGGTCAACGCCCCCACCAGCGGTACGGCGTCCGAGCTGCCGGCGGGCAGCACCAGCAGGACCAGACCGGCGAAACCCACTGTGACCCCGGCGAACGTCCAGAGCGGCGGCCGGTCCCCGTTGGCGGAGCGCAACAGCACCACGAGCAGCGGGACGGTCGCGACCAGCAGCGCGGCGATGCCGGAGGGCACCGCCACCCCGGGCGGTCCGGATTCGGCGAGCACCACCAGTCCGTTGCCGCCGGCGAGCAGGAGCACCCCGACCAGCGCGGCGGAGCCGAGTTGCCGGCGGTCCACCCGCAGTGCGCCGGGTCCTCGGCGGAGCCGCAGCACCGCCGCCAGGATCAGTCCGGCCACGGCGAACCGCAGTGCGGCCGACAGCAGCGGCGGCAGCGTCTCCACTGTGATGCGGATGGCCAGATAGGTGGAACCCCAGAGCAGGTAGACCACGATCAACGCGGTCCAGATCAGGGTCGGCGTGGCGCCGGCGCGGCGGCCGGCGAGGGCCGCGGCGCTCGGTGGAGGTGAGCTCATCAGTGGACCACGCTACGGTGACCTCGGAGTCGGCGTCCCGCATTGGTGGCCGGCCTCTCACCACTCGTGCAGGAGGGCGGCATGACGAACTACGGACCACCGGGTGGCGGCAACCCGGGACCGTGGCGTGGACAACGACCCGACGAGACGCCCGGACGGCCGGTGCAGCAGCCGTACCCGCCAGCAGCGGAGCCCTACCCGCCGGCGGTCCCGTCCTACCCGCACGCACCCCAGGGGCATCCCGGGCCGTACAACGGCCCACCCGCCGCGCCCTACGGTGGCGGAGCGCAGCCGCCCTACGGCCGTGAGCAGGGTGCCCCCTACGGCGGGGCCGAGACGCCCTACGGTCGCGAACCCGGTGCGCCCTACGGCGGCTCGTACGGGTCGACAGGGGTGAACCCGACGTACGGCGGGCAGCCGTACCGGCCGGAGGGCGATCCGTATGGCGGCGATCCCTACGGTGGCGATCCGGCTCCGGCACCGGGCCGGCGCGGTCGAGGGCCGCAGATCGCGGTGCTGGCCGTCGTACTGCTGCTGGTGGTGGCCGGCGGTGCGTTCTGGTTCCTGCGCGGGCAGGGCGACGACGCGGCGCCGGTGACCGCGCCGTCCGGTTCGGCCGTCGCCGGTGAGCCCAGCGCGGGCACGGACGCTGCCGAGCCGGCGCCGAGTGCCGCAGCGCCGGAGTCGTCGGCCGATCCCCGCTTCGCCAAGGTCGGCCAGTGCGTCCGTAACGAGGGCGCCGCAGGCGGCAAGCCCAAGTTGGTGATCAGCGGTTGCGCCGCCAAGTCGTACGAGGTGCTGAGCCGGATCGACGGCGCCACCAGCGGCGAGCGGGACGCCGAGGCCAAGTGCGGCAAGGTCGAGGGCTACACGAACTGGTACTTCTTCGACAGCGAGCTGGACACTCTCGACTTCGTCCTCTGCCTCAAGCAACGCTGAGACCACCCGGGGATGACATGACGACCTACGGACCAGCGGGCTCCGGTCAGCCGGACGACCCTTACCAACGCCCACCCACCGGGTCCGACGGCTCGCCACCGGTCGATCCGACAGTGCCCCAGTGGGGCCCGCCGCCGCCCGCCGAGGATCCGACCCGGCAGGAGTGGGGCCCGGCACCGAGCGGTGGGGAGCCGCCCACCGCGCCGATGTGGGCGCCCCCACCCACCTCCGGCCCGGGCTATCCACCGCCCGGTCCGTTCCCGCCCGCCGGTCCGATGCCGGGTCAGCAGCCCACGCCGTGGGGCCAACCGCCTCCCGGCGGCTACGGGATGCCGCCCGCCGCACCGGTGAAGAAGACCGGCGGCAGGATCGCCCTCATCGTCACGCTGGTGGTGCTGCTCGTGCTCTGCCCGTGCCTCGGCCTGGCCGGTTGGGCGGTCTGGAAGATCGCCGACGCCAGCGACGACGTCGCGCCCAGGCCGTCGTCGAGCGCGCCGGTCTTTCCACCCGCCCTGCCCAGCGACGCACCGCCGTCGGCGGCACCGACCCCGGACCGGGAGTTCGCCAGGGGCGACTGCGTGGTGAACGAGGGCACCGAGGAAAACGCGGAGCTGCGCAAGGTGCCGTGCGGTCCGAACACCTACCAGGTGCTGCTGCGGATTCCGGCGACCACCGACGGGGACCGGTGCGAGACGCTCGCGCCGCAGGCGACCGCGAACTACGTGCACGACAACTCGGTCGACCTGTTCGACTACGTGCTCTGTCTGAAGAAGCGGTAGCCCACGATTGCCGAAACTAGGGCTGTCTAGCGTCCAAGCTAGACAGCCCTAGTTTTGTCTCGACGGTGTCGACACGCCGGTAGCCCCATCTATCCATGTCTAGCCCCGCAGCTAGATGGCCCGATACTCTCCGATGCGTGGATCCGGTCCGCAACCCGTACGCGCCGGGCGCCGGCCAGCGCCCGCCCGAACTCGCCGGGCGGGGGCGGGAGCTGGACGTCTTCGACATCGTGCTGGAACGCATCGCACGGGGACGCCCCGAACGCAGCCTGATGCTCACCGGGCTGCGTGGCGTCGGCAAGACGGTCCTGCTCAACACGCTCCGGTCGCAGGCGATCAACCGCCTCTGGGGCAGCGGCAAGATCGAGGCACGTCCGGACCAGTCGTTGCGTCGCCCGGTCGCCGCCGCGCTGCACATGGCGGTCCGGGAGCTCGCCCCCCGACACCGCGCGCCCGATCGGATCGACGCGTTCCTCGGCGTCCTCAAGGCCTTCGCCCAACGATCCGCCCCGACCGGGCGGGCCGGTGCCGCCCCGAAGCTGCGCGACCGGTGGCAACCCGGCATCGACGTGCCGGCGGCCAGCGGCCGAGCCGACTCCGGCGACATCGAGATCGACCTGGTCGAGTTGCTCAGCGACGCCGCCGCGGTGGCCAGTGACGTGGGCACCGGCATCGCCATCTTCATCGACGAGATGCAGGATCTCGGCCCGGAGGACGTGTCGGCGCTCTGCGCCGCCTGTCACGAGCTGTCCCAGCTCGGCGCGCCGCTGATCGTCGTCGGCGCCGGACTGCCGCACCTGCCGGCGGTGCTCAGCGCCGCCAAGTCCTACTCCGAACGGTTGTTCCGCTACCAGCGCATCGACCGGCTCGACCGGATCGCCGCCGACCAGGCGCTCTGTGCGCCCGCCGAGCGCGAGGAGGTCGAGTACGAGCAGAAGGCACTCGACCTGCTCTACGAGAAGTCCGGCGGCTATCCCTACTTCGTCCAGGCGTACGGCAAGGCGACCTGGGATCACGCCCCGCGCTCGCCGATCACCGCCGCCGACGTACGGGTCGCCGCGCCCGAGGCGGAGGCTGAGCTGGCGGTCGGGTTCTTCGGCTCCCGGTTCGAACGGGCCACCCCCGCCGAACGCGAGTACATGCGGGCGATGGCCATGATGTCCGCGGTCGAGGGCGAGTCCGGGGCGGTGGTCCGCGACGACATGGATGCGGCAGTGCCCACCGCCGAGATCGCCCGGGCCCTCGGTCGCAAGCCCGCCAGCCTCTCGCCGGCGCGGGACGCGCTGATCAAGAAGGGGCTCATCTACTCCGGTGAGCGGGGCACTGTCGCCTTCACGGTGCCGCACTTCGGCAGGTACCTGCGCACCCAACCGGCCTGACCGCCGACCGGGGCGACGGGGTCAGACCTTCGACCAGGGCGTCGGAAAGAGCACCTCGCCGCGGGGCGGGGGGCCCTCCTCGCTGGTGGACGGCGGCAGCACCAACGCCTGCCAGGGCTCACCGAGACCAGCCCACGGGCCCGTCAGGCCCAGCTCCGTTGCCGGGCTGAAGCCGAACCGGCGGTAGAAGGCCGGGTCACCGAGGACCACGACCAGCCGCTCGCCCAGCTCGGTGGAGGCGTCCAGTGCGGCCTGCACGACCGCCGTGCCGTGCCCGACGCGCTGCCGGTGCGGTGCGACCGCCACCGGGCCGAGGGCCAGCACGGGCACGTCCGAGCCTCGCTCCGGCCGCACACGCACCCGGGTGAGCAGCGCGTACCCGACGACCTCGCCGCCGTACTCGGCGACCATGGCCAGCTGCGGCAGCCAGGCGGGGGTGCCGCGCAACTCGTTGACCAGGATCACCTCCGGCGGTGTTGCCACGTCGGGGCGGGCGAAGGCGGCGGCCAGCACGCGGCGTACCGGGCCGGCGTCGGCCGGGTCCTCGGGGCGTAGCCGCAGCGTGGTCACCCGCGCGACGTTACCCTCCGCAGCCGGTCCATCCGTGACGGTCGCTCGAATCGGCGTGGCGCACGTGTACGAGCACCGATCCGATCCGGCCGTTGGCGGGGTAGCAAACGTCGCGAAGGGGTATGACTGATCCATGACGCCCGTACGCTCCCTCGCCCGAGTCATGCTGAGCGGCATTTTCGTGGTCAGCGGTTACCGCAACCTCCGTTCCCCGGAGCGGCTGGCCAAGAAGGCCGCGCCAGTGACCGACCGGGTTGCCCCGACACTGCAGAAGTTGAACCCCCGCATCCCCACCGACACCGTGCAGCTGATCCGGCTCAACTCGGCGGTGCAGCTCGGCGCCGGGCTGATGCTCGCCACCGGACGGCTCACCCGGCCCGCCGCACTGGTCCTCGCCGGCACGATTGTGCCGACGACCATCGCCGGGCATCCCTTCTGGAACGACGACGACCCGGTCACCCGTGACACGAACAAGGTCCACTTCCTGAAGAACCTCGGTCTCCTCGGGGGTCTGCTGCTGGCCGCGGCCGACACCGAGGGCAAGCCGGGTCTGCGTTGGCGCACCGGCCACCGCATCGGCCATTCTCGACGTTCCATGCAGCGCGCCGTCCGTACGGCCCGGCGCGAGGCCCGGATCGCCGTCCGATCCGCCTCCACCGCACGTCGCCTCCCCGGCTGACCTGCGTCGATCCGTCTCCGTGCCACCCCCACCCCCGCTAAGGCCGCGAATTACCTGAACCACCCGGTAGGCGTTAACGCGGTGGAAATGTCAAAAACATGTGTGGGATCGGACACGGTCGCATAACGCGGGAGGCACTGACGTGAGGCGCCGTTCTAGGCTCCGTGCAGGACCTGGACGGGTAGGACGACCTTGGTATGGGGGTGGCCACGCCATGCCGACGGCTGTCGGTAGACGGGCGGACCGCCTCGCCCCAATCCAACGCGTGACGCGTGGGATCGATCGCAGGAACGTCGTACGGGGTGCCATCGTGGCCGCCGTCGCCTACGCCGCATGGCTTGCCATCGGCACCTTCGGGCGGCCGTACAACTTCTTCGACATGAAGATCTATCACGGTGCCGTGGTGTGGTGGGCGAGCGGTCATGAGCTCTATGAGTTCATCGCGCCCGGAACCACACTCGGTTTCACCTACCCGCCCTTCGCCGGTCTGGTCATGCTGCCGATGGCGCAGCTCCCGATCGGCATTGCCGGCATGGTCAACGCCGCCGCCAGCATCGCCGCGTTGGCGCTGGTGCTGGCCGGGTTGCTCCGCCCCATCGTGGATCGGCTGGCGTGGCCACTGTGGTTCGTCGTGGCCCTGGCGGTGCCGCTCGCGGTCGCCATCGAGCCGGCCCGGGAGACCCTCGGCTACGGCCAGGTCAACATCCTGCTGTTCGCGTTGATCATGGCGGACCTGATCGGCCTGCGCTGGCGCTCCCGCCGGGGCACCCACTACGCCGCGACCGACGGTCCCCTGCTGCGCTTCCTCTACGGCGGCGCCTGGGCTGGCGCGGGCATCGGCTTGGCCACCGCGGTCAAGCTCACCCCGGCACTGTTCATCGCCTACCTGCTGATCACCCGCCAGTGGCGGGTGGCAGCCACCGCCATCGGCACCACGATCGGCGTGACGGTGGCGAGCTTCGCGATCGTCGGCGACGAGTCGCGGGCGTACTTCGGCAGTGTGCTCTGGCAGACCGAACGGGTCGGCGCGGCGGACATGACACCCAACCAGTCCCTCGCCGGTCTGCTCGCCCGGCTGTACGACTCGATCGAAACCCCCGGGCTGCTCTGGTTCGCCTTCTCGGTGCTGATCCTGGCGCTGGGCCTGTCCCGGGCGGCGAGTTCCCGTGCCGACGGTGACGAGCTGACCGCGTTCACGCTGGTCGGCCTGACCGCGAACGTGATCAGCCCGATCTCCTGGACCCACCACCTGGTCTGGGTGATCCCGGCGATCATCGTGCTGGCCGACGCCGCCGTGCGCCGCCGGGAGGCCAGTCGGGGGATGCCACAGCGCACCGGCCAGGGGACGGTGTTCGGCGGGCTGCCCGGGGTCAACGGGCTCCGCCCACCGATCTGGTATCCCACTCTGACCGGGCTCCGTCACGGGGTCGCCGCGATCGGGCTCTATCTGCTCTTCCTGATCTCCCCAATCTGGCCGTACGAGCACCAGCTACCGGAGATGTCGCACTACCAGGACGGTCTCTTCGGAGCGCTGATGGAAAACTCGCTCGCGGTCGCGCTGATCGTGCTCGTCGCCGCGCTGCCCTGGCGGCCCGGTGCGGAGCCGGCGTTCTACGGCGAACGGATCACCAGGGCCGTGCTGGCAAACGGCCGCCGCTGAACGGTCAGGGGCAGTTGACCCATTCCTCGGTGCCATCGGTGAAGACCTGCCGCTTCCAGATGGGCAGGCGCGCCTTGACCTCGTCGACCAGCCGGGCGCAGGCCGCGAAGGCCGCCGCCCGGTGGGCGGTGCTCACCGCGGCGACCAGCGCCACGTCACCGATCGCCAGCGGGCCGACCCGGTGCGAGACCGCCACCGCGTAGACGTCGGGCTCCGCAGCGATCTCGGCGGCCACCTCGCGCAGCACCTGCGCGGCGCTCGGGTGCCCCTCGTACTCCAGGCTCGTGACCTGACGCCCATGGTCGTGGTCGCGGACCACGCCCTGGAAGGAGACCACGGCTCCGGCCCGACGGTCGGAGACCGCCGCCTCGTGGGTGGCCAGGTCGAGCGGCTGGTCGGTGACCTCGCCGAAGGTGATCGCCGGTGCGGTCATGAAACACGCTCCCCAGGAAGCAACGGCAGTGGCACGATGGGCACCCGGTCACCCGGCTCGCCGCTGGTGCCGGGCCTGATGACAGCGAACCCGTCCGCGCCGGCCAGGCCACGCAGCATTGCCGAACCGACGTGTCGCACCGGAGTCGCGGTGCCGGCGGCCCGGTCCAGTCGGACCAGCGCCAGGTGGGTGTGGTCACCGCGACCGGGCACCGCCTCGGCCAGGGTGACCTGCGGCAACACCGGCATCGAACGGCCCTGCAGACCGGCGAGCAGCGGCGCCACCAGCGACACCAGCGCGACGATGGCGGACTGCGGGTTGCCCGGCAGCCCCGCCACGAAGCGGATCCGCCCGTCGTGCCCGGCCAGCCGGGCCAGGAGCATCGGGAAACCCGGCCGGACCGCGACCGTGTTGACCACGTAGTCGGCGCCCAGCGCCTCCAGGGTCGGGTGCAGGTGGTCGACCGGGCCGTTCATCGTGCCCCCGGTGGTGCACACCAGGTCGGCGCCGGCCAACGCCGAGCGCAGGGCCGCCACGTGCGCGGGCAGCGTGTCGGCCACCGGGCCGACCACGTCGGACGGGCGGATCTGGCAGCCGTACCGCCGCAGCCACCCGGGCACCGCCGGGCCCAGCGCGTCCCGGACACGACCGGCTGCCGGCGGGCCGGCGGTCAACAGCTCGTCACCGAAGACGAGCAGCGCGGCGCGCGGCGCTCGTCGGACCCGCAGTGTGTCGTGCCCACAGGAGGCCGCCAGGCCGATCACCGCCGGGTCGACCGGCGTGCCGACCGGCAACAGCTCCTCATCGGCGTACGCCTCCTCGCCGGGTTGCCGCCACTCGGGCGTCTCCCGGGGAGTGCCGCTGACCAGACCGTCGACGGTCGTGGACTCCTCCACGCGCAGCACGGCGCTGGCACCCTCGGGCACCATGGCACCGGTAGCGATCTCGACGGTCGTGCCGTCCTCGGTGAGCGGCGCGGGGGTGCTGCCCGCCAGCACCCGGCCGACGACCCGCCACGGGCCGGTGCCGCGCACCGCCCAGCCGTCCACGCTGGAGGTCGGGAAGGCGGGCAGGTCGGTGCGGGTGGTCAACGGCTCAGCAAGGGTGGACCCGTCGATGTCGGCCAACGGTCGGGCGACGGCGGGCAGCGCGGCGGCCAGACCGACCGCGTAGACCCGCGACCGCGCTTCCTCCCAGCCGGCTGGTGGAGGTGCGACGACCCGATCCGCGGTGGGTGCGGTTTCCGTGCTCACCGACCGAGCCTATCGGCACGGACCGACACCCGTCGGGGCCTGGCGTGGACCGGTCGGTGGGCGCAGCCGCGAACCTCAGTGGTCGCCGCCGCGCAACTGGTCGACGGTGTGCCCGAGGATCGGCCCGAGCACGGCCAGGCCGTCCCGGGCGCCGCCGGTCGAGCCGGGCAGGTTGACCACGAGCATCCGACCAGCCACCCCGGCCAGACCCCGGGACAACACCGACGTGGGCACCCGGTCACGGCTGTGCGCACGGATCGCCTCGGCGATGCCGGGGATCTCGTAGTCGAGTAGACCCCGGGTCACATCCGGTGTGCGATCCGACGGGGTCACCCCGGTGCCACCACTGGTCACCACCACGTCGACACCGTCGGCGCGGGCGGCCTGCAAGGCGGCACCAACCGGCTCACCGTCGGGCACCACCACCGGCTCGTCGACCTCGCACCCCAGCTCGCGCAGGCCGGCGACGAGCAGTGGACCGCTGGTGTCGGCGTAGACACCGGCCGCGGCCCGGTTGGACGCGACGATCACCCGCGCCCGGATCACGGCCGGTCCTCCGGCCGGACCCACTCGCCGGTCTTGCCGCCTTCCTTGCGCAGCACCCGGACTGCCTCCACCGAGGCCGCCGGGTCGACCGCCTTGACCATGTCGATCAGAGCGAGGCCGGCGACGGCAACCGCCGTCAGCGCCTCCATCTCCACCCCCGTGCGGTCCGCCGTGCGGGCGGTGGCCGTGATCTCCACGGTGTCGGCGGTCAACTGCAGGTCGACGGTGACGCCGTGCAGGGCGATCGGGTGGCACAGCGGGATCAGATCGGGAGTGCGTTTCGCCCCCATGATCCCGGCCAGCCGACCGACCGCCAACGCGTCACCCTTGGGCAACCCGTCACGATGCAGCAGGTCGATGACCTCGGGTGTGGTCCGCAGACGGCCGGCGGCCACGGCCAGCCGGCCCGTCACCGCCTTGGCGGAGACATCGACCATGCGGGCCGCGCCAGCACGATCGACGTGGCTGAGCTGTGCGGGTTCGGTCACGGTCGTGAGCCTATCGGTGCGGTACGACGGCGTTCGGAAGGAGCGGCGTCGCGCTGACCGCCGCGCCGGGTGCTGACGGCGCACCGGTCGGACGCCGCTCCTTCCTCGCCGACCCGCCGCCGAGGTCGCTGGGGGGACCTGGCAGCGGGTACGTGTCGACGACCCGGTTCTGCCCAGGGGCAGAACCTCCCCCGTTCGTCGATACGGCCGAGAAGCTACCGGGCGCGGCGATAAGAAATCGATAAACGGCGTTCAGGCTGGCCAGCGCTCTACGATCAGGGTTGGTCAACCAACTCGGCGAGGCGGCGCTCGGCCTCGATGCGCTCCGGCACGCCCATCCGCCGGAAGATCGCCAACGCCCGCTCCCAGTGCCGCCGGGACTCGGCCGGGTCCGTGCGGGAGAAGTGTTCGGCCAGCCCGGCCAGAGCGCGTCCCTGCTCATACGGGTGCGCGATCCGAGTCGCCAACCGCAACGCCTCCTGGTGCCTCTCGAATGCCTCGCCACCTTGTCCCTGCGCCAGCAGGGTGCGGCCGAGTTCGTTCAGCGCAGCCGCCTCGACGTGTCGTTCCCCCGACCCGATCGACAGCTCCCGGGCTGTTTCGTGCTCCTGCTGGGCCTCGCTGAGACGGCCCAGACCGCGGTAGGCGATCCCGAGATCGTTGCGCACCTCGGCCTCGGCGTACCGGTGGCCGCTGCGCTCCCGCAGCGCCAGTGAAGCCATCAGGATCCGGATTGCCTGTGGACGATCGCCCATGCGAACACGCACTGCGCCGATGTGGCTGAGTGCGTTCAGCGTGTGAAAGTCGTCGGAGTTCGTCCGAGCCCACGCCAGGTGCAGGCGGTGCATCCGCAACGCTTCCTCGTAGCGCCCCAGGGCCGTCAGCGCCAAGCCAAGATTCGGCAGCAGGATGGAGCCGCCGGTACTCCCATAGACATTGTCCCGCAGACACTCGAGGCCGAGCTCCACCGACTCGGACAGGTGGCCGCTCCACCAATAGACAGCGGCGAGGTTCGCGCGGTACCGGGCGGCGTTCAGTACGTCCCGCGAGTTGCGGGAAAGGTCGACCGAACGTGTCAGGTGGTCAAGCGCCCCCCGCTTGTTCCCGGTACGAACGTAGGCGGAGGCCAGGTAGTTGTTCATCAGTGCCAGTGCATCAGCGTCCCCGGCAGCCTCCGCCGCCTGCAGCCCAACACGGTGGGTCAGAATGATGTCCTCGAAGTACCCGCGGATGTAGCAGAATCGCCAGAGGGCACGGGCCAATTGCCAGCAGTGCCGGTAGAACCCCGACTCGTGCGCCGACACCACCATCGTCACCAGGTCCGTCCGCTCGGCCTCCACCCAGTCAGCGGTCGGCTCTCCGACGGCCTCGACGAGCTCGAGCTGTCCGGACGGCATGTGCGTCACCTGGGATCTGATGACGCCCGGCTCCAGCAGATCGGCGACCCTCAGAACCGCCTCCAGCGTGAAGTCGAACAGTCGAGCCAGTCCGCGTCGGCGATCGTCGGAGGAATCGGCGTGGGAGCAGAGTTCGATGGAGTACTGGCGCATGAGGTCATGCAGCCGATACCGCATTGAGTCCAGGTCCTCCACCAGGTTCCGGTCGACGAGTTCATCGAGCGCCGCATGAGCGTCCGCCAAGGTCAGGCCGGTCAGGGCGGCGACCACCGGCGGGCTGAAGCGATTACCGGGATACAGGCCCAGGAATCGGAAGACACGCTTGGTCGAACCCGGGAGAGGCTCGTAGGAGGCGGCGAAGGCACCGGTGACAGTGCTCTCTTCCTGAGCCAGGTGGTGCAGCACCAAAGGATCGCCGGCCAACTGTTCGACAAGGTCCGCCAACCGCCAGCCGCGCCGATGCGCCAGTCTGGCACCGGCGAGCCGGATCGCCAGGGGAAGGTGACCACACCGCCGAACCACCTCGGCGGCCGCCGCCGGCTCGGCCTCGACCCGGTCCCGGCCAACGCTCAGACTCAGAAGATCCATGCTCTCCTGTGGGTTCAGGAGCGGAAGCGTCCGAGACGTTCCGACATCCGGGTGGAACAGACGTCGTCGCGAGGTCACCAGCACGACGGTGGTCGGCTCGGTCGGCAGCAGGGGCATTATCTGTTCGCTGCTCGCGGCGTTGTCCAGAACCACGGCCGACCTCCGCCGGCCCAGTTCGTGTCGCCACAATTCCACTCTGTCGTCGAACTCCACCGGAACGCGGTCGGCCGGCACGCCAAGCTGTCGGAGCAGGGTGACCAGGGCACTCGCCGGCTCCACCCGGTGCTTCTCGCCATGCCCGCACAGGTCGATGAACAACGCGGCGTCCGGGTATCGGTCGGACAACTGGCGGGCCAGGTGCACAGCGAGGGCTGTCTTGCCACTGCCCGCCATGCCATCGATGATGTGCACCGCCGGCACCCGTGCCTCAACCCTCCGGGTCTCCGCCAGCAGTCGCGACACCACATCCTCCCGTCCGACAAAATCGGTGACCGCCCGAGGGAGGTGATCGACCGGGGTGATCTGACCGGATTGTTCGGACGGCGTAACAGCCCCCACATCAGCCGCGACCGCTGGCGAGCGCCCCACGCCGATCCCTCCTCTGAAGGCGACGGCGCGCGCCGGGCCCGGGCGCGACACCGCCGCGACGATCGAGCGGCGCAACTCTTGGAGGTTGCTTCCGGGTCCTACACCCAACTCGGTGACCAGCTTCGTGCGGATCTCGTCGTACGCCGTCAGCGCCTCCGCGTTGTCGCCGCGCTCAAACAGAGCCCGCATGAGCAGGAGGTAGGCCGGCTCACGGAAAGGGTGGCGGGCCACCACGCCACGCAGGAGCGGAATCGCCAGGTCGTCCCGGCCCGATCGCAACTGGACGTCGGCAAGAAGCTCTACGGTCAACAACCGATCCTCTTCGGCGGTGACGGTTCGAGCGGTTAGTACGGGTCCGAGCGGAATGCCGGCGAGCATTGGACCCTTCCAACGGGCCACAGCTCGCCCCAACTGCTCCCGAGCTCGATCCAGATGGCCGGCTGCCAGCGCCTCCCGACCAGTGCCCCGCTCCACCTCGAAGCAGAAGAGGTCAATCACTTCTGGGCGTACGTCGAGTCGATAGCCGTTCCGATGTCGCGCGATCGACGCCTGACTGTCAGGGAGAGCCTCGAAAGTCCGGCGCAGATTGGCCGCATAGGTCCGCACATTAGCCACGGCTGATCGCGGTGGGCAATCGACCCATAACTCATCTACGAGGTCATCCAGTGTCACCAGCCGACCGGGCTGCACTGCGAGCATCGCGAAGATTGCCTGCTGTTTGGGCGTACCGAGGCGCAGCATGCGGGTAGACAGTTGCACCGAAAGACCGCCCAGAACCTGAATCTCCACCGGTCCCCTGTTCCAGCCGTGCCAGGTATTCAGTCGATCACGCAGCGAAGTCTACGACCCTCTTCGGTGACGCACTGCTCACGAGGCGAAGGGGGATGGCTGTTGGTGACCTCAGGATTACCGTGAGGAGGGTCGCTTGATTGCCCTATCCGCAGCGCACCATGTCGGCAGCAAGTTGCATCGGCACCAGCGGTTCCGCGTCGTGGCCCTCGAGCCACTCGAAGACTGACGCCTTTACCCCGTCAGCCTGACACCTCGAACGCGTCAACTCTGCCCCTGCCGCGTTGATGCCTCTCCAAACTCCGGATGAGGCAACTCCTGGGGTGCCGCAGACCTAGCGAATAACGCGACCATTACCTCGTCCGATACCGTCTGCAGTTGGCAGCTGTCCCACGAATCCAGCATCGGGCCAGTTCGACCGCACTCCGTTCAGCAGCGATGGACAGAACGTCACAAAAAACCTCCAACTTGGCTAATGTTGCGCATACCGACATTTAATTCTTCTAACCTGCCGATCCTTCTCTTAAGCTGCCATTCCAAGGAAGACCTCCACTTTGGGTAGGTCCTCGAATTGGCTCAGCGAGAAGGGGGCAACGCGATGCGCGGCAGCGAGTGGAACTGACCCCTCGAGTGGGGACGTGCACGAGCCCCGGACGGTAGGCTACGAGCACGGCAGAGGCAGTCCTTCGGGAGTGGCATGACCCTTCCTCAGCGACGAGAGATTGAGACCGATCAGCGGCTACGGCTGCTCGTCGGTCTCGTCGTCGTTGTAGCAATCCTCATCACGGCCACTTCACTACCGGTCGCAGCGCGCTCGGCGGTGACCGCCACGCCGACCGACATCGCGGTGCTCGTCGTACTCACCGTCGCAATCGCCCTGGGAACTCTCGTCAAAGCAAGGGTGCGAATCCGGTCCACCACCCACTCGATCAGTTGGACCGAGGCCGCGATCATCATTGGCCTCGCCATCGCTCCGGCCCAGTCGGTGGTCCTCTGCACCGCAGTGGGCATCACCTTCGCCTCGCTCCGGCTGCCGCCGATCAAGATGGCCTTCAGTGTGGGCAAGAACGTCATCGTGGCCTGGGGTGCCGGCATCACGCTGGCAATGACGACCTGGACCTGGCCACCCGAGAACACCGTCGCACTGATCGTGCCGGTAGCTGCCTCATACCTGGTTGCGGCACTGCTGGACGACCTGCTGGCCATCCCGGTCATCGCGCTGGCATCCGGCACCAAGATCGCGAAGCAGTTCCGGACCAACCTCGACCTCCGACTCGCCGGCTTCGCCGTACGGTTCGTCGTGGCGGTCTGCACGCTGCTGATCCTCGACGCGAACTTCAAGCTCCTGTTGGCCATTCCGCCCCTGGTTCTCAGCCTGCACCTGGGCTACTCCACGAGAATCCGTTCCAGGACCGAACAGCAGGCGTGGCAGCGGCTCGCCCGCACCACCGACGCGCTCAACGTGGTCGACCTGGACACCGTCCTCACCACCGCCGTCACCCAGGCCGCCGAGTTGTTCTCCGCCGACGAGGTCGAGATCGAGCTGCGCCTCGGCGGCCGCACCGTCCGCGGTGGCACCGGCGGCATCACCTTCGACGGCCCGATCGGCACGCCCGCCGAGGTGGACGGCACCATCGTCCCCACACCGCTGGAAGGACACGACCGCACCGTCGACATCGGCATACTTCGACTGCGTTTCCGCGGTCCGGTGCAGCTCTCCGAGCGGGAGCAGTACACGCTGCGCACCTTCGCCTCCGCGCTCTGCACCGCCGTTCGCAACGCCCAGGCGTACGCCGAACTGGCCCGGGTGGCCGACGAACACGCGTACGCCGCCGCGCACGACGCGCTGACCGGCCTGGCCAACCGCCGGCACCTCCTCGACGAGGGCACCGAGCAGCTGAGCGCCCGCCACGCCGACGGGGTGACCGCGCTGGTGCTGATCGACCTCAACCACTTCAAGGAGGTCAACGACACGCTGGGGCACGCCGCCGGCGACCAGGTGCTGGTGCAGGTCGCCGACCGGTTGCGCGGTGCGACCCAGGCGAGTGACCTGGTGGCCCGCCTCGGCGGCGACGAGTTCGCCGTACTCCTGCGAGGTCTGCCGGCCCCGGCGGTCGCTGCACACCGGGCCGAGTCCCTGCTCGCCGCCCTGCACGAGCCGTTCGAGCTGGACGGCATGCGGATCAGCGTCGAGGCCAGCGGCGGAATCTCCGTCGCCCCGTCCAGCGGTGGCATGGCCGAACTGCTGCGCCGCGCCGACGTCGCCATGTACCAGGCCAAGCGGGCCGGGCAGCGGATCGCCACGTACGCACCGACCCGGGACACCGCCGACCTTGGCCGCCTCACCCTCGGTGGCGACCTGCCCCGGGCGGTCGCCGACCACGAGTTCGTCGTCAACTTCCAACCGATCGTCGACCTGGGCACCGGCGAGGTGACCAGTGCCGAGGCGCTGGCCCGCTGGCACCACCCCACCCACGGCATGATCGACCCGCTGCGTTTCCTGGAGGCCGTGGAGCGTTCGGGCCTGCTGCCGGCCTTCGCCGAGGCGATCCTCGACCAGGCGCTGATCGCGGCGGCCAACTGGCGCGACGCCGGCTTCGACGTCCCCGTCGCGGTCAACGTGTCCCCGCGCAGCCTGCTCGACGCGCGGTTCCCAGGCTCGGTGCTGGCCCGCCTGCGCGCCCACGACCTGCCGCCGGACCGGCTGGTGCTGGAGCTGACCGAGACGCTGACCCTCAGCCAGCTCGACGTCGTCGACCGGGTGCTCAGCCGGCTCCGCGACGAGGGTGTCCGGCTGGCGCTGGACGACTTCGGCACCGGCTACTCGTCACTCTCGCTGCTCTCCCGCATCCCCGTGCACGAGCTGAAGATCGACCGGAGCTTCGTGACGACGATGGAAAGCTCGGCGGAGGCCGCCGCCGTCATCCGCTCCACCCTCGACCTGGGCCGCAGCCTCAACCTGGACGTCGTAGCCGAGGGCGTGGAGAGCGAACCGCAGCGGCGGGCCCTGTGGGAGTTGGGCTGCGTCGCCGGCCAGGGCCACCTGTTCGCCCGGCCGATGCCGGCCGGCACCCTGCTCGCGGCGATGCAGCGCGGTTCGGGCGGCCGACCCGGCACCCTGGCCGCGCCACTGCACGACGCCGGCGCGGTGATCCGGCTGAGCCAGAACCGCCGCCAGGCCGGCCGTTCCCGCCCCGACCGCCTCCCGCACCTGCCCGCCTGACCCAGCATCGGCCAGGTGCCGACGCAGACCGGTCTGCCAGACTGGCGCCGTGATCGCCGACGACCCGACCGCCCGCCGCCGTCGCTGGCACTGGCGAACGCTCGACGCCGCTGGCGGCGGACTCGCCCTCGACCTGGGCCTCTACGCCGCCTCGGCCGCCTTCGCCGCGATCACCGCGGTCACGTCGACCCTGCTGCCGCACCGGGCGTGGGGCGCCGTCGCCGCCGTCGGATACCTGGCCGCGACGCTGGTGGCGCTCGTCCAACTCCTGCTGCGTCGGCGCTCACCGACCTCACCCCTGGTCGGGCTGCCGGCCCGCTGGGCGGTCACCGATCTCGCCTGGGCGGGCACCGCACTGCTGCCCCTGCTCTGGCAGAGCATCGACCGGGCCGGCGGACGCACCGACCGGGCCCAGGAGGAGGTGCTGGTCGTGGAACAGGCCGGCACCCGCCTCCTGGAGCACGGCACCCCGTACCTCGGGCCCGACGCGATAGCCGCCCTGCCACCCGGCGAACAACTCATGGGCTACACCCCATACCAGCCCGGCATGGCGATGTTCGGCCTGCCCAGAGCCCTGGCCGACACCTGGTGGACCGACTCCCGGGTCTGGTTCGCGGTGGGCACCGCACTCGCGCTCGCCCTGGCCGTGGCCGCCCTGCGCAGAACACCGACCGCCACCCACCAGGTCGACACGCGCCACCGCCGGGACGCCGCGTTGCTGCGCGGCGTGCAGGCCGCCACCGTACTGCCGATCTGCGCCCTCACCCTCGCCACCGGCGGCGACGACCTGCCCGTACTCGCGCTCTGCCTGCTGGCCCTCGCACTCGCCGCCACCGACCGACCCGGCCGGGCCGGCCTCGCGGTCGGCCTGGCCGGCGCACTGAAGCTGTTCGCCTGGCCGATCGCCCTGGTCCTGATCGTCTGGGGTCTGACCCGGCGCGCCGGCACCCGGGTCGCCGCCGGCGCGATCGGCCTGCCCGTCGCCGCACTCCTGCCCGCCATGCTGGTCGACCGGGACGCGCTGACCGAGAACGTGCTGCGCTTCCCCCTCGGCCACGGCCTGGTCACCAGCCCCGCACAGTCCCCGTTCCCCGGCTACCTGATCGCCACCGCACTGCCCGCCGGCCGGCTGATCGCCGCCGCACTGCTGGTCGCGGCGGGAGTGGCCATCGCCGTCAGACTCGCCCGCCGCCCGCCCCGCACCGCCGTCGCCGCCGCGCTCATCTGCGGGTACGGGCTGCTCGTCGCCATCGCCCTGATGCCCTCGACCCGCTTCGGCTACCTGCTCTACCCGCTCGCCCTGCTCACCTGGGCACCTGCCCTGCACCGCCCGGTCGACACACCGCCGACCCCGGTCCCCGACCACCTGCCCGGTCGGGCCACTTCCGCGTAACTGGCGGGTGGAACGTCGCGTCAGGGCGTAGACCTGAAGACATGACGACGTACCGCGACCGGGCCGACGCCGGCCGGGTGCTCTCCGACCGGCTCACCGCGCTCATCGGCGAACCCGACGTCGTCGTCCTCGGCCTCGTCCGCGGCGGCGTGCCCGTCGCCCGGGTCGTCGCCGAACGACTCGGCGCACCACTGGACGTGCTGGTCGTCCGCAAGCTCGGCATGCCGTGGGCCCGGGAGGTCGCCTTCGGCGCGCTCGGGCCGGGAGGCGTCCAGGTGCTCAACGACGCGGTCGCCAGCCGACTCAGCAGCGACGACATCGCCGAGGTCAGCCGTCGAGAACAAGCCGAACTCGAACGCCGGGAACGCCTCTACCGGGGCGGTCGCGCGCAATTGGACCTCACCGGGCATACCGCGGTGATCGTCGACGACGGCCTGGCCACCGGCGCGACCGCCCGCGCCGCCGTGGAGGTCGTCCGCCAACTCGGGGCACACCGCGTCGTGGTCGCGGTCCCGGTCGGCGCGCAGGAAGCCTACGAACTACTCGCCGCCGAGGCAGACCAGGTCATCTGCGCCCAACGCCCAGCGGATTTCGGCGCGGTGAGCGTCTACTACGACGACTTCCACGAGGTGTCCGACGAGGAAGTCACCGAGGCGCTCACAGCAACTGCCTAGGTCCACCAGGTACCGTCGGGCGATGAGTAGTCTCACCTGTCCCAAGTGTCACGGAGAAATGCGCCAATACGAGCGCAGCGGCGTCGTCATCGACCAGTGCGGGGAATGCCGAGGCATCTTCCTGGACCGCGGCGAGCTGGAGAAGCTGTTCGAGGCGGAGGCCAACTGGAGCCGCCAACAGAGCGCCGGTGCGCCGCCGCAGCCTGCCCAGCAGCCGGCCGGCTACCCGCCCCCGCCGCCCCCGCCCGGTTACGGTGCGGTCCCGCCGCCCCCGCCCGCCCACGGCTATCCGCCGCAGCCGGCGTACGGCCACCAGCAGCAACAGCACCACGGCTACCACGGGCACTACCGGCAGAAGAAGCGCAAGGGCTTCCTCGACGACATGTTCGGCTGAGCCCAGAGCCGACATTCCGCCCGGGTCGATCGACGTGTCGGCCCGGGCACACCGCCCACCCCATCGATGGTTGGCGGGGCGCGATCGTCCATGCCAGGGTGATTCGCATGACCGTGATCCGACGGGACGAGGCGCTGGCCCAGGCGTACGACGGGATCACCGCTGCCGTCGACGGCCTGGACGACGCCGGCCTGCAACGAACCACCCGCTGCCAGGGTTGGCTCATCGCCGACCTGCTGCTGCACGTGCTCGGCGACGCCCAACGGGCACTGGTCGCACTGGCCAGCCCCGTCGACGGCCCCGCCGACGTCGACGACGTGAGCTACTGGCGCGACTTTCCCGGCGGTGATGACAACGCCACCCGGCACGCCTGGTGGGTCCGCCGATCGGCCGCCGCCTTCGACCGTCCCACCGGGATCGTCCGGCTCTGGCAGGAGACCGCCCCGGCGGCGGTCCGCGCTGCGGCGTCAGCCGACCCCGAGGGGTACGTGACCACGCAGGGGCACGTGCTGCGCGTACCGGATTTCCTCGCGACCCTGACCACCGAGGCCGTCGTGCATCACCTGGACCTGACCGTGGACCTGCCCGGCGCGCCCCCGCCCGGCCCACTGGCGGTACGAGTCGCGGTGGCGACCATGGACGGTTTGCTCAGTGACGACACCGTCCGCCCCACCGCCTGGGACGACCACGACTTCCTGCTGAAGGCCACCGGGCGCGTGCCCCTCACCGAACGGGACCGGCTGGAGTTGGGCGAGTCGGCGGGCTGGTTTCCGCTGCTCGGCTGACCGACGGCGGGTCGTCGCACCGGTCAGCCGATGGCCATGTCCACGAAACGGGACAGGTGCAGCTGCGCTGCCACCGTCACGGTGTCGGTTGGTCCATTTCGATGCTTGGCAACAATGAAATCCGCCTCGCCGGCTCGCGGCGACTCCTTGTCGTAGTAGTCGTCACGGTGCAGCAGGATCACAACGTCGGCGTCCTGCTCGATCGAGTTGTGGGTCGCAATGCCATTGGCGATGAAGTTGTGCGTCCCCAAGACGGTCGCGTCGAACACCTCCTGCTCACCGATCGACTCGATAGTGACGATCGAGTCCCAGAAGATGTCGTTGGTCGCGTGCAGGTCCAGGTCGGCCGCGTCGAGGACGGTGGCGATCGCCGCCAGCCGGGAGCGGCTGGGCGCATGCTTCCAGAGGGTGCTGCCGCAGAACTGGGTGCCGATGGCCTTCGCGAACTCACGGTGAGTCATGCCCTGCTCCACCAGAATCTCCTTGACTCTGGTCCACACCTCTCGCGGCACAGTGTCGACGTTGGTGTTGCTCTCCGTCGACTCCAACGCGGTAAGCAGAGCAGCGCAGCCCTCCGACCGCTGCCCGTAGACGCCGATCTCGCGCAGGAACCTCAACTGGTCGTCACGCCCGGAGATGTCGAGCGTGTACTGAGGGCGGTGCCCCACGACTGGTACAACCCTCAGCCGCGCCGTAATCCCGTACCTCAGGAGCAGCCGAGAGATGTCCTCAAGTAGGCGTCGACTAGTGGATGCGAAATAGACACGCCCCCCGCGACCCGAGCTGTTCACGGTCACTGAGCCGTCCGTGGCCCACAGGTGCTGCAGGAAGGTGGTGATCTGCTCCTTGGGCAGGCTGAAAATGGTCGACGGAAGGAACTTCTCGTGTGATTTCAGGCCGAAGAGACCCAAGTCGTCCAGCCAAGCCGCGATGGGGTTTCGCCGGCCGCGTGCCAGCCGATAGGGCGCAGGCAGCCGAAGGGTCGTCACCCTCGCGGCTGCGTAGTCGTCACGGACAGCAGAGATCCCAAAGTGCTTCGCCGCTTCCGACACGGCCTGAAGGTTCAGCTCATCACAGCTCGCGTATCGGATGGGTTGGCGCCGCACGAAGGATCCGTCGCCCAACAGGTGCGCCAACATCACGACCTCCGCGTCGGCCCACGGGCGGGTGGCCATTGGCGGAGGTAGGTGACGTGGCGTGGCGATGCGATCTCCGGGCGACAGCTCACCGAGCGGCACCCATCCAGTGAACGCGAGGAAGGGATGGTTCGCCGTGGCGTCGATCTGCTTGCCTGATGCGAGGGTCAGCCGGAACACCTCGCGGGTGCCGCTTGGGAAGACGTGGGTCATGGTGCGGGGCGTGTAGCGAAGGCTCTCGTCCAACGCCCAGACCGGGATGTCCCTAGCGTTGTTGGATAACAGTTCACCGAGCGTGATCTCCGTATTGTCATCCGCTCGAACCACTCGGGTCTCGGCCGTGAGGCAGCCAGACTCCCGCAAATCGGACAGCTGAGGTCGCTTGTCCGTGCGCTGCTCGGGGCCACGATTCAGCTGACTGACCGCGATGACCGGGCACTCGACCTCCTTGGCCAACAGCTTCAGGCCACGGGACAGGTCCGCAACCTCCTGCTGGCGGCTCTCGGTGCGCTTCGGCGACGTCATCAGCTGGAGATAGTCGACCACGATCATCTTGAGGTCGTGCCGCTGCTTGAGCCGTCGAGCCTTGGCGCGGATCTCCATCAGGTTCATGCTCGGCGTGTCGTCGACGAAGAGCGGCGCCTCGCTGATCTCACCCATGCATCGGGCCAGCTTGGTCCAGTCGTCGTCGGAGAGCTGCCCGCTGCGCAACACGTGCAGCGGCACCCGCGCCTCGGCGGAGAGCAGTCGCATGACGATCTCGACCTTGCTCATTTCCAGCGAGAAGATCGCGGCGGCCTGGTTGGCGCGAATCGCGGCATTTCGGGCAAAGTCCATACTAGCGGTCGATTTGCCCAAACCCGGCCTGCCTGCCACGATGATCAATTGGCCGGCGTGCAGGCCGTTGAGCAGTCGATCCAGGTCGCTGAAGCCGGTCGGCACGCCGGTCATCATGCCGCCGGTCGCCCCCACCGCCTCGATCTCGTCCAGCGTGGGCTGCAACATGTCGGCCAGGATCGCGAAGTCCTCGCTGACCCGGCGTTCGGTGACGTCATAGACGGCCTGCTGGGCGAGGTCCACGACGTCGTCCACGTCGCGGCTGCCGCCGCTGGCGGTGCCGTAGCCCAACTGCACGATCTTGGTGCCGGCCTCGACCAGGCGGCGCAGCACCGCCCGTTCGCTGACGATCCGCGCGTAGTAGGCCGCGTTCGCGGCGGTGGGCACGCTGGCGATGAGGGTGTGCAGGTAGGGCGCGCCACCGATGCGGACGAGATCGCCGGAGTCGGCGAGCGCCGCCGCGACGGTGATCGAGTCGGCCGGCTCACCCCGGCCGTAGATGTCCAGGATGATGTCGAAGATGGTGGCGTGCACCGGCCGGTAGAAGTCGTTGGTCTTGAGGATCTCGACGACGTCGGCGATGGCGTCCTTGGAGAGCAGCATGCCGCCGAGGACGCACTGCTCGGCGGCAACGTCCTGGGGCGGAGTCTTGTCGAAATGGCCGTCCCGCGGCGCAGGTGGCTGGCCTCCGCCGGAGCGTGACTCTGCCCGCATGTCGTCGGTGACCGACACGGGTCCCCCCTCCACTGCGCCGGATCTGATTCCAGCTCTACCGCTGGGGTGCGACACTTCCGTCCGACCGGGCCGGTCGATCGGGGGCCATCGCGCCGGCGGTCGAGGGCCAACCATACGGACCCCGAGGTCAGAGACTCAACAACGCCGGTGGACGAGCCTTGGGACAACCTGTGGATGCCGGGGGACAGCATGTGCGCGGCGTGTGCACAGCCTGTGGAAAACTGTTGGGGAATTCTTCGCCATAACTCGTTGACCTGCGGAAACGTGCTCCCCAGCCTGTGGAGGAAGATATTTCGGTCGGGCCTGTGACACGATCGTCCCGTACTATCTCCAGCGAACGGCTACACCTGGACAGCGGATTCCGCTTTCGGTTCAGAAGGGTCACACTCCGGCCGTGAGTTACCGGGACTGGGGACGCGGGGATGGCAGCCCGCGCGAGCGCCAGCCGACCGCCTCGTGGGGTGAACGCGCGGCGTCCGTTCCGGTCGACCCGTACGACGAGGATGGGCGATACCGCACCTCCAGTCGGCGGCGTGCACTGGACCGGGGCCAGGACGAGCCCGTCGACGCCTACCTGCCCCGGTGGGCGTTGGAGTCGGGTGTCCGGCACGCTGACGGCGGCGGGCGTCACGCGGCACCGGACGAGGACGAACGCGAGCGGCCCACCTCCGGTCCTGGCCGACGCTCTGCCGAGGCGCCGAGCGGCCGCGGTCGGCGCAGCGAGGCGGGTTGGCGCGAACAGGCGGCGATCGGTGCCGGCCCGGACTCCGACCACACTCGGGAGTGGACGCTCGACCGCCCGCAGGACCAGGGGTACGCCGGCCGTCGACGTGCCGACGCCGGGGAGGACGAGCCGGTCTCCGGTGCGATCCAGGACCGTCGCCCCCGCCGCGCCCCCGCTGGCCGTCCTCAGGTGATCTGGTCGGGCGGGGATCTGGAGTCCGCCCCGAGCGAGCCCGCGCCTGAACCGGACGTGAGCCGCCCCACCCGGCGTAGCCGCCGTGCGGCCGAGGAGTCCTGGTCCCGTCCGGCGGCCGACCCGTGGGTGCGCGGGTCCGACCGGGTGGCTGAGCCCGAGCCGTCGTACCCGCCCGCTGTGGATCCCTGGGATGCCTCCGGCGTGCACGCGTGGCCGCCGGCCGCCGGGGCGGACGGGACGGATCTGAGCGGGCAGTGGTCGGCCGTGGAGAGCGTCGGTGGCTGGGAGCGGTCCGACCGCACCGGCCAGTGGGAGCGGTCCGCGATCGAGGACGACCAGTGGGACCGTACGCTGCCGCCGCGCTCGGACCGGTCCGTGGCTGCGGAGGGTTGGCCGGCACGGGACGACGGGTTCTGGCCCGGCACGCGGCTGGCCGATGACGACCCCCGGTGGATGGATCCGGCGACGTCGGCGCCCAGGTCGCCGGTGGTGGGTTACACCGCTCCGCGACCGCGCAGTGCGCCGGTGCCGCGTGGCGGAGCGCCACGGCGTCGGCCGGACCGGCCTGCGGTCGGGGCGGCGTCGGTGCGTCAGCGGGTCGAGTCGGCGGCCAGCGGTGCCTTCTCGCGGCGCCTGGAGGACGATCTGCTCGACCCTGATCCGGGCGGGCCCTTCCGGCCATTGCTGCTCACTGCGGCTTGTTATCTGGTGCCGGCGATGCTGATCTTCGGTTGGTTGTTGACGTTGGACAGCCAGGCGCCGGCTGGTTGTGTGACGGACATCAGCGGGGGTGGCTGCGAGTCGGCCCGGTCGCGCGCGTTGGAGTCGCTGCTCGCGGGCTCGCCGCGCTTCGGTCTGGCGCTGGTGAGCAGTCTGGTGGTGGCAGCGCTGCTGCGTCGGGTGGGTACGACGTGGCGCTCGGCGACCATCGCGCTCGCCGCGGCGGTGGTGGGTGGCGGCCTCTCCACGGTGTTGATCAGCGCGGTGACCGGCCAGCCGATCGGGTGACCTGCCCTGCGAGGGAGGGCGGCACCGACCGGGCGTCCGCCTGACCTGCCCGGCAGGTCAGGGGGCACCGACCGGGGCCTGGTCGGGCTCAGATGACGTACGCACGAAGGCCCGCACCGATCGCTCGGTGCGGGCCTTCGTGGTGGTGTTGCGGACGTCAGCCCTGAACGACGTTCAGGTTGAACGACGCGGTCACCTCGGGGTGCAGCTTGATCTTCACCGGGTAGGTGCCGGTCGACTTGATGTGACCGGGCACCTCCAGCCGACGCCGGTCGAGGACCGGGCCGCTGGCCGCCTTGACGGCGTCGACGATCTCGGCCGGAGTGACCGAGCCGAAGAGCCGTCCGCCGTCGCCGGCGCGGACCTTCATGTTGACCTTGAGACCCTCGAGCTGAGCCTTGACCTCGTTGGCGTGGTCGAGGTCGCGGATCTCGCGGGCCCCACGGGCCCGCTTGATGACCGTGACCTGCTTTTCCGCGCCCTTGGTCCAGGCGATCGCGAAGCCCTGCGGCAGCAGGTAGTTACGGCCGAAGCCGTCCTTAACCTCGACGATGTCGCCCGGGGCACCGAGGCCGGACACTTCCTGAGTCAGGATGATCTTCATATCGGTGCCTCCTCTCAGCGGGTGGTGGCCGTGTACGGCAGGAGCGCCATCTCACGGGCGTTCTTGACCGCACGGGCGATCTGCCGCTGCTGCTGCGAGGTCACGCCGGTCACCCGACGAGCGCGGATCTTGCCGCGATCGGAGATGAACTTGCGCAGCAGCGCGGTGTCCTTGTAATCGATGTAGGCGATCCCGTCCTTGTCGAGCGGGTTCACCTTCTTCTTGGGCTTGCGCAGTGCCGCAGCCTTGGCCGTTGCACGTGCTCCTGGTTTGCGATCGCGAGCGCTAGGCGCCATTAGAACGGTGGCTCCTCGTCAAAATTGGTGCCCGAACCGGCACGCGCGGGAGAGGGAGAGGGAGCAGCCGAAGCCCAAGGGTCGTCGAAGTTGCCTCCGCCGCCACCCTGGTTGCCACCGCCACCGCCGCCACCGAAGCCGCCGCCACCGCCGCCGGAGCGGGACATCTTCTGCACCTTCGCCGTGGCGTAGCGCAGCGACGGGCCGATCTCGTCGACCTCAAGCTCGATGACAGTGCGCTTCTCACCCTCGCGGGTCTCGTACGACCGCTGACGCAGCCGGCCCGACACGATCACCCGAGCGCCACGCTGCAGCGACTCGGCGACGTGCTCGGCGGCCTGCCGCCAGACGGTGCATGCGAGGAACAGCGGCTCGCCGTCCTTCCACTCGTTCGACGCCTTGTCCATGAAACGGGGCGTCGAAGCGACTCGGAACTTGGCGACCGCAGCCCCGGAGGGGGTGAACCGCAACTCGGGGTCATCGGTCAGATTGCCGATGACCGTGATGGTGGTGTCTCCTGCCATGACCATCTCCTCGCGCACTCAGCGTCTCGTCGTACAGGCTCGCAGAGCCGTACGACAGAGTCGCGGAGGCTGATCCGGACGAACCGGGGTTGGATGCTCTAGCGCATTTCCGGTCGGATGACCTTGGTGCGCAGCACGGACTCGTTGAGCCGGAGCTGACGGTCCAGCTCGGCCACCGCAGCAGGCGTGGCCTGCAGGTCGATGACGGCGTAGATGCCTTCGGCCTTTTTGTTGATCTCGTACGCGAGGCGCCGGCGGCCCCACACGTCGGTCTTCTCAACCGAGCCACCCGCGGTCCGAATCACGTTCAGGTACGTGTCGAGCGACGGTGCGACGGTGCGCTCCTCGAGGCTGGAGTCGAGGATGACCATTAGTTCGTAGTGACGCAAGACGTGCTCACCTCCTGTGGGCTAAGCGGCCACGGTCCTTCCGTGGCAGGAGGTCTTGTGTCGCTGCCCGCACGTGCCGAGGGAACCCGACCGGACGCGGACAACCTGACCAGGATACCCGGTCCGAACGATCATGCCCGGGGTGGTCGGGTCGGCGCCCGGACAGGATGACGGGGGCCCCCATTCGACCGTCATCCGGCCGATGGTGGACCCCCGTCTACGAGGCCGCGGGGCGTCTGGTCCGCATTCCTTGGGTGGGACCTGGGGAGGAACGACCACACCGATGAGGTTGGACCGAAGACGCCCCGCGGAGCTTTATCGTGTTGTTACCTGACGATACAACGGCACTCGTACCTTGTTGGAGGAAAAAGCACAAATTGCCGAGATTCTTCATCGGTGGGCGATCGCTGTGCGAGGGGTCCCCTCCGCCACGCCGGGCCGCACGGCGGAGGTGACCTCGCTGTCGGCCGTCGACCTCCGGTCGCCATCTGCGGGCTTGCGTCGCTGGCGGCACCGGGTGCTGGTCGCCGGTTCAATTCCATCAACGATCGTCGGTCCGTCCGGTGACGCGACCGCACGCGACACCGCCCCGGCCGTCACCCCGCCCGTCGGGGTCGCGACGTAGGCTCGCTCGCATGCGTATCGGAGCCCACGTCGATTCGACCGACCCGCTGGCGGAGGCGGCCGCCCGGTCCGCCGACACCGTGCAGTTCTTCCTCGCCGACCCACAGGGATGGAAGGCACCCAAGCCCCGGGAGGACGCCGAGCAGCTGCGCACGGCCGAGGTTGACCTGTACGTGCACGCGCCGTACGTCATCAACGTGGCCACCCTCAACAACCGCATCCGGATTCCCAGCCGAAAGCTGCTGCTCGGGCACGCCAACGCGGCCACCGCCATCGGCGCCAAGGGTCTGATCGTCCACGGTGGACACGTCAACGCCGGGGACGACCTGGCCGTCGGCTTCGACAACTGGCGCAAGACCTTCGCGTACGCGGCCGACTCCGGCGGCTTCGGCGTGCCGGTCCTGATCGAGAACACGGCCGGCGGCGACAACGCGTGCGCCCGGCGACTCGACGCGCTCGCCCGACTCTGGGACGCCATCGGCGACTACGAGGTCGGCTTCTGCCTGGACACCTGCCACGCGTACGCGGGCGGCGAGGATCTGCTCGGCCTCGTCGACCGGGTCAAGGCGATCACCGGAAGGATCGACCTGGTGCACGCCAACAACTCCAAGGGCGCGTTCAACTCGGGTCAGGACCGCCACGACAACCTGGGCGGGGGCACGATCGACCCGGAGCTGGTCGTCGCGGTGATCCGGGCCGCCGGGGCCCCGGTGGTCGTCGAGACACCGGGCGGCGTGGAGGGCCAGACAGCGGACATCGGTTTCCTCCGTCAGCAGCTCGGGACGGCGAGCCCGGCAGCATGACGACCGGACAGCCCGGGACCGGGAAGGCCCAGCCCACCCCCACCGGCACGGACGCCGAGACCCGATCCGCCTCCGCCTCGGGCACCCCGGCACAGCCGGATCGCACCTCCGACGCCGTCTCCGGCAAGACTTCCGCGCCGACCGCCGAGACCACTGCGCCGATCGCGGGGGCCGTCACCGACCAGCCGCGGTCGAGCGACGGCGGCACGACCGGAGCCACCACGAGCGGCGACCCGCAGCCCTCGAAGGGTGGCGGCACCAAGGAGCAACCCGCCGGGGACGCCGCCACCGGTGAGGGCGACGGCCGGAAGGGCAGCGCGGCCACGGGCGGCACCGAGGGTGGCAGCGCAACCAGCGACAGCACCGCCAAGGACAGCAGCCCGGCCAAGGACGGCACCGCCAAGGACAGCGATACCGCCAAGGCCGACAGCACCGCCAAGGCCGACAGCGCGACCAACGCGGGCAAGGACGGCGCCCCGGCCAAGGACGGCACGGACGGCGGCTCGGAAGACGTCCCGGTCAAGGGCACAGGATCGGGCAAGGGCAGGTGGTGGAGCAGGGGCAGGCGAGCGGGCAGGACCGACGGTCAGGCAAAACCCGACGGTGACACCAAGACCGATGAGGCCAAGCCGGACAACCCCGATCGTTGGGAGGCGTTCGCCTCCGCTCCGGAGCCCCGGCCCTCCATCGTCACCCGGGCGGGCGGAGCCGTCGGCCGGTTCCTGATCCACGAGTGGACCCTGGCCACCCTCGGCGCGTTGGCACTGGCTGTGCTGATGACGTGGCCGACGTTGCGCTATCCCCGCTACACACTCCCGCAGGACTACTGGGACCCGAGCCTGCAGGCCTGGCAGATGGCCTGGTCCGGGCACATCCTGCTGGCTGAACCGGCGCGCCTGTGGCAGTCCAACACGTTCTTCCCCGAGCTGTGGAGCTTCGCGTTCTCCGACACCCTGCTCGGGTACGCCCCCGCCGGGATGCTCGGCAGCGGCCCCGAGGACGCGGTGCTGCGCTACAACATCATGTTCGTGCTGGCGCACGCGCTTGCCACGCTCGGGGCGTACGCGCTGGCCCGGCAGCTCGGGGCTGGCCGAATCGGCGCCGCCGTCGCCGGCGTCAGTTACACGTACGCGCCGTGGCTGCTGGCCCAGGCCGGGCACCTGCACGTGCTCTCCAACGGCGGGATCCCGTTGGCGCTGGCGATGTTGGCGCGCGGGCACGGCTGGTCACTGCGGCACGGTTACCGGCCCGAGCGCCGACACGACGGATGGGTCTACGCCGGTTGGCTGGTGGCGGCCTGGCAGCTCAGCCTCGGATTCGGTATCGGGTTGCCGTTCGCGTACTTCCTGGCCTGCGCGGTGATCGTCACCGCCGTCCTCTACTACGCGCGGCGGCTGCGCACCGGCCAGGCCGTGCCCTTCGGTCGCCGGTTGTTCCTCGCGGACCTGCTCGGCGGGTTGTTCTTCGCCGGTGTGGGTCTGCTGATGGCGTTCCCGTTCTTCAAGGTGACCGAGCTGCACCCGTACGCCGAGCGGACCATCGACGACATCAGCATCTTCTCGCCTCCGGCGTCGGGTTTCGTGACGGCACCGGCCGAGTCGCGGATCTGGGGTGGGTTGCACGAGGGGGCACGCGCAGCGCTGCCGTGGCACCCGGAGATGACCCTGCTGCCCGGGTTCGTGCTCTACGCGCTGGCCGCGGGTGGGCTGTTCTTCTCGGTCTGGCGGCTGCGGCACCGACTGCTGCTGCTCACCGGAGTGCTGGTGACGATGGCCTTCGCGATGGGCACCCGCTTCTTCGACGGCACCTTCACCTACGTGCCGCTCTTCGAGCACCTGCCGGGCTGGAACGGACTGCGTACCCCCGGTCGGTTGATGTTGTGGACCACGCTGCTGCTGGGTCTGCTCGCGGCGGGCGCGGTCACCGCGCTCACCGACCGGGTCCGCGAGTTGACCGCGCAGCGGATCCCGTCGTGGCCGGGGCCGTGGCTGCGGACGGCCACCCTGCTGCCGCTGCTGCTGGTCGCCGTCGAGGGTCTGAACACCACGCCGCATCCGGTGGTGCCGACCCAACCGGCAGCGATGCGTTCCACCGAGGGGCCCCTGCTGGTGCTGCCGAGCAACCAGAGCCTGGACCAGCACGTGATGCTGTGGTCGACGAGCGGTTTCCCCGACGTGGTCAATGGCGGCAGCGGCTTCACTCCGCGCCAGCTCGATGACGTCCGTCGGGTGAGCCAGTCGTTCCCCGACCAGACCAGCGTCGACTACCTGCGCACGCTCGGCGTCCGCTCCGTGGTGTTGCTGCGCGGGCAGGTGGTGGGCACTCCGTGGGAGATCACCATCGACGCGCCGGTGGAATCGCTGGGCATCACTCGGCAGGACGTGGGCGACGCGGTCGTTTATCGGCTCTGAGACGTGGCTGATCTCTAAGGCGGATTTGCGGGGAGCCCACCCGGCTCCGGGCGGTCAGGCTTGATCCCTGCGCCGGGCGGGCTCCCCCGCAAACCCTGACGTGGTCCGGGCCGCGTTCGCGCTTGGGTCAGGTGGTGGTGGTGACGGGTTCGCGAGAGGGTTCGCTGTCGGCGGGCCGGCGCCAGCGGTCTACCCAGGGGGCATCTCGTGCGCCGTCGAGCACGCCACCGTCCGGGTCGTCCGGATAGGTCGCCCGGACTGCGTCCCGCTCGGGGTGCAGGATCTCCTTGACGACCAGCACGCAGAGCACCACCACGGTGGTCAGCCGGAACGTCGAGGCCAGCACGAACACCCCCTCCGGGAAGACCGGACGGCTGGTCGCCGCCCCGAGCAGCTCTCCGTAGAAGGCGACGAAGTAGCAGACCTCGGCGATCTGCCAGGCCAGGAAGGCACCCCACTTGGGTCGGGCCAGCACCACCAGCGGCAGCAGCCACAGCACGAACTGCTGAGACCAGACCTTGCTGAAGATGAGGAACGCGGCGACCACCAGGAAGGCGACCTGCGCCAGCCGCGGGCGACGCGGTGCCCGCAGCGTCAGCGCGGCCACACCGAGACAGGCCAACCCGAACAGCGCGTACGAGATGGTGTTGAGGGTGGGGATGTTGGCGTTCAGCCACTCGAACGGCCCGAGTTGGGCGGGGTCGTTGCCGACCTTGCCGTCCAGGTAGCGGCCGATGTACCAGAGCGTGCCCCAGTCGATGGGCCGGGTGGTGTTCAGCTCGAAGAACCGGTCCCAGTTCTCCGGGTATGCCCGGGCGGCCGGCAGGTTCACCAGCACCAACGCGGCGATCGCCGTGCCGGTGGCGATGAGCGCGGCGCGGATCCGGTCGGCCCGCAGCGCCAGGACGAGGAGCGGCCCGAGCAGGAACAGCGGCCACAGCTTCGCCGCACCGGCGAGCCCGAGCAGCACACCGGCGACAGCTGGTCGTTTCCGAGCCCAGGCCAGCAGACCGAAGGCGGCCAGCCCGATGGCGAGCAGGTCCCAGTTGACGGTGGCCGTGAGCAGCAGCGCCGGGGCCAGCGCGAACAACGCGGCGTCCCAGGGTCGTCGGCGGCGCAGGGCCAGGATCACCGCCACGGTGGCCACCGCGAGGGCGCCCAGCACCAACGCGTTGAGGTTGTAGAACCACTGGGCCTGGTTGATGCTCGGGTCGCCCTCGCCGATGGCGTGCACCGGCAGGCCCAGCGCCCCCATGAAGTAGCCGGTCAGCACCGGATACTCGACCGGGTGATCACGGTAGGGCACCTTGCCCTCGTTGAGCCC
This sequence comes from Micromonospora sp. C81, assembly GCF_018070425.1. NCBI lineage: Bacteria > Bacillati > Actinomycetota > Actinomycetes > Micromonosporales > Micromonosporaceae > Micromonospora > Micromonospora sp. C81. Next base: position 197,860 of record NZ_JAGPXS010000003.1, read on the forward strand.
CTCGGCGTAGTAGAGGGCGAGGACGTCGGTGTAGCAGAACCGGGTGTACTGGACGTTGTTCTGCCAGGCGCCGTCCTGGCAGGGGGACTTCTGCACCCAGTGCAGCGCGAGCGTGAGACAAGCCAGCGCCAGCACGATCCGGACCGCGGTCCAGAAGCGACGTTCCTGGCCTGCCGGCCGGTCCAGTGCGGTCGCGTGGTCGCCCAGCGGGCCGCCGATCGCGCTGGACATGCCGCGGACGAACCCGTCGGAGCGGGACGGGTGGTCGGTGGTACCGGCGTCGTCGATGCCGGGCGTCGACTGGGTGCTCATGAAGAGGCATCCTGCCGTACGACGGGGGTGTCCGTCCCGTCCCGGCGCGGAGATCCGGGTATGAAAACGCCGCCGCCGGCCGGGACAGGTCGTCCGGCCGGCGGCGGCGTCATGAAGCGGTGCGGGTCAGTTTCGCTCGGGTGGTAGGCCGGGCAGCAGTCCGCCACCGCCGCCGCCGGGGTTGCCGCCCGGGTTGCCTCCCGGGTTACCCCCGGGGTTGCCGCCCGGGGTGCCGCCGACACGCGGGCAGAACGGGTCCGTCAGCGGATCACAGGTCGGGCCGCCCGGCAGACCCGGGATGGTCGGCGGCGCCACCGGCGGCTCCTTGCCGTTGCCCTTGGTGACGTCGCCCTCACCGGTGACGGTGGGCAGGGGGATCTCCTCCTTGCCCTTGAGGGCGGTGTTCATGAACTTTTCCCAGATCGGGCCGGGCAACGTGGCACCACCGATGGGCTTACCGCCGGTGAGGCGGATCGCCGGCTTGCGCGGGTCCCGGCTGCCCACCCACACCGCCGTGGCGTTCTGCGGGGTGTAGCCGACCGTCCAGGCGTGCGCGTTGTCCTTGTTGTCGTACTCCCAGGTACCGGTCTTGGCGGCAGACTGACGGCCGCTCTCCAGCGAGAGGTTGTTCGACCCCGCGCCGGGGATCTGCTTCAGGACGCCGGTGACCTCGTCGGTGACCTTCTTGGGGATCCGCTGCTCGGGCTTGATGCGCTCGCTGCCGACCACCTTCCACTTGCCGGTGTCCTTGTCCTGCTGCTCCACCTTGAGGACGAAGTGCGCCTTGATGTACTTACCGTCGTTGGCGAACGTGGCCATGGCGTTGGCGTGCTCGAACACGGTGATCGGGTACTTGCCGAAACCGGTGTAGTTGTCGAACGGCGTCGGCCCCTTCTTCGACAGGTCGAAGGCCTGCGGCGGGTCGACGCCCCACATGGTGGTCACGCCGGCCTTCCGGGCCATGTCGACCACCTTGGCGGCACCGAGCTCCTTGGTGACCCAGTAGAAGGGCACGTTGTACGACTGGATCGTCGACTCTTCGAGGGTGCAGTATTTGCCGCACTTGAGGTTGGTGCGGCCGGCGTTGCCGATCGCGACCTTGGAGCCCTCGGGCTTGTAGGGCGTGGGGTCCCAGTGCGACTTGACCGAGATGCCCGCCTCGATCGCGGCGGCCAGGGTGTACACCTTCATCGACGAGCCCGGCTGGTGTCCGCCGGTCAGGTCGCCGTTCTTGTCGGTGTTCTTGCCGGCGTAGTCGAAGTCGGCGCCGCTGTCACCGCCGTAGTAGGCGAGCACGCGACCCTTCGACGGGTCGATCGACACCACCGCCGCCATCAGGTTCTTCGGCTGGTCGTTGAGCTCGGAACCCTTCTTGGACTGCATCGCCGTGTTCTCGGCGGCGGTCTGCAGCTTATCGTCGATGGTGGTGGTGATCCGGTAGCCGCCGTCACGCAGCGCGTCCACGCAGCTCGTCTTGCCCTCCGCGCCGGTGTCGGAGCAGAGGCCCATCGCGTCCATCTCCTGGCGGACGTAGTTGATGACGTTGCCTCGCGGGCTGTCGACACCGAACCCGTTTCCGCCCTTCTTCGGCGCCAGCACCTTGGGGTACGCGGTCGGCGAAGCGGGCTGCCCGGGGGCGTCCAGCCAGCCCTCCTTCTTCATACCGGCGATCACGTAGTCCCACCGTGACTTGGCGTCGGGCAGGTTGACGGCGGGGTCAAAGCCGCGGTGGGTGTCGCTCGCCACCGGCTGCTTGATGACCGCCGCGAGCACCGCACCCTCGCCCACGGTCAGGTCCTTCGCCGACTTGTTGAAGTACGTCAGTGCCGCGGCCTCGATGCCGTAGGCACCGCGCCCGAAGTAGATCACGTTGAGGTAGTGCTGCATGATCTCCGGCTTGTCGTACTTCTCGTTCAGCTTGGAGGCGAGGATTGCCTCCTTCACCTTCCGGCCGTACGTGTCGTCCTGGAGGTTCTCGAACGCGTTGCGCGCGTACTGCTGGGTGATCGTCGAGGCGCCCTGCTTGTCACCGCCGGAGACGTTGTTCCACGCGGCTCGGACGATGCCCTTGTAGTCGACGCCGGAGTGCCGGTAGAAGTTGCGGTCCTCGGCTGCCGCCACCGCGTGCTGCACGTGCAACGGGATCTGGTTGATGGTGACGAAGCTGCGGTTCTCGCTGCCCAGCTTGGCCAACTGGGTCTTGCCGTCCTTGGCGTACACAGTGGTGGACAGCGGCAGCGGCATCTCGTTGGGCATGACCACGTTGGTCGAGTAGTAGGTGAACCCGACCACGCCGACACCGGCGAGCATGATGAAGACCGCGACACCGGCGATCAGCAGGTTCATCCGCTTGCGCTTCTTCGCCCGTCGGGCGGCGCCCGGGTCACCCGCACCACGGCCGCCCCGGCCCGGACCGTTCGGTCCACCGGGACCACCGGGACCGCCCGGCCCACCGGAGACCGGCGAGACGCTCGCCCGGGCGACGGCGGCACGGCCACCCACCGACGCGGAGCCGACACTGACCCGGCCCGCCGGGGCGGCACCGACGGCGGCGGCGCCGACCACGGCTCGGCCTGCCGGTGCGCCCGGCGCCGGGGACACGGGCACCGAGGCTCGGCCCGCACCGGCGCGTCCGGCGGCCACACCCGGTGCCGGCGACACCGGCACCGACGCCCGCCCTGCGCGGCCGGGGGTTGCCGAGCCCACCGAGGCGGAACCGGCCGCAGCAGCGCCGCGCGGCGGCACCGAGGCCGATCCGCCCACCGTGGCCCGCCCACCGGCGGCCCGTGGGGTCACCGAAGCGCGGCCCGGGGTCGCCGTGCCACCCTCCGGGGCCGACCAGCCATTCCCGCGGGAGTCACCGCCGGGGCGGCGGTACGCGTCGTCCGCGACCGGCCCGGGGTCGCCCTCGGGGCCCGAGTGCTGGGCCCGTCCACGCGCAGAACTGGGATCGCCGTACGAGTTCATTCCTCACACCCTGCCGGTCGCGGTGGGGCGCGACTGCGCCGCCACCGGGTTGCCGTGAGTTGCTTCACCCGGGAGACCGGCACGGGGGTGCCGTTTCACCGGGGGACTTGCCGTATTAATGGGGCTAATCGGACCAACGAGCGGTTGACCGTCCCGGGTTTCGTCTACGGCCCCGGGGCCGGTCCAACCAGCTGTGATCACCGTTGCGCCTCTCGCCTCCGCCGACCCGCACCTTCGGCGGCCGCCACGTCCTGCTCGCCGGTGCCGTCACTGTCGCCGGCCAGACCGTCCCGGCCGAGCAGGTACTGCTCGACCAGATGGTTCCAGTCACAACCGAGGCACACCTCCACCACGAAGACCTGGAACTCACGCAGCGTCATCGCCAGGACAGGCAACTCGGTCAGTGTCCGGGCCTGCCCGGCGGACTGCTTGAGCTCGTCACCGTAAATGTAGTGGACGAGAGTCAAGTTCTCGCTGCGACAGATCGGGCAGCGTCGGTCGGTCGGCTCACCGTGGAACCGGGCGGCGTTCTTCAGGTACGGCGATGCGTCGCACACGTCGTACGTGCCGACCCGGCCGGCCAGGAGCTCACGCAGCACTGCTCGCTTCTGAAGCGAGTAGTCGACGACCTGGCGCTGCGTACGCATGCGAAGAAGGGTACGCGGTCCGGCCCGAGCAGGCGACCACGCTCACAATCCGTGACGACGCCGTCTCGGAGCGGGGGTTTGCCCTGGCACGCGCGACCCGCTAACGTGCGATGTATCGGTCCGATACATCGCGGCGGTTACCGCTCCACGCCGGAGGGTAAAGAGAGGGTGGCCAGTGCTTGAGTTCGCCATCCTCGGCCTCCTGCAGGAGTCTCCGATGCACGGCTATGAGCTGCGCAAGGAGCTGACCGCCAAACTCGGCGCGATCCGGGCGGCGATCAGCTACGGCTCGCTCTATCCCACGCTACGCAGGCTGCAGGCGGCGGGATGGATCACCGAAGCTGATGAGACGCCCGCCACTGCTGAGGAGGTCCCCGCGCTGACCAGCCGACGAGGTCGGGTGGTCTACAAAATCACCGCGGAGGGCAAGGAACGCTTCGCCCAGCTGATCGCACAGGCCGGGCCCGAGACGTACGACGACACGGGCTTCGGTGTGCACTTCGCGTTCTTCGCCCGGACCGACCAGGCGACCCGCCTGCGCATTCTGGAGGGTCGCCGCCGCAAGATCGAGGAGCGTCGCGAAGGGCTTCGCGACGTGCTGGGCCGGGCGGCCGAGCGCCTCGACGCTTACACGCTGGAACTGCAGCGCCACGGCCTTGATGCCTGTGAGCGCGAGGTCCGCTGGCTGGAGGAGCTCATCGCCAACGAGCGCTCCGGCCGAGCCCCGACGGTCCCGAACATCGGGACAGCCGGCGGCCGACGAGAAGACAACAGCCCGCCTCCGCCTGGAGAGACCAGGAATGAGCGGCCGTGACAGAAAAGAAGGAGGCAGACGCTATGGGCTCCGTCCGCGTCGCCATCGTCGGTGTGGGTAACTGCGCCTCGTCCCTGGTTCAGGGCGTCGAGTACTACCGGAACGCCAACCCGAACGACCGCGTCCCGGGTCTCATGCACGTCGCCTTCGGCGACTACCACGTCAACTCCGTGGAGTTCGTCGCGGCGTTCGACGTGGACGCCAAGAAGGTGGGCATGGACCTCGCGGAGGCGATCGTCGCCAGCGAGAACAACACCATCAAGCTCTGCGACGTGCCGCCGACCGGCATCAGCGTGCAGCGCGGTCCGACCTTCGACGGTCTGGGCGAGTACTACCGCGAGATCGTCGAGGAGTCCGACGCCACCCCCGTCGACGTGGCGCAGGCGCTGCGTGACGCGCAGGTCGACGTCGTCGTCTGCTACCTCCCGGTCGGCTCCGAGCAGGCCGCCAAGTTCTACGCCCAGGCCGCGATCGACGCCGGCTGCGCGTTCGTCAACGCCCTGCCGGTCTTCATCGCCTCCGACCCGGAGTGGGCCCAGAAGTTCACCGACGCTGGCCTGCCGATCGTCGGTGACGACATCAAGAGCCAGGTCGGCGCCACCATCGTGCACCGCGCACTCGCGAAGCTCTTCGAGGACCGTGGCGTCGAGCTGCTGCGCACGTACCAGCTCAACTTCGGCGGCAACATGGACTTCATGAACATGCTGGAGCGCAAGCGGCTGGTCTCGAAGAAGATCTCGAAGACCCAGTCGGTCACCTCGCAGATCCCGCACGAGATGAGCAAGAGCGACGTGCACATCGGCCCGTCGGACCACGTGCCGTGGCTGGACGACCGCAAGTGGGCGTACATCCGCCTGGAGGGTCGCTCGTTCGGTGACACCCCGCTCAACGCCGAGCTCAAGCTCGAGGTGTGGGACTCTCCGAACTCGGCCGGCGTCATCATCGACGCCGTCCGGGCCGCGAAGATCGCGCTGGACCGGAAGATCGGCGGCCCGATCCTGTCGGCCTCGTCGTACTTCATGAAGTCCCCGCCGGTGCAGTACGCCGACCACGACGCCCACCAGGCCGTCGAGGAGTTCATCGCCGGCGAGGTCGCACGCTGACCCGCTGAAACAGCAAGCACCGGCGAGGGCCGGGTCCGAAACGGACCCGGCCCTCGCCGCGTTCAGCTCGACATCTCCAGGTACGGCGACAGCCGCAGCGACAACTCGTCAACCGAGTCGACCTCGCCGCTGACCAGCGCGTCGGTCAACGCCATCCGCTCCTTCGCGGGCATGTCGAGAACGAAGCCGGCCCGCGCCAGGAACACCCGCATCGCCGCCCAGCCAAGTCCGGCGTTCCAGACGTCGAGTGGTCGCCACATCATCAGGCCATGCAGGAGCGCTGCCGACTTGTCGAGCACGGTCGGATAGACGGCCCGCCCCACCAGTCGCGCGTGCGGGCGTGCTGCCGCTGCGACCAGGATTCCCGCATCACGCACCCGACTCTCCGGCCCGGTCCACTCTGCGAGGAGAGTCAGTAGATCCTCCGCGTCCGGCCAAGCCTGAGTCACCGCTCGCCCAGCATCTCGAAGAACGTGGCATCCTCCGCGAAGACCTTCCGAGCTGCCTGGCGGGTCCAGTCATCGCGGTCATGGCGATCCAGGTAGGCCTGAATCGCCACCTCCACGGTCTTGTGCATCGACCGCTGCTCAGCCTCGGCAAGCTCCTTGAGGCGCTGTTCGACTTCGGGCTTGAGGGTGAGGGTGAAGGCCATACCGAAGTTGTATAACTCTGGTTGACCGGCGTCAACCTCCCGACCATGCGTGTTGTAGGGCGACACCGGCCTCCAGCTCCAGCAGCTTGACCTTGCGAGGCAGGCCCCCGCCAAAACCGACCAGCTTGCCGCCCGCGCCGACGATCCGGTGACACGGCACGATCACCGGGATCGGGTTGCGGTTGCAGGCCACTCCCACCGCCCGTGCCGCTCCGGGATCGCCGACCAGACGCGCCACATCGCCGTACGTCAGCGTCTCCCCGTACGGGATGCGTGTCATCTCCCGCCACACGGCCCGTTCGAAGTCGGAGCCGCGCGGCATCGACACCGGCACGGTGAACGCGGTCAGCTCGCCGGCGAAGTACGCCCGCAGCTCGGCGACGGCCTGCCCGGCCAGCGCGTGGTCAGGATCGTCCGCCGCCGCCTCGACCCGCCCGAAATGGGCGCCGCAGACGCTCGTGCCGTCGGTGGCGACGGAGAACTCGCCGATCGGTGAGTCGAGCACGGTCCAGCGCATCCACCCATTCTCCCTGTCTCGGACTTCCTGGCCCGCCCGGCTACCAGCGGCGGGCCGAACGCCACTCCTCGGCAGCCCGGATCGCCTCCGCCGCAGCGGCCCGTTCGGCGCGGGTCCGATCGCGGTCCCGGAAGCCCAGGTAGAGCTTGCGACCGGCGAAGAAGGGGAGAAGCAGAGCCGCGTAGAAGACCGTGATGTGTCCGCCGCCGCCGGTGCTCAGCAGGAAGTAGGCGTAGTAGCCAGCAAACACGGCCCCGATACCGGCCAGCACCCGGTCGACCCGCGAGGTGGTGGCGAAGGAGGTTGCCGCGACGCCCAACAGGATGGCGGCGGTCAGCACCAGACCGAAGACGTAGATGATGATCACCACGAGCATGGGCGGTCCTCTCGTTCTGACTTGACCGGAACGATCGGCCGGCGGCAGAAGATAGCTCACCAAGATCCGTCAGCACTGCCCCTTTTTGGTCGGCACCGACGACCCACATCGGTAGATCATCTTGTGTCCCGCAGGGCTGTCAGAGCTTGCGCGGCATCGATACCGTGCAGGTCGTGGCAATGGGGACGCTCATCTTTCTGATCATCGGCGGGGCGGGCATCGGTGTGCTCGCGCTCGCCCTGCTCGGCACCGAGCTGTTCCAGTTCGGGCACGCAGACGTCGACGGGCCGATCTCGGTCGAGACGGTCGCCGGCTTCGCCGGCGCGTTCGGCTTCGGCGCGGCCATCGTCAACGAACTGCTCGGTGCGCGTACCCCTGGCATGGTCGTCGGCGCGGCGGTCGGCGGCGTGCTCGCGGCCGTGCCCACCGCCTGGTTGGCGTCCCGACTCAGCCGGGCGGCGCGGAACATGCGCACCGACGCCACCCCCACCCGCGACGATCTGGTCGGTGCGCTCGGCCTGGTCGTCACCCCGGTGCCGGTTGACGGCTACGGCGAGGTACGGATTCGTCTCGCCGGTCAACCGGTCAAGCTCAGCGCCCGTGCGGACCAGCCGATACCGGTCGGCGCCCAGGTCTTCGTGGTGCAGGCGCTCAGCGAGACCAGCGTGCAGGTCGAAACCTACTGACTTCCCCTCGTAGACAGGACTCCTTTATATGGCCCTGCTAATCGCCATCGGTGGCGCGGTCCTCCTCGTGCTCATCCTGGTGCTCTTCGTGCTCTCCCGGATCAAGGTGGCCGGACCGAACGAGGCGTTCATCGTCACCGGTCGCAAGGGTCGCACCACCCAGACCGCCGACGGCGGGCGCTCGACCGACAACTCCGGGCAGAAGGTCGTGCTCGGTGCCTCGGTCTTCGTGCTGCCGGTGGTGCAGAAGCTCCAGTCGCTCGACCTGTCCAGCCGACGGATCGACGTCGGCATCCGGGGGGCGGTGAGCAAGCAGGGCATCCGCGCCGACCTGCACGGCGTGGCGATCGTCAAGGTCGGCGGCACCGAGGACGCGATCCGAGCCGCTGCCCAGCGGTTCCTGCACCAACAGGACGAGATCGACAACTTCACCCGGGAGGTGCTCGCCGGAGCGCTGCGCTCGATCGTCGGCCGGCTCACCGTCGAGGAGGTCATCCGGGACCGAGCGGCGTTCGCCAGCGCGGTGGCCGAGGAGGCCGAGCACTCGATGACCAACCAGGGTCTCGTGCTGGACACCTTCCAACTTCAGGACATCCTCGCCGAAGGGTCCTACCTGCAGGACCTGGGCCGGCCCGAGGCCGCCCGGGTGCTCAAGGACGCGGCCATCGCCGAGGCACGGGCCCGGCAGCAGGCCGAGCAGGAGCGGCTGCTCGCCGAAGAGGCCATCGCGGAGGCGAACCGGAACCTGTCTCTCAAGCAGGCCGGCATCCAGGCCGAGATCGACGCGGCGAAGGCGAAGTCCGCCGCCGCCGGCCCGCTGGCCCAGGCCGAACGGGACCAGGCGATCCTCTCCGAGCAGCAGAAGGTCGCCGAGCGCAACGCCGAACTCAAGCAGCGCCAACTGGACACCGAGGTGCGCAAGCCCGCCGACGCGGCCCGGTACAAGGTGGAGCAGGAGGCCGAGGCCTCCCGCGCCGCGGCGGTGCTGCACGCGGACGCACAGCGGCAGTCGGTCATCGCGGCCGCGCAGGCCTCCGCCGAACAGGCGCGGCTCACCGGTGAGGGCGAGCGGGCCCGGCGTGCCGCGCTCGCCGAGGCGAACGCGATCGAGGGCGCCAAGGAAGGTGAGGCCGAGCAGCGTCGGCGCTCCGCCATCGCCGAGGCCGTGGAGCGGGAGGGTCAGGCCGAGGCCGCGGCCATCCTGGCCAAGGGTGAGGCCGAGGCGGACGCGATGGCGCGCAAGGCCGAGGCGTTCGCCGCCTACGGCGAGGCGGCGGTGCTGGACCTGCTGGTCAAGGTGCTGCCGCAGGTGGTCGAGGCGGCGAGCGCGCCGATCGGGGCGATCGACAAGATGACCGTCATCTCCACCGACGGCGCGTCGTCGCTGACGAAGTCGGTGGCCGGCAACGTGGCCCAGGGGCTCCAGCTCGGCAGCGACCTGACCGGGATCGACCTGGCCGGTCTGCTGTCCCGGCTCGGCTCGGCGTCCGCGGCCGGCAACGGCACCCCCGCCGGCAAGAGCGCCCCGGCCGTGGACGGGACCGCCGTCGAGACCCGCTGACGACGTACGCAGACGGGCGCCGCTCCCGGTTCGGGGGCGGCGCCCGTCAGTTCCACTCGGGTTCGGTGCGAGGGCTACTCGACGAGGCCCTCGGCGCGGGCCCAGCGCAGCAGCTCGACCTCCGCGGCGTCACGGTCCAGAGGGCCGTGCTCAAGGCGCTGTTCCTTGAGGTGCTTCCAGGCCCGCCCGACCACCGGCCCCGGCGGTACGCCGAGCAACTCCATGATCGCGTTGCCGTCCAGGTCGGGACGGACCCGGGCCAGGTCCTCCTCGGCCGCGATCCGGGCGATCCGATCCTCCAGCGCGTCGTAGTCGGCGGCGAGCTGGGCCGCCTTGCGCCGGTTGCGGGTCGTGCAGTCCGAGCGGGTCAGCTTGTGCAGTCTGGGCAACAGGTCACCGGCGTCGGCGACATACCGGCGCACCGCCGAGTCCGTCCACTCGCCCCGCCCGTACCCGTAGAAGCGCAGGTGCAGCGCGACCAGCGCGGTCACCTTGGCGATGACCTCCTTCGGGTAGCGCATCGCCTTCATCCGGGCCTTGGTCAGCCGTGCGCCGACCACCTCGTGATGGTGGAAGCTGACCCGACCGTCGGGGGCCGCAGCCTTCGTCGCCGGCTTGCCCACGTCATGCATGAGGGCGGCCATCCGCAGGATGAAGTCGCAGCCCTCCTCCTCGTAGGAGACCGCGTTCTCGACGACCGTCAGGGTGTGCTCGTAGACGTCCTTGTGCTGCGCGTGCTCGTCGATCTCCAGCTTCAACCCGGTCAGCTCCGGCAGGAACCGTTCGGCCAGCCCGGTGTCGACCAGCAGCCGCAGCCCGGTGATCGGGTCGGCACCGCAGAGCAGCTTCGTGAACTCGTCGCGGATCCGCTCGGCGGTGATCCGGTCCAGGTCGGCGGACATCTCGCTCATCGCCCGGTGCACGTCCGGGTGCACGGCGAAGCGCAACTGGGCGGCGAACCGGGCGGCCCGCAACATCCGCAACGGGTCGTCGCCGAACGACTCCCCGGGGGTGCTCGGGGTACGGATCATCCTGGCCGAGATGTCGTCCAACCCGCCGTGCGGGTCGGTGAACCGGTGCTCCGGCAGGCTGACCGCCATCGCGTTGATGGTGAAGTCGCGCCGCTTCAGGTCCTCGTCGAGGCTGGTGCCGTAGACCACCACCGGGTTACGGCTGACCTGGTCGTACGACTCCGCGCGGAACGTGGTGATCTCCAGCCGGAGGCCGTCGCGCTGGGCGCCGATGGTGCCGAACTCCCGACCGGTCTCCCAGATCGACTCGGCCCAGCCCTTGAGGACCCGCAGCGTCTCGTCGGGGTGCGCGTCGGTGCAGAAGTCGAGGTCGTCCCCGAGTCGGCCGAGCAGGGCATCCCGCACCGAACCGCCCACCAGGTGCAACTCGTGACCGGCGCGGACGAAGCGGCGGCCCAACTCGTCGGCGACCGGGGAAACCCGGAGCAGTTCGGCGACGGCGTTGCGCTGCGCGGCGGTGAGTTCGCGGCGGTCGGCGGCGTGAGGAGCGGAAGCTTCGGACATGGGATCGCCAGCTTATCGGGCCAGGGTGTGATCCGATCCGCCGGGCGCGGGTAACGGGTGGGGGTTGACTATGGTCTGTGGCGTGCGGGTCGGTGTCCGGCTCGACGTACCCCTGGGAGGCTGGAGATGAGCGGCGGGCTCTACCGCAGCGCCAACGCCACGCCGGACGGCGGGCCCGGGGCCGGCGGACGTCCCGGCGACGGCGCCACCTTCATCTCCGCCGAGCCCCTGAACCAGCCGGCCCTGGAGTCGACCGCGCCACCGCAGGAGCAGGTGGGCGAGGCGAGCGCGGCGACGAACAGCGCGGTGATGGCCGTCGGCAGCCTGGTCAGCCGCGGCACCGGCTTCCTGCGCACCCTGGTCCTCACCGCTGCACTCGGTTCGGCGGTCGGCAACGCCTACACCACAGCGCAGATCCTGCCTGGGATGGTCTATGAGTTCCTGCTCGGAGGCATCCTCACCAGCGTGCTGATCCCCGTGCTGGTACGCCGGCGGAAGTTCGACGGCGACGGTGGCCAGGCGTACACCCAGCGGCTGTTGACCCTCGCGCTGCTCACCCTCGGCGCGGCCGCGGTGCTGGCGGTGATCCTCGCACCGGTACTCACCTGGCTGTACGCCAGCGACGAGTCGAGCACGGATTATCAAAAGCTGGTCACCGCCCTGGCCCGGCTCATGCTGCCGATGATCTTCTTCACCGGCCTCAGCGCATTGATCAGCGCGGTGCTCAACACCAGGGGGCACTTCGCCGCTCCGATGTGGGCACCGATCCTGAACAACATCGTGGTGATCGCCACCGCCGGCCTCTACATCGCGATCTACGGAACGAAGATCCTCGACCCGGGGCAATTCACCACCGGGCAGATCCTGCTGATCGGCGGCGGCACCCTGCTCGGCGTCGCGGTGCAGGCCTGCGGCCTGCTGCCCGCGCTGCGCAAGGTGGGCTTCCGCTGGCGGCTGCGGTTCGACTTCCGCGCGCTGGGTCTCGGTGAGCTCGGCCGCCTTGGCGCCTGGATGTTCTGCTACGTGGCGGTCAGCCAACTTGGTCTGATCGTGGTCTTCAACCTTCTCAGCCGGGTCGGGAAGAACGCTGCCGGCGCTCTGATCTACAACAACGTTTTCCTACTGCTGATGATGGCGCACGGCATCATCGCCGTCTCGATCATCACGGCGCTGATGCCCCGGATGAGCGCGGCTGCCGCCGACGGCCGGTACGCGGACCTGGCCGCCGACCTGTCCCGGGGCACCCGCACCGTCTCGGCGGTGCTCGCACCCATCGCGGTCTGCTACGCGGTGCTGGCCACGCCGATCGCCTTCACCCTCTTCCGGTACGGAGCGTTCAGCGACGAGGACGCCCGGTCGACGGCTCCGGTGCTGTTCTTCGCCGCCGTAGCCCTGGTGCCGTTCGCGGTCAGTCAGCTCTTCACCTTCGCCTTCTACGCCCTGCCAGACACCCGCACTCCGGCGTTGGTCAACATCCCGGTGGTGGCTCTGCGGGCCGGGGTCCAGATCGTGCTCTTCGCCGCCTTCTCGGCAAGCTTCGCGGCCTCCGGCATGATGATTGGCAACGCGGTCTCCTACCTCGCGGCCGCCGTAGCCTCGGCCTGGCTGCTCCGCCCACGGGTCGGCAGAATCGGCCTTGGTGGGATCATGCGCACCCTAGGACGGATCAGCGTCGCCGCACTGGGATCGGCACTGGTCGGTCTGCTGGTGGTCAAGCTGCTGCCCGGTGACGACACACCGAGCCGACTGGAAGCGATCGTGCAGCTCGTGATCGGTGGCGCGGTCATCGGCGGGACCTACCTGGGTCTGGCCATGCTGCTGCGGATCAGTGAGATCACCGAGGTGGTCGGCATGGTCCGCCGCCGCCTGGGTCGCTGACCGTCAGCACCCGATCACAAGAAGTTTCTGCACGCACGGACCGTGATCGCGGATCACCAGGCTGGGGATGCACCTGTGGATAACTCCGCGATTCGCCGGTCAACCACCGCATCGGCCTGTGGATAACCAACCGTACGGCTGAGCGTGCCGGGCCAATCGGTGGGAACATGCCGGTTGTAGGGAGGGGTCACGTCAGCCCAGCCCCGGCGTCGGTCACTTGCGGTGAAGCCGTAGATTAGCTAGTACATGTGCCAGCAACGTGGCTGACAACGGTCGTAACCGGACGAGCTCTTCGACTGCCGGGAACCCGCCGGGTACGGCGGGAAGATGACATGTCGAGGAGACGGGCAACCCAGGTAAGGTCGCTCTCGACGGGTACGGCAGGGGCCGACGCTGCGCGTCGACACCGGTCGGCCGGTTCCTTCAACGGCAGAGCGGGAAGCCACATGCCCAGCAGTGCGGGTCCATCGATCGACACGATCACCGAGGGAGGACGGGTGACCCAGGTCGGCGAGGGTCAGGAGGCGGACGAAAGCGCTCCTCCGGTCATGACCTTCGGTGCTCCCACGGCCGGTGAAGTCCTCGCCGAGCGGTACGAGCTGGTTGAGCACATCAACAACGACAGCGCGGGTCGGCTGGTCTGGCGCGGGGTCGACGTCATCCTGCGTCGTCCCGTCGCGGTGGTGCTGCGCTACCCGGGTGGCGACTCCGCCACCGAAATGCTTCAGGCGGCCGTCGCGGCCAGCCGGGTCATCCACCCCAACCTGGTCGGCGTCTACGACGCGATCGACGAGGCCGACCGCGCGTACGTGGTGCGCGAGTGGGTCGACGGGCAGTCCCTGCGGGACCTGGCGGCCGACGGTCCACTGGACCCGGCCCGGGCCACCGCGATCGGCAACGCCGTCGCGAGCGCTCTCGCCGCAGTGCACGCCACCGGCATGGTGCACGGCAACGTCCACCCTGGCACCGTCATGATCAGTGACGAGGGCCGCGTGGTCCTGGCGGACGCCCGCACCGATGGCGACGACAGCCAGGAGAACGACATCCGGGCGGTCGGCGGTGTCCTCTACTTCGCCCTGACCGGTTACTGGCCGCACGCCGAGGCACCGCTGCGTGGCGCCACCGCCGGCCACGGCCGGGCCGCCATCCCGGACGCCGTTCGCGACGCCGGGGGCGCCATCGCGGCACCTCGCCAGGTCCGGGCGGGTGTTCCCGCGTACCTGGACGACCTGACCATGGATCTGCTCGACGCCGAGATCGCGCCGCCGTCGTCCGATGTGCTCGCCGCCGAGCTGGCCCGACTGGACGTGCCGGCCGAGGAGGAGCACTACCTCGACAACAGTGGGCCGCTGCGGTTCGCCGCCGACACCGAGGAAGAGCCGTCGCCACTGGCCGCTGCCGGTGGTCGCAAGGTCGCCGTGGGCATCGCCGGCCTGCTGGCGGTCGCCCTGGTCGGTCTGCTGATCGGGATCAGCACGCTGGGCGACGGCGACAAGGACCCGCAGGCCAACCAACCTCCCGCTCCCACCTCCAGCGCCCCGGCCGGCGATGCCACCCCGGCCGCCACCGCGGTCCGCAAGCTGGCCGTCAAGGGCGTCCGGATCATCGATCCGGACAGCCAGAAGCGCGACGAGCTGGGCGGCGCCGACAAAATCATCGACGGCGACGCGGACAAGGGCTGGGGCACCGACACGTACACGGCGGCCAAGTTCGGCAACCAGAAGAGGGGCATGGGGGTCTGGCTCGACCTCGGCGAGCCGCACAGCGTCAAGTCGGTGCAGGCGGTGCTCTCCGCGACCGGCGCGTCCGCCGAGCTCCTCACCGGCACCACCTCGCCGCCGTCGTCCTCCAACGGCGACAATCAGATGGTCCAGGCCTACAAGACCCCGGGCACCACCATCGGGCAGCCGTTCGAGGACCACGACGGCACCACCATGACGTTCAACGGGTTCGACGTCGACCAGAAATACCAGTACCTGCTGTTCTGGATCACCGAGTTGCCGGCCAGCGAGCGGGGCTTCCAGGTCGACGTCCAGGAGATCACGGTCCAGGGATCGTGAGCCCGGCACCTCCTCCGTGGCACTGCTTCCACCGGACGTGGTGATGGACGGGCACGCCACAGCTACCGATCTGGAGCTGTTGCGTGCCCATGTCGATGGCGACCGGCACGCTTTCGCCGAGTTGTTCCGCCGGCACCGCGACCGGCTCTGGGCGGTCGCCCTGCGGACCCTCGGTGACCGCGAGGAGGCAGCCGACGCACTCCAGGACGCGCTGCTCTCCGCGCACCGGGCGGCGTCCCGGTTCCGCGGTGACTCCGCCGTCACCACCTGGCTGCACCGCATCGTGGTGAACGCCTGTCTGGACCGGATCCGTCGCCGGCAGGCACACCCGACAGTGCCGCTGCCGGACGGCAACCGTGCCGAGGACGGCTCGGGCACCGGCGGGATCGAGCCGGCCGCCGTGGCACAGGACCACGACACCGTGCTGGTCGTCCGCGAGGCACTCGCCGCGCTACCCCTCGAACAACGCGCCGCGCTGGTGCTGGTCGACGTGCAGGGCTACCCGGTCGCCGAGGTCGCCCGCATCCTCGGCGTCGCCGAGGGGA
This sequence comes from Micromonospora sp. C81, assembly GCF_018070425.1. Taxonomy (NCBI): domain Bacteria; kingdom Bacillati; phylum Actinomycetota; class Actinomycetes; order Micromonosporales; family Micromonosporaceae; genus Micromonospora; species Micromonospora sp. C81. The sequence continues at coordinate 213,513 of NZ_JAGPXS010000003.1, forward strand.
CGGTGAAGAGCCGGTGTGCCCGGGGCCGGGCCCGTCTGGCGGTGCTGCTCGGGCATCTCCGCCCTGCCGTGGCCGCAACGCCCTCGACACGATCGGACCCAGCCGGGATGGTCGGTGACGTGCCGGGCGTCACGCCGGGGAACCCAGGCCCGGCCGAGGGCGTCGGATCGGGGTCGAGCCGATACCGGCGGGACGCCAACCAGGAGGACACGTGACGACCGAGGGGTTCCGGGAGGTCGACGACGACCTCCTCGCTGACTACCTCGGCGGGGCGTTGGACGGCACCCCGCAGCAGGAGGAGGTCGCCCAGCTGGTGTCCGCGGACCCGGCCTGGGCCGAGGCGTACGCACTGCTGGCTCCCGCGTTGACGGAGGTCAGTGCGAGCCTGACCCGCTTGGCCGAGCCGTCACCGGAGATGCCGCAGGCGATCGTCGACCGCCTCTCCGCCGCGCTGGCCGCCGCGGAGCCGACGTCGGACGCCCCCTCCGCCGAGCAGACCGCGCCCGGGGTCGACCCGGCCGCCGACACCGGTTCGCCGCTGGTCGTACCGGTGCAGGGCGGGGCCGGTCGCCGGCCCACCACCCCCGCCTCGTCCAGGTCGGGACGCCGGGCATCCACCGGCCCTGGTCGCCGCTGGCGTGAATGGGCCCGCCGTGGCGCACCGGTGGCCGCCGCCACGGTCGCCGTCGTCGCGGTCGCGCTGGGCCTCAACCAGTTGGCGACGGGCGTCTCGGACGACACCGGTGCCACCAGCGCCCAGGACCGGCCGGCCAGTGCACCCGACGACGCCGCGGCGGCCGGCGCGGTCCGCACCACAGGGCCCGCCCTTCGCAGCGGTACGGACTACACCCCGCAGAGCCTCGACAACGAGCCGGGTGTCGGCACGCTGAGCACACCGACTCCCAGCCGAGTGACCGGCAACACCCCCGGCACCCAGCCGGAGGTGGACGACGAGGAAGGCCGGCGTCCCGCCGGCGACGGGCTGACCCAGTTGGCCCGGCTGACCGACGAGGCCGCGCTGGCGACCTGCCTGGCCGACGTGGCGGCCGAGCACGGCAACGCCCCACTGACGGTCGAGATGCTCGACTACGCGCGGTTCCAGGGCAAGCAGGCCCTGGTCATCCGCTTCACCGACGCGACCGGAGCTCGCTGGGCCTGGGTGAGCGGCCCGGAGTGCGGGGTGCCCGGGTCCGCCTCGGACAGCCGGTATTCGGCGCGGGTAGGGTGAATCCACGGTCAACGGCACAAAGACCGCCCACGTGACCTGACCCACCGGATGCCCGGCTCGGGAATCCCCGGTTCGTACGATGACGTTCTGGAAGTCAGCTGCCGGCCCCACCCAGGCGTCGGCAACTCGGATCGGCATCGGTGCTCGCGCCGACGCCGAACACACACAACTCGGGAGACGGCAGTGGACGAGGTCCGCAACCTGATCATCATCGGCTCCGGGCCGGCCGGCTACACGGCGGCGGTCTACGCCGCACGCGCCAACCTGAAGCCGCTGATCATTGAGGGCGTGCAGTCGGGTGGTGCGCTGATGACCACGACCGAGGTGGAAAACTTCCCCGGCTTCGCTGACGGCATCCTCGGCCCCGAGCTGATGGACAACATGCGCAAGCAGGCCGAGCGGTTCGGTGCCGAGTTCCTCACCGACGACGTGACCCGTGTCGAGCTGGTGGACACCGGCGACGCCGGCTCCGGCGCGGTGAGCACCGTCTGGGTCGGCGAGACCGCCTACCGGGCCCGATCCATCATCCTCTCCACCGGCTCGGCGTGGCGGCCGCTGGGCGTGCCCGGCGAGCAGGAATACCTGGGCCACGGCGTCTCCTCCTGTGCCACCTGCGACGGCTTCTTCTTCCGCAACCAGCACATCGTGGTCGTCGGCGGCGGCGACTCGGCGATGGAGGAGGCCAGCTTCCTCACCCGCTTCGCCGAGTCGGTCACCATCATCCACCGGCGTGACTCGTTCCGGGCCAGCAAGATCATGGCCGACCGGGCGCTGAGCAACGAGAAGATCAAGGTCGAGTGGAACAGCACCGTCGAGGAGATCCTCGGCGACGACGGCAAGGTCACCGGCGTACGGGTCCGCAACGTGCACACCGGCGAGACCAAGGTGCTGGACGTGACCGGCGTGTTCGTGGCCATCGGCCACGACCCGCGCAGCGAACTCTTCCGTGGTCAGGTCGAGATGGACGACGAGGGCTACGTCAAGGTCCAGGCCCCCGGCACCCGCACCAACGTGCCGGGTGTCTTTGCCGCCGGCGACCTCGTCGACCACACCTACCGCCAGGCGATCACCGCGGCCGGCACCGGCTGTGCCGCCGCGCTCGACGCCGAGCGGTTCATCGCGACGCTCAGCTGAAGCAACCGAACACATCTGAGGAGGGGCCATAGTGGGAAAGACCAAGGCGGTCACGGACGCGAGTTTCGTCGCCGACGTGCTGCAGGCTGACAAGCCGGTTCTGGTGGACTTCTGGGCCGAGTGGTGCGGCCCCTGCCGCAAGGTTTCGCCGCTGCTCGAGGAGATCGCCGGCGAGATGGGTGACCAGGTCACCATCGTCAAGCTCAACATCGACGAGAACCCGGAGACCGCGCGGGCCTACCGCGTGATGTCGGTGCCGACGCTCACCGTCTTCAAGAACGGCCAGCCGGTGCAGTCGATCGCGGGCGCCAAGCCGAAGGGTGAGCTGGTCAAGCTCATCGAATCGGCCCTCTGACCAGCAGAAACACCAACCGGACCCCGTACCCGCTCGCCGGGTGCGGGGTTTCGTTGTCTCCGGGCCGCACCGGCGACGTTTTTCCTGGCCCCAGCCACCTCACCGCCCCGGAACGCATAGCCTCAAGCCTGGGCCGCCCGGCCAGCCAGCGTCGTGCAGAGGGGGTCGTGCGTGCGTCCGATCCGACCCGGTGACCGGGGACCCGCGGTCACGGAGATTCGTACCATCCTGATCGGCCTCGACCTGCTCGCCGCAGCCGGGCCGCACGCCGACGAGTTCGACCTGGACACCGAGCGGGCCGTCCGGGCGTTCCAGCAGTCCCGAGGGCTCAGCGTGGACGGCCGGGTCGGGGCGGAGACCTGGCGCGCCTTGGACGCCGCCCGCTGGCGGCTCGGCGCCCGCACCCTCTACCACGCGGTCCCCGAGCCGCTCACCGGCGAGGACGTCCGGTCACTGCAGGAGCGACTGCTGGAGATGGGGTACGACGTGGGCCGCGCGGACGCCATCTACGGCGTCCGGACGTCCCGCGCTGTGGCCCAGTTCCAGCGCGAGGTCGGTCTCACCCCCGACGGCTCCTGCGGCCCGCACACCATGAACGCGCTGCGCCGGATCGGCCGCAAGGTGGTCGGTGGCCGCCCGCAGTGGCTACGCGAGTCTGACGCGATCCGACAGTCCGGGCCGGCGCTGGTCGGCAAGACGGTGGTCATCGACCCGGGGCACGGTGGGACCGACCCCGGGATGGTGGTGCCCGACGGGCCGCTGCGCTGGACGGAGGCCGATCTGGTGCACGACCTCGCCAGCCGGTTGGAGGGGCGGCTCGCCGCGTCCGGGGTGCGGGTGCAGCTCACCCGGGGGCCTTCGCCGGACCGTTGTCTGCCGGACACCGACCGGGCCGAGCTGGCCAATTCGCTCGGCGCCGACGTGTTCATCTCGCTGCACCTGGACGGCCACGCCAACCCGGATGCGGAGGGCGTCGCGACCTACCACTACGGCACCGACAACGGGGTGACCTCGGCGACCGGTGAGCGTCTGGCCGGGCTCGTGCAGCGGGAGATCGTCGCCCGGGCCGGGCTGCGGGACTGCCGTACCCACGCCAAGACGTGGGACCTGCTGCGACTGACCCGGATGCCCGCCGTCCGGGTCGAGGTCGGCTACCTCACCTCGCCCACGGACCGCGCCCAACTGGTCGACCCCCGGTTCCGGGACCGTGTGGTGGAGGCGATCGTGGCTGCCGTGCAGCGGATGTACTACCCGATCGAACGGGACGTTCCGACCGGCTCGCTGGACGTCAGCGAACTGCGGGCCGTCGTGGCCGCCGGCACCGTGGTCGACTGACCCTCTGCCTGAGTGCGGTCGCCGCGCGCGAGCCCGGCGGTCAGCCGTTGGTGGAACGGGTGGCCGGGGCGGGACGGACCGGGCGGAGCAGCGTCTCCGGGCTCATCGAGCCGAGCAACTTCTCCAGCGCGTACTCGACGTCGGACTTCCAGCTCAGCGCCGTACGCAGCTCAAGGCGCAGCCGGGGGAAACGCGGATGCGGACGTACGGTCTTGAACCCCACCGAGAGGAAGAAGTCGACCGGCGCCACGCAGCCACCCGAGGGGTCGTCCGTGTCGCCGAACTTGGCGTCGCCGAACGCCTCGATTGCCTTGATCCCCCGCTTGGTCAGGTCCCGGGCGACGCCCTGCACCAACATCCGGCCCAGGCCGCCACCGGCGAACGCGGCGACCACGTTGGCCGTCATCAGCAGTGCCGCGTCGGCGGAGACCGGCGAGGTCGGGAACGCCATCGAGCGGGGCACGTAGGCGGGTGGGGCGTACATCACGAAGCCGGCCGGCATGCCGTCGACGTACGCGAGCTTGCCGCAGGAGCCCCACTCCAGCAGCGTCTGGGAGACCCACGCCTCCTTCTCCAGGCCCGGATCGCCAGCGGCGCAGGCGCGCTCCGCGGAGACCGGATCGAGCTCCCAGTAGACGCACTGCCGGCACGGGCGCGGGAGGTCTTCCAACGTGTCGAGGGTCAGGCTGACCAGACGTCGCGACATATGGAGCATCCCCACAATAGGCTCGGTGGTGAGACCGGCATGGAACGACAGCGCCGCCTTCCTGCCCCCGACGAGCGATCGTACGCCGCCGATCGGAGATGCGGGAGGGGACGCGCAGATGCCCACCCCACCGGGGACGCCGGACACGGTCCGCCATGTGGTCGATCCGTCTCGGCACGGTCGCGGGGCGGCTTCGGCGGACTAGGATCGACAATCGGTGTCCCGCCGCCATGGTCAGCGGCTTGCGGGGTACCCGGGGCGGGAGCCACCCGAGCAGCGATCGAGGTGAGGTCATGACCGGCACGACACTCGACGACTACACCGACCGGTACGCCCGGCGGGTACGCGGGATGACCGCCTCGGAGATCCGAGCACTGTTCGCGGTCGCCAGCCGTCCGGAGGTCGTCTCGCTCGCTGGCGGCGCACCGTACATCGCCGCCCTTCCGCTGGACGCTGTCGGTGAGATGCTCGGCCGGCTCGGCTCGGAGCACGGCGTGACCACCCTCCAGTACGGCATCGGTCAGGGCACCCTCGAGCTGCGCGAGCGCATCTGCGAGGTGATGTCGCTCTCCGGGATCGACGCCGCGTGCGGCGCCTCTCCGGAGGACGTCGTCGTCACCGTGGGCGGGCAGCAGGCCCTGGACCTGGTGGCCCGGCTCTTCCTCGACCCCGGTGACGTGGTGCTGGCCGAGGGTCCGACGTACGTCGGTGCGCTCGGCGTCTTCCAGGCCGCCCAGGCGCAGGTCGTGCACGTACCGATGGATGAGGACGGGCTCGTCCCGGAGGCGCTGGAGGCGGCCATCGCCGACCTCGCCCGCGCCGGGCGTCGGGTGAAGTTCCTCTACACGATCCCCACCTACCAGAACCCGACCGGCGTGACGCTCAGCGAGGAACGCCGGGAACGGGTCCTCGACATCTGTGAGCGCGCCGGCCTGCTCGTCGTCGAGGACGACCCGTACGGTCAGTTGGGTTTCGAGGGTGAGGCCCCCGCGCCCCTGCGGGCCCGCCGCCGGGACGGGGTCTTCTACCTCAGCACCTTCTCCAAGACCTTCGCGCCCGGGCTGCGGGTCGGTTGGATCCTGGCGCCGCACGCGGTCCGCGACAAGCTGGTCATCGCCAGCGAGGCCCAGATCCTCTGCCCCAGCGGTTTCGCCCAGGCCGCCGTCTCCACCTACCTGGGCACGATGCCCTGGCGGCAGCAGCTCAAGGTCTACCGCGAGGTCTACCGGGAGCGCCGGGACGCCCTGCTCGACGCGATGACCGACCTGATGCCCGAGGGCACCAGCTGGACCACGCCGGCCGGCGGTCTCTTCGTGTGGGCCACCCTGCCCGAGGGGCTCGACTCCAAGGCCATGATGCCGCGAGCGGTCGCCGCCCGGGTCGCCTACGTGCCCGGCACCGGCTTCTACGCCGACGGCACCGGCACCGGCGCGATGCGGCTCAACTTCAGCTTCCCGCCACCGGAACGGATCCGCGAGGGCGTCCGCCGGCTGTCCGGTGTGATGGAGCAGGAGATCGCGATGCGCCGCGTCTTCGGTGCCGTGGGCGGTGCCGCCGGCCGACGCGGCCAGGCCGGCTCCGACGTGCCAGGGCCCGACTTGGCATGATGCCGGCATGGGTACGACCGCCGTTGAGCGCCTCCTCGTGACCGATTCCGTCGCCTCGCCCGACCTACGCGTCGTGGTGCTCGCGGGTGGGCTCTCCTACGAGCGGGACGTGTCACTGCGCTCCGGTCGCCGGGTGCTCGACGCGCTGCGCGCCGTTGGGGTGGAGGCCGAGCTGCGCGACGCCGACGTGGCGCTGCTCCCCGCACTGGCCGCCGACCCACCGGACGCGGTGGTGATCGCACTGCACGGCGCCACCGGCGAGGACGGCTCGCTGCGCGGGGTGCTGGACCTGTGCGACATCCCGTACGTCGGCTGCGATGCCCGCGCCTCCCGGGTCGCCTGGGACAAGCCCTCGGCCAAGGCAGTGCTCCGCGAGGCCGGCATCCCCACCCCGGACTGGGTGGCCCTGCCGCACGATCGCTTCTCCGAGCTGGGCGCGGTCGCCGTACTGGACCGGATCGTCGACCGGCTGGGCCTGCCCCTGATGGTCAAGCCCGCCCAGGGCGGGTCGGGGCTGGGTGGCGCGGTGGTCCGCGACGCGGCGGCGCTGCCCGCGGCGATGGTCGGCTGCTTCGCGTACGACTCCACGGCCCTCGTCGAGCGGTACGTGCCCGGCATGGACGTGGCGGTCTCCGTTGTCGACCTCGGCGACGGACCGCAGGCGTTGCCGCCGGTGGAGATCGTGCCGCGCAACGGCGTCTACGACTACGCCGCCCGCTACACGGCCGGCCGGACCACCTGGCACGCGCCGGCCCGGCTGGACCCGGAGGTGGCCGCCACGGTCGCCGACGTGGCCCTCGCCGCGCACACCGCACTCGGCCTGCGGGACCTCTCCCGCGTCGACGTGATCGTGGACGCCTCGGGCCAGCCGCACGTGCTGGAGGTCAACGTCTCGCCGGGCATGACCGAGACGTCACTGCTGCCGCTCGCCGTGCAGGCGGCGGGGTTGGACTTCGGCCGACTCCTCGGCACGCTGGTCACCCGGGCAGCGGCTCGCCTCACCACTTCCTGATCTGCTCACCTCAGACACCCCCTGTCGAGGCGTTCGCGTGGGTCATCGAATCGCCTGGCCGACGCGGGGTGCGATGAACCGCCGCAGCGGCAGGGCGATGAGCAGTGCGACCGTAACCAGGAGGCCGCTGACCCACGCCGGGCCGAGGTCGTTGGCGTTGGCCCCGAGCGTCGCTGCAGCAACGGCAGGGCCGCCAGCGGCACCGATGTTGAGCGCCGCGGTCGCATACGAACCTCCCATGGTGGGAGCGCCTGCTGCCTCATAGAGGACCCTGGCGATCAGGGTGCTGCCCAACGCGAAGGAAAGCGTGCCCTGCACGAACACGAGGAGCAGAAGCGCCACCGGCTGGGCAGCCAGGGTCGCCAACGCGAACCAGCCGAGCAACAGCAACGGGCCACCGACTGCGATCACGAGGCCGGGACGCTGATCGGAGAGCCGTCCCGCGAGGGTGACGCCGAGGAAGGACCCAACACCAAAGAGCACCAGCACGACCGAGACCCACAGCTCGCCCAGGCCGGCGGTGTCAGTCACGATCGGTGCCAGGAAGGTGAATGTGGCGAAGGTGGCCGCGTTGACGAGGGCACCGAGCAACATGACCAGGACCAGCCTGGGCATCGCGAGCGGGGCGATCTCGTTCCGAAGAGACGAGCCAGCCGGAGAGTCCCGAGAGGTCCTTCCGACACGGGCCGGGATGCCCTTCATGACACCGAAGGCAGCGGGAAGGCAGAGCAGTGCGATCGCCCAGAAGGTTGCCCGCCAGCTGAGCACCGTGCCGAGGATTGCGCCGCCGGGAACTCCAGCGATGGTGGCCACCGTCGTACCCGAGAGCAGCACCGCCAGCGCACGCCCTTTCTGGTCAGATGCAACGAGCGTGGCCGCCGCGCTCAGTGCCACAGCAAGGAAGCCCGCGTTGGCCAGGGCGGCGAGCACCCGGGTGATCAGCAGAACCGCGAAGCTCGTCGTGAGAGCGCCTACGACGTGGGCCACGGCAAAAACCAGCACGAAGCACAGCAGGCTGGCCCGGACAGGCCACCAGCGCGCAAGCGCCGCCATCAGCGGCGCTCCGAAGATCATCCCGAGTGCGAACGCCGAAGTCAGAAGCCCGGCAGCCCCGACCGACACGTCGAGGCTCGCGGCGATGTCCGGCACCAGGCCGGCAAGCATGAACTCCGAGGTGCCCATGGCGAAGACCGCCACGGCAAGCAGGTACAGCGGCAGAGGCATCAAGAACTCCGAGGTGAGAGAGAACGAGGAGACGTCTCGTCACCGCGGCCAGCGCCCAAGGGTGCGCGCAAATCCCCATGCAGCGAAGGCTGCTGGGAAGCGGACTATGAACTCAGTGATTCAGGGGGCTGACGGCGTGACCGAAAGCCCCCACCTTGGATGCCTCAGGGCTCGACATGGCGCAAACACTACTCAAAACCGCCGGTCACCACGCAACCGGTTTCTGCCCGGCGCGCGTGTCGTCAACCTTGCGCCCCGGGGCGCCGATGTTCTAGGCGTCGCTGTTCGGGGCGGCCCTGCGGGGTGCCTCATCCAGCGCGCCGGCGGTGGCCTTGTCAGCAGCGTCGCCCTCCGGATCGTTCCGGAGGGCAGCTCCCCGGAGAATCGCGGGTCCGTTGGCGGGCATCGCGCCGGCGACGCCGGACGTGGGTGTGCCGGACTCCGAGACGCCAGATGGTGTCGTGCCGGACGTTGAGGCGCCGGACGATGTCGTGCCGGCGGGCGCGCTGCTCGCCGCGTTGCCGGCTCGTGCAGGGCTGGCGGTTTCGCTCGTCGGAGCGGTGTCGGCGACCGTGGACCCGGCGTCGGCGTCCCCGTCCACAGGATCCGCTGAGGGTGCCGTGTCGCCGTCGGTCGGATCGACGCCGGGCGTGGAGCCCGCTGGTTCGGGGATCTCCTCCGCCGCCTCGATGACCGAGGCAGCAGCAGCAGCCGCTGCGGCATCGGCGGCAGCGGCATCCGCAGCTTCGGACTGAGCCAGGAGGCTGGACGGTGCCTGCCACTGGATGCGGGGCGGCTCGGCGAGTGGGCGACCGCCAAACTCGGCGAGCCAGGCGGCGACGAGCGCCAGATTCTCCCGCCACTGCGCCTCGGAGATCGGCGGCAGGATCGAGTCCCACAGTGACAGGAAGGTGCCCCGCAGCTGGAGGCGACCGTACGGCCGAGCGAGGAACCACATGTGCAGGTGGGCCGAGCCGTCTCCCCACCGGTTGACGTGGACTCGCGCCACCCCGTCGAGGGACCGGATTGCCCGCTCCAGACGAACGGTCATCACGCCCAGCTCGGCGGCGAGCAGGTTCGGCAGATCGCCGAGGTCGAGGTGTGTCCGCGATTCCAGGATGAGCACCATGGGCAGCCCGGTGGGCCGGTCCATGGCGCGTACCCGCCAGCGCTCTCCCACCCAGATGTAGGCATCGTCGGGTGCGTTGCAGGCGGTGCATTCCCGGAGACCCTCGCCCTTCCGGGGCGGTTCGACCGGGACCGGATCATCGAGTTGCTTCACGTGGAGGTCGCCCTCGAAGGGGAACGACGGCCACTGGGTGAAGTCCGGGACTGAGGGAGGGGTGTCGTGCACGACGCTGACCCTAACCGAGTCTGGCACCGCTGTCCCTACCTGAATGATCGGTCCGGGCCTGCCGAATCAGTGCCCGTCGTCGACCGGGTACACGGTGTCACCGCTGCGCCGCGAAGCGATATCCACAGGCTGCCGAGATCCTCAACACAGGCCGTCATCCACAGGCTCGCACCCGCTCCCACGCGCTGTTTCACGTGAAACAGGGGGTGCCTGTGGACAAAGGGTGTGGATAACTTTTCGGGCCGTCGGTCGTTGTCCGCGAACTGCCTGCGGGGGCGTTGGCGACGGTTCGCAGACGGCATCGGCGCGTTGCCGTTCGACTCGGTTGCGCTGGAGCTTTGGATTCCGCTCCCCAGCGGGAGAAGGTCGCCTGCCGGGGTGCCGAAGCGGTCCTGGATCGAACCGCTGCCTCAGGCGCGTGGAGTTTCCACCGGGCTCAGCCCCTGAGAGGTTTCCCCAGGGGCACTGCCTCCCCACTCCGGGCCGAGCGACGCCGACCACCCCGCTCAAGGTGCAGTCAGCTGTGAGACGAGAACAGGGCGTCGGACGGCCGCCTGTCGAGGTGCCAGCCGAGCGGGACGGTCACACGGCAAGGCCCCCAACGGTGCAGGGTCGACGGACAACGCAAGGGCGGGCAGCACGACGAGGGGCGCGGGCACAACGACGGCGGACAGCGCGACGAGGGGCGCGGTCAGCACGACCAAGGGCGGGGCGTCGCGAGGTGGACAGGTCGGGACAGGCGCAGACCGAGGCGCGCAGACCGAGGCCGCGATACGACGACGGGCGACGGCAGGCGGTGAGGTGGGCTGCCGCTTTTGCTGCGGGCTCCCGCCATCGCTGCCGGCCGGTGCGGTCCAGGTCGTAACGCACCGCCGCCGACCAACGCCTCCTGATGCTCACGTGCCCTGAGAAGAGCGTCCGGCGCTCCGGTCGATCACAACCACCCTCTGCGGCACACGACGCGGCAGCGGGCAACTGAGCGGCGCACAGGGCACTCCATGAGCATCTACTAGCGGGCCGGGTGAGGACTGGCGTCCGATTCCGCATCTCGGTGGCCGAGCCGTGCTCCAACGGATCAGGTGCAGTCGGGGGCGTCGGCCATCCGCGGCCCCTCCCGTTTCACGTGAAACAGAGCCTCAAGCCTTCGCCCACCGGCTGACGTCGGCCGGCGCAGCGGTTCGGTGGTGCGCCGGCGCGCCGCTCGGGCTGAGCGAGCCGTAGGCGTTCGAGTCGCGCCGCAGGGCCGCCAATCGGTAGGGCGTGAAACGGCGGCCGTTTCACGTGAAACGTGGCGAGCGGGATACGGAACGGCCGCACACCCCTGAGGGGTAGCGCGGCCGTTGGCGAGTAGGGAGGACTCAGCCCTCGCTCTCCTCCTGCTGCACTCCGATGATCCCGACGATCCGCTCCAGGTCGTCCACGGTCGCGAACTCGATCGTGATCTTGCCCTTGCTCCGCCCGATGTCCACCTTCACCCGGGTGTCGAACCGGTCGGACAGTCGGTCGGCGAGATCGGTCAGGGCCGGCGCGTGCGCCTTCGGCCGGCGCTTCGCGGCCTGCCCCTTCGCCGGCCCGTCGTTCAGCGTGAGGGCAACGATCTCCTCGGTCGCCCTGACCGACAGGCCCTCGGCCACGATCCGCAACGCCAACTGTTCCTGTGCCTCTGCACCGTCGAGGCTCAGCAGGGCGCGGGCGTGACCGGCCGACAGGATCCCTGCGGCCACTCGGCGCTGCACCTGCGCCGGCAGGTTCAACAGTCGGATCGTGTTGGAGATCTGCGGGCGACTCCGGCCGATCCGGCGTGCCAGCTCCTCGTGGGTGGCACCGAACTCCTCCAGCAGTTGCTGGTAGGCGGCGGCCTCTTCCAGAGGGTTCAGGTTGGCCCGGTGGATGTTCTCCAGCAGGGCGTCGCGGAGCATGGCGTCGTCCCGGGTGTCCCGGACGATTGCCGGGATGTTCTCCCGCCCCACCGCCTGAGCGGCGCGCCAGCGTCGCTCGCCCATGACCAGCTCGTACTTTTCGTCGTCGAGCTGCCGGACGACGATCGGCTGGAGGAAGCCGACCTCCAGGATCGAAGTCTTGAGCTCCTCCAGAGCCTCCTCGTCGAAGACCTGGCGGGGCTGCTTCGGGTTGGGCAGGATCGCGTCGACCGGGATCTCGGCGAACCGTGCACCCGGCACCGGACTGAGCACGGGCTCCGGCTCGCGGACCGGCGCCCCGACGGGAGCCGCGGCGACTGCCTCGGTGCCCGTGTCGTCCACGTACTCGTTCTCCGGTTCGGCCGTCGCGGTGCCAGCGGCAGCCGGCGCCGGCCCGGTCGGGATCAGTGCCCCCAGGCCCCTACCCAGACCGCCCCGAGGACGGTTCTTCATGCCACGCCTCCCAGCAACTCATCCGCACTACGCATTCCGGCCCACCGGCTCCTTGACGCCTCGTTCCGCGATCTCCTGGGCGGCTTCGAAGTAGCTCGTCGCTCCCCGCGAACCGGGATCGTAGGTCATCACCGACTGGCCGTAGCTCGGTGCCTCCGAGACGCGGACGTTGCGGGGGATGACCGCCTGGAGGACCTTGTCGCCGAAGTGGTTCCGGACGTCCTGCTCGACGGCGTCGGCCAGCCGGGTACGGCGGTCGTACATCGTCAGCAGGATGGTGGAGACGTCGAGTTTCGGGTTGAGGTGCTGGCGTACCAGGTTGATGTTGTTGATCAGCTGGTTGAGCCCTTCCAGTGCGTAGTACTCGCACTGGATCGGAATCAGCACCTCCTGCGCGGCCACCAGAGCGTTGACCGTCAGCAGACCGAGCGAGGGCGGGCAGTCGATGAAGACGTAGTCGAACTCGCCCGGGTAGGCCGCGATCGCGCGGTCCAACCGCGACTCCCGAGCGACCACGGAGACCAGCTCGATCTCCGCGCCGGCCAGGTCGATGGTCGCGGGGACGCACCAGAGGTTGGGGATGCCCTCGACCGCCTGCGCCACCTCGGCCAGCGGAACGCTGTTGATCAGGCAGTCGTAGACGTCCGGGATGCCGGTGTGGTGCGGGACGTTGAGCCCGGTCGAGGCATTGCCCTGCGGGTCGAGGTCCACCACGAGCACCCGGTTGCCGTGCAGGGCGAGCGCCACCGCAAGGTTGACGGTGGTGGTGGTCTTACCCACGCCGCCCTTCTGGTTGGCGACGCACATGACCCGGGTCCGGTCCGGTCGAGGCATGGTCACCTCGCCACTGGGATTCAGGATCTGCACGGCGCGCATCGCCTCCATAGCCAACGGTGGGTCATCCTCTTCGCGCGTCGGGGTTTCACGTGAAACGTACGTGGGGTCGGCCGCCACGGCGGCCAACGACTCGGTCGAAGCCACCGGTGCTTCGGCAACCGCAGGTGCGGCATCCCGAACGACTGCAGCGGTGGGCTGGTGCGGAACCGCGGGCTCGAAACGAACCGCCGCGGCGGTGTTGCGGCGACCCGAGGTCGACCGCACCTCGGCGGCGTTGACCGGTCGGCTCAACCCCTCCGGCGTGCGACGAACACTCGCCGGATCCGGGACGGCCGCGCCCTCCGGTTGCCCCGAGCCCGGGGACTGCTCGGGTGCTGCCGGCGCATCGCCGTCCGCTGGACCGGTCGGTGACCCGGTCGCGCCGGGCGACCAGCTCGGGTAGTCGGTTTCACGTGAAACGGGATCGCTGGTTGACCCGGTCACGCGTGGATCGTCGTACCTGCCGTCGTCATGCACCTGTCATCCCTGCCCGCTTCGGATGGTCGGTCCGCGCCCCGGTCAACTTTGGCCACACCACGCTCGCATCCCGGAGCGTACGGCCCTCGGGAGCGATCGGAGACCCGCGACGTCCACCGCTCGCTCCACACTATCGACGCGCGGTCAGCCTACGGCGGACGGGCGCGACCGGTCCACGTCGGGTTGTCATCTCCTCGTCCATCCGCACCGGTACAACGAGGCAACCCACCAGCCGGAAGCCCGATGGCGCGAAGTGTCAGCGTCGGCGGGAGCGACCGGCCCGCGAGCGCTTGCTGGCCGCCGGGCGAGCCGGGCCGACCATTCGCTCGCGCACGATCTCCACCACGGTGGTCGGCGGATCGATGACCCCGACGCCGCACAGCTGCACGGTCGGCTCTCCACCACCGAGTCGCGCCACCACCTCGGCGTGCTCTTCGATCTCCGCTGCGGCGGACGACCCCTTGAGTGCCAGCAGCCGGCCGCCGCGGACCGCCAGGGGAAGGCTCCAGCCCGCCAGCCGGTCCAGTGGCGCGACCGCACGGGCGGTCACCACGTCTCCGCTGATCGCGTCCCGGCCACTCGATCCGCTGGCTGCCTCGTCCGCCCGACCCCGGAAGACCCGCACCGACTTCGCCAGGCCGAGTCGCTCGACGACCTCGATCAGGAACGAGGTTCGTCGGGAGAGCGGCTCGATCAGGGTGACAGTGAGGTCGGGACGGGCGATGGCGAGGACCAGACCCGGCAGGCCGGCACCGGAGCCCACGTCGAGCACGGTCGCGCCGGACGGGATCCGCTCGGCGACCGCCGCGCAGTTGAGCATGTGCCGATCCCAGATCCGGGGTGCCTCCCGGGGGCCGATCAGACCGCGGACGACGCCGTCGGTGGCCAACAGTTCGGCGTACGCGGCGGCCAGGTCGAGACGGTCCCCGAAGAGGGTCAGTGCGGCCGGTGCCAGCTCGGGCGGCAGAGCCGCGTCTGCTGGCGACGGGGCGGTGTCGGGTCGGGTCGATTCAGCGTCTGCGGGCTGGACAGCGGACGGCCCGGGCGGCGTGCCGCCCGGGCCGGTCACGGTGTCGGCCGTGATGTCGTCGTGGGTCACCCGGTCAGTCCGCCGGCCGTACGACGATGCGCCGGTTCGGCTCCACACCCTCGGACTCGCTCGCCACGCCGGACATGGCGTTGACCACGTCGTGCACGCACTTGCGCTCGAACGCGGACATCGCGTCCAGCCGGACCGGCTCGCCGTGCTCCTTGACCTTCTCGACGGCGTTCTTGGCTACCGCGGCGAGTTCCTTGCGACGGTTCGCCCGGTAGCCACCGACGTCGAGCAGCAGGCGGCTCGGCGTCCCGGTCTGCCGGAAGACGGCGAGGCGGGTGAGCTCCTGGAGGGCCTCCAGGGTCGCCCCGCGCTGGCCGACCAGATTTTGCAGCCGCTCGCCGACCACCTCGACCATGGGGCGGCCCGCGGCGACCAACTCGTCGATGTCGCCGTCGTAGTCGAGGATGTCGAGCAGCCCCTCGACGTAGTCGGCGGCGATCTCGCTCTGCCGGAACAGGTCGCCCTCGCCGACGGCCTTCTTGGTCCGACCGCCGGTAGCGGCGGTGTCGGTGTCGTCGTCCGCCTCGGTCTCGTCGTCCTCGGTGTCGTCGTCCTCGGTGTCGTCGCCGTTCACCGCGAGCGTTGCGGTCTCCTCCTCGTCCAGGGACTGCTCGGCGCGGGGGATGCTGGTCTCGGTCACGGTCTCATCTCCGTACTCGCTCGGCCGGACCGTCGGGTCCGACTGGTTTCCCGGGGCCGGCGGGAGGTCGCCGGTGCCCACAGGCACGTCTGTACGGGCAGTGTCGCCCGTGGCCGCGCGGTGCGCGGTCGGTTCCGCCCGGCGCCGGCCTCGCGGCGGCTGCACAGTGCGGAACGGGCCGCCACCAGTCACCTGGCGGCGGCCCGCAGAGGTCAGCCCTGCCGCTTGGCGGGGCGGTTCTTCTTCGGGTTGTTCGTCGGCTTGGCACCCGGCTTCGGCCCGGCCACCTTGGGCGCGGTGGCCTTGACCGGCGCCGGCGGAGCCGACTTGCCACGGCCGAACAGGCCGCCGGTCTTGGCGGGCTGCACCGGGTTACGGCTGGCAGCGGGGGCCACGGCCTTCTTGGCGGTCACCGGCGGCGGGAACTTCCGCAGCACCCACTGCTGCTGGCCGAGGGTAAAGAGGTTGTTGGTGACCCAGTAGATGATCACGCCGATCGGGAAGATCGCGCCGGAGATCAGCAGTGACGCGGGGATGCCGTAGAGCATCAGGCGCTGGATCATCCGCTGCTGCGGGTCCTCGGCCCAGCCGGTCTTGAGGATCATCTGACGGCTGGTCAGGTAGGTGGTCGCGATCATGACCAGGACCAGGACACCAGCAATGATCTTCACGGTGGTGCCGTTGGCGCCGAGGCTGGCCAGCTCGTCCGCGGTGGAGCCGAACTTGCCGGCGATCGGGGCGGTGAAGAGCTTCGCCTCCGAGGCGCTCTGGAACTGGTCGACGGTCCAGCCGTAGAGGGTCTTGCTCTGCTTGTCCGGGTCGAGGCGGCGCAGCACGTGGAAGAGGCCGAGGAAGACCGGGATCTGAAGGAACATCGGAAGGCAACCCATCAGCGGGTTGGCCTTCTCCTTCTTGTACAGCTCCATCATTTCTTTCTGGAGCGTCTCCCGGTCACCCTTGTGCTTCTCCTGAAGCTCCTTGACCTTGGGCTGGAGCGCCTGCATCGCCCGCTGCGACTTGATCTGCTTGACGAAGACGGGGAACAGGATCACCCGGACGGTGACCACCAGGAAGACGATGGACAGGATCCAGGCGAAGTTGGTGCCGATGACCGCGCCGACCGGCACCCCGATGGCGTCCCAGGCAGAGTGCCAGGTCAGCAGGATCCACGAAATCGCATAGTAGATCCAGTCAAGACTGAACAATTCTCAGGCTCCAGTCACATCGGCGCGGCGGCGACCGCCCGGCTCCGGCACCGGGTCATGTCCACCAGGGTGGAAGGGGTGGCAGCGCAACAGCCGCCGGACCGCGAGCGCGGCTCCCCGGAGGGCACCGTGCCGGGCCACCGCCTCCTGGGCGTACGCACTGCACGACGGGTAGAACCGACAGCGGGCCGGCAGTGCCGGACTTATCCACCGACGGTACGCGATGATGGGTGCGATCAGCACCCTGGCACCGGTTGACGTGGGGCGCGGGGTGGTCGGGTCGGCACTCATCGGGACCGCCGCTCTCGGGACGACCGGGCAACCGCGAGGGCGGCGTCCAGGTCGGTGGCGAGTCGGGGGTACGACGCCTCGGCCGCGGCGGGCAACGCTCGGACGACCAGGGTGCTGCCCTCGGGCAGAGCGGCGAGCCGCTCTCGGACCAGCTCCCGTAGTCGGCGCTGGACCTTGTTGCGGGTCACCGCGTTGCCGACGGCCTTGGACACGACGAAGCCGGCGCGGGACGGCGCGGAGGACTGCTCCGCACTGTTGTCCCGCACCGGCTGCGACGAGGTCGGTGTGCTCGGGTCGGCGCTCACCGGCATGGTCAGGTGGACCACGACGGCGCCACGGCCGGCGCGCCGGCCACCACGGACCGCTGCGGCGAAGTCAGTGCTGCGCCGCAGTCGCTGCGCGGCGGCCAGCACGACTGCCCACGTTCCCTGGACCGGCCCGGTCGGCTCAGGCCGACAGGGTGGTGCGACCCTTGGCGCGACGGCTCGAGAGGATGGCACGGCCGGCACGGGTGCGCATGCGCAGCCGGAAGCCGTGGGTCTTCGCGCGCCGGCGGTTGTTCGGCTGGTAGGTGCGCTTGCTCACGTCAGGCTCTCCGTTTTCGTACGCGCCCCGTGCGACGGGATCGCCGGGGTCGTGTGGTGGTCCAGGCCACCTCGACGGTGGCCCACGATCGGTGCTGTCCGGCGGAGCGGAACCTCGGCGGTGCGGGGGATGCGACCGCGGACAGCAAGCACCCATCACCCTAGCAGAGGGCGAGAAAGCAACCGTTCCAGCCTACGCAGGGGTGCAATGACCGTCAAACACCCCGAGGAGCGGCCAACGGGACGCGCCCGGGCCGAAGGGCGGTTTTCGCTGATGCCGAGAAGGGTGCCGCCGCGTCGCCGGTTGATGGCGCAGGGACAACGCTGTTACCGTGCCCGATTGCGGTGAGCGTCGGAAGCTCCGGTCGTCGCACAGGCAAGACCGGACAAGGCAGTGAATCGTTCGGCACGGTGAACCCGCTTCAGCGCCCGTTCAGGCAGGGGCAGGTCCCACCCGCGTCCGGCGGGCGGCCACAATCGGTCGGTACACAGGCTGTGGATAACTTGTGGATGACCACCGGTCGACCGTCAGGTGGGTGTTGTTCCACCCGCGAACGCGGCGGGCCCGGGACGGCCGGCTGGCAGACAGCGGCGGCCGGGAGCAGAGGCGAGGGGGTGGCACGACGGTGGCCGGTACGACCGACCTTGCCGCAGTGTGGTTAGCGGCGACCGACGAGCTGGCCGACGAGATCATCTCCGCCCAGCAGCGTGCCTATCTCCGGCTGACCCGGCTGCGGGCGATCGTCGAGGACACCGCGCTGCTCTCTGTCCCGGACGCGTTCACCCGCGACGTGATCGAGTCCCGGCTGCGCCCGGCGATCACCGAGGCGCTGACCCGCCGGCTCGGCCGGCCGATCCAGGTGGCGGTCACCGTTCGGGTCGCCGAGGACGCCACGGGCCGACCCGCCGGCACTGTCTACCGCAGCGCTCCGGAAGCCAGCCCGTTCGACGTCGAGGGTCAGGCTGCCGCATCCTTCGACGACGACCAGGGCGCTCGGACGCATGCCGATGCCCTGATCCCTGAGCAGTCACACGCGCCGCGTACGCCTGAGCCGGCCGCGCCACCCGCACCTGCGGGTCCGCCGCTCGCGCCGAGCGTCGACGCGCATCGTCCCGGGATGATCCCCGCCAGCAGGGACGGGCAGGAGGCGCTGTTCAGTGCCTCCTTCGCGGAGCCGATGCGGTCGCCCCGACCTGGAGCGGACCGGCGCGGCTACGACGAGCAGACCGGCCGCCTGGATCAGCCGGGCCCGGACACCCGGCCCTACGAGCCCCGCTACCGGGAAGACTCGGCGTCGCCGCGCGACCAGCACGTGATCCGCGCGCTGCCCCGGGACAGCGGAACGGACAGCGGCCCGGGCCGCAGCGGTGTGGACCATCGCGCGGGTGGCCGCGACGACCGCCGGCTGCCCGGCGCCGACACCGGCGGCAACCGGCTCAACCCGAAGTACATGTTCGAGACGTTCGTCATCGGCTCGTCCAACCGGTTCGCGCACGCGGCGAGCGTGGCGGTGGCGGAGTCGCCTGCGAAGGCGTACAACCCGCTGTTCATCTACGGCCACTCCGGCCTGGGCAAGACCCACCTGCTGCATGCCATCGGGCACTATGCCACGACGCTCGGCAACGCCCGCTCGGTCCGGTACGTCTCGACCGAGGAGTTCACCAACGACTTCATCAACTCGCTCCGGGACGACAAGACCAGTGCGTTCCAGCGGCGCTACCGCGACGTCGACATCCTGCTGATCGACGACATCCAGTTCCTGGAGAACCGCGAGCGCACCCAGGAGGAGTTCTTCCACACCTTCAACACGCTGCACAACGCCAACAAGCAGATCGTGATCACCTCCGACCGGTCGCCGCGGCAGCTCGCCACCCTCGAGGACCGGATGCGAACCCGGTTCGAGTGGGGTCTGCTGGCCGACATCCAGCCGCCGGACCTGGAGACGCGAATCGCGATCCTGCAGAAGAAGGCGGCGCAGGAGCGGATGTACGCCCCGCCGGACGTGTTGGAGTTCATCGCGTCCCGGGTGTCGAACTCGATCCGGGAACTGGAGGGGGCGCTGATCCGGGTGACGGCGTTCGCCAGCCTGACCCGGTCGACCGTCGAGCTGTCCCTGGCCGAGGAGGTGCTTCGGGACTTCATGCCCGACGGTGCCGGGCCGGAGATCAACGCCGACCAGATCATGGCCTCGACCGCTGACTACTTCGGGGTGAGCCTGGAGGACCTGCGCGGTCAGTCCCGGTCGCGGGTGCTCGTCAACGCCCGCCAGGTGGCCATGTACCTGTGTCGGGAGCTGACCGAGCTGTCACTGCCCCGGATCGGGCAGGCCTTCGGAGGCCGGGACCACACCACTGTCATGCACGCCGACCGGAAGATCCGTCAGCAGATGGCGGAGCGCCGCTCGCTCTACAACCAGATCGCCGAGCTGACCAACCGCATCAAGCAGAACAGCTGAGGCGTACGCCAGCCGTCGCGACGGCACTCAGTTCGGGACACGCCCGGCCGGAATCTCCGGCCGGGCGGTCTTTTTTTCGTCCTCGGCTGGACTCTCGACATGGTGGAGACCACAGCATCGAGGCCGTGACCGCCTCGATGCCCACTCGTTGTCCACAGCTCGTCATCCACCGTCGGTGGATAACTACGGTCCGTCTTTCGCCGGTTACCCACAGGCTGTGGAGAAACCCTGTGTACGGAGCTGTGGACGCCTGGGGACAACGGTCACGTTATCCACCGATGACGGTCCACCTGTGCATGAGCTGTTGAAGGTTCTGGGGATGAAGGCAATGGTGATCTTCACCGTGATCCACAGGCTTGGGGAGAAAGTCGGTGGATTACCGGTGGACAACCGGTGGACAACGGTGGACAACCGGCCGGCCGGAGCGGGCTGTGGACACGCGAGCCAGTTGTACCCCCGGTTCTCCACAGCTAAATCACCTGTGGATACCCTCTCTGAGCTGCGCAGACCCGGGTTGTCCACAGTTTGCACAGGTGCGATGAAGACGATGAGTTATCTCTTCTAAGAGAACAAAAACCAATCATCACCGTTGGGCTTTCTGTGGATCGGGCCGAACGCTGCCGGATCAGCCGGTCAGCACCGACACGATCCATGGGGTCGGGCGCACAGCCGATGCCTACGCGCCCTAAGGTGCGATGGGTACCCGCACGGTTGGGCGGGACGGTAGGCAGCGGTCGGCATGAGAGAGTTGTCGCTGACGTCGACGCGGAGGCATTGATGAAGTTCCGAGTAGAGCGCGACGCGCTCGCTGAGGCCGTGGCCTGGACCGCGAAGAGCCTGCCCAACCGGCCATCCGTACCGGTGCTGGCCGGGGTGATGCTCCGCGTCACCGACGGCAACCTGCGGGTCTCCGGGTTCGACTACGAAGTCTCCAGCCAGGTCACCGTCGAGGTGCAGGGTGACGCCGACGGCGCCGCTCTCGTCTCCGGTCGCCTGCTCGCCGAGATCACCAAGGCGCTGCCGGCCAAGCCGGTCGACATCGCCGCGGTCGGCGCTCACCTCGAGCTGGTCTGCGGCAGCGCCCGGTTCACCCTGCCCACCATGCCGGTGGAGGACTACCCCGCGCTGCCCGAGATGCCGCAGAGCGCCGGCACTGTCGACGCCGCCGCGTTCGCCACGGCGGTCTCCCAGGTGGCCATCGCGGCCGGCCGGGACGAGACCCTGCCGATGATGACCGGCGTCCGCGTCGAGCTGTCCGGCAACACGCTGTCGATGCTCGCCACCGACCGTTACCGGCTGGCGCTGCGCGAGATCCAATGGCGGCCGGACGACCCCGACGTGAGCATCAACGCCCTGGTGCCCGCCCGCACCCTGAACGACACCGCCAAGGCTCTCGGCCCGCTGGGCGGCGAGGTCACCCTCGCCCTCGCCCAGGGCGCTGCCGGCGAGGGCATGGTCGGTCTGGCCGGCGGCACCCGACGCACCACCAGCCGCCTGCTCGACGGCGCCAACTACCCGCCGGTGCGTTCGCTCTTCCCGGCCACCCACAACGCCGCGGCCCGGGTGCCGGTCAGCACCCTGATCGAGGTCGTCAAGAGGGTCGCGCTTGTTGCCGAGCGCACGACCCCGGTGCTGCTCAGCTTCAGCGCCGACGGCCTGGTGGTCGAGGCCGGCGGTTCCGAGGAGGCCCGGGCCAGCGAGGCGATGGAGGCCACCTTCACCGGTGACGCGCTGACCATCGGGTTCAACCCTCAGTACCTCATCGACGGCCTGGCCAACCTGGGCTCCCAGACCGCCGTTCTCTCGTTCGTCGACGCCTTCAAGCCCGCGGTGATCTCTCCCGCCGACGAGGATGGCGAGGTAATTCCGGGGTACCGGTACCTCATCATGCCGATCCGCGTCTCTCGCTGATCGCGCCCAGCAACACCCAGATCCACGGAGGTAGAAACACATGCAGCTCGGCCTTGTAGGACTCGGCCGTATGGGCGGCAACATGCGGGAGCGGCTGCGCGCCGCTGGTCACGACGTTGTCGGTTTCGACCACAACGCGCAGATCAGCGACGTGACGACCCTCGCGGGCCTGGCAGAGAAGCTTGAGTCGCCCCGCGCGGTCTGGGTCATGGTGCCCGCCGGTGTCACCGACGCGACGATCGACGAACTGGCCGAGGTGCTTGGCGAGGGCGACATCATCATCGACGGCGGCAACTCGCGGTTCAGCGACGACGCGCCCCGGGCAGAGCGGCTCAACGAGCGGGGCATCGGCTACCTCGACGTCGGCGTCTCCGGCGGCGTCTGGGGCCGGCAGAACGGCTACGGGCTGATGGTCGGCGGTGCCCAGGAGCACGTCGACCGGCTGATGCCGATCTTCAGCGCTCTCAAGCCGGAGGGCGAGTTCGGCTTCGTGCACGCGGGCCCCGTCGGTGCTGGGCACTACTCGAAGATGGTGCACAACGGCATCGAGTACGGCCTGATGCACGCCTACGCCGAGGGCTACGAGCTGATGGCCGCCTCCGAGCTGGTGACCAACGTGCCGGGCGTGATCAAGTCGTGGCGGGAGGGCACCGTCGTCCGTTCCTGGCTGCTCGACCTGCTGGACCGGGCACTGGACGAGGACCCGGAGCTGGCCGAGTTGAGCGGCTACACCGAGGACACCGGCGAGGGTCGGTGGACGGTCGACGAGGCGGTCCGGCTGGCCGTGCCGCTGAACGTCATCACCGCTTCGCTCTTCGCCCGGTTCGCGTCGCGGCAGGACGACTCGCCCGCCATGAAGGCCGTCTCCGCGCTGCGTCAGCAGTTCGGTGGCCACGCCGTCCACAAGCGCTGAGCGGTATCCACACCCTGTGTACGTCCAACGGTTGGAACTGGTCGACTTTCGCTCGTACGAGCGGGTGGCCGTCGACCTCCAGCCGGGGGCGAACGTCCTGATCGGCGCCAACGGCGTCGGCAAGACCAATCTCGTCGAGGCGCTGGGCTACGTGGCGACCCTGGATTCGCACCGGGTCGCCACCGACGCGCCGCTGGTCCGGATGGGCGCCGCGTCGGCGGTGATCCGCTGCGCGGTGGTCCACGACGGGCGGGAACTCCTGGTCGAGTTGGAGATCGTGCCCGGCAAGGCCAACCGGGCCCGGCTGGGCCGGTCACCGGCACGGCGGGCCCGGGACGTGCTCGGCGCGCTGCGACTCGTGCTCTTCGCCCCGGAGGACCTTGAGCTGGTCCGGGGTGACCCGTCCGAGCGCCGCCGTTACCTGGACGACCTGCTGGTCAACCGCCAACCCAGGTACGCGGGGGTGCGGGCCGACTACGAGCGGGTGGTCAAGCAGCGCAACGCCCTGCTGCGCACCGCGTACCTGGCTCGCAAGACCGGCGGGTCCCGGGGCGGTGACCTCGGCACCCTCGCCGTCTGGGACACGCACCTGGCTCAGCACGGCGCGGAGCTGCTCGCCGGTCGGCTGGAGCTCGTCGCCGCGCTCGCCCCGCACGTCGCCAAGGCGTACGACGCGGTGGCCGCCGGTCGGGGCGCGGCGAGCATCGCCTACCGGCCCTCGATCGAGCTGGCCGAGCCGACCACCGACCGGGCCGCGTTGGCGGAGGCACTGACCGCCGCCCTGGCCGCGTCCCGCTCCGCCGAGATCGAACGGGGCACCACCCTGGTCGGCCCGCACCGTGATGAACTGGCGTTGACCCTCGGGCCGCTGCCCGCCAAGGGGTACGCCAGCCACGGCGAGTCGTGGTCGTTCGCGCTCGCGCTGCGGCTGGCCGGCTACGACCTGCTGCGCGCCGACGGCATCGAGCCGGTGCTGGTGCTCGACGACGTGTTCGCCGAGTTGGACACCGGCCGCCGGGAGCGGCTGGCGGAGTTGGTCGGTGGGGCGAGTCAGCTGCTCGTCACCTGCGCGGTGGACGACGACGTGCCGGCCGCTCTGCGGGGCACCCGCTATCAGGTTGGCGAAGGGACGGTACGCCGTGTCGGATGAGCCACGCACCAACAGTCCCGAGGCCGGAAAGGGCGACGCTGCGCGTACGCCCGGGGGAAAGTCGACGGGCGGTGAGCCGGCGGCGGCCGCCAGCGGGCCGGAGCTGGCCCGCGCGGTGCTCGACGCTGCGCTGTCCCGGCGGCAGCAGGCGGCGCGCGCCCGACGTGCCCCCGGCGGCGGAGGCGGCGACGCTGCCGGCGGCTCAGGGCGGCGGTTGCGGGGCTACTCCGGCCCGGGCCCCGACCCACGCGATCCCCAGCCGCTCAGCGCGGTGCTGAACCGGTTGGTGAAGGCGCGTGGTTGGCAGCAGCCGGCGGCCGAGGCCACCGTGTTCGGCGCCTGGGAGCGGGTCGTCGGCGCGGAGGTCGCCCAGAACAGTCGCCCGGTCAAGCTGGAGAACGGTGAGCTGACAGTGGAGGCGCGCTCGACGGCCTGGGCCACCCAGCTGCGGCTGCTCGCTGGCTCGTTGCTCAAGCAGATCGCCAGCGAGGTCGGCCACAACGTCGTGCGCAAGCTGCACATCCACGGCCCGGCCGCGCCCTCCTGGGCGAAGGGGCCGCGCCGGGTACGCGGGCGGGGCCCACGCGACACGTACGGCTGAGGGCGCCTCAGCTCCGCCGCTGGGCCTCGCGGTCGGCCCGCTTGCGTTCGCGCTGTTCCCGGGTGAAGCGCTTGCGCTCGGCCAGGTCGCGCTTCCACGCGTCGCGGGCCTCGGCCGAGCCGCCCTGCACCGCGCCCTTCACACCCTCGGCGGGGCCGGCGAGGTGCCGGAAGGCCCAGCTCAGGAGTCGGCCGCCCTCGCCCGGGGCCTTGGTGACCGCGCCGTCCTCGCTCATCTGCCGCACTCTCCCGCGTCGTGTGGTCCCGCAACTGTTGGCCTACCAATGGTTGGTACACCAATGATTGGTACGATAGCTATCGTGCATCAGGAGGGCAACCGATGAGCGAGAGACCGGAAGGCGTCGACCCGCTGGCGCTGGAGCAGCAGGTCTGTTTCGCCCTCTCGGTGGCCGCGCGCAGTGTGGTGGCGGTCTACCGCCCACTCCTGGAGCCGATGGGGCTGACCCACCCGCAATACCTGGTCATGTTGGCGCTCTGGCAGCACGCACCGTTGTCCGGCCGCGACCTCAGCCGCCTGTTGCAGCTCGATCCGGGCACGCTGTCACCCCTGCTCAAGCGGCTCGAAGCAGCCGGCTACCTGCGCCGGGAGCGCGACCCCAGCGACGAGCGCAGCCTCGCCGTCACCCTCACCGACAGCGGCGCCGCACTGCGAGGGCAGGCCGAGCTGATCCCGGCCGCGATCGTGCAGCGACTCGGGCTGCCCGTCGAGGACCTGCAACACCTGCACGCGGTGCTCACACAGGTGATCGCGGCGGCCAACCGACCGGGCGGCGACCCGACCTCGCCGGGGGCCGGCGCGGCGGCTCAGGCGTCGGCGTAGACGGCGAAACCGCGTTCGGCGCAGCGCCGGTAGAACGCGGCCAGCACGCCCAGCTCCGCGCAGGTGAAGTTCCACTGCGGCGGGTCGCCGCGCTCGTCGCGCAGCGCGTCGAGCCGGGTCTCCAGCCACCGCAGCTGCTGCTCGGCCAGCCTGCCGTCGCCGAGCAGAGAACGCAGCACCGTGCTCACCGACTCGAAGGTGACCGCCTCACCGTAGGGACGGTGCCCGGCCACGAATCTCTCGATGCCGCTGGCGATCCAGGAGCAGCCGTCCGGATCGATCACCGGGTCCTCGTCCTCGGCGGCGGCGTCTGTGGCGTACAACACACCTTCGAGGCCGAGGAGCAGATCCACCAGCTCGGTGTACGCGGTCGCCCG
The DNA here is from genome assembly GCF_018070425.1 of Micromonospora sp. C81. Lineage (NCBI taxonomy): Bacteria > Bacillati > Actinomycetota > Actinomycetes > Micromonosporales > Micromonosporaceae > Micromonospora > Micromonospora sp. C81. The sequence goes on from NZ_JAGPXS010000003.1 coordinate 239,260, forward strand.
GATGGTGCCGGTCTTCGCGATCAGCTCGGCCAGGGCGGCAGTCGGCGCGGAGATTCGCGGCAGGTCGACGATCTCGCCGAAGTCGACGAACTCGGCCGGTGCGACCGGGTCGTAGAAGCGGCCGGTCCGCGGCCAGTGCACCGCGACGTTGTCCAGCCCCATCTGTCACCTCTTAAAGAGCACGTGTCGGGTCGATCGGGTCGATCGTCCCGGTTCCGGCCGGTAAAGATCAAGGCTGGTTCCGGGGCGCCGCAAACGTACGGCACGGATGCTTTGGCCGCGACCCCCGACCCGCCCGGGCGCGGGTCAACCCGTTCGGGGACGGCGCGTGCGATCGGACCCTGGCGTGTGGGGGGAGTCGCGGGCAGCGGGGTTCTGCCGGCTACGGACATCTCAGCCGCCTCTCTGAGGGTGCCGAGTGGTGGTTCTGTCCCCCGCGCACAGTAGGATTGACAGCGAGACGAAGACCCGGTGTGGGAGAGGGACGGGGCCGGTGGCCCCAGATTCATTCTCCACGTCGGGTCGAGCCGATCGCGATCCGCGGGCAACCGCGGCGACCGGCGCGTTCGACCCGCTGTCCGGAGGTCTCCGGCACCGGTCCGCGCGCCGACGTCGCGTCCTGTCCGCCGAACCCGCGCCCGACGCGCCCTACCGGCGTGGATGACGCGAGAAAGTGGCCGAGGGTGGCAGCGCAGGACAAGCAGGAGTACGGCGCAGAGTCGATCACCGTTCTTGAGGGTCTGGAGGCGGTCCGCAAGCGGCCCGGTATGTACATCGGGTCCACCGGCGAGCGCGGTCTGCACCACCTCGTCTGGGAGGTTGTGGACAACGCTGTCGACGAGGCGCTCGCCGGATACTGCGACACCATCGACGTGGTGCTGCTCGCCGACGGCGGCGTGCGGGTCACCGACAACGGCCGTGGTTTCCCGGTCGACCTCCACCCGAAGCTCAAGAAGCCGGGTGTCGAGGTCGCGCTGACGATCCTGCACGCGGGTGGCAAGTTCGACGGCAAGGCGTACGCGGTCTCCGGCGGTCTGCACGGCGTCGGTGTCTCCGTGGTGAACGCGCTCTCCACCAAGATGTTCGTCGAGATCCACAAGTCCGGCGCCGTGTGGCGGCAGCACTACACCCACTCCAAGCCGGGCCCGCTGGAGAAGGGCGAGGCCACCGACCGCACCGGCTCGGCGGTCTCCTTCTGGCCGGACCCCGACGTCTTCGAGACCGTCGACTTCGACTTCCAGACCATCTACCGACGCCTTCAGGAGATGGCCTTCCTCAACCGCGCCCTGCGCATCCACCTGCTCGACGAGCGGGTGGCCGAGGAGGAGGACGGCCGGCAGCGCGAGGTGACCTTCTACTACGAGGGTGGCATCGCCGACTTCGTCCGACACCTCAACGCCTCGAAGAGCCCGATCCACAAGACCGTGGTCGAGTTCATCGCCGAGGAGGAGGGCATGTCGCTCGAGATCGCCATGCAGTGGAACGAGTCGTACGGCGAGTCGGTCTACACCTTCGCCAACACGATCAACACGCACGAGGGCGGCACCCACGAGGAGGGCTTCCGCTCCGCGCTGACGAGCGTGGTCAACCGGTACGGCACCGACAAGAAGCTACTCAAGGGCGACGAGAAGCTCTCCGGCGAGGACATCCGCGAAGGGCTCGCGGCGATCATCTCGGTCAAGCTGGCCAACCCGCAGTTCGAGGGTCAGACCAAGACCAAGCTGGGCAACACCCCGGTGAAGAGCTTCGTGCAGCGGGTCTGCAACGACCGGCTGGTCGACTGGTTCGACCGCAACCCGGCCGAGGCCAAGATGATCATCACGAAGGCCTCCCAGGCGGCGCGGGCCCGGATCGCCGCGCAGCAGGCGCGCAAGCTGGCCCGACGCAAGTCGCTGCTGGAGTCCGGCTCGATGCCGGGCAAGCTGGCCGACTGCCAGTCCACCGACCCGCGCGAGTCCGAGGTGTTCATCGTCGAGGGCGACTCGGCCGGTGGCTCCGCCAAGCAGGGCCGCGACCCGCGGACGCAGGCGATCCTGCCGATTCGCGGCAAGATCCTCAACGTGGAGAAGGCCCGGATCGACCGGGTGCTCAAGAACAACGAGGTCCAGGCGCTGATCACCGCGCTGGGCACCGGCATCCACGACGACTTCGACATGGAAAAGCTGCGGTACCACAAGGTGGTGCTGATGGCCGACGCGGACGTCGACGGCCAGCACATCCAGACGCTGCTGCTCACCCTGCTGTTCCGTTTCATGCGTCCGCTGGTGGAGATGGGCAACGTCTACCTGGCCGCCCCGCCGCTCTACAAGATCAAGTGGAACAAGAAGGGCGACGACGCCCAGTACGCGTACTCCGACCGCGAGCGGGACGGTCTGATCGCGCTGCGCCAGCAGAAGAAGCCGAACGCCAAGCCGGACGACATCCAGCGCTTCAAGGGCCTCGGCGAGATGAACTATCCCGAGCTGTGGGAAACCACGATGAACCCGGCGACGCGTACCCTGCGTCAGGTCACTCTCGACGACGCGGCGACCGCCGACGAGTTGTTCAGTGTGCTGATGGGTGAGGACGTCGAGGCGCGCCGGTCGTTCATCCAGCGCAACGCCAAGGACGTGCGGTTCCTGGACATCTGACGGATCGCGGTGGATCGGCCGGGTGCTGCCCGGTCGATCCACCGATCCACAGAGTTATCCACAGCTTGGCCGCTATCCACAGCGGTTATCCACAGCACGAAAACGACTCTGAGTCTGATAAGGGTATACAGTGACCGATTCTCCCGAGTCCACACCGAACGAGCCCGAGGTCCCCGCCGAGGCCATCGCCGCGGTGGTCGCGCACGACCGGATCGAACCGGTCGGGCTCGAGGTGGAGATGCAGCGCTCCTACCTCGACTACGCGATGAGCGTCATCGTCGGTCGCGCGCTGCCGGACGTCCGGGACGGCCTCAAGCCGGTCCACCGCAAGATCCTCTACGCGATGTTCGACTCCGGCTACCGCCCGGACCGCGGCTACGTGAAGTGCTCCCGCGTCGTCGGTGACGTGATGGGTCAGTTCCACCCGCACGGCGACTCGGCGATCTACGACGCGCTGGTCCGGATGGCGCAGTCCTGGTCGCTGCGCTACCCGCTGGTCGACGGCAACGGCAACTTCGGCTCGCCGGGTAACGACCCTGCCGCCGCCATGCGATACACCGAGTGCAAGCTCGACCCCCTTGCCATGGAGATGCTGCGGGACATCGACGAGGACACCGTCGACCTGCAGGACAACTACGACGGCCGGGCCAAGGAGCCCACCATCCTGCCGTCGCGGATCCCCAACCTCCTGGTGAACGGCTCCGAGGGCATCGCGGTCGGCATGGCCACCAAGATCCCGCCGCACAACCTGCGGGAGATCGGCGCGGCGGTGCAGTGGTGCCTGGAGCACCCGGAGGAGGACGAGGAGACCACCCTCGAAGCCCTGCTCGGCATCGTCAAGGGTCCGGACTTCCCGACCCACGGCCTGATCGTCGGCACCACCGCGATCCAGGACGCCTACCGCACCGGTCGCGGCTCGATCCGGATGCGCGCCGTGGTGGAGGTCGAGGAGGACAAGCGGGGCCGCCCCTGCCTGGTCGTCAGCGAGCTGCCCTACCAGGTCAACCCGGACAACCTCGCCGAGCGGATCGCCGAGCTGATCAAGGAGGGCAAGCTCGCCGGGATCGCCGACATCCGCGACGAGTCCTCCGGTCGTACCGGTATGCGGATCGTCCTGGTGCTCAAGCGCGACGCGGTCGCGAAGGTCGTGCTGAACAACCTCTACAAGCACACCCAGCTCCAGGAGACCTTCGGCGCCAACATGCTGGCACTGGTCGACGGGGTGCCGCGCACGCTCAACCTGGCCCAGTTCCTCCGCTACTACGTCGAGCACCAGATCGACGTGATCCGCCGGCGGACCGCGTTCCGGCTGCGCAAGGCCGAGGAGCGGGCACACATCCTGCGCGGCCTGGGCAAGGCGCTGGACGCACTGGACGAGGTGATCGCCCTCATCCGGCGCTCTCCGACCGTGGACGACGCCCGGCAGGGCCTGATCCGGCTGCTGGAGATCGACGAGATCCAGGCGACCGCGATCCTGGACATGCAGCTGCGCCGGCTCGCCGCACTGGAGCGGCAGCGGATCGTGGACGACCTGGCCAAGCTCGAGATCGAGATCGCCGATCTCAAGGACATCCTCGCCAAACCGGAGCGCCAGCGGAGAATCATCTCGGAGGAGCTTGGCGAGATCGTCGCCAAGTGGGGCGACGAACGGCGGACGAAGATCATCCCGTTCGACGGCGAGGTCTCGATGGAGGACCTCATCGCCCGCGAGGACGTGGTCGTCACGATCACCCGCACCGGGTACGCCAAGCGCACCAAGGTCGATCTCTACCGCTCGCAGCGGCGCGGCGGTAAGGGCGTCAGCGGCGCCACGCTGCGGCAGGACGACATCGTCAGCCACTTCTTCGTCTGCTCGACCCACGACTGGATCCTGTTCCTGACGAACAAGGGACGCGTATACCGGGCCAAGGCATACGAGTTGCCGGAGGCCAGTAGGGTAGCCAAGGGCCAACACGTGGCCAACCTGCTCGCCTTCCTACCCGACGAGCAGATAGCGCAGATCATTGAGATCCCGAACTACCAGGTAGCCCCCTATCTGGTACTGGCCACGAAGAACGGCCTGGTGAAGAAGACGCGGCTCGAGGAGTTCGACTCCAACCGTTCCGGCGGCATCATCGCGATCAACCTGCGCGATGAGGACGAGCTGGTCGGTGCTGCTCTGGTTGCGCCGGAGAACGACCTGCTGCTGGTCTCCAAGAAGGCACAGGCGATCCGGTTCAACGCCTCCGACGAGGCGTTGCGGCCGATGGGCCGGGCCACCTCGGGTGTGATCGGCATGCGCTTCACGGACGACGATGTCCTACTCGCCATGGAGGTCGTCCGGGACGGCCTCGACGTTCTGGTGGCCACGAACGGGGGATACGCGAAGCGGACCCCGATCGAGGAATACCCGGTGCAGGGCCGGGGAGGTAAGGGCGTGTTGACTGCGAAGATCACCGAGCGGCGCGGTGGTCTGGTCGGCGCGGTGGTGATCGATCCGGACGACGAGCTGTTCGCGATCACCAGCAATGGTGGTGTCATTCGGACTCCGGTGAAGCCTGTACGCCGTACGCGTGACCGGAACACAATGGGGGTCAAGCTGATGGACCTCCCGGACGGCGTGACTATCGTGGCGATTGCTCGCAATGCCGACGAGCCTGACGAACAGGACTAGTTGAATGACGGAGACACAGGCGAAGTCGGGGAACACGGGGACCTCGGCCAACCCGGTCGACGAGGAGGCCGCCAAGGGCGGCACACCAGCGACCGGCCGCGCGGCCGTGGGCCGGGCTACGGTCCCCGCCGATGCGCCTGCCCCGAAATTCACGAGGGCTCCGGGCATGACACCCCCGCCGGAGCCGGCCGGTGAGGACGCTGGGGCCGCCGACAAGACTGAGAAGACGTCCGGTGCCGAGGCGCCGACGTCGGCAGCCGCCACACCTTCGGGTGCGGCGGCGCCACCCTCGGCCCGTCCGGCGACAACCCAGCCGATCAACGTCCGGCCCGGCCAGGCGGCGTCTGCCGGGTCCACCGGCACCCAGCCCCGGATCACACCGGGCATGACCCAGCCGCAGTCGGACGCGTCGCGTACGGCCGCTGCCGGCCGCCCGGCCAGCGGCGGTGGCCTGCCGCCCGGCATCGGCAACGCGTCCGCCGTCGGGGCAGCCCGCGTTGGCGATGCGGTACGCGCGGCGCGTACCTCGGTCAGCTCGGCCGCTTCCCGCGGACCGCGCCGGGCCCGGCTGAACCTGAAGCGGATCGACCCGTGGTCGGTGATGAAGTTCGCGTTCGCCGTCTCGGTGGTGCTCTTCATCGTCGTGGTGGTCGCCACCTCGGTGCTGTACCTGGCGTTGGACGCGATGGGTGTGTTCCAGAGCGTCAACGACAGCCTGAGTGACCTGGTCAACGCCGGTGGTGGAGAGAGCACCAGCGGGTTCCAGATCACCGCCAAGGGCGTGATCCTCAGCTCGGCGCTCATCGGCCTGGTCAACGTGGTGCTGTTCACCGCGCTGGCCACGCTGGGAGCGTTCGTCTACAACGTCTGCGCCGACCTGGTCGGCGGGATCGAGCTGACCCTCGCCGAGCGCGACTGAGTGACCGGGACGCCGGGGCACCGCGGAATGCGGTCGCTCCGGCGTCCCGTACTCGGGTAGGTTTTGCAGGCGACGACGGCCCGGCTCGCAGGGTCGGACCCCGATTTGGGGCCGGCAGAGTGGATGGGTTAATCTTGCTCGTCGCAACGCGGGGCTATAGCTCAGTCGGTTAGAGCGCAGAGCTGATAACTCTGAGGTCGATGGTTCGATTCCATCTAGCCCCACCGCATTGTCGTCCGACGCTAGTCGAGCGCGAGGGGTCGCCCCATGTTCAAGAAGCTGCTGATCCTGGCCGGCGTCGTCGGCGTGGCTGCCGTCGTCTTCAACAAGGTCAAGGCCGCCAACGACGAGCGTGCCCTGTGGCACGAGGCGACCACCGCACCCGACCTGCGCTGACGTCCGGCCCGGCGACGAGCGATCGACGCCACGGCCACTCACGGGGCCCTAGCTCAACTGGCAGAGCACTGCCTTTGCAAGGCAGGGGTTAGGGGTTCGAGTCCCCTGGGCTCCACCAGCACTTTCACCGGTTGATCTCCTTCCGAGTGCAGCCATTCGTACAGCCAAGCGGTCACGCCGTCTCCTCCTGGCCGAGAATCCGGTCAATGGCTGAGGCAGCCTTACGCGCCCCCGCCGGCAGAACGTGGCCGTAGGTGTCGGCCGTCATCCGGATCGCGGAATGCCCGAGCAGCTCCATGATCTGACCACACCTCCCCGGCGACGAGCCGTTCCTTGGCCTGGCGCACACGCTGTGCCTCCAATGCCCGGACGGCCAGAGCCGACAGCGGCAGCGGACGGGCCGACCGGTGCGTCTTCGGTGGCACGAACACCAACCCGTACTCCGTCCGCTGGAGCGTCTGCCGCACGAACGACGCCCTTCCCGGCAGGTCGACATCCGACCACCGCAGGCCCAGCAGTTCAGTCCGCCGCAGCGCGGTCGCCAGCGCCAGGACGAACACCGACTCCAACCGGTCCTCGGTCAACACCGACAGCAGCGTTTTGGCTTCCTCGGGGGCCTTAGCGCGCCGCTCGGCTCTGCCGAGGGCCGGAGGCTTGGCTGCCTTGGCTGCCTTGGCGACGTTGCGCGGGACCAAATCCATCCGCTCAGCGTCGGCTAGGGCGACGCGCAGCACCGCGTGCACATCGCGAGGCGTCAGCCGATCGAGCTTCACCCGGCCCAGGCCCGACACGAGGTGCTTGCTCACGGCCAGGCGGTAGCGCACCAGCGTTGACGGCCGGTCCGTCGTGCGCCTTCACGTCCCGCAGCCACTCGGTCAACCAGGCTTCCAGGTTCCGAGGCTGCGCGGAGAGGTCGACGCCGAGCTGAAGTTGGCGCCGCAGCTCGTCCCGCTTGCGGACCGCCTCAGCCTCGCTCTTGGCGTAGACGTACTTCCGCTTCCGCTTCCCGTCGATCCAACCGACGTCGACCACCGCAGCCCACACGCCCGGACGCTGTACACCGAGCCCTCACCGTGAGAACGCCGACGCCGGCCCGTCATGCCGCGAACTCCTCATCCGCCGGCGAGGAACTCATCCAGCGCTGCCCCGAACCCCGGCCCTCCTCAGAGATGCCGCCGCGAATCACCTCGCCGGGCACCACAAGGGGCTACCAGCCTCCCTGGACGGGGACATCCGCTCAGCCCACGATGCAGACGTGGTCGCAACGAACTACAGCTCCTCGAACAGCTCCCACTGAATGTTGTCCGGATCGCGGAAGACGACCATCGCCGGGCCCTTCGAGTCCGCCTTCACCCCACTGTTCGGAACCTGATTTGCGGTGAGCATCTCGGCGACGCGTGCGACTTCACCCACGGGCACGCCGATGGCGATGTGGTCCAGGCCTATGCGCGCCTCGGTGAAGCGGTCGCCCGAAGGCGTGCCGGGCAAGGCTGGGTGAAGCACCAGGCTGGTTGAGGTGCCTCCCAGCCTGAACCGCAGCTTCTCGGCCGGGAAATCCTGATCGACCCGCAACCCGAGGATTCCCTCGTAGAAGCGGCGAGACTGTCCCAAGTCGCTGACGCGCAGCGTGATGTGATGGAACTGATACGTCATCGAGTGGACGTTAGGCTGAGGCTCGCTGACGGTCAACGGCATTTGGGCTCAGTCCGCAACGAGTCCGCAAGCGGTCAACCGCCAGCGGAAAGCGGTGTGTGTCAACGCCGACTGAAAGTTTTCACGCGGCGTCGAAATAGGGCACGGGACGAGGGGCGATGAACTATCGGGAGCTGTTCGACAAGCTCCACCGGCGGCCGGGCATGTTCGGGCTAGACGGCTCGTTTGGGCAGTTCACAGCGTTCCTGCAGGGCTACTGGATGGCTGACGCTCCACTGTTAGACGGGTGGCGCGAGTGGCTGGTCATCCAGTTCGACGCCGGTAACAACCTGATGTGGCAGGCACTCGCCAGACGGCTCGCTACTCCCGAGGAGTACTCACCGCTCCTGCCGCTCGATCACGTTCAGAACCGTGCCGCAAGCGACGCCCTGTTCAGACTGTTGGATCGCTTCCTGACGGAGCGCGAAAGCAGCGGAGGAGCTTCGGCGATCAAGGCCGCTCACCAGGCGTGGATGGAGCGCCAGAGCTGGTACCGGCCCGAGGGGCTTCCCACCTCCACTGTGAGTCCGGGCGGAGCGTTCCACGATGTGCGGACTCACGGCGGAGATGGGCTTTGAGGCAGAGGAGCGGTACGTGCCAGACGTGGTGTTCCCCAGCGATCTTTCCGGCCACTTCTGGGCAACAGTGGAACGCCGGCCGGGACTCGATCGATGGCGCTTCGAGGTCCTCGACTATCAGAACAACGTCCTGCTCAGCGGCTTGGCCTGTAGCGAGCGGCAGGCCGCAGCCATTGTCAACGCGTGGGACCAGGTGATCACAACGTCGCCCGACGAAGAGGACCCCAGCATAGATTGAGTCGATGACTTGGAATGACGGGTAGACCACCGCCCCAGGAACGCGCGGTCCCTAAAGCATCGCGATCTGGCCTGGCAGTTCGGGCGGACCGGACAGCACTGCGCGGAGCTTGTTGATCTGCGGGAACTCACTCGCTCCCGCCTCGCCCCATAGGCTCCGCCACTCCGAGTCGTCGCCGAGGACCCGGTCAAGTGCTTCAACCGCCAGCTGTGGCAGGTCGTCGTCCAAGTCAAGGGAGACTCACCAGCAAGCAGGAAGTCCGGCGCGTACGGCGAGGTTATCGGGTCTCCGCCGGGCATCTGAGACGCCACGATGGCCGCTGCGGCGATGGCCGAGGTATCGGCCGTCATCCGGATCGTGGAGTGCCCAAGCGGCTCCATTACCGTCCGCAGCTCCTCGCCCTGGTCGAGCATGAACGTGGCGAAGGCGTGCCGCAGGTCGTGCAGGTGCAGCCAGTCCAGCCCGGCCGTGCCCCGCCAGACGGACAAGGGTCACTCATCGTGTTTCCCGGCATTCATCGCCCGCCTTACTCGGCGCCGTTCAGGTCGAGCTGCTAACCCCGCTCTACCAGTGGAGCAAGCCTGATGCAGGTCTCCATGGCAACTAGCCCTGCCAAGTCCGACCAGCCCAACGAAGACTTCACCGGCCCCGTACCGAACGCCGTTGTTCTGCTCGACGGCGCTGGCCTGTCCGAAAACAAGTCGACCTGCACTCATGGTGTCGCTTGGTACACCCGCCGACTTGGCGGGGCACTGCTCGCTCAGCTGTCGGCCGACGACGGCCAGGACCTCACCACCGTTCTCGGGCAGGCCATCGACCAAGTGGCCGACGCTCACCGAGGAACCTGCGACATCAGCGACCCGAGTAGTCCGTCTGCAACCGTCGTCATCTTCCGCGCGGGCCGCGCCGGCCCGGCCCCGGCTTGCTGGCGACCTCCAGCCGGCATTGGCCGGGCCGGCCGGACACGCTGACGGTCTCAAGTCCTTTGAAGACCTCGGGGCTCCGCCCCGAAGCCGACCCTCCTCGGAGATCCGCCTTCAGCGCATCGCAGGTTGGTCAGAGTCAGCTCTGTGTGCGTTGTTACGGGCTGACCTGTTGCATGTCGTACCCGCATGTAGCGGCCGCTATGGAATAGCCAACGCTGACTGCGGCCAGAATGAGGCCGACGGCGAGGCCAACGCCTGCCCCGCCCTTGGCGGACATCCCGGGTCGCCAAACGAGGGCGGCCGTCATCAGAGCGGCCACGGGCAGCGAGAAGGCGAGAGAGAGCCACACAGCATCACGGAAAACCCATACCGACCAAGCCAGATCTTCGGTGATCTTCTCGCAGGGCACCGCATGTGAGGGCATCGGCGCCGCCGCCAAGGGCGCAGTGGCCAGACCCGCCACCGCGTATCCCAACAGTGTCCAGCCCAAAGCAGCACGAATCCTCAGCCAGTCGATCACAACCGCGTACTGTGCCAGAGACTGTCGACGCCGCGTGAAAACTGACCCCGTGGTCCCGGTTGAATCTTGACCCCCTCCGGAAGCATCGCGAGGTGCTGAGCGTGGAGGACTGGGCAGAGATCCGTCGGTTGCACCGGGCGGAGGAGATGGCTATCAAGGCCATTGCTGGCGTGCCATACGGAAGGGCGAGCAGTCCGCACATGGTCCGCAGGATGCCGGCGGACAGCGGGGGCGTGGTGAGAGATGCCGAGAGGCATCTTCGCTGCTAGAAGGCCATCTGGGCAGCTCGCCGGGCCGCCCACCTTGATCTCATAATCCCTCGGTCGTAGCTCGCCCGGTCGCCCATCTTGATCTCGTAATGCGCCGGTCATACAACCTGTAGATCGAGCCCGCTCTCGGGCCGTAGGAACGTCGCCGTGAACGTCATCGAACGTTCCGCTATGGCCGCTTCCAAAGCAATCGTCTCCGTGTCGGCGAGGTGCACCTCGACCGGCGCGCTGCTCTGCCAATCCAGATGAGCCCGTACCACATGCTGGCCTGGCGCTACGTCGACGCTCTGGACGGCTCCACGCTTCAGGCGTGCCACGACGTGCCCATCAATCTCGATCTTGATGCGGCGTAGAAGGCCACTAGCGTCCAGGGCGCGACGAACGGTGATCCTCGGCATGAGGGTTCCACCCCTTCCCTGCGGCGCGGTGATACATCGAGATACCTCAGCACGGTGCATGCCAAACCAAAGGAGGCGAGGCTCCACCAGCACATCCGAGATCGATCTCGATCCCGAGTGCAGCGCGGGTTACTCCTTCCTCTCCTGGCCCTGCACGCTCGATCGCAGAGGCAGCCCGACGACGGTGACCCGCTCGATCGGCTAGGTCGCGGCGACGATCTCTTCTCCCTCGCCACGTGGCTCCTCTGAGACGGCTGCGATCCAATCCAGCGTTTCAGGCGTGATGATGCCGGACGCGGCATCCTCATTTCGGATGGCGAGGCGCCGCCTCAGTTCGGCCTGATCGACGCGGAAGTGCAGCAGACGCCAGTCAGCACCGAGCGATTCGACAAGCTGCTTGTAGTCGTCGCGCTCGCGGCGTTGCCCGAGGCCGTGATCGAGAACGACCGAGCGGCCGCTCCGGATCAGTTCGATGAGCTGCCGCCGCACCTCTTCGACGACAGGACCCAGCAGGGAGACGTGGCGTTCGGCTGGGTAGTCCTTCCCAAGTCGACCGTGTCGTGCCTGCAGAACGTCATCGACCGACAGTCGAACCACCCCGGTGAGTTCCAGCGCCCGGGCGTAGGTCGATTTCCCTGAGCCCGGTAGCCCCACGAGGAGAAACACCACCGGTCTTGACTGGTCCACGTGGGCACCCTATCGATGCGTTGACAGGCCACAAGCCGAGGTCACCAGAGGTTGCTCAGGTGGTTGGGTCGGTGTGATGGTCGAGCTTGTCGCGTAGCGTGCCGGCGAATTCCTCGGCCATGGCGACTTGGTCATGAAGTGCGGTCACCCGTGTGGTGGCGGCGTTGTGGAACATGCCGAGCCGGTCCAGCAGCTCGGCCCGTTCGGCCCCGGTGGCGGTGTCGAGTGCGTCGAGGACGGCGAGGAGGTCCCGCATCTCGTCGAGGGTGAACCCGAGGGGCTTCATCCGTTTGACCACGGCGAGGCGGTCGAGGTCGGGCTCGGTGTAGAGGCGGAAGCCGCCCTCGCTGCGGGCGGAGGGGACGATCAGGCCGGCTTCCTCGTAGTGGCGGATGGTGCGGATACTCAGCCCGACCCGCTCGGCGGCCTCTCCGATCTGCATCAAGCGCTCTGGGGTCGGGCCGGAATCGTGTCCCGACCCAGCACCGCGGCTGGCGGCGGCGGTCATCAGTGGCCGACGCCGAGTTGGCCGGCGAGGGTGTCGTGGATGCGGGCGCTGGGCTTGTTCAGCTCGATGATCTCGACGTGTTTTCCCCGGGTGGCGTACTTGGTGGTGATGGCGTCCAGGGCGGCGACTGACGAGGCGTCCCAGACGTGCGCGTGGGTCATGTCGATCACCACGTTCTCGGGGTCGTTCGCGTAGTCGAACTGACCGACGAGATCATTGCTGGAGGCGAAGAACAGCTCACCATGCACGGAGTAGATCCGGGTGGTGCCGTCCGGGTCAAGCACGCTGGTGACCTCGACCAGGCGGGCGACCCGGCGAGCGAAGATCACCATGGCGGTGAGCACGCCGACGACGACGCCGATGGCCAGGTTGTGGGTGGCCAGGGTGGTGGCGACGGTGGCGAGCATGACGATCGTTTCCCCGTACGGCATCCGCTTGAGCGTCTTCGGCACCACGGAGTGCCAGTCGAATGTCGACACGGCCACGATGATCATCACGGCGACCAGGGCGGCCATCGGGATGACTGCGACCACGTCACCGAGCGCGACGACCAGGATGAGCAGGAACACGCCGGACAGGAAGGTCGACAGTCTGGTGCGAGCACCCGACGCCTTTACGTTGATCATCGTCTGACCGATCATCGCGCAGCCGCCCATGCCACCGAAGAAGCCGGTGACGATGTTGGCGACGCCTTGCCCCCAGGACTCGCGGGTCTTGTTGGAGTGGGTGTCGGTGATGTCGTCGACGAGCTTGGCGGTCATCAGCGACTCCATCAGCCCGACCAACGCCACGCCGAGGGCGTAGGGGGCGAGCACGGCGAGAGTGTCGAGGGTCCAGGGAATCTGCGGCAGACCGAGGGTGGGCAGGCTGTCCGGCAGCGCGCCCTCGTCGCCGACGGTTGGTACAGCCACGCTGGCGACCACCGTGACGACGGTCAGCACGACGATCGCGACCAGCGGCGCGGGGATCGCCCGGGTGAGCCGGGGCATTCCGACCATGATCGCCAGGGCGACGGCCACCAACGGGTAGACCAGCCACGGCACGCCGATCAGATGAGGGATCTGCGCTGCGAAGATCAGGATGGCGAGGGCGTTGACGAAGCCGACCATGACACTGCGGGGAATGAACCGCATCAGCTTCGCCACGCCGAGCACCGCGAGCAGGACCTGGATCGCGCCGCCGAGGATCACTGCCGCGATGAGGTAATCCAGGCCGTGTGCCTTCACCAGGGGCGCGACGACCAGGGCGATCGCTCCGGTCGCGGCGGAGATCATCGCCGGTCGACCGCCGCAGAATGCGATCACCACGGCCATGGTGAACGAGGCGAACAGGCCGACGCGGGGATCGACGCCGGCCAGGATGGAGAAGGAAATCGCCTCGGGAATCAACGCGAGCGCGACCACCAGGCCGGCGAGAACCTCGGTGCGGAACACCTTCGGCGACAGCCAGGACGGGCGGGACAGACGCGGTCGGAGCGCCGCGGACAGCACAGAGGACATACGGCCTTTTCCAGTCAGGCGCACCCGGGGAAGGCGCACAGCAGCAGCCGTCCCTCGTGGGGGCGGACGGTTCAAGAACGGTCGGGCGTGGCTCCAGAGCTCAGGGCGCTCTGCCCACGAGGTGAGAGGGCTGCCGCCACACCTCGATGACCCTCACAGAACCTACCCTTCCGTCAGGGGAGAGTTGGGGAAGCGTGGTGACCATCACCAGGGGTGCGACCAGAGACGTTCCAGCTCACGCGAAAGCCGGACGAGCGGCGAGAGCGGAGCGGACAGATCCGGCGAGATTCTTCTGGCACAGTGTCGAATCCGAGGCGAGTCGTTCGTAGAGCAGACGAGAGGTGGCCGGAGGAGGCCGCCGGGACAAGGGGGTCATGAGGATGACGCAGTACCTGATCTCGTTCAATGACGGCGCGATGGACCACATCCCCGCCGAAGAGATGCCCGACGTGGGCAAGGCCTCGCACACGGTGGTCCAGGAGGCCGTGAACGCCGGCGTGTGGGTGTACGGCGGCGGACTCGAAAGGCAGCGGGCGAGCGTCGTGGCCACCAACGGGACGGTCACCGATGGCCCCTACCCGGAGACCAGGGAGGTCATCGGAGGGTTCTCGGTCGTCGACGTGGCCACGCGCGAGGAGGCGCTGGCGTGGGCTGCGAAGATGGCCGCCGCCTGCCGCTGCGCCCAGGACGTCCGGGAGCTCATGCCCGACCCCGAGACGGACGCCATGATCCGTGAGGCCGCGATTCGGGGGTGACTCCCGACGAGGTCTGGTCGAAGGGACCTGCCACGTGTGAGCCGCCCTTGTCATGATCCGTGCATGGATCAACAGTCGGCACCCCTCACCATGCACATCTACTGCCGGGTCGAGGTGATCGTCACCGACCCGGCGGCGGTCACCCGTCAGGCAGTCGCCGAGCTACGTGCGGCCGACATCGACTGGTCCACAGAGGAGGACGACCTGGAGGCGGCGGTCGAGGAGCTTCGATCGGACCTCGCCGCCTCCGTGTCGGACCTGGTGGACATCAGCCACCTTGTCGAAGGAATCCCGGGGGTGGAGTTTCGCGGTGGCCTCTGCTGGACCGAGCAGGGCCCGGCTCGGGACCCGTTCCGCTCGGACGAGCAGTGAGGGCTGGGACGCGCGGTGACGGCGCGGGCACGTGGTGACAAAGGTGGGCGGCATGGCCGTGCCGGACCGGGGTAGGAGGAACGGCAACAACCCCCCGGAAGCGAGGTGTCTTACCAATGCCTACGGCACGCGAGATCATGACGAACGACGTGACCTGTGTCCGCGAGCAGGACGACCTGAAGTCGGCCGCGAAGCAGATGGCGGAGCTGGGGGTCGGTTCACTGCCGATCTGCGGCGACGACAACCGGCTCAAGGGCATGCTGACCGACCGCGACATCGTGGTGAAGGTGCTGGCCGAGGGCCGCGACCCGGCCAACGTGACGGCCGGTGAGCTGGCCCAGGGCGAGGCGGTGACCATCGGCGCGGACGACGACGCGGCCGAGATCCTGCGGACCATGGGCCAGCACAAGGTACGCCGGCTGCCGGTGATCGACGGGCATGAGCTGGTTGGCATCGTGGCTGTCGCCGACGTGGCCCGTTCCCTGCCGGAGCGCCCGGTGGGCGACCTCATCGAGGCCATCTCCGAGCGCAGCTGACCGTCGCACCCTTCCTCGATCGCCGCCCCGGGTGGGCGGCGATCGCCGTGTCTGGGCTCTGCCCGATCGGCGGTCAGGAGGACAGCGCGACGGAGGCGGTCAGGAGGGCGGGGTGAGCGGGGCGGTCTCCCCGCGGGCGATGGTGCGTACCTGCTTCACCCAGCCGCGGCGGCGGGCCTCGTCGACGAAATGCGCCAGCGGCGAGCGGAACACCGGGTAGTCGTCGTAGTGGATCGGCACGGTCAGCTTCGGGCGGACCAGTTCCACCAGGTCGGCGCCCTGCTGGGCGTCCATGGTGAGCAGGATCCCGGCGACCTTGGTGCCGCCGAGATGGATGAGCATCGCGTCGATGTCCGGGTAGCGCTCGGGGATGGCGGTGAGCAGCGGCCGGTTGAGCGTGTCGCCGGTGACGTAGAGCCGGAACTCGCGCCGCCCGGAGCGCTCCACGTCGATCATCGTGCCCATGACGTCGGGCATCAGCCGGTCCAGAGCACCCGGTCCGTGCTGTCCGGGCATCGAGGTCAGCCGCAGCGTCGTACCGTCGCGGTGCAGTTCCCGGGACGACCAGGTCGGCAGGCCCTGGGCGGCCTGGAAGCCCCAGCGACGCAGCCTGCGTTCCGCCGCCGGAGTCGTGACGATGGGCAGGTCGCGGTCCAGTTCCCTGCGGGCCACCCGGTCGAAGTGGTCTCCGTGCAGGTGGGAGAGGACCACCGCGTCCAGCTCCGGGAGCTGGGCGATGCGCAGCGCCGGGTCCGTGCGTCGGCGCGACCACAAACCCTTGCCCAGGTACGCCCGTTGGCCGCGGTGCAGAAAGTTCGGGTCGGTCAACAGGGTGAACCCGCCGATCCGCAGCACCGTCGTCGCGGTACCGATGAACGTCACCTGTGGTTGCTCCGCCATCCTGCCCACCTCCTCCGGCTGCGGTACCCCGGCGAGCCCTGAGCATGCGGGTTGGTTCGGTGCTCAGCCTTCGGAGCCGCTGGCGCCGTTCCTGTCCGGTCGGGCCTGCGGCACGTGTTCCATCAGCTTGGTGAGCGCGCCGTTGGCGAAGGTGGCGCCGAGCGCCGACCCGGCCCCGATGGTCCAGCCGACCGGGCCGAGCGGGGTGCAGCCGAAGAACTGGCTCACCCCCGGCGTCTGCACCACGACGACAAGCACGCCCAGCGACGCCGCGGTGGACGCCAGCACGGCCGGGCTGGTGCCGCCGGCCAGGATGGTCTGGCCGAGCTGGGTGCCGACCAGGGAGACCAGGGCGACCGTTCCGGCTCGCTGACGGCGCCCGGTGTAGCGGGCCAACGTCCAGCCGGCGGTCGCGCCCAGCGTGGTGGCTGCCGCCCGCAGGCCGATCTCCCGGGTCAGGCTCTCGCCGAGCGCCGTGTCCGGGCCCTCCCGCAGCAGCGCGTCGGTGCGGTCCGACGCTGGTGGCCGGACGGCGATGGCCAGAGCCGGCGCCAGGTCGGTGAGCAGGTTGACCAGCAGCAGTTGTCGTCCGGTGAGCGCGGAGCGGCCGGTCGCCGCGGCGGTGAGCACACTGAACGCGATCTCGCCGAGGTTGCCGCCGACCAGGATGCTGAGGGCGTGCCGCACCGACGACCACATCGCACGTCCCTCGATCAGGGTCGCGATGATGGTCTCCAACCGGTCGTCGGTGACCACCAGGTCGGCTGCGGCGCGAGCGGCCGGGGTGCCCCGTTGGCCAAGGGCGATGCCGACGTCGGCCAGCCGGATCGCCGGGGCGTCGTTGGCGCCGTCGCCGGTCATCGCCACGGTTCGCCCGCACTTCTGCAACGCCTGGATGATCCGCACCTTGTGTGCCGGGGTGCAGCGGGCCACCACGTCGGTGTTGGCCAACCGCTCGGCGAGCGCGTCGTCGTCCAGTTGGTCGAGTTCGCCGGCGGTGACGACCCGCTGTTCGTCGTGCTCGCTGATGGTGGCGGCGATCGCCTCGGCGGTGGCGGGGTGATCGCCGGTGATCATGATGGTGTGCACGCCGGCCTGCCGGATCCGGCGTACCGCCGGGGCGGCACTCTCCCGAACCCCGTCCGCAAGGGCCAGGAAACCCACGAAGGTCAGCCCGCGAACACTGGCGTCGGTCACTTTCGGGTCGTTCACTGTGCACTCGGCGACCGCCAGGATCCGGTTGCCCGCCCCGGCCCGGTCGGCGAGCATCCGCTCCAACTCCGCGCGGCCGGCATCGTCCAGCGGCTCCTGAGTGCCGTCCGTACGTCGGGCCGAACAGCGCGGCAGCACTGTCTCCGGCGCGCCCTTGACGCTCAACAACAGTCTGCCGTCGGTCTCCCCGACGCTCGCGTGGTAGCCGCGGGACGGCTCGAACGGCAGCCCACCGGCGGCCTGCCAACCGGGGGCACCGGTCTGCTCCACCACCCCAGCCTCGCCGGCGCCCCGCCAGACGGCCCGGTCGGTCTGTAACGCCAACTCCTCCGGCTTCGTCGCGGCGGGAGTGGCCCGCAGCGCCGCAGCCAGCGTCAACTGGAGTCGGTCGTCCAGTCGGTCCACCGGCGCGTACCGGTCACCGGTGCTGTCGCCGACCCCGGCGAGCAGCAACTGGCCCTCGGTGAGGGTGCCGGTCTTGTCGAAGCAGAGCACGTCCACCCGGCCCAGCGCCTCGATGGTGCGCGGGTTGCGAACCAGGGCGCCGTGCTCGGCCAGCCGCCGGGCGGCGGCCAGCTGCGCCGCACTGACCAGGAACGGCAACCCCTCCGGCACGGACGCCACGGCGAGGTTCGCGGCGGTCGCCGCCGTCTCGGCCAGGGGTACGCCCCGAAGCAGGCCCGCGCCGGCCACCGCCACCGCCGAACCGGCGGCCAACGGGATGGCAGCCCGGGTCAACGAGCCGAGCCGGGCTTCCACCCCACTGGCGGGTGGGGCCTGCTTGACCAGGGCGAGGCTGCGTCCGGATTCGGTGTCTGGCCCGGTCGCCACCACCACGGCAGTGCCATGCCCGGCGGCGACGGTGGTGCCCTCGTACAACATGGAGTGCCGGTCGGCGATCGCGGCGGCCACCACCGGCCGGTTGGACTTGGCGACCGGCAATGACTCACCGGTCAGTGACGATTCGTCCGCCTCCAGACCCACCGCCTCCAGGACGCGACAGTCGGCGGGCACCGAGTCACCCGGCTCAAGGGCGATGACGTCACCGAGGACCAGGTCCTCGGCGGCGAGAACCTGCTCGGCCCCGTCGCGACGCACCCGTGCGGTCACCGCCGAACGGGACAGGAGTTCGGCCAGTGACCGTTCGGTGTTGCGCTCGTGGACCGCGCCGATCAGGGCGGACCCACCGACGACGCTGCCCACCAGCGCGGCGTCGACCAGCGACCCGAACGACGCGGAGAGCACCGCCCCGGCCACCAGCACCGGGGTGAGCGGGTTGGACAACTCGTCCACGAAGGCACGCAGCAGCCCTCCGCTGCCCGGCCCGGCATCGCCGTTTCCGCCGGTGCCGTGGTGTCGGCGCTGCGCATCGGCGCTGGCCAGGCCGTCCGGCGTGGTGTGCAGGTGGTCGAGCACGGTTCCGACGGGCATCAGGTGCCAGGGGGTCGTGACCGGCGCCGGGGTGTCCGACTGGTCGTGCAACCGGCGGGCCTGCCAGACCCCGTTCGCGAAGGCCAGTCCGGCCGCGCCGTTCACCGCGACGAGTGACCGGCCGGGCAGCTCGGTCGGCGGTGCCGTGAACGCGCCCAGCGCCCCGAGTCCGGTGCCGGCCATGGCCAGCCGGATGTTCTGCTGGGCCGTACGCCGAGCCACGCCGGTCGCCTCGATCACCAGGGCCACCACCCGCAGGTCGGCACCGACCAGCAGGTGCGCGCCCCACGGCGGCAGGTCCTCCGGCGGGGCGAACCCGAGACCACAGTCGGACGCGCCGAGCGCCCGGCGGTCCGCGGAAACCAGCATCACCACCGCGCCGTCGCGCTGCAACGCGCGGACCGACTCGGCCAGCTGGACCCCGCCGGGCAGCATCGCATCGGCGAAGCCGTACCGCTGCTCGTCGCCGCCCGCCACGACCAGCCGCAGACCGGCGTGGCGGGCGGCGGCCGGCAGCCCGTCGACGCCGGGTGCGGGTTCCGGCTCGACCCGCAACAGGGCGGCGAGTCGGTCACCGTGGGCGAGACCGAGCAGTTGGCCGCCGGCCGCACGCAGCCGATCCCCGTCCGGGACGTTGCCGGGGTCGTGAGCGGGCATCTGGTCCAGCGGCCCGAGACGCCAGCCGTCCGCCGTCCGGGAGGCGGCCGGATCGTCGGGGTCGAACAGCGCGAAGGCCCGCTCCGCCACCTGGTCGACGTCCGCACCGGGCACGGGTGCCAGATCGGCCAGTACGCCCCGGTCCGAGCCGAGCACCGCGGCGTCCAGCACGAGCGTGTCGATCCGGTCCAACTCCCGCAGCACGCTGCGGTCCATCGCGATCACCCCGCGCCGGGCCAGCATCCGGCCGAGTTGGGCGCCGTACCCCTCGCGTCCGCTGCCGGGCGCCTTCGGCAGGGAGGACAGGCCCAGCGCGGCGGCCCGCTTGCGCCCGGCGAAGGGCACCGCCGCCGCGCCGGCCGCCGTACCGGCGGCGAGGGCCCGGTTGATGTACCGCTCGACCGGGCCGTGCGGCTTGGGTCGGGGACGGTCGGCTATCGGCCATCGGGCGACGGCACGCTCGGGGTCACCGGTCAACCGCGGTTCGGCCTTCTCCCAGGCGGAGAACTGGGCCCGGTCCTCGCCCCACTCCACCAGCCGTTGGGCGCTGTCGAGGACGATGCCGGTCCAGCGGCCGGTCAGGCCCTGCACGACGGCCTCGGCCAGGGGAAAGAGGACCTCCGCGCGCGGGTCGGAGCGCAACGCCCTGCCGAGGAACGCGTGCAGCTTCGGTTGCAGGTCGACAGCCGACAGCACGCCGGCCACCTCACCGGGCAACGGTGCGAACGGCAGGATCCGGGTGGCCGCCCAGAGGGTCAGACCCAGCGCGTCCGAGGCGAGCGCGCCGAGGGTGCGCGGGTTGTGTGGGCCCTCCTCCGGCGGGTGCGGGGGCGGAATCTCCGGGTCGGGCTCGTGGTCGCAGGTCCGCTCGACCCGGCTGATCGTGGCGATGAGGTCACCCAGAGCCGGTTCGGGGGCCTGCACGGCCACCACCACCCGCCCGGATGGAGCGTTCACCCTGGCCCAGGCCACCCCGGGCATCCGCTCCAGCGCGCCCTCCACCTGCCGGGCGAGCTGGTCGCCGCCCTCCTGGCACACGCCGTGCACCTCGATGTGGTGCCGACCGGGACGGGACCAGACCCGACGCCGGGCGAGCCCGACCGACCGGGCCAGCCGGGTCGCGGCCGACCCGACGGTCCGGGACGCCTCGCCGACCAGGTGCGGCACGCCAAAGGACGGCAGGATGCGGCCGGCAGCGCGGCCTGCCGCCGTCATCGAGGCGTACGGCTGGACGGGCGCCGGCCCGGCTCCCTGTTGCTGCTGGTCCTGACCTTGGCCATCTCGTCCTCCCACCGCCTCACGTCCGGCGGCCTGGCTTCCCGACCTGCCGTCCGTTATGCCCTTCGAGTGGTGGAACTTTCCGCCCTCGCCGAAGCATGGACGGGTTGGGCGGTGGAATCCGACGACCATCACCGGACACGGGGAGGCCGGAATGAGCATGCTGACGCGACACCTCAACGGTTCGCAGGAGAACGTGCAGATGTACAGCCGGCGGATGGACCTACCGATGCTGGGCGAGGTGGCCCTGCCGCCACCCGACAAGGTCATCTACTACGCCGGGATCGGCGTGCTCGCCGCGCTGCAGGTCATCGAGTGGCCGATCGCTCTGGTGGTCACCGCCGGTCACCTGCTGGCAGACCAGCATTTTTCCGGACTGGCGCGCGGGGTCGGGAGGGCACTGCAGGACGCCTGACGAGAGCCGGGTCACCGGCGATTGACATGAATCCGGGTTGAGGTCCCATGCTCGGTCCATGCCGAGCACAGTCGCCCCCGCCATACCCGCCGCAGCGGGACTGTTCGCACCCCGGCTGCGAGCGATGACGGTGGGCAGCGTCGCGTTGATCTCGTTGCTCGCCTTCGAGGCGCTGGCGGTCGGTACGGCGATGCCGACCGTCGCCCGCAGCCTGGACGGGCTCGCGCTGTACGGGATCGCGTTCGGTGGTCCGTTCGCCACGGGTGTGCTGGCCATGGTGGTTTCGGGCATCTGGTGCGACGCCCGAGGCCCTCGGGGGCCGATGTGGCACGGCGTCGCGTGGTTCGTCGTCGGGCTGCTGATCGCCGGGACCGCGCCCGTGATGAGTGCGCTGGTCGTCGGGCGGGCGGTGCAGGGTTTCGGCTCAGGGTTGCTCTCGGTGGCGCTCTACGTGATCGTCGGGCAGGCGTACCCGCAGGATCTGCACCGGCGGATCTTCGCGGCGTTCGCGGCGGCGTGGGTCGTACCGTCGCTGGTCGGGCCGGCGATCGCCGGTCTGATCGTGCAGTACCTGGGCTGGCGGTGGGTCTTCCTGGCGGTCCCGGCGGTGGCCGTGCCGGCGGTGTTGCTGATCCATCCGGGCCTACGGTCGCTGGGCCGGAGTGTGGCGAGCAGCCCGGCGGCCGGTGCGGCGGCACGGATCGGTTGGGCGTGCGGGGCGGCGGTGAGCGCCGCACTGCTGCACATCGGGGGACAGCAGCGTGGCGTCACCGCCCTGGTGCTGATCGCGGCCGCAGTGGTCGGCCTGCTGGTCTGCGCTCCCCGCCTGCTGCCAGCCGGGTTCCTCCGGGCGGCCCGAGGGCTGCCCACCGTCGTCGGGCTGCGCGGGCTGGCGTCGGCGGCGTTCGTCGGCGCCGAGGTCGTCATCCCGTTGATGCTCTCCCGGGAGCGGGGCCTCTCGCCGACCGCGGCCGGGCTGGTCCTGACGGTCGGCGCGCTGGCGTGGTCGGTGGGCTCCTGGTTGCAGGGCCGGATCCCGGTGCCGGCCTCCCGGGCCAGCCTGCCGCGTGCCGGGCTGACCTGCATCACGGTCGGCACCGCCACGGTGGCGCTGGCCGTCCTACCCGAGTTGCCGATCATGGTCGCCGTGCTCGGCTGGGCGGTCGCCGGCCTCGGCATGGGGCTGCTCTACCCGTCGTTGTCGGTGCTCACCCTGGAGCTGTCCGCCCCCGGTGAGCAGGGCCGCAACAGCTCGTCGCTGCAACTGGGCGACAACCTCTTCGCGGCGACAGTGCTGGCGCTCACCGGGGCGGTGCTGGCGGCGGGAAGCGCACCTGGCCCGGCCAGTTACACGCTGACCCTGGTGGTGGCCTCCGGCTTGGCGCTGCTCGGGGCGCTGCTGGCCGGCCGTGTCGTGACGGGCGGGAGCGTACGGCCGGTCGGGTGATCGGGATTCCGCAGCCTCCGAGCCGGTTCGCCGGGGAGGATGGCGGCGATGAACTTCCTGACCGTCCTGCCGCTCGCCGTGGTGATGGTCGCCGGGACCCAACTGGTCGTTGCGGTCTTCCTCGCCTCGTCGGACCGGCCCCGGGCAGCGTCGCTGGGCTTCCTCTCCGGTGCCGGGCTGGTGGTCGCGGCCGGAGTGACAGTGGGCTGGCTGCTGACCCGTTGGGTGGGCGGACTGGCCGCCGACGCCAGTGCCGTGGCCGGCAGGGTCGATCGCGGTCCCGTCATCGATCTGGTGGTCCTCGCCCTGCTGGTCAGTCTGGCCGTGCTGGTGTGGGTACGGCGGAACCGGGCCGGGCCACCGAGATGGCTGGGGAGCATCGAGCGTGCCGACCCGCGTCGGGCCCTGCGGCTGGGCGCGTTGCTCTTCGTGGTGACGCCCACCGACGACCTCACCATGGCCGCCGTCGGGGCGAGCGTGGCCCGGCACGACCTGCCGTGGTGGCATCTGGTGCCGTTCGTGCTGCTCACCGTGCTCCTGCTCGCCCTGCCCCTGCTGGCGTTGCTGCTGCTCGGGGACAAGGCGGCGCGGGCGCTGACCCGGATGCGGGAATGGGCCGAGCGGCACGCCTGGATCGTCAACGAGATCGTGATCGCGTTCTTCGCGCTGCTGACCGTGCTGGACCTGATCCGTTCGGGATGAGTCGTCGCACACCGGGCGGGCGCACCTGGCCCCCGACCACCTCGCTGACACGTACGGGGGAACCGGGCGGAGATGAGAGCAACAACGGTTCACGTTCGTCTTACGGTGACGCCATGTTCGCTGTCGTCACCACGGTGATCCTCTACGTCTTCGGCTTCGTCTTCCTCTACGGCGTGATCCGGCTGGGTGTCCGCCACGCGTTGGAGGACCTGGAGTTGCAACGGGCCAAGGCCCACCGCGAGGAGGAGTTGGCGGCCGCCCGCGACCGCTCCTTCATGCGCGACAACGCCTTCCTCTCCGGCAGTTGAGCACCGGTTCGGTCCGGCCCAGGCCGGCGGTGTCCCGGGACGGCCCGGGAGCCGCCGGGCGGTTCGGCATGCCGGATGCGAGGATCGCACCCGTGATGGGAACGCTGAAGACCGAACCGGCCCGCGCCCGCCTCGACCTGCTCGCCCCGCCGGTGGCGGAGGCCATCGCGCAGTGGCCCGCCGACGCGCCAGTGGACGTCAACGATGTGCTGGTCGCGCCGATCGACGCCGAACTCGCCGACACCGCAGCGTTCTGCGCGGCGTACGAGGTGGGGTTGGACGTGTCGGCCAACTGCGTCGTGGTGGCTGGCAAGCGTGAGGGTGTGGTGCGCTACGCGGCCTGCATCGTCCTGGCGACCACCCGGGCCGACGTCAACGGGGTGGCCCGCCGCACGTTGGACGTGCGCAAGGCGAGCTTTGCACCGATGGAGGACGCGGTCGAGCTGACCGGCATGGAGTACGGCGGCATCACTCCGATCGGGCTGCCGGCGCAGTGGCCCATCCTGGTGGACGCGCGGGTGATCGCCACGCCGCACGTGATCATCGGGTCCGGCGTACGGCACAGCAAGATCGCACTGCCGGGGCCGGCGTTGGGCGCGCTGCCCGGTGCGCAGGTGGTGGAAGGGCTGGCCAGGCCGGCCTGAGCAGGCACCGGCATCGATGTTGTTGCACGTGAAACATCGTGATCATCAATGCCGGGCGCTCCGGTGGCTCAGTGTGCCGCAGCCTCGCGCTGCTCGACCTCGCTGAGAGCGGCGAGCAGTGTCTGCACCTCCTGTGCGCCGGAGACCGCGTATTTTCCGGCCAGGACGAAGGTCGGCACGCTGGTGATGCCGAGGTCCTGAGCTGCGGCCAACTCGGCGGCGATGTCGGTGACGCGCTCGTCGGAGTCGAGGAAGCGGCGGACGTCGACCGCGTCCAGGCCGATCCCACCGGCCACCGCGGCCAGCGCCTCCCGGGAGCCGACGTCGACACCCTCGTTGAAGTGCGCCTGGTAGAGGGCCTCCACCATCTCGGCCGCCCGACCGTGGTCAGTGGCGTAGGAGACCAGCCGGTGCGCGTCGAAGGTGTTGGCGATCACCGCACGGTCGTAGTCCAGTCGGAGCCCGTCAGCCGCCGCGACCTGGGTCACGTGCGCGACCATCTGCTGGGCGCGCTCCGGGCCGCCGAACTTGCCGGCCAGCGCCTGCACCAGCGGGAGCGGCTGGGGCACCGGTGACGGGTCGAGCTGGAACGGTCGGTAGCGGACCGTCACCTCGCCCTCGTAACGGGCGAGGGCCTCATCCAGGCGGCGCTTGCCGATGTAGCACCACGGGCAGATGACGTCCGCGTAGATCTCGATCTCCATGATCGGTGGCAACCTCACGGTCAGCCGAGTTGTTCCCGCACCTGACGCTTGAGCCGGCCCAGGATCGCCGTGCCGCCGCGGATCCGCAGCGGGCTGATCGCCTGCGCCAGGCCCATCCGCTGGTAGAGGTCGTCCGGCACGTCCAGCACCTGCTCGGCGCTCGCGCCCGCCAGCCCTTCGGCGAGGATCCCGGCGAACGCCCGGGTGGTCGGCGCCTCCGGCGGGCAGTCGAAGACCGTCTCCACGGTGCCCTCGGGGGTCACCTTGGCGCGCAGGAAGAACGACGTCTGACACTCCGGCACCTGCTCCATGCCCTCGCGTGCGGCGGCGCCCTCCGGCAGCACCGGAATGACGTCGGCGTACTCCAGGAGCATCTCCA
The DNA here is from genome assembly GCF_018070425.1 of Micromonospora sp. C81. Classification (NCBI taxonomy): domain Bacteria; kingdom Bacillati; phylum Actinomycetota; class Actinomycetes; order Micromonosporales; family Micromonosporaceae; genus Micromonospora; species Micromonospora sp. C81. Next base: position 264,913 of record NZ_JAGPXS010000003.1, read on the forward strand.
GCACCAGGTCGCGCGGGGCGGCAGCGAACTCGTCGACGATCTCGGCCAGTCGGGCCGGCATGTCAGCCATGCGTCGAGGCTACCGCCGGTCAGTTGCGAACAGGCCGGCGGCGCATTGCTGCGCCTGGCCGGCCTGTTCGTCACACCGTTGGCGACTGCTCGCTGATCTCGCTGAGAGCGCTGGTGGGGTCGAGCTGCATGGCCAGGTCGCCGAGCGAGACGATCCCGACCAGCTTGCGATCACTGTCACAGACCAGCACACGCCGAATGCCCCGGTCGCGCATGAGCGCGGCCGCCTCACCCGCCGTGCAGTGCTGCTCGATCATGACCACCTCGCGGGTGACGATCGAGCCGATGGTGGTGGCCGCGGGGGAGCTGTTCTCCGCCACTGCCCGCACCACGATGTCCCGGTCGGTGAGCATGCCGGCGAGGCTGGCGCCATCGGTGACCACCACGTCGCCGATGTCCGCCTCCTTCATCACCCTGGCCGCTTCGTCCAGTGTGGTTTCGGCCGGCAGGTACACGACCTGTCTGGTCATCACGTCACTGACCCGGTAACCGGTCATGAGAGCCCTCCGAAGACGTATCCACCCGATCCAACTGCACTACCCCGTGACGCGACAGCTACACCAGGCTCGCACGTTCCTGGCGTACCTCATGGACGAGCTGCTCCACCAGACCCTTCAACGGCAGCTCGGTGCGCCCGTCGCCGGCCCGCTCGCGCAGCTCGACGTACCCGTCGGCGAGTCGGCGGCCGACCACGACGGCCCGGGGGATGCCGATGAGCTCGGCGTCGGTGAACTTCACCCCGGCCGAGACGTGCGTGCGGTCGTCGACCAGCACCCGCAGGCCGGCTGCGGCGAGGCGCTCGCCGAGTGCCAGCGCCGCGTCGAGCTGCGGGCCCTTGCCCGCAACCACCAGGTGTACGTCGCACGGCGCGATCGCCGCCGGCCAGACCAGCCCCCGGTCGTCGTGGTGCTGCTCGGCGATCGCCGCGACCGCCCTGGAGACCCCGATGCCGTAGCAGCCCATGGTCGGCCGGACCGGTTTGCCGGCCGGACCGAGCACGTCGACCGCGAAGGCGTCGGTGAACCGGCGGCCGAGCTGGAAGATGTGCCCGATCTCGATGCCCCGCCGGATGGTCAGCTCCCCCGCGTCGCAGTCCGGGCAGGGGTCGCCGGCGCGCACCTCGGCCGCCTCGATCGTGCCGTCGGGCGTGAAGTCCCGACCGCAGACCACGTCGGTCGCGTGACGGCCCAGCTCGTTCGCCCCGGTCAACCAGGCAGACCCGGTCACCACCCGCGGATCGACCAGGAGACGGATGCCCAGCTTGTCGAGCAGTTGCGGCCCGATGTACCCGCGTACCAGCTCGGGATGGTCGGCCCACTCCTCGAAGACGGCCACCTGGGCCGGGTGCAGGGCGGCACCGACCCGCTTGAGGTCGACCTCCCGGTCACCCGGCAACCCGATCACCAGAGGTTCGGAGCGCTCGGCGCCCGGCTGGCGGACGGAGAGCACGACGTTCTTCAGTGTGTCGGCGGCGGTCCAGTCGTCCCGACCGCCCAACCTGCGGGTGTTGGCCAGCTCCACGAGGCTGGCGATCGTCGGGGTCTCCGGTGTGTCGTGCACCTCGACGGCCGGCTGCGCGCCCGGGTCGGCGGCGGCCGGTGCCCGGGTCACCACCGCCTCGGTGTTGGCCGCGTAGTCGCAGGCGGTGCAACCGACGTAGGTGTCCTCGCCGACCGGTGTCGCTGCCAGGAACTCCTCCGACGCGGAGCCGCCCATCGCCCCGGACATCGCGTGCACCACCGTGTAGTCCAGGCCCAACCGGTCGAAGATCCGCCGGTACGCCGCGCGATGCCGTGCGTACGCGTCCCGCAGCCCCGCATCGTCCAGGTCGAAGGAGTACGCGTCCTTCATCAGGAACTCCCGGCCGCGCAACAGACCGGCCCGGGGCCGCGCCTCGTCGCGGAACTTCGTCTGCACCTGGAAAAGCGTCACCGGGAAGTCCCGGTACGAGGTGAACAGGTCCTTGACCAGCAGCGCCGCCATCTCCTCGTGGGTGGGCGCCAACAGGTGCTCGGCACCGCGCCGGTCGGCGAGGGTGAAGATGTCGTCGCCGTACTCCGCCCAGCGGCCGCTCGTCCGATAGGGATCGGCCGGCAGCAACGCTGGGAAGTGCACCTCCTGGTCGCCGATCGCGAACAACTCGCCCCGCACCACGTCGGTGATCCGATCCAGCACCAGCTTGCCCAACGGCAGCCAGGTGTAGCCGCCCGGTGCGGCGCGACGGATGTAACCGGCTCGCAGGAGGAGCCGGTGGCTCGGCACCTCCGCGTCGGCCGGATCCTCGCGCAGGGTCCGCAGCAACAGGGTCGACATGCGTAGCAGCATGCGCGCAGCGTAGAGCCGTGCCGAGCGCCCAAGCGACCCAATTCGTCCGGTGCGTCGCGGGCCGTTGCCCGGAATCCCGGAAACGGCCTGTCCGTCCGGCAACCGTCCGGAGAGGCATCACGTCTCTCACGCACCACCACCCAAAGAAGTGGCCTGTGGACCCTGCTGAGTCTCGGGTCAGACCGCAGGGATTGGCCGATGGAGGTGTCGCGCGGTTGTCCATGACCTCCGCCACGTCGCCCGTTCGGGGCACTTGCCGCCGCGCCTCCGGTGACAGACTGGTCGCCGCAGGCAACGAACGGCGTAAGGGGAACGCGGGTGGGCTGGCGCAGTTTTGTCGCGGTCGGGGACAGTTTCACCGAGGGCATGGATGACGCGTACCCGGACGGCACCTACCGGGGTTGGGCGGACCTGGTGGCGACCCGGCTCGCCGCCGACGCGGGGCCCGACTTCCGGTACGCGAACCTGGCCATCCGCGGCCGGCTCTTCCCCAGCGTGGTCGCCGAGCAGGTGCCCTCAGCGGTGGCGATGAAGCCGGATCTGATCAGCTTCGCGGCCGGCGGCAACGACGTGCTGCGCCGCAGCTTCGACCCGCACACGCTGGTGGCCCGCTTCGACGAGGTGGTCCGGCAACTGCGTTCCGGCGGCGCGGACGTGCTGCTCTTCCGGTTCGCCGACGTGATGGCCCGACTGCCCGGCCAGCGCCTCGTCGCCCCTCGGGTGCAGTTGCTCAACCAGGCGGTCGGCGAGACCGCCGAGCGGCACGGCGCGATCATGGTCGACCTGTACGCCGACGACACCTTCCTCAACCCGATGCTCTGGAGCACCGACCGGTTGCACCTCTCCCCGGCCGGCCACCGGCGGGTCGCCGGGCAGGTGTTGAACGCGCTCGGGGTCGGTTGCGACGAGGAGTGGCTGATGGTCCCGCCGCACCCGGCCCCGTCGCCGTGGCTGGCCGCCCGTGCCGCCGACCTGCGGTGGGCCGGTCAGCACCTCGCCCCGTGGGTGCGGCGGCGGCTGACCGGTCGGTCGTCCGGTGACACGGTGACGGCGAAGCGCCCGCTGCTCGGGCCGATCGTCGACTGAGCGTGCTCACCCTTCACACCGCGCCGCTGCTGTGGCGCGACCGGGTCGGCGAGGCGCTGCCGGAGCACGCGGTCCTGGTGGGCGGCGACCGGATCGAGGCCGTCGGACCGTTGGTCGAGCTGAGTGGGGCGTACCCGGGTGTTCGGGTCCGCCGATGGCCCGGCACCCTGGGGCCGGGTCTGCTGCACGACGGCCCGCTGCCGGCGGCACCCACCCCACGCGAGCGGGTGCACGCGCTGCTGCGCAACGGAGTGACGGCGGTGTTGGCCGAGCACCTGACCGACCCGCTGCTGCGGGCTGCCGTCGACAGGAGTGACCTGCTGGTGCTGCCCGCCGCGGTGTCGGCGGTGCTGCTTCCGGGCGGGCGCGCCGACCTTGCGGTCCACGGTGTCGACGGTGTCTGTCTGGTGACCGTGGTCGCCGGGCGAATCGTCCACCGCCGCGCCTGAACGGCACTGTCAACGTTCCCCGCACCACATCTGTGCCCCCCGATCCTCGATGGCGGGCCGTCCGGTCGTGTCGCGGCGTAGTTTGGGGATCATGTCTGTGCCGAGCGATCCTGATCCCCGCCTCCAGTCGTACGCGGACCCGCAACGGCTGGTCACCACCGAGTGGCTGGCCGAGCACCTGGGCGACGAGGGCCTCGTCGTTGTCGAGTCCGACGAGGACGTGCTGCTCTACGAATCCGGCCACATCCCCGGTGCCGTGAAGGTCGACTGGCACCTGGAGCTGAACGACCAGGTGACCCGGGACTACCTGGACGCGAAGAGCTTCGCCGAGCTGTGCGCCGCGAAGGGCATCGGCCGGGGCGACACCGTCGTCTTCTACGGCGACAACTTCAACTGGTGGGCCGCGTACGCCCTCTGGGTGTTCTCGCTCTTCGGCCACGCCGACGTGCGACTGCTCGACGGCGGCCGGCAGAAGTGGATCGCCGAGGGCCGCGAGGTGACCCGCGACAAGCCGGCTCGCCCTCGCGCCGACTACCCGGTGCCGCAGCGGGACGACGCGCCGCTTCGCGCCTACCGTGAGCAGGTCATGGCGCACATCGCCGCCGGTCGGCCGCTGGTCGACGTCCGGTCGCCGAGTGAATACACCGGCGAGACGCTGCACATGCCGGACTACCCGCAGGAGGGCGCGCTGCGTGGCGGGCACATCCCGGGTGCGGTCAGCAAGCCGTGGAAGTCCGCCGCCAACGAGGACGGCACCTTCAAGTCCGCCGACGAGCTGAAGGCGATCTACGCCGACCAGCTCGGGCTGAGCCCCGACGACGACGTGATCGCGTACTGCCGGATCGGTGAGCGGTCCAGCCACACCTGGTTCGTCCTGCGGCACCTCCTGGGCTATCCGCAGGTGCGCAACTACGACGGCTCGTGGACCGAGTGGGGCAACCTGGTCCGGGCGCCTGTCGTCAAGGGCGATCAGCCCGGCGGCCTCGCCGCCTGACCAAGCTGGCCAGCCCTGTCCCCGCGCGACCACCCGGCCGCGCGGGGACGAGGGCTCAGCCGGCCAGTGCCACCATGCCGGTCAGGTCGCGGACCACGCCGGTGACCTCGCCGGTCTCCGGGTGCCAACGCACCAGGCCGCCCGGTTGCAGGCGGAGCAGGACGGCACCCCGGTTGTCCCAGCCCAGCACCTCGCAGCAACCCTTCCACCGGTCGCGGCCGAGGTCGAGCATGTGGGCCACCGCACCGGTCCGGGCATCCAGCACGGCCACCCCCTCGGCACCGTCCATCTCGCTGTTGGTGATCCACGCCGAGCGGGCCAGGCGTTCGCCGTGCAGCCAGCCCCGGCCGTAGAACTCGTTGACCTGGTACGGCACCGGTAGCGGGCCGCCGGTGACCTTCTGTTCGGAACGAACAGTGCCCTCGCGGGCGGTACGGCTGCGCAGGGTCAGGTTGTCCCGCATGCCGCTCACCTCGACGAGCGCCGCCTCGCGACCGGCCGCCGGGTCGGGCGCGACCAGGTCCCAGAGCGAGACGTCGAGCTGGCTGGCCGCGCCGGAGGCCCGGTCCACCGCGTACGTCCGGCCGTCGCCGCCGACCAGCACCCGGTCGCCCGCCCAGACCACCATTTCCAGGTAGCCCTCGAGGGGGATGCGGCGCACGGTCGCCGTGGTGAGGTCGACCATGATCAGCTCATTGGTCTGCGCGAACGCGGCCGACCGGCCGTCCGGCGAGAGCACTCCCGCCTTCAGGGCGGGTGCCTGGTTGCCGCCCGAGTCCCGGGTGGGGGCCGGGGTCACCACGTCGAGACTGCGCACCACACCGTCGTCCCCGAGCACCCGGACTGGACCGTCCGCACGGTATTCCTCGCTGTCCAACGGCTGGAACAGCGCCAGCGCCCGTTGGACCGGTCGGGCGGAGAGGGGCACTGCCGCCGGGTCACCGAGTCGGGCCAGCGGATCAGGCGGGAAGGTCAGCTCGCCGGGGGCGCGCACCACCGGCCCAGCGTGGTTGGGCACGACGGTCGGCGCCACCGAGTGGTCCGGCGGTGGGTTGGCGGGCGGTCGCAGGGCAGCGACAGTGCCGCCACCGATCAGCACCACGGCCACTGCCACCGCGCCGACGGCCCGGCGGGTACGCCGAGTGCGCCGGGCCCGTTCCCAGCCGGTGACCGCGGGGTGGCTGGGCCGGACGTCCTCGACGCTGACTGTCAGCAGTTGACGCAGGTCCTGCTCGTTCACGGGTTCACCTCCAGGCCGTTGGCCAGGTCGGCGGGGCGCTGGCTCGGTCGGGCATCCCGGGCCAGGTCCGGAGCGACCTCGCGGAGTCGGCGCAGCGCCGCGTGACACTGGCTCTTCACCGTGCCGACGGTCACCCCGAGCGCCTCGGCGGTGGCGACCTCGGTCAGATCCTCGTAGTAGCGCAGCACCAGCACGGCCCGCTGCCGTGGTGGCAGCAGGCCCAACGCGTCGTGCAGTGTCAGCCGCAACGCGCCGTCCCGGTCGTGGGCCACCTGCTCGGGAGGTGTGGCGCTGAGCCATTCCCGCCGTCGGCGACGCCACCACGACACCGCATCGCGGTAGAGGATGGCCCGCACGTACGCGGAGGGGTCGCCGTCACGGACCGAGGACCAGCGCAGCGCGAGCTTCAGCAGGGCGTCCTGGAGCAGGTCTTCGGCCTGGTGCCGGTTGCCGCAGATCAGGTAGGCCGCGCGCAGCAGCCGGTGTTGGTGGCTCTCCACGAAGGCGAGGTAGCCGTCGCGTCCGTCGCTTCTCGTGGCTGCCATCCGCCCCCCTTCCGGCCGTCGCGATGCGCGTCACCTGGCAGACGCACGGGAAGGGGGAAAAGGTTGGGTCAGCTCTCCGGCGTTCCGGTCAGGTAGCGCTGGAGGGTCGGCGCGACCCAGGAGACCAGGTCCTGCGGTGTGGTGTCCACCATGGGCGGCAGGCGGACGACGTACCGGGTGTAGGCGAGGCCGAGGATCTGACTGGCCACCAGCCCGGCGCGCCGGGCGGTAGTGGTCGGGTCGGTGCCGAACGTGGCCACGGCCGCGGTGAGCTGGTCGGCGAAGATGCCGCGCATCCGTTCGGCGGCACCGGGGTTGGTGCTGGCGGCCCGCAGCAGCGCCACGAGCGTCTCGTCGCCTTCCCAGCGGGTGAGGAAGTGCCGGACCAGCGTCTCACCGAGCTGCTCGGGTGGCACCGCGGCCAGGTCGGGCAGGCGGAGGTCGAACTCGGCCGCCGCCGCGAAGAGCCCCTCCTTGCTGCCGTAGTAGCGCATGACCATCGACGGGTCGATCTGGGCGTCGGCGGCGATGGCCCTGATCGTGGCCCGCTCGTAGCCGTCCGCCGCGAACCGTTCCCGGGCCGCGCGCAGGATCGCCGCCCGGGTGGCGTCCGAGCGACGGGGAGAGGTTGGTTGGGCCGGCGCTGTCATGTCAACGACCGTAGGCCAACGCCTGTTGACATGCAATCGACTGGCCTCTAGCGTCGCCAACAAGTGTTTGCCAACAGATGTTGGCAACGGTCTTCTGGAGGTGGCCATGCTGCCCACGAGCACCGACGTCCTGGTGGTGGGCGCAGGCCCCACCGGCCTCGCCACCGCGCTGACGCTGGCCCGGCGCGGGATCGAGGTGACAGTGCTGGACCAACTGGCCGAACCGCCGATCACCTCCCGCGCTGCCGTCGTGCACGCGTACACCCTGGAGGTGCTGGACCGGATCGGCGCTGCGGCGCCGCTGGACGCCCAGGGGGTGCGGACGCCGCGCTTCACAGTGCGCGACCGGGACCGCGTGCTGCTGTCGGTGCCGTTCCACGAGCTGCCGTCCCGGTTTCCCTACGCGCTGCTGGTCTCCCAGTCGGTCACCGAGGCCGTGCTCGCCGGGCAGTTGGCCGAACTCGGCGTCCAGGTGCGACGGCCCTGCCGGCTGACCGGGTTGACCACCACCGGTGACGGGGTGCTCGCGCAGGTCGACGGAAAGACGCTGCGCGCCCGGTTCGTCGTCGGCGCGGACGGCTTGCACAGCAGCGTCCGCCAGTTGGTCGGCATCGGCTTCACCGGCCCCAGCGACGAGGAGTCCTTCGTGCTCGCCGACGTACGGGTGCGAAGCGTTCTGCCCCGAGACGAGGCGGCGCTCTTCCTCGCCCGCTCCGGGCCGCTGATCTGGGCCCCGCTCCCGAACGGGGTGGTCCGACTGGTCGCCGCCGTGGCGACGGCCCCGGCCGAGCCGGACGAGGCGTACCTCCAGGCGTTGCTGGACGAGCGCGGTCCGGCGCGACGACCCGACCGGGTGACCGAGGTGCTCTGGGGCTCCCGGTTCCGGGTGCATCACCGGATCGCCGACACGTTCCGAGCCGGGCCGGTGCTGTTGGCCGGAGACGCCGGGCACGTGCACAGCCCGGCCGGCGGGCAGGGCATGAACCTCGGCATCTGCGATGCGGTCGCACTCGGCACCGCGCTGGCGGACGTGTTCGACGGTGGTCCGGACGCGCTGCTCGACGACTACACCGCCCGGCAGCGGCCGATGGCCGAGGACGTGCTGAGCTTCGCCGCCGGGCTGACCCGGCTGGCCACCGTCTCCCCGGCCCGCCGGCCGGCCCGTGACGTGCTGCTGCGGCTGCTCGGTGCCGTGCCACCGTGGCGCCGACGGATCGCGCTGCGACTGTCCGGGCTGTCCCACCGGGAACGCACGCCGGGCTAGGAGATCAGGTCTCGCGCGACCGGCACCGGCTGGGCACCCGCGGGCGGGTCGGCCGGCCGCAGTGTCCGCCACGCGGCCAGGGTGACCAGCGCGAAGATGCCGGCCGCCGCACCCGCCACCGGCGCCGTCCCGTACGCGGCGGCTGCCAGCCCGGCGAGCGCCGCACCGATCGGCGCGGTGAGCAGGCCGACCATCCGTTGGGCCGATCCGACCCGGCCGAGCAGCCTTGCCGGCACGTTCCGCTGCCCGTACGACGCCCACAGGCTGTTCCACACCACAGTGCCGGCGGCGAAGACGGCCAACGCGAAGCCGCCCGGCACCGGATGCCGGGCCAGCGCGAACCCGGTCAGTGCCACGGTCTCCGCGGCGAGCACCACGCACAGCGCCGGCACCGTGCCGAGTCGGGCGGCGAGCCGACCGGACCCGAGCGCCCCCGCCACGCCCCCGACGATCGCGGCGGCGGCGAACAGCCCGTAGCCGGCTGGCGGCACCCGCAGCACGTCCAGCGCATAGAGCACCAGCACCGCCATGATCCCGCTGATCGCCAGGTTGCTCGCGGCGGTGAGCAGAGTGACCCGCCACAGGGTCCGGTGCGCACGCAGCCAGCGCAAACCTTCGATGATTTCGCCCCACACCGACCCGCGTCGAGTGCCGGGCCGCGCCTGCACGCTCGCGACGGGAGTGGGGGTGAGGGCCAGCACGAGCAGCGCCGCCGCGGCGAAGGTGACGGCGTCGAGGGCGAACGGGAGGGCCGGGGCGACGGCGAAGAGGACACCGGCGGCCGGCGCCCCGAGGAAACCGCCGGCAACCGCCGACCCCGCCTGGAGTCGACCGTTCGCCCGGGGCAGCGCGTCCGGTGGCACCAGCGCGGGGAGCAGCGCGAACGAGGCCGAGTCGAAGAGCGTCCCCAGTGTGGCGAGCAGGAACGCCGCGACCAGCAGCACCAGGACACCAACGCGGTCGAGTGCGACGGTCACGGCCAGTGCCGCCACCACGACGGCACGGATGCCGTCGACCAGGGCCATCGTCCGACGACGGTCCCAGCGGTCCGCGTACACACCGCCGAGCAGACCGAAGATCAACGGCGGCAACTGACCGGCCACGGTGACCGCCGCGATGACCCGCGGGTCGCGGGTCACTGTCGCCGCCAGCAGGGCCAGTGCCGGCGTACGCAGCGCGTCTCCGAACCGCGACGAGACGGCGGCGGACCAGAGCAGCCGGAAGTCCCGGCCCAGAGCTGAGGAGGTCATCCGGTGACCGTGCGGGTTCGACCGGGTCGAGGGTCAAGCCGCCGGGCGAAAGGGGGACGCGCGTGTCGGTGATCATCGGTACGGTGGGCGCCGGTATTTCGGGACCGGGGGAGAAGACACGCGTGGACCACACCTTCCAGGTCGACCTTCGTGGCGTGGTCGACCTGCTCAGCCATCACCTCTACGGCAGCCCGCGGGTCTACGTCCGAGAGCTGTTGCAGAACGCGGTGGACGCGATCACCGCGCGGCGCTCGACCGAGTCGGACGCGCCAGCCCTGGTCCGCATCGAAACTCCCGAGATCACCGGCGACGGCACGCTGCGGGTGCACGACACCGGGATCGGCCTGACCGAGGCGCAGGTGCATGAGCTGCTGGCCACCATCGGTCGCAGCTCCAAGAGGGACGATCTCGGCTTCTCCCGGCACGAGTTCCTCGGCCAGTTCGGCATCGGCCTGCTCTCCTGCTTCCTGGTCGCCGACGAGATCCAGGTGCTCACCCGCAACGGCGAACACCCCACGGTCCGCTGGACCGGCTACGCCGACGGCCGGTACGCGGTGAGCCTGGCACCACCGGAGGCCGCCCGCACCGAACCAGGCACCACCGTCACGCTGGTGCCCCGCCGCGACGCCGACCAGTGGTTCACCACACCGACCGTCACCGACCTGGCCCGCCTCTTCGGTTCGCTGCTGCCGGTCACCGTCCGGGTCGGCGACGTGGTCACCACCACCGGTGAGCCGCCCTGGCCGACCGCGCCGGGCGCCCCGGTCGACCGGGCGGCGCTGATCGCGTACGCCCGGGAGACGCTCGGCGTCGACCCGTTCGACGTGCTGCCGTTGACCGTGCCGGAAGCCGGGTTGACCGGTGTCGCCGTCATCCTGCCCACCCCGGTGAACCCGGCGGCCCGTGCGGGGCACCGGGTCTACCTCAAGCGGATGCTGCTCACCGAGCACGCCGACGGGTTGCTGCCGGACTGGGCGTTCTTCGCGCACTGCGTCGTGGACGCCACCGAGCTGCGCCCGACCGCCAGCCGGGAAGCCCTCTACGAGGACACCCTGCTGACCGCGACCCGGGAGGCGCTCGGCGACCAGATACGCGGCTGGCTGGTCCGGCTGGCGCGACACGACCCGCACCGGCTGGCCGAGTTCCTCCAGGTGCACCACCTGGGTGTGAAGGCGCTGGCGCTGCACGACGACGAGATGCTCCAGCTGGTCGACCGGTGGTGGCCGATGGACACCAACGTCGGCACGCTCACCCTCGCCGAGTTCCGGGAGCGCTACGGCGTGCTCCGCTACGCGGCGAGCCTGGACGAGTTCCGCCAGCTCGCCGCGGTGGCTGCCGCACAGGATCTGGCGGTGGTCAACGGCGGCTACACGTACGACACCGAGCTGATCGAGCGGCTGCCGGCGGTGGACCGCTCGGTGCTGATCGAGCGTCTGGAACCGAGCGATCTCACGACCCGCTTCGACAGCCTCGACCCGCACGTGGAGCTGGCGCTGCGGCCCTTCCTCAGCGCCGCGCAGCGGGCCGTCGAACGTTCCGGCTGCGAGGTGGTGATCCGGGCGTACGACCCGGTGTCGCTGCCCGCGCTCTACCTGGTCAGCAGGTCGGCGGCGTTCAACGACCAGCTCGCGGCCAGCCGGGACCGGGCCGACGAACTGTGGGGCGGGGTCCTCGACGCGCTCGCCTCCACCGCACCACCGGACCGCCCGCAGTTGGTGCTCAACCACCGCAACCCTCTGGTCCGCCGCGTCACCGCGCTGGCCGACCCGGAGCTGGTGGGGCTCGCCGTCGAGGCGCTCTACGGGCAGGCGCTGCTGCTCGGGCACCATCCGATCCGCGCGGCCGACGTGGCCCTGCTGAACGATTCCTTCCTCGGCCTGCTCGGCCGGGCCGTGCCGGGACAGGAGTGAACGTGAGCGACGAGGATCTGTGGCGGGTGCTGCGCGGCATCGCCGACATGCCGTACGGGGCGGGGCAGATCGCCGCGCTGGAGCAGCTGCTGCGTCGGGTCGACGCAACCGACGACCGACACCTTGCCTTCGTCACCCGGATGCAGGCCACCACCGGCTACATCTACGGCGGCGAGCCGGCGAAGTCCTTCGTGACCTTCTCCTGGTGCCTGTCCGAGTTCGACCAGGATCCGCAGCCCTACCACCAGCGGCACCTGCACAACCTGCTCTGGCACTTCAAGTACATGGTCAACGGCCTGCTGAACTTCCCGGAGGTGCCACTCGACCGCACGTACGCCGTGCTGGACGACATGGAACGCCGCTACCGGGCCGGTGGGCACAGCCTGCAGACCGTCCACAAGCATCGGTTCCGGGTCGCCAACCACGTGGGCGACGCCGAGGCGGCCGCGCACTGGTACCGGCTCTGGCAGACCACCCCGCGCGACGCCCTCTCCGACTGCGCCGGCTGTGACCCGACGAGCCAGGTGAACTACCTCGCCGACACCGGGCGGGACGCGGAGGCGGTGGCGTTGTCCGAGCCGGTGCTCGCCGGCCGGCTCACGTGCAACGAGCAGCCGCAGGCGATCCTCACCGCGCTGCTCCTGCCGTACCTGCGGACCGGGCGGGCCGAGTCGGCGCGGGACGCGCACCGGGAGGCGTACCGCCGGTTGCGCGGCAACCTCGCCGACCTGTGGGACATCGGCGACCACGTCGAGTTCTGCACGTTGACCGGGAACGAGGCGCGGGCGGTGGAGTTGGTCGAACGGCACCTGGACTGGCTGGACCGGGCACCGTCGCCGGCCGCCGCGATGCACTTCGCTGCGACGGCCGCCGCAGCGCTGCGCCAGGCCGGTCAGAGCGGTGAGGCGACCCTGTACCGCCGGGCTGCCGAGGGCCGACCGGCCGGCGAGGTGTCGGCGTTGGTGCTCGCCGACGAGTTGACACGGACCGCGACCGGGCTGGCGGAGCGCTTCGACGCCCGCAATGGCACCACCCACCAGTCGGAGTGGATCGCCCGCCGGCTCGCTGTGCGGCCGCGCGGCGAGCACCTGCCGCTGTCCGCGAGCGTCCGCCGTCGCCCGCCACGCCCGACCGAGGGCGAGCCGACCACTCCCACGAGTAAGGCCTCTGCGGCGACCGGCAACGTGGTGCGCTCCGGCATGGCCGTGCCGACCGCCGTGCCGGTGCCCGCCGACGCCGGGCCGGACGAGCTGCTGAACCTCGCCGAGCAGAGCTGGGGTCGGCACGACCCGGCCACGTTCCGAGCGGTGCTGGCCGCCTACGACGAGCGGTTCGGTTCGGCCGACCTGCCCCCGCGTACGCTCGCCCACCGGTTGGCGTTGCGGGCGGCCGAGCGCGGCGACGAGGACGACATCCCGGGCGCGATCGAGATGAGCCGAGCGGCACTGGAGGCGTACCGGACGGCGGGCGAGGAGTTGTCCGCCCAGGTGATCGCCGGGCGGCTCGGCGTGCTGCTGACCCGGTCCGACGACGACGCCGACGAGGGGTTGGCGTTGGTCCAGAAGGCAGCCGAGGTGTTGGACCGGGACGGCGACGCCCGGCAGCGGGCCGCCGCCCACGACCGGGTGGCGTTGGCGCTGCTGCACCGGGAACGCTGGGCCGACGCGCTCGCGGCGCTGGACCGGGTGCCGCCCGACGCGGGTGGCGATCCATACCTGGCGGCCCGGGTCGCACTGCACCGGGCGCACCTGCTGGAGCAGGCGGACCGTGTCGAGGAGGCACGCGCCGCCGCCGCCGAGTCCCGTCGGATCGGCCGTGAACTGGGCGTCGGTGAGCTGGTCACGGCGGCCTGCCTGGCGTACGCCCGAACGGTGGACGACCCGGCCGAGGCGGTGGCCGCCTGCGACGAGGCACTGCCGTTTGCACCTGCGGACGCGGAGTTGCCGGTTCGCGTCGCCCGTGCCCGCGCGTTGCTCGCCGCAGGCCGGGCCGCCGACGCGGTGGACGACCTCGTCGAGGCGGTGACGCTCTGCGTGGAGCGGGGTGCCGAGGGAGACGCGTTCCTGCGGTGGGAGTTGGCGAACGCGTACCGGATGGTGGGTCGGCTCGGCGAGGCGGCCGAGGTCGCCGAGGAGGCCGTCCTCGGTCTCGACCGGCTTGGCGCCCAGGCCGAGGCGGACCGTTGCCGGCACCTGCTGGCCGGCGTGTACGCCGGTCTCGGCGAGATCGATCCGGCGCTGACCCTGCTGGGGCAGTTGGCCGACAACCTGAATGGTCCGGACAACCTCCCGTATCGGGCGCAGGTGCTGGAGGAGGCCGGCGACATCCTCTACGACGCGGACCGGGACGCGGCCGGCGCAGAGCGGTTCGCCTCAGCCGCCACGGCGTACCGGCTCGGCGGCATGCCGCTGGACGAGCTGCGGGCGCGTCGGCGCGAGGCGTACGCCTGGTTCTGGGCCGACGACCGGCCGGCGGCGATCCGTGCCGTCGAAAAGGTGGACGAGTTGGCGGCGACGCTGGCCGGACAGGCCGAGCCACCGGTGACGTACGAGCTGGCGATGGCGGCCGAGGCCGGGGCGCGGGTGCTGACGGCCGACGGCCGGCTGGACGAGGCGCTGGCGCGACTCACCGGGGTGCCCGACCAGCTGCGGTCGATCGAGGCATTTGGTGAGGCCGCCCAGGTGGAGGGTCTCACCGGCGAGCTGCTGCTTCGACTGGACCGGCCGGCCGAGGCGGAGCCGCTGCTGCGGCGTGTCCTCGGTGGGCTGCCGGCCGACTCGCAGCCGGTCCGCCAGACTGCCTGGCTGCTGGCCCGTGCCCTGGATCTGCTGGACCGGCCCGCCGAGGCCGCCGCGCTGCGGACGGAGCACGACCTCGATCCGGACGACGACTGAGCGCGCCGAGGTGTGCCCAATCGCTGGGTAACCAGCGGCCCCCCGTGGTCAGGTCGCGGTCTACGCTTGCCCGGTGACGGTGGAACAGCAGGCACGGGGTGCGGCGGGCGCGGGCCGGCGCAGGTCCCGCAAGGACGAGATCCTGGAGATCGCGGTCGGTCTGTTCGCCGCCCGTGGCTACCACGGTGTGTCGATGGACGACATCGGTGCGGCGGCGGGGGTCACGGGTCCGGCGCTCTACCACCACTTCGCCGGCAAGGAGGCCATGCTGGCCGCCGCGCTGATCCCGGTCAGCGACGGGTTGCTGGCCGGTGGGCGGGAACGTGCCGCCGGCCGCCCGGACGACCCGCGCGGTGTGCTGGAGTCGCTGATCGACTTCCACGTCGAGTTCGCGCTGGCCAACCCGGCGGTGATCGCGTTGCACCTGCACGAGTTGGATCGCCTGCCGGAGGAGCCGCGACGGCAGATCCGTCGCCTGCAACGGCTCTACGTCGAGGAGTGGGTGACAGTGCTCACCGCGTTGCACCCGGGCATGCCCGACGGTGAGGCTCGGGTGCTCGCGCACGCCGCGTTCGGTCTGATGAACTCGACCCCGTTCCTCGGTGGCGAGGTGGACCGCCGACGCCGTGCCGAGCTGCTGCGCGGCGCGACCCTGGCCGCACTGCTCGCCTGAGGCCGACTCGCTCGCCTGAACCCGACTCGTCAGAAGCCCGTCGCTCATGATTCCCTGACTACCGTCCCACCATCCGGACGCCGGGAGGAAACATGATCGAGTCACTGCTGGTCGCCAATCGGGGCGAGATCGCCCGCCGGATCATCCGGACCGCCAAGCGGCTCGGCATCCGCGCGATCGCTGTGTACTCGGAGGCCGATGCCGACCTCCCGTTCGTGGCCGAGGCGGACGAGGCCGTTCTCATCGGCCCGCCGAACCCGGCGCAGAGCTATCGCAACGCCGAGGCGATCCTCGCCGCCGCGAAGGCGACAGGTGCGCAGGCCATCCACCCCGGTTACGGCTTCCTGTCGGAGAACGCCGAGTTCGCCCGTACCGTCGAGTCGAGCGGCCTGATCTGGGTCGGGCCCGACGCGGACGCGATCACCGCGATGGGCGACAAGATCAATGCCCGGAACCTGATGGCGGCCGCCGGCGTTCCCGTCGCGCCCGGCACCACCGACCCGGCCGCCGACCTGGACGCGGCGGTGACCGCCGCCGCCGGGATCGGCTACCCGGTGATGGTCAAGGCCGCAGCCGGTGGCGGCGGCATGGGCATGGGCGTCGCCGTCGACGAGGCCGCGCTGCGCACCGAGTACGACAAGGTGCGCGCGTTCGCCGAGCGGATGTTTGGCGACGGTTCGGTGCTGATCGAGCGGTACTTCCCCCGGGTGCGGCACGTCGAGGTGCAGATTCTCGGCCTGGCCGACGGCCGGGTGGTGGCGCTCGGCGAGCGGGAGTGCTCGGTGCAGCGACGCAACCAGAAGCTGGTCGAGGAGTCGCCGTCCCCGGCGGTGTCGCCGGAGCTGCGATCTCGCCTCCTGGCGGCGGCGGTGCGCGCGGGTGAGGCGGTCAGCTACCGCAACGCGGGCACGGTGGAGTGTTTGCTCGATCCGGAGACGAACGAGTTCTTCTTCCTGGAGATGAACACGCGCCTTCAGGTGGAGCACCCGGTGACCGAGTACGTCTACGGCGTCGACCTGGTCGAGGAGCAATTGCGGGTGGCGTCCGGGCTGGCGCCGACCTTCGACCCGGACGCGTTGGCGCCGAGCGGTCACGCCATCGAGCTGCGGATCAACGCCGAGGACCCGAAGCGCTTCCTGCCCGGCCCCGGCGTGATCAGGACCTGGGTGGAGCCCACCGGCGAGGGTGTGCGGGTCGACTCCGGTTACACCGAGGGCAACACGGTCACGCCGTTCTACGACAGCCTGCTGGCCAAGCTCATCATCAGCGGCGCCACCCGTGACGAGGTGCTGGAGCGGGCGAAGACCGCGGTCGCCGCCTTCCAGATCGAGGGCCCGAAGAACAACGTCCCCTTCTTCGCCGAGCTCCTGACCAACGAAGAGTTCCTCTCCGGCGCCTACGACACGGGCATCGTCTCCCGAATGCGCTGACCGGCCAGGCCGTCGCCCCTGCGGGGAGGCAGGACTGGTTCGTTCGCCCTTTGCTCTGCTTACCTATAGGCGACAGCGGTTGTCCGGATGACGGACAGTAGCCGTCGCACATAGGGCAGCAGAGCAAAGGGGCCGACATGCTGTCCCGATCCGACGTCACAGCGAGGTGACCGATGAGTCAACTGCCAGATTCCGTCTCCATCCGTGAGGTCGGGCCGCGGGACGGGTTGCAGAACGAGGACCCGATCCCGACCGACGCCAAGGTGCGGCTGCTCGACGCCCTCTCCGGCACCGGCGTACGTCGGATCGAGGCGGTGTCGTTCGTGCACCCGAGGGCGATCCCGCAGATGGCCGACGCCGACGAGGTGTGGCAGCGGGCGGTCAAGGCCGACGGGGTGCGGTACTCGGCGCTGGTGCCGAACACCCGGGGCGCCCAGCGGGCCCTCGCCGCCGGCTTCACCGAGATCGAAGTGGTGGTCTCCGCCAGCGACACGCACAACCGGCGCAACGTCAACCGGTCGACCGACGAGTCGCTGGACGACATCGCCGAGCTGATCGACCTGCTGCACGGCGCGTCCGCGCAGGTCGAGGTGATCGTGGCGACCAGCTTCGGCTGCCCGTACGAGGGTGACATCGACCCGGCGCGGGTGGCCGGCATCGTCGACCGGGTGGTCCGCGACGGCGCGGACCGGGTCGCGTTCGGCGACACCACCGGCATGGGCACCCCACGCCGGGTCCGCGAGCTGCTGACCGCGGTACGCGACCGCAACGCGCATGTGCCGGTGCTGCTGCACTTCCACAACACCCGGGGTACGGCGCTGGCCAACCTGTTGACCGCGCTGGAGCTGGGGGTGACCGAGTTCGACGCCAGCGTCGGTGGCCTGGGCGGCTGCCCGTACGCGCCGGGGGCGAGCGGCAACCTGGCCACCGAGGAGGCCGTGCACATGCTGCACGACATGGGCATCGACACGGGCATCGACCTGGCGGCCCTGATCGAGGCGGCGGAGCTGGCCGAGGAGTTGCTCGGCAAGAAGCTCCCGTCCGGCGTGCTGCGGGCGGGCCCGCGTACCCGCCTGACGCCGATGCCGAGCTGAGCGGTTCAGACGCGACGAAGGGGCCGGCGCGCGTGCGCCGGCCCCTTCCACGTGCCAGGTCGATCAGCTCACGGAGGTGAGCGCGCTCGGCCAGCTGTCGCGGAAGATGTCCGCGCTGCGGTCGGTGGCGCTGAACGTGCCGGCGAAGAGGTTGCTCACCCGGCTCGCCTCGGCGGAGCTGGGGTAGGCGTTGGTGCAGCTGGTGCCGGCGCTGCCGCCGGACATCAGCAGCGCGCAGTTCCCGTTGTAGTTGTCCGGCAGGCCGAGGATGTGCCCGATCTCGTGGGTCATGATCCGCAGCACGCTGTACTGGGCGGCCTGCTGGGTGTCGATGTAGACCCGGCCGTTGCCGAGGCTGGTCCGCTGGGCGTACGAGCCGCCGCCGGTGATCCGGTAGATCCGGAGGTTGGAGCCGCAGTTCGCCGAGAGGGTCAGGTTCACTGTGGCGTTGTTCCAGATCGATGCGGCCTGGTTGGCGACGCTGGCGTAGCTGCCCGCCTGGCTGGTGTTGTAGCAGATGGTCATGGCGGCGGACGCGGGCGACGGGTTGGCGACCGTGACGCCGAGGGTGGCGAGTGCCGTCGCGAGGAACGCGACCGCGAGCCGATTGAGTCGTGAGGTCATCGCTGACTCCGATCTGGGAGGGGGGTGTCAGGAGCCTAGCGATAAGCATTCATCTTTTTCAATGTCTTGCGTCAAGCTTCGCCGTCTGATTCGCCCGTGGGTCGCCGACGGTCGTGCCGATGCGCTAGCCTAACGATCGTTCAGGTCGTTATGGCGAGGGAGTCGGCGTGACGCTCGACGGTGAGGCACTGGAGCAGCTGCGCAAGCGGGCCCGGTCCGGCGGCGCGGACAAGTACCACGCGGCCAACGCGGCCAAGGGCAAGCTGTTCGCGCGAGAGCGGGTCGCGCTCCTGGTCGACGAGGGCTCCTTCGTCGAGGACGGCCTCTATGCCAACACGATGGCCGAGGGGCTGCCCGCCGACGGGGTGGTCACCGGCACCGCCACGATCGACGGCCGACAGGTCTGCCTGATGGCCAACGACTCCACCGTCAAGGCCGGCAGCTGGGGCGCCCGCACCGTCGAGAAGATCATTCGGATCATCGAGCGGGCGTACGGCGCCGGTGTGCCGATGGTCTACCTGGTCGACTCGGCCGGCGCCCGGATCACCGACCAGGTCGACCTGTTCCCCGGCCGCCGTGGCGCCGGCAAGATCTTCTGGAACCAGGTGCGCGCCTCCGGCTCGATCCCGCAGGTGTGCGCGCTGTTCGGCCCGAGCGCCGCCGGAGGGGCGTACATTCCGGCGTTCTGCGACGTGGTCGCCCTGGTCGACGGCAACGCGAGCATGTATCTGGGCTCGGACCGGATGGTCGAGATGGTCACCGGCGAGAAGACCACCCTGGAGGCGATGGGCGGGGCCAAGGTGCACACCGCCGAATCCGGGGTCGGGCACTTCCTCTGCAAGACCGAGGCCGACGCGCTCGACGTGGTGAAGACCTACCTGTCGTACCTCCCGGCGAACTGGACGCAGGCGCCGCCGACCGCCCCGGCCGTCGCCGCCCCGGCCAAGGCCGACCTTGCCGCGCTCGTGCCGGCCAGCGAGCGGCAGGCGTTCGACATGCGGCGCTACGTCAAGGGTCTGCTCGACGAGGGTTCCTTCTTCGAGATCCAGGCACTCTGGGCCAAGGAGTTGACCATCGGCTTCGGCCGACTCGACGGCCAGGTCGTCGGTGTCATCGGCAACAACTCGATGTTCAAGGGCGGCGTGCTCTTCGTCGACTCGGCCGACAAGGCGACCCGGTTCGTGCAGCTCTGCGACGCGTTCAACGTGCCGCTGCTGTTCCTCAGCGACGTACCCGGCTTCATGGTCGGCAGCGTGGTGGAGAAGCAGGGCATCATCCGGCACGGCGCGAAGATGATCACCGCGATCTCCGAGGCGACGGTGCCGAAGATCTGCGTGGTGGTCCGCAAGGCGTACGGCGCCGGCCTCTACGCGATGGCCGGTCCCGGGTTCGAGCCGGACGCCACGATCGCGCTGCCGACCGCGAAGATCGCGGTGATGGGGGCCGAGGCCGCCGTGAACGCGGTCTACGCCAACAAGATCGCCGCCATCGCGGACGAGAACGAGCGGGCCGCCTTCGTCGCCGCGAAGCGGGCCGAGTACGAGCAGGACATCGACGTCGTCCGCCTCGCCAGTGAGCTGGTGGTGGACGCCATCGTCGAGCCGCAGGACCTGCGCACCGAGCTGGTCCGTCGGTTCGCGGCGGCGCGTACGAAGGACCGGCACTTCTCCCGCCGTCGGCACGGCGTCACCCCGGTCTGATCCTCGATCCGGGCCCCCACAGCGACCCGCCCCGGCGTCACGAGCGCCGGGCGGGACCGTCCTTACAGGAGGATGAGATGGACTTCCGGCTCACCGACGAACAAACGGCGCTGCGGGACAGCGTGCGGGACTTCGCGCGCGAGGTGGTCGCCCCGGTCATCGCCGAGCACTACGAGCAGCACACCTTCCCGTACGAGGTGATCCGGCAGATGGGCAAGATGGGCCTCTTCGGCCTGCCCTTCGGCGAGGAGCACGGCGGCATGGGCGGCGACTACTTCGCCCTCTGCCTGGCCCTGGAGGAGATCGCCCGGGTCGACTCCAGCGTGGCCATCACGCTGGAGGCTGCGGTGTCGTTGGGCGCGATGCCGATCTACCGCTTCGGCACCGAGGAGCAGAAGGCGACCTGGCTGCCCAAGCTGCTCAGCGGCGAGGCGCTGGCCGGTTTCGGTCTCACCGAGCCGGGCACCGGCTCCGACGCCGCCGGCACCCAGACGCGGGCGGTGCTGGACGGCGACGAGTGGGTGATCAACGGCTCGAAGGCGTTCATCACCAACTCGGGCACCGACATCACGGCCATGGTGACAGTCACCGCGGTGACCGGCACGAACCCGGACGGTTCCAAGGAACTGTCGACCATCATCGTGCCGTCCGGCACGCCCGGGTTCACTGTGGCGCCGGGCTACTCCAAGGTGGGATGGACCGCCTCGGACACCCACGAGCTGACCTTCGACGACTGTCGCGTGCCGGCTGCCAACCTGCTCGGTGCACGTGGCCGGGGTTTCGCCCAGTTCCTGCGCATCCTCGACGAGGGCCGGATCGCCATCGCCGCGCTGGCCGTCGGCCTCGCCCAGGGCTGCGTCGACGAGTCGATCAAGTACGCGAAGGAGCGGCACGCCTTCGGCCGGCCGATCGGCGCCAACCAGGCGATCCAGTTCAAGATCGCCGACATGGAGCTGAAGGCGCACACCGCCCGGCTGGCCTACTACGACGCCGCCGCCCGGATGCTGGCCGGCGAGCCGTTCAAGCGGCAGGCCGCCATCGCCAAGCTGCACGCCAGCACGATCGCCGTGGACAACGCCCGGGAGGCCACCCAGATCCATGGCGGGTACGGCTTCATGAACGAGTACCCGGTGGCCCGGTTCTGGCGGGACTCCAAGATCCTGGAGATCGGTGAGGGCACCAGTGAGGTGCAGCGCATGATCATCGCTCGGGATCTGGGCCTCTGAGAGATCCAGTCGGACACCCGCACCGGGTGGACCGCCAGTACGGCTGTCGGGTTTCGGCGGGTGGGCGTCAATAGCCCGACGTTCGACTGCCGAGCGTCGGAGTCGATCCGTACTCTTCGTGCCCATGACTCCGGATCATGATCGGTCGCGGAGCCCGGCTGGTCGTACCGCCCTGTCGGAGCTGCTCCGCGAGCATCGACGCGCCGCCGGCCTGACCCAGGCCGAGCTGGCGTCCCGGGCCGGGGTGGGTGTGCGGACGGTGCGTGACCTGGAGCGCGGTCGGGCGGTCCGGCCGCAGCGCACCACAGTGGACCTGCTCGCCACGGCGCTGGCGTTGACCGACACCGGCCGGGCAGCGTTCCTGGCCGCGGCCCGCGGCTCCGCCGGTGAGCTGGTCCGCCCGGACACCACCTCGCCAGCGCTCGCGGTCAGCGGCAGAACCACGTCCGCCGACCGGCCGGTCAACCTCCCACCACCGGTGACGCTGATCGGCCGGGACCGCGACATCACCGAGCTGACCGGAATGCTGACGGCGGAGCGCGGGCCCCGGCTGGTGAGCCTGGTCGGGTTGGCCGGGGTCGGCAAGACCGCCCTGGCGACGTCGATGGCGCACGTGGTGGCCTCGGCCCACCCGGCCGGCGTGACCGGGGTGCTGATCGGCGAGGGCTCGGACGGGCCGGATGTGCTCGCCGCCTCGATGTCGGTGCTTGGCGCGGCACGGCTGCCGGACCTGGTGGCCCGGCTCGCCGGGCAGCCGGCGCTGTTGGTGATGGACGCGGTGGAACGCGCTCCGGGGCCGGTGGCCGCGACGCTGCACCGGCTGCTCGCGGCCCTGCCCTCGCTGCGGGTGCTGGTCACCGGACGGCACCCGGTTGGCCTACCCGGCGAGCGGGTCTGGCCGGTCTCCCCGCTCGACGTGCCGCCACCGGACGCCGAACGCTCCGGGCTGGCCACGCTCGAATCGTGGCCGGCTGTCGCGTTGTTCACCGCCCGGCTCGCTCAGGTCCGCCGGGAGACACCCACACCCGACGAGCTGCCAGCGCTTGCCGCGCTGGTTCGTCGCCTGGGCGGGCTGCCGCTGGCCATCGAGCTGATGGCCGCCCGGGGCCGGCTCCTCGACCTCACCGAGCTCCTCGACCGGTACGGCGACCGGGTGCTCGACCTCGCCACTCCCGCCGATCCCCCCGTCCACCCCGGTTGGGACGCGTTGGACGCGTTCACCCCGGGGTCGAGCGGCCCGGAGACCACCCCGGCGGTGGCCACGGTCACCCTGCGCGACGCGGTGGCGACGAGCTACCGACTGCTGGCGCCGGACGAGCGGGCGGCGCTGCGGCAGCTCGCCGTGTTCGGCAACCGCTGGTCGGTGGAGTTGGCCGAGGAGATGCTCGCCGACGAGGCCGACCGGGACGGCACGGTGGCGATCGATCCTGTTCCGCTGTTGGACCGGCTCGTCGAGCTGGGGCTGCTAGGCGTACGCGGCACCGGGTCGTTCCGGTTCCGGCTGCTCGACGCTGTCCGTGACTATGCCGTGGAGCAGGCGGCCGGGGAGGGTGAGCTGACCTGCATCCGACGGCGGCACGCGGAGGTGATCGCTCGGTTGGTGGCACGGACCGCGGTCGACCTGATCGGCCCACGAATGTCCGAGGCGGTGCACCTGCTGGACGAGATGAGCAGTGACATCAGCTCGTCGCTGTCCCACGCGGCCACCGACGACCCGTTGACCGCGCTGCGACTGGCGGCCTGTCTGACCCGCTGGTGGCGGTTCCGTGGGCGCGACGTCGTCGGACGACAGTGGCTGCACCGCCTGCTGGCCGACCCGCGTACCGCCGACGCCGATCCGGTCCTGCGTGGCTGGGCCGCGCTCGGGGTTGCCCGGCTCGCGGCCGAGCATGGCGCGAGCGCCGAGGAACTGCCGACGGCGCGCGCGGCGTTGGACACCTTCCTGGAGGCCGGCGACGTCACCGGGGAGTTGGAGGCGCGCACCGTGCTCGGCAACCTGTTGATCTCCGTCGGCCGGCACGACGAGTCTCGCGAGCAGGCCGAGGTGGTGCTGCGGCTGGCCGCCCGCAATGGGCGGACCCGCGACCTGGCGGTGGCCCAGAACAGCCTGGCCTGGCACGAGATCCGGGTCGGTGATCTGGCTGCGGCCCGACGCCGGCTCGCCGCGGTGGACCGGCTCGCCGCCGAGAGTGGGGAGCAGCGGCTGCGGGTGCTGGCCTGGGCCAATCGCGCCGAGGTCGCCCGCCTGGAGGGCTGGTACGCGGACGCCGTCGACCATGGTCGGCGGGCGATGGCGGGGTTCTCCGAGCTGGGCGATCCCGGACACCGCCGCCGGGTGCTGGGAACGGTCGGGTTGGCGCTCGCCCAGGACGGGCGTGCTGCCGAGGCGACCGAGGTGCTCGCCGAGCTGCGTACCGGGGTGGCCGAGGCTGCGGCGGCCAGGTCGGGGCGGGTCCTGCCGCGACCGCGCTCCGGTGACGCGGCACTGCCCTGGGGTGGACCGGACGCCGGGCTCTGCGCGCTGATCGAGGGGAATCTCGCGCTGCACCGGGGTGACCGGGAGTTGGCTGCCGAGTGGTTCGCCGCCGCCGCCGACGAGGCGGGCCAGGATCGCCGGGACGTGGTGGAAGCGCTGGTGGGGCTGGCCGCGAGCACTGCCGATCCGGGAGTGCTCGACCGGCTCGCCCGGGCCTGCCAGGAGAGCGGCATCCAGCTGCTGCCGCAGGAGACCGGACTGCTCTACGCGTTGACCACCGCTCGGGAAGGGCCGGCGGCCCAGTAACCCGGACCGTGTCGGCCGCCTCGGGCGCGCCCGAGGCGGCCGGGGCGAGAGAGTGGCGCGGGCGAAGAGCCCCCTTGGTGCTACCCCTCGCTGATCGCCCGCGCCGTCACCCCCCGGTGATCCCCGGTGCACGAAGCCTGCCACCGCTGCGACGGCAGAAAGCCGGCTTCGCCCGGATCATCCAGCTTGGCTCAGTCAGTTCTGCCGGTCTTTCTGCCGGTGCTGTCACCCCGCCCACCCTCGGGTGTGCTCAGGACCGGGCGGCGTCGGTCTGCTGCTCGAAGCTGGTGTCGTCGCTGCCGGCGGTGGCGCACGGATGCGCGGCGTCGCGGACCCGGCGCAGCCCGTCGAGAAGGGCCGCCAGTGCCTCGGGGTCGAGTTGACCGGTGAACCACTGCTCGATCATCTGCAGGTGCCCGGGCAGCGTCTCGTTCAGTCGCTGCATGCCGGCGGCGGTGACCACCGCGTACGAGCTGCGCCGGTCGCTCGGACAGGCGCGCCGGGTGAGCAACCCGTCACGTTCCATCCGGTCCACCACACGGGTCACTCCGCTGGTCGACAGGGAGGTCTGCGCGGCGAGGTCGGTCATGCGTAGCTGGTTGCCCGGTGAGCGGGCCAGACGGGTGATGACCTCGAACTCGACCGCGGAGAGGCCGTGCTCTTCGAGTTGGGCGTTGAACCGGGCTGAGAGCCCGGCGTGTGCCTCGAAGAGCAGGCCGACGGCGGTGATCCGGGGATCGTCGAAGACGTTGGTCACCGGTTCATCGTAGCAGTACTTGACACGGGGAATATTGCAGTGGTTATAGTTGCTCAGGCAGTCGTTGGGCTACTAAACAATCTCCTGGAGGACAGCAGCATGACCAGCAGCATCGATGCGGTTACCCGCGACTGGGACGGCCTCACCATCCCGGCGGCCGGCACCTACGCGCTGGACGTGGCGCACAAGCGGGTTGGCTTCGTTGCCCGGCACATGATGGTGAGCAAGGTTCGCGGTGAGTTCAACGAGGCGACCGCCACCATCACCATCGCCGAGGACCCGCTGCAGTCGTCGGTCGTCGCGACCATTCAGGCGGCCAGCATCGACACCACGCAGGCCGACCGGGACGCACACCTGCGCAGCCCCGAGTTCCTGGACTCGGAGAAGTTCCCGACGCTCGAGTTCCGCAGCACCGGGGTCAAGTCCCGTCGTGGCAACGAGTTCGTGCTCACCGGTGAGCTGAGCATCAAGGACGTCACCCGCCCGGTCGAGCTGGAGGTGGAGTTCGAGGGTGTCGGCCGCAGCCCCTTCGGCCAGGACATCTTCGGTTTCTCGGCGAGCACCGAGATCGACCGCGAGGAGTTCGGCCTGACCTGGAACGTCGCCCTGGAGACCGGGGGCGTGCTGGTCAGCCGCAAGATCAAGATTGAGATCGAGGGCGAGGCCGTCCGTCAGGCCTGATCCCTCCCGGATCAACCACGCAGGGCCCGCGCCGCACGTCGGCGCGGGCCCTGCGTCGTCTCTGACATCCGATGCCGAGGTCGTGGTAATTGTCACGAGTTGTTCTCACCGCCATCGGGTCCTGGCGGCTGGCAGCGGGGTACAGATGGCGCCACGAGCAGCGTCCGCTCGGGTCGATGTCGGATCACCGCCATTGGCCTCTGGCCCCGGTCAGGTGGGCGCTCTTACCGTGATGGTTCACAATGCGCTTCCGGGACGGCAGGATCCCGACCGCGCCGGTTGTCGGGAGGACACCACATGGGCAGGGACGTCTCGCAGGGCGCCTTCACCCGGGATGATCGCGTCCGGTACCGGCAGAAGGTGCGGCGGTGCCTGGACGTCTTCGCCCTGATGCTGGACGACTTCGGGTTCGACGCCGACCGACCGATGACCGGCCTGGAGATCGAACTCAACCTGGTCGACTCGGCGGCCGAGCCGGCGATGCGCAACGAGGAGATCCTCGCCGACATCGCCGACCCCCTCTTCCAGACCGAGCTGGGGCAGTTCAACCTCGAACTCAACGCCGAGCCCCGGCTGATCGAGGGCGCCGGTTTCGCCGAATACGAGCATGACCTGCGCGGCAGCCTCTCCCGGGCCGACGAGCGAGCGGCCAGGTCCGACGCCAAGATCGTCCTGGTCGGCATCCTGCCCACCCTCACCGAGGGGCACCTGGTCGAGGACAATCTCTCCACCAACGAGCGCTACCGGGTGCTCAACGACCAGATCGTCGGCGCTCGGGGCGAGGACATCGAGCTGGACATCCGTGGCGTCGAACAGCTCCGCACGCACACCGACTCGATCGCCCCCGAGGCCGCCTGCACCAGCCTCCAGTTCCACCTCCAGGTGGCACCGGACAGCTTCGCCGACTACTGGAACGCGTCCCAGGCCATCGCCGGTGTGCAGGTGGCGGTCGGCGCGAACAGCCCCTTCCTGTACGGCCGTCAACTCTGGGCCGAGACCCGGATCGCCCTTTTCCAGCAGGCCACCGACACTCGTCCGGATGAACTGAAGGCCCAGGGCGTACGGCCCCGGGTGTGGTTCGGCGAGCGGTGGATCACCTCGATCTTCGACCTGTTCGAGGAGAACGTCCGGTATTTCCCGCCGCTGCTGCCGATCTGCGAGGACGAGGACCCGGTGGAGGTGCTGCACGCCGGCGGTGTGCCGCAGCTCGGGGAGCTGAGGTTGCACAACGGCACGGTCTACCGGTGGAACCGCCCGGTCTACGACATCATGAACGGCCGTCCGCACCTGCGGGTGGAGAACCGGGTGCTCCCGGCCGGTCCGACGGTGGTGGACATGCTCGCCAACGCGGCCTTCTACTTCGGGCTGGCCCGCGGTCTGGCCGAGTCGGACCGCCCCATCTGGAGTCAGCTCACCTTCAGCTCCGCCGAGGAGAACTTCCACGCCGCCGCCCGGCGTGGCCTCGACGCCGTGCTGCACTGGCCCGGGCTCGGTGAGGTGCCGGTCACCAAGCTGGTGCTGGAGCAGTTGCTGCCCACCGCCGCCGTCGGCCTGGACGGGTTCGGCGTCGCCCCGGCCCAGCGGGACCGGCTGCTCGGCATCATCGAGCAGCGCTGCCGGACCGGTCGCAACGGCGCCGTCTGGCAGACCGAGGCGGTCTGGGCGGCGGAGCGGCGGCACGGCATGGACCGGAAGGACGCGCTGCACCACATGGTCCAGCGCTACGCGGAACTCCAGCGCACCAACAACCCGGTCCACACCTGGCCAGTCCCCTAACCCCATCCCCCTCCCGCCCACCCCCACCGGCGTCGATCATGAAGTTGTTGCCACGACACGCCGCGTGGGATGGCAACAATTTCATGGTCAACAGAGCAGGGCAGTCCTCAGTCCGTCGTGGGGCGGGTGGCGCGGCGGGTTGAGCGGGTGCGCCGGGCGCTTGACGTCGGATCCTCGGTGGATGGGGCGACAACCGGGACGTCCGGGTTCACGCGTGGTGCGGGCACCCTGGGTGTCGGACCCTCGTTCGGCGGGGAGGCCGCCTCAGTTGCCTGCGGTGCGGTGTCGGCCCTGCTGCGCCGACCTGTGGTGCGGGTCGACGAGTCGGGGGCCGGTGGCGCGGGATCGGCTTCGGCGACCGCAGTGGGCGTGACCCGGGCGGTCGGAGTCGGCCCGCCGTCGGTAGCCGGGGTCAGTTCGGGCTCAACGGTCGAGGTCGGGCCGCTGGTCGTACCCGGCGAGGTCGCGCCGCGGTGCGCCGCCCGGTGCCGGTCGGCCCGCTCGGCGAGGACGGCGGCCAGCACCGAGCCGCCGACCCCGGCGATCACCGCGTACGGGGCGATCAGTTGGGTGGACAACTGTGCGGGGCCCAGCGTCGACCAGTGCGGCAGTGTGGTCAGGTAGGCGAGCGCGACGAGCACCGGACCGGCAGCGCCGGAGGCTGCCGCGCCGACGCGGTGCCCGGCCGGGCGGGCGGCCCGCCGGGCGGCCAGCAGACCGATCAGCAGCGCGGGTACGAGTGCCAGCAGCGCGCCGGGCCAGTAGAGCTGGTCACCGATCCAGTACCGCGAGTGGTCCGGGTCGAGCTGCCAGGTGCCCAGTTGAGCACCGGTCAGCCCTCGCCCGACGCGTACCCCGTCAATGACCGAGACCACCGCGAGCAGCCAGAGCCAGGCGGCCGTCGCGGTCACGTTGACCGCGGCTGCCCGGGAGCGGAGCGCCCAGATCGCGACGAGTACGCCCAGCAGGATCCCGAGCGTCGCCTGGACGGCGGCGGTCCGTTGCGGTGCGCCGGTGTCCGCGCCGGTCGCGACCCGCGCGGGCACAGCGATCAGCAGCACCGTCACCAGGCCGCCGATCCCGGCGCCGAGCGCGAGGGCGACCCGGCGCAGCAGACCGCCACGGTCGTCGGGCGCGGCCACCTTGCTCGCCTGGGGGTCGGCGGCACCGGTGGCAGGTGGAACTCCGCCACTCTGGGACGCCTGATCCAGCACGGTGGCGGGCTCGGTCACCTGCGGCTCGGCCGTTGTCGGTGTGGTGCGTTGGTGCAGTCGCTGCGCGCAGACCGCGCCGAGGACCGTTGAGCTGGCAGCGAGCCAGGTCGCCCAGGCGAGGCCATCCGCCCAGGCGGTGTCGGTGGCTCCGGCATCGGTGGGCGTCCAGGTGATGACGCCCAACCCGTAGCCGAAGCCCAGTTGGGCGGCGCCCGCGCCGGCAGCGACCCCGATCGCCGTGGCGATCGACACTCCCCAGCCCTGT
The DNA here is from genome assembly GCF_018070425.1 of Micromonospora sp. C81. NCBI lineage: Bacteria > Bacillati > Actinomycetota > Actinomycetes > Micromonosporales > Micromonosporaceae > Micromonospora > Micromonospora sp. C81. Next base: position 293,811 of record NZ_JAGPXS010000003.1, read on the forward strand.
CTGGCCATGCCGGGCAGCGTAACGTCCCGTCGTCGGCGCGGCGAGTCGCACGACCCGCCGGTATGAACGGCCCGGCGCAACAGGTTGGGCGACGGGCGGTACGGTCGCCGGTGATGAGGCGGTGGGCGGTATGACGGACACGAACACGGGCCGACAGGATGCCGTCGGTGGTCAGGACGGCGGCGGCGCCGGCCGGGCCAGCGTGCTGCTGGGCGGTGGGCTGGCCGCTGTGCTGCTCGCCGCGGTCGGCGCGACGGGCGGTTGGCTGCTGGCCGGCGAGGACGGCGCATCCTCGGGGGATCCGTTGGCGGTCGCGACGACCGGTTCGCCGACGAGCCGGGCCACCGCTTCACGGCCGAGCACCGGCCGGGCCACACCGTCGACCGTCCGGACCTCCGCCACCGCGACCAAGGGTGCGGGTCTGACCGTGCCACCGGTGATCGGCACCGACTTCGTGCAGGCTCGGGACGCGTTGCGCAAGCAGCGGCTGGGCTGGCGGTTGGTCTTCGGAGGCGGCACCGGCCGTACGGTCGAGAGCACCTCACCCGCCGTGGGCACCGCGGTCACCCGGGGCACGACCGTGCAACTTCAGGTGTCCGGGCCGGCGCCAGCGGCCGAGGTGCCGGACGTGATCGGGGACAACTGCGACAAGGCCGTCAACGAGTTGATCGACGAGGGCCTCTATCCGCGTTACGTCAGTGGACGCAGCGGAAAGGTCACCCGGCAGGAGCCGGCCGAGGATGGCCCTGCCCGCTGGAACGACGAGGTCAGCATCTGGTGTGGGGCGGACGCCCCCGAACAGCCGACCACGAAACCCACGCCCTGACCTCGGTGGGAGCTGATTCTCGGCGGCGGCTTGCGCGGCCCCGCCGCGGATCGGTAGGCCGCGACCGGCGCGACTCGACACGCTGATCCCCACCGAGGGCGCTACGGCCGGCTAGGTTGACGGTCCGAGGGCCATGACGCCCGTCCGGTCCGGGAAGGGACGAGCGATGAGCGACGACCGCCAGGAGCCTCCCGCCGGCGAGCACGACGACGACCGGACCCGCCCTCTGCCACCGGCCGACCGGCCGGAACCACCGCAACCGGCTCGACCTGCCCCCGCGCCGGATGAGACCGCACCGGTCACTCGGCCTGCGGCTCCGGATGAGACCACGCCGATCGACCGCACCGAGCCGGCTGGTCCCGCCCTGTCGCCGGACCAGACCATGCCGATCGACCGTTCCGCCGGTATGCCGTCGGGCGCCCCGAGCGACCAGACGAGGCGGATCCCCGCCGAGCCGCCGAGCCCGCCGCCGACCCCGCCGTCATGGTCTGGACGGGCCGAGGTGCGGCCGCCCCGGTCGGCGGAACCCGCCGGGGAGTGGTACGTGGAGGAACAGGGCGGCCGGCGATGGTGGCTGCCGATCCTCTGGGGTGTGCTCGCGTTGCTGCTCGTCGCCCTGCTCGGGGGCGCCCTCTGGCTGGTGCTCTCCAGCCGGGAGAACGATCGGGACGACCCGGGGTCCACCCCGTCGCTCCCGTCCGCCAGCGCGACCAGCGCCGCGCCGACCAGCGCGTCCCCGACCTCGGCGGCGCCGACCAGCGAGACGCCGAGCAGTTCGGCGACCACCGAGGCACCGGAGGAGGTGCCGGTGCCGCCACTCACCGGCCTGCCGCAGGCCACCGCCGAGGGGTTGCTGGACCGGCTCGGCCTGGCCCACCGGGTGGTGTACCGGCCGTCGGAACTGCCGCCGGGGACCGTGGTGGGCACCGAGCCGGAGGCGGGCACGTCGGTGTCGACCGACGACGAGGTGTTGTTGGTGATCTCCCAGGCCCGACCCTCGACCGGGGCGAGCCCGACCACGGCGCGCCCCACGGTGACGAACACGCCGTGACCGGTGGTCACCACATCCGACGGCGGGTGCCGACCAGGCCGAGGCCGGCCAGCGAGATGGTGAGGCCGAAGATTCCGGACCAGAACAGGGAGCGGCGGACGTCCGTCGCGGTGTGTCCGGCCGGGGCTGCTTCGGTGAGTTCCTGACGCCCGTCGGACTGGCCGCCGGCACCGTGGCCGGCCGCCGGGGTGGTCGGGTCGGCAACTCCGGCGTGACTGCTCCGAGCGTCGGCGCCGATCCAGCCGGGGTCGTCGCGCACCGATGGATCTGTGTCGTACGGAGGGTCGACGTCGACCACGGTGATCTCCGGTGCGGGCACCGGCGCGGTCAGCCGGGTGGACGACATCGCTGGGTCGCGGACGAGGACCAGCAGTGTGGCCATCGCCCCGAGGAGGGCGAGTAGTCCGAATGCGTAGGCGATACGGGAGCGGTGGTGCCGCCGCAGGGCGGGCTGATTGACCATGACCATCCCAGGGTCAGGGTCCTGGACGTACGGGTGGAACGGTGCCGGGGTGGGCGTACCGATTCTATGGCGACGGCACGCCCACCGGCGGCGGATCGGGTCGGTCAGCCCACCCGGAGTGGGGTACGGGCGACCGGCCGCCGGGCCCGCACGGTGTGCGGACGGGGCTCAGGGGCGGCCTGCAGCTGCTCCAGCCCGGCCCGCTGGACGAAGATCGAGCGTCGGTTGACCGCGTCGCCCGCGGCGTTCAACTCGTAGCCGTCGAGCCAGAGCCAGCCGTCATAGGTGGGCCAGTCGAGCACCCGGATCACCCGGAACTTGATAGGCCTGAGGAACTGGACACTCGCCGCGCGAGTCACGTGCAGTACGTCACCGGTGCGGGGAAGCACATGGGCTCCTGGGGAGGATCGGCCGGCCGTGGTGCCGGCGGTGCCTGAACGGGGGACGTCTCGGCCGGCGACGGGGTCGTGCCTCGTGAACCGGTGGTGCGGATGGTGGTGGTCGGGCCGTACTCCGCTGGTGACGTGCCGCCACCCGACCACCACCCGACTGCTTCCGGGAACCGCGCCCGCCGCCGCAGCTTGCCGGCTTGCAGCGGCGGGGTCATCACCCCGGAGCAGGTCTGGGTATCGTCGGCCGGGTCCGCGTCGTGTCCGGCTTCCCCGGCTCGGTGGGGTAACCACTCCGAGGGACCGGACGGAGACGCTGAGTGATCCGTGCCATACGGACAGACTGCATCAGGGACGTGCTTCATGCAAGTTGCACGTCGACTTTTGCCGATACGTGAGCGTGTCGCGCGAAAGGCCTATTGAAGCCATCCGCGTCCGGACGGCACACTGAGGGCCGGTATCGCCCGTCGCGGCCGGCCGAGGACCGGCACCACCCCCTTCGTCGCGAACGCTCGCCGGTCGACGGTCGCGCCCCCGGCGGGTGTCACCCAGTGGCGCGTGACCGGAGGTAGCCCGAGTGGGGTCGAGCAGCCAGCGGCGGGGACCAGTGGCGCACGGGTTGCGCCATGAGTGAGAGGCGCAGTCCCACCATCAGACGGCGACGGCTCGGTGCCGAGCTACGCCGCCAGCGGGAGTCCGCCGGAATCACCATCGAGGTGGTCGCCGAGCAGTTGGAGTGCTCCGCCTCGAAGGTCTCCCGGATCGAGACCGGCCACACCACAGCCACCCCTCGCGACGTGCGGGACATGCTGCGGATCTACGGCGTGGTCGGCGCCGAGAGCGACGAGCTCGTGCAGATCGCCCGGGAGGCGCGCCAGAAGGGCTGGTGGCACCCCTACAGCACGGTGCTCGTCGGCGCGTACGTCGGGCTGGAGGCGGCGGCGAGTTCGATCCGGGCATACGAGCAGCAGGTCGTGCCGGGTCTGCTGGAGACCGAGGAGTACGCCAGCGCCATGATCCGCGCCGCTCGGCCGGACTTCACCCCCGACCAGGTGCACCAGAGAGTGCGTGTCCGTCTGGGCCGTCAGTCGTTATTGACCCAGGACGATCCGGTCGATCTGTGGGTGGTGCTCGATGAGGCGGTGGTAAGTCGGCCGGTGGGCGGGGACGAGGTGATGCGCGGCCAGCTCAAGCGGTTGGTCGAGGTGGCCGAGTTGCCGAACGTGACGCTGCAGATCCTGCCGTTCGAGGTTGGTGCGCATGCCGGCATGGACGGCACTTTCACGATCCTCAGCTTCCCTGAGCCCGGTGATCCGGATGTTGTGTACGCGGAGAACGCCACGGGTGGGCTTTTCCTCGAGAAGAGCGACGAACTACAGAAGTACAGCTTCATCTTCGATCACATCCGCGCTGCGGCCATACGTCCGGAGGAGTCCGTCGCACACATCGCAAAACTGGCAGAGGAGCCGTTGTGGAAATGGCGACCAAGGGGTTCCCCGTGAACCTGGCGCAGGCAGCATGGTTCAAGAGCTCGAAGAGCGGGCCGAACTGTGACAACTGCGTGGAGGTGGCATACGTGACGGGGGCGGTCGGAGTGCGGGACTCGAAGGACAAGGCGGGCCCAGCCCTGGTCTTCGCGCCGGGTGACTGGCACGCCTTCGTCGCCGGCACGCGAGGCGGTGCGTTCGGCGTGGCCTGACCAAGTGGTCAACAAAGTCCCCGTCCGGTCCTCCGGACGGGGACTTTGCCACGGCCGGGGAAAAGCCCTGGTGGGAGGCCGGTTCGTGACGGTGGTGGGTGAGGTTCCGTGGGCGATCCCGTCGCCACAACGCGCCCGTCTCGTTGAACCGGTCGGTACGGCGATGGCCAACGGTCTGCCGCACCGACCCGCAACCGAGCGAGTAGGCGAGACGGATGACGACGATCGGTTCAGAAAATCTCACCAACGGTCCGGCCAAGCCGGAACGATTCGGTGGCAAGTACCGCGGCGCCCGTCGGGACACCGTTCTGACCGAGGTGGTTTCGACGGACCAGGAGTTGAGCGGGCGGGAGGGGTCCTCCGAGTCGACGGACCCGCCGCTCTCGCTGCCCTCGCTGGACCCGAATCCGCTGATCGAGCCGTCGTTTCCGCCGACTGGCTGGCCGATGGAGTCCACCGAGTCCCTTGCCGACCATCCGTTGCTGCGTGGCCTCCTGATGGAGTTGCCGCCGAAGGGCAGTGCGCCGCCGCAGGAGTGGCTGGACCGTTGGTTCGAAGCGACCAGGGCAATCCTGGAGCTGCTATACGTGCAGGGGGTTGGTCGCCCGCGTTGACCGTGGCACGTCGGGCTGGGCCCGCTCGGCGAGACGGCTGTGGCGTAGCGCGTGTCGGACCGCGATGGCGGCCACCGCGAGCGCGCCCACGGTGATCGCCGGCCCGGTGACACTCGGATCGGCGCCGAGGTCGGTGCCGTTCGCCGCGATCACCGCAGGCACCGTGGCCAGGGCGGTCACCTGCAGTGGCAGCCCGAGCAGCGGGTGGGCCGCGGCGGCGCGCAGCCCGTGCGGCGCAGGTGTCGCGGGCGCGCTGGCGAAGGCGCCCGCGCCGGCCCACAGCCGGCGGACCCGGCGTACCGAGCAGACCGCGGCCACGAGCGCCGGCCCGGCCGCCAGGCCGAGCCCGGCGGCGGCCCGGTCGACCGGCGTGGTGCCGGCGCTGAGCAGACCGCCGCCGAGCACGGCCGCGGTGAGCGCCACCCCGGTGAGGGTCAACACCAGCAACCATCCGGTACGCCGGCGCAGCACGCGGGTGTTGTGCAGCCGAGGGAGGCCGTCGGCAACGACGCCGGCGGCCAACCAGAGGGCGGCGACCGGAAGCAGGATGGTGAGCTGACTCTCCATGTTCGAGAGTCTTTCCCGGATCGACGCGAGGCGAATCCGGGCCGGTCCCCCGTTCGTCCCGGACGTCGTGCCCGTAGGGGGCATCCTCCCGAAGTTATGGACGTTTCGACATGTCCAACTGCCTGGGCCCTGATCTACCCTCAGCTGGATCGGCAATGGTCGATTGATTCAGGGGACCGGCGGTCGCGTTCCGCCGCCGGTCGGAGGGAGGTAGGAAATGGGTCTTCCACGAAGGTCCGTGCTGGTCGGGGTGGCCGCAGCGACCATGCTGGCCGTCGGCGCCCCAGCGCTGGCAGCCGAGCCCACCGGAGCGGTCCGGGCCGCGGGCGGCGCCACCGCCGTGCCGGACAGCTACATCGTCGTACTCAAGGACAGCGCGGTGGCCCGGGACCGGGTCGGTGACACCGCGAAGCGGCTCTCCGGCCGCCACGGTGGCACGGTGGCCCGCACCTACGGCGCGGCGCTGCGCGGCTTCGAGGTCAAGGTCAGCGCGAGCGCGGCGGCGCGGATCGCGGCCGACCCGGCGGTGGCGTACGTCGAGCAGAACCACACCGTGTCGATCTCCGGAACGCAGGCCAACCCGCCCTCCTGGGGCCTGGACCGGATCGATCAGCGCAACCTGCCGCTGGACAGCTCCTACACCTACCCGAACACGGCGAGCAACGTGCACGCCTACATCATCGACACCGGCATCAAGTTCTCCCACAACGACTTCGGTGGCCGGGCGACCTCCGGCTACGACGCGGTGGACGGCGGCTCGGCCGACGACTGCAACGGGCACGGCACGCACGTCGCCGGCACCGTCGGCGGTTCCTCGTACGGGGTGGCCAAGGCCGTCCAGCTCGTCGGCGTACGGGTGCTGAACTGCTCCGGCAGCGGCACCAACGCCGGCGTGATCGGCGGTGTCGACTGGGTCACCGCGAACGCGATCAAGCCGGCTGTGGCCAACATGAGCCTCGGCGGCGGCGCGAACACCTCACTGGACAACGCCGTCCGCAACTCCATCGCCTCGGGTGTGACGTACGGCCTGGCGGCCGGCAACGACAGCGGCGCGAACGCCTGCAACACCTCGCCGGCGCGCACCACGGAAGCCATCACGGTCGGCTCGACGACCAACACGGACGCCCGGTCGTCGTTCTCCAACATCGGCACCTGCCTGGACATCTTCGCGCCCGGCTCGTCGATCACCTCGGCCTGGTACACGAGCAACACCGCCACCAACACGATCAGCGGCACCTCGATGGCCACCCCCCACGTGGTCGGAGCGGCGGCCCTGGTGGCCAGCGCCAACCCGGGCTGGACCCCGGCGCAGGTCCGCAACCAACTGGTGGCCAACGCGACCCCCAACGTGGTCTCCAACCCCGGCTCGGGTTCGCCGAACCTGTTGCTCAACGTGGGCACCGGCACCACCCCGCCGCCGCCCACCGGCTGCACCGGCACCAACGGCTCCGACGTGTCGATCCCGGACGCCGGGGCCGCGGTCACCAGCTCGATCACCATCTCCGGCTGTGGACGCAACGCCTCGTCGACCTCCACCGTCGCGGTGAACATCGTGCACACCTACCGCGGTGACCTGGTCATCGACCTGCTCGCGCCGGACGGCAGCGCGTACCGGTTGAAGAACAGCAGCACCTCGGACAGCGCCGACAACGTGAACGCCACGTACACGGTCAACGTGTCCGGTGAGGCCGCCGACGGCATCTGGCGGCTCCAGGTGCGGGACACCTACTCGGCCGACACCGGCTACATCAACACCTGGACCCTGACCGTCTGACCGGTCTCCCACGGCCGAGGCCCCACCGGAAGACCGGTGGGGCCTCGTGCCGTACGGGATCGGGTCAGACCGAGAAGGTGGCCGGCATTTCGGTGGCCGGCACCGGCGGGCGGGCCTTCCACAGGCCGGTCTTCTGGGCGGCGAGCCGGCTCAGGTAGGCCGGGTTGAGGATGACGTAGCGGCGCCAGAGCCTCTTCGGCTCCAGACCCAGACGCCAGAACCACTCCAGGCCGGCGCGCTGCATCCATGACGGGGGCTGGCGGAGCAGCCCGGCGTGGTAGTCGAAGGCCGCGCCGACCGCCATCAGCGGCATGTCGAGCAGCGGTCGCATGGCGTACGCGAAGACCTCCTGGCGCGGGCAGCCGAGCCCCACCAGGACCAGCCGGGCACCGCTGGAACGGATCCGGTCGGCGATCTCGGCATCCTCACCGGGCTGGGCGGCACGGAACTTCGACGGCTCCACCCCGGCGATCTTCAGCGCCGGGAACATCCGCTCCAGGGCCGGGATCAACCTGGCGAGGGTCTCCTCGGTCGAGCCGTACAGGTAGACCGGAAGGCCCTCGTCGGCGAAGCGCGACAGCACGTGCAGTGTCAGCGTCGGCCCGTAGACCCGGTCGGTGAGCCCGGCGTGGTGCAGCAGGTTGAGCGCCCAGCGCACCGGCTGCCCGTCCGGAGTGACCACGTCGAAGGAGTTGAGCCGCGCGTTGTGCGCCGGGTCCAGCACTCCGGTCATCACGCCGTGCACGGCCAGCGCGGTCAGCGCGAGCGGGCGCCGCTCGTGCGCCGCGGTCACCACCGCATCGGTCGCCGTGGCGTAGTCGGTGGCGTCGACCAGGACACCGAGGACGTTGCGCTTGGTCCGTGGTGTGGTCATGACTGGGGCACCCATTTGCCGACGTTGGCCTCGTAGATCTCGCGCAGGATCATCGGCACGTCGTATGTGATCTTCCAGTCCGGGTACTGCTCCTCGAACCGGGCCATGCTGCTGACGTACCACTGGTGGTCGCCGGTGCGGTTCTGCTCGACGTAGTTGATCCGTGCCTCGCGGCCGGTGATCTCCTCGGCGATCCGGAACGCCTCGATGTGGGAGGTGTTGGAGTGCCGGCCGCCGCCGAGGTTGTAGACCTCGGCGGAGCGCGGAGCCCGGAAGAATGCCTCGAACGCGGTCAGCACGTCATGCGAGTGGATCGCGTCGCGGACCATCTTGCCCTTGTAGCCGTACAGGTTGTATGTGCGGCCCTCCATGACGCAGCGCATCAGGTAGGCCAGGAACCCGTGCAGCTCGGCCGCGGAGTGGGCAGGGCCGGTCAGCGTGCCGCCCCGGAAGCAGGCGGTCTTCATGTCGAAGTAGCGCCCGTACTCCTGGACCATCACGTCCGCGGCGACCTTGGAGGCGCCGAAGACCGAGTGCAGCGAGTGGTCGATCGACATCTCTTCGGTGATGCCCTGGTGCCAGCGGTGGTCCTCGGGCAGCTCGTACCGTGTCTCCAGCTCGACCAGCGGCAGGCTGTTGGGCCGGTCGCCATAGACCTTGTTGGTCGAGCAGTGGATGAACGGCGCATCGATCGCGTGCTGGCGGGTGTTCTCCAGGATGTTGAGCGTGCCGCCGGCGTTCACGTCGAAGTCCGTGTACGGCTCCTTGGCGGCCCAGTCGTGGCTCGGCTGCGCGGCGCTGTGGATCACCACGGCGATGTCCGAGCCGTATTTCTTGAAGACCTGCTCCAAGCCGTCCCGGTCCCGGATGTCCACCGCGTAATGGGTGTACGAGTTGCCCAGGTCCCGGCCGAGCCGCTCCAGGCTCCACGAGGTGGAGCCGTCCTCGCCGAAGAAATACCGGCGCATGTCGTTGTCGATGCCGACGACGTCCAGGCCGAGGCCGGCGAAGTGCCGGACCGCCTCGGAGCCGATCAGGCCACCCGAGCCTGTCACCAACGCGACACTCACACGCCACTCCTGGTCCATCGGAGGCAGAATCCAACGCAGCATAGCGTGACGCCCGGCACGCCCCGATATGACGGAAGGGCCCCGCATCAAGCGGAGCCCTCGTCGGTGGTGGGGATGGGGGGAGTTGAACCCCCACGCCCTTTCGGGCACACGGACCTGAACCGTGCGCGTCTGCCATTCCGCCACATCCCCGTGGCACGACCCGGAACACTGTAGCCGCCCCGGTCCCCCTGTCTCCAGTGGGCCTCGGGAATACTACGCTGTCCCTGGCGCTCGCCACGAGCGGTTACCGTTCGTGGCGGACGAAAGATTAGCACGACAGTCCCGGCCCTTCCGAACGGGTCGAGAGCAGCCGGCCGAGCGGCGTGTGAGCTGCGCGCGCGCCGGCCGGATACCATCATGTCCTCGGGACCCGAGGAGGAGCCGGTGAGCGTGCTGCAACGCTTCGAGAAGCGTCTGGAAGGCCTGGTCGAAGGGGCCTTTGCCAAGGTCTTCAAAGGGGTGGTCCACCCCGTGGAGATCCTCAACGCCATGCAGCGGGAGGCCGAGGCGCACAAGGCGATCCTGGCCGGTGGGCGCACGTTGGTGCCCAACCGCTACGTGATCGATCTCTCGCCGTTCGACCACAGTCGGCTGGCGCCGTACGCCGCTGCGCTGGCCCAGGAGCTGGCCCAGTCGCAGGCGGAGTTCATCGGCGAGCAGGCCTGGACTGTCTACGGCGACGTGATCGTCGAGATCGAGCGAGGCGAGGGCCTGGACACGGGCATGTTCCGTGTCACGGCCGAGGTCTACACCGGCGGCGAGGTCGCCCCGGTGTCGGCACCCGGCTACGACGCCGGCCCGCCCGCCTACCCCGCGTACGACCAGGGCGGTGGCTACGGCCCCCCGCCTGGGCACGGTGGCGGTCGCAACGTGCGGCTGGTCTCCGGCGACGGTCGCACCTACCCCCTCCAGATGGGGTCGACGGTGATCGGTCGCGGCGACCAGGCCAACCTGCGCCTGCCCGACGTCGGCATCTCCCGGCGACACGCCCGGCTGGATTTCGACGGCGGCCAGGTCGTGCTGACCGATCTGGGGTCGACCAACGGCACCATGGTCAACGGGCAGCGGGTCTCCGCCGTCGCTCTGAACCCCGGTGACATGGTCCAGCTCGGCACCACGACGCTGACCTTCCGCGTGGACGGCTGACCCGCCTTGCCGGAACTGGTCATCACGGTTGCCCGGTTCGGGTTCCTGATCCTGCTGTGGATCTTCGTGTTCACGGTGGTCGGCGTGATCCGGCGGGATCTCTTCGCGGGCGCCCGGTCCGGTCGTCTGGTCGCCGCACCACGCGCGGTGGGAGCCTCGACCGGGCAGGGGGCGAAGCCGGCGAAGGTGAAACGGGGCAGGGCGGCGCACCAGATGGTGGTGACGGCCGGGCAACTGGCCGGCACCAGGATCACTCTGGGTGAAGCGCAGATCACCATTGGTCGGGCCGAGGACTCCACCCTGGTCATCACCGACGACTACGCCTCCGCGCGACACGCCCGGCTCGTGCCACGTGACGGGCAGTGGTACGTCGAGGACCTTGGCTCGACTAACGGCACGTACCTCGATCGCGCTAAGGTCACCGGACCAACCCCCGTCCCCCTCGGCGTGCCGATCCGGATCGGCCGCACTTCCCTCGAATTACGGCCATGACTCTGACCCTGCGCTATGCGGCCCACAGCGACCGCGGTCTGATCCGAGACGGCAATCAAGACTCCGTCTACGCCGGGCCGCGGCTACTCGCCGTTGCCGACGGCATGGGCGGTATGGCCGCCGGTGACGTCGCCAGCAACATCGTCATCGGTGCCATGGCGCCGCTCGACGAGGACGTCCCTGGGGACGCCCTCGTCGATGCGTTGCGTTCGGCCGTCGGCACCGCCAACCAACAACTCCGCGACACGGTGGACGCCAACCCGCAGTTGGAGGGGATGGGCACCACACTGACGGCGACCCTCTTCACCGGCAGCAAGCTGGGAATGGTCCACATCGGTGACTCGCGGGCCTACCTGCTGCGTAACGGCGAGTTCGCGCAGATCACCAAGGACGACACCTACGTCCAGATGCTCGTCGACGAAGGCCGGATCAGCGCCGAGGAGGCGAGCAGCCACCCGCAGCGGTCGCTGCTCACCCGAGCGCTGGACGGCCGGGACATCGACCCGGAATATTCGGTGCGCCAGGTTCTGCCCGGCGACCGGTACCTGATCTGCTCCGACGGCCTCTCGGGTGTGGTCAGCGCCGAAACCATCGGCGAGACCCTGCGGGAATACGTCGACCCGCAGAAGTGCGTCGAGCGACTGGTGCAGCTCGCGCTGCGCGGCGGCGGTCCGGACAACATCACGGTGATCATCGCCGACGCGACGGATCAGGACATCGTCGAGGCGACCCCCATCGTCGGCGGCGCCGCCGCCCGCGACCGGGGCATGGCGACCTCAGCGGACGACTCGACCCCGGCCGCACGGGCATCGGCGCTCTCCGCGCCGCGCCCGCCCGCGCCGGAGGAGCCGGCAGCATCGGACGACGAATCGGACCGGCCGAAGCGCCGCCCGGTGCGGACCGCAGCCATGGCCCTGGCCCTGCTGATCATCGTGGGCGGAGCAGCCTTCGGCGGCTGGACGTACACCCAGCGGCAGTACTACGTGGGAGCCACCGACGAGGGCCAGGTCGCCGTCTTCCGTGGCGTCCAGGGTCAGATCGCGGGGATGGACCTCTCCGCCGTGCACCGGCGCAGCGGCACCCGACTGGACGACCTCACGGTCGCCGCGCAGGACACCGTCAAGGTCGGCATCCGGGCCAAGAACGAGCCGGACGCCGAGCGTCAGCTCGCCGAGCTGACCAGCGACACCCCGAGCAACCCCAACCTGAAGCCGCTCTGTCCCCTCGACCCGACCGGCACGGTGGGCGGCACTCCGACGCCCCCGCCGACCGGCACGACGCCGACCCCGAACGGCAGCCCGAGCGCCGATGCGTCGGTGACCCCCAACGGGGTTGTCAGCGCAAGCCCGACCGTCGGTGCCACCGACGCCGTCGGTGCGACCGGCCCGACCACCACACCCGACGTCACGCCCTCCGATTCGGCCACACCGGCGCTCGACCCGGCCGGTTGCCGGTCTCCTGAGTGAGCGTCGGCTGAGATCCAGAGGACTCCACCCGTGACCGTAGCGGCCACACCGGCACCCTCGCCCGCCACCGCGGGCGAGCAGTCCGGCGTACGCCTGGCGCGGTCGCGCCGCAACGCCGAGCTGTCCCTGCTGCTGCTCGCGATGGTGCTGGTGGCCGCGTACGGGGCGACCGTCGAAGCGAACCTGCTGGACACGGTCACCCCGGATTTCTGGATGCCCGCAGCCGCGCTCGGTGCGGTCTTCCTCGGGTTGCACCTGGTCATCCGGTTCCTCGCCCCGTTCGCCGACCCGGCCCTGCTGCCGGCGGTGGCCCTGCTCAACGGGCTCGGGGTGGGCTTCCTGCGTCGGATCGACCTCGGCGACGCCCCCGTGCCCGAGCGCGAGAGCCTGGCCATCTTCGCCGGGATCGGGGGGCGGCAGCTCGCGTGGACGCTCGCCTCGGTGATCCTCGCAGCCGGGCTGCTCGCCCTGATGCGCGACCACCGGTCGATCTCCCGGTACGCGTACACCCTGGGGTTGGCCGGCATCGTGCTGGTGATGCTCCCGGCGGTGCTGCCGTCGAGCATCTCCGAGATCAACGGTGCGAAGCTGTGGGTCCGGGTGGGCGGTTTCTCCATCCAGCCGGGTGAGTTCGCCAAGCTGGCGCTGCTGGTCTTCTTCGCCTACTACCTGGTCCGCAAGCGCGAGGTGCTCTCGCTGGCCAGTCGACGCTTCCTCGGCATCGACTTCCCCCGTGGCCGGGACCTCGGCCCGGTGGTCGGCGTCTGGTTGGTCAGCCTCCTCGTCCTGATCTTCGAGAAGGACCTGGGCACCTCGCTGCTCTACTTCGGCATGTTCGTGGTGACGCTCTACATCGCCACCGAACGGGTCAGCTGGCTGCTGATCGGCCTGGTCCTCTTCTTCGGCGGCGCCTATCTCGCCTACGTCCTCGGTTCGACGGTCGGCGGGCCGTTCGCCAACTTCTACGTGCGTGCGGAGATCTGGCTGGACCCGTTCGCCGACCCGACCGACAAGGGCTACCAACTCGTCCAGGGGCTGCTCGCCCTTGGCACGGGCGGGCTCTTCGGTGCGGGGCCGGGCGGCGGCCAGCCGGAGATCCTGCCCGAGGTGCAGAACGACTTCATCTTCGCCGGCCTCGGTGAGGAGCTCGGCCTCTTCGGCCTCTCCGCGCTGCTGGTCGTCTACCTGCTGATCGTGGAGCGAGGGTTGCGTGCCGCGCTCGCGGTCCGGGACTCGTTCGGCAAGCTGCTCGCCGGCGGTCTGGCGTTCACCCTCGGCCTCCAGGTCTTCGTGATCGTCGGTGGGATCAGCAAGCTCATCCCGCTGACCGGTCAGACCACCCCGTTCCTGTCCGCCGGTGGCTCGTCGTTGATGGCCAACTGGTTGCTCATCGCGGTGCTGCTGCGGGTCTCCGACGGAGCCCGCCGGCCGGTGGGCGGGAGCACCAGCAAGGCTGCCCGACCCACCGGTGGCCGGCCCGAGCAGCTGCACGGTGCTCCCACGGAGGTGATCAAGCCGTGAACGCACCACTGCGCCGCGTCGGCGTTGTCGTCATGGTCCTGTTCGGCCTGCTCTTCGCGAACCTCAACTGGGTTCAGTTCCAGAAGGCCGACGAATACCGCACCAGCGACTACAACGGTCGGGTCCAGGTCGCCGACTACAAGAGCAAGCGCGGCAACATCGAGGCTGGTGGCACCGCGCTGGCCACCAGCAAGGAGACCACCGGCAAGCTGAAGTTCCAGCGCACCTACCCGGGCGGCGCGAAGTACGCACACGTGCTCGGCTACAAGCCGGTCAACCTCGCCGAGACCGGCATCGAGCGCGTGGAGAACGACTTCCTGGCCGGCACCAGCGACAATTTGATCGGCGACCGGTTCAAGGACATGTTCACCGGCGACGACACCGGTGGCGGCAACGTGCTGCTCACGCTCTCCAAGCGGGCTCAGGACACGGCGTACGACCAACTGCGCAACAACCAGGTGGGGGCGAAGAAGGGCGCGGTGATCGCCATCGACCCGCGTACCGGCGCCGTTCAGGCGCTGGTCTCCATGCCCAGCTTCGACCCGAACCCGCTGGCCAGCCACGACGGCAGCGAGGCAACTGCGGCGTTCAACAAGCTGGAAAAGGACCCGGACGGCCCGCTGAAGAACCGCGCGCTCTCCGAGACGCTGCCGCCGGGCTCCACCTTCAAGATCGTGGTCGCCGCGGCAGCGCTGGAGAACGGGATCAGCAAGACCACCCAGATCCCGGCCGGATCCACCTGGACCCCGCCCACGTCGGGCACCCCGATCCGTAACGCCGCCGCCTCGATCTGCCCCGATCCGAAGGTCACCCTGCTGGATGCGGTCACCTACTCGTGCAACACCGGCTTCGCCCAGCTCGGTGTGCGGCTCGGTGCCGAGACCCTCAAGGAGAAGGCCCGGCAGTTCGGCTTCGAGCAGGAGGACCTCACCGTCGGTCAGCTCGGCGAGGGGGGCCTGCGCACGGAGGCCAGCCGGACCGGGGACATGCAGAACCCCGACGGCAGCACCGACCCGGCCGCGCTGGCCCAGTCCTCGATCGGCCAGAACAACGTCCGGATGACCCCGCTCGAAGGCGCCATGATCGCCGGCGCGGTCGCCAACAACGGCAGCCAGATGCGGCCGTACCTGGTGCGGCAGTTGCTCGCTCCGGACCGGACCACCAGCTACTACACCGCCAGCGCCCGTGAGCTGCGCCAGCCGGTCGACGCGCAGGTCGCTACCGACCTGCGCGAGATGATGGTCAGCGTGGTCGAGAACGGCACCGGGCGGAAGGCCGCGATCAACGGCTACACGGTCGGTGGCAAGACCGGCACCGCGCAGTCCGCTCCGGACCGGCCCGACCACGGTTGGTTCATCGGCTTCGCGCTGGACAAGAACGGCACTCCGGTCTCCGCGGTCTGCGTGATGTTGGAGCAGGCCGGCTCCGGCGGCAGCGCCGAGGCGGCCCGGATCGCCGGGCAGGTCATGAAGGCCGCCATCGCCGACCCCGGGGGTCGCTGATGCTGAGCCCCGGCGTTCAGCTCGGCAACCGCTACCGTCTCGACGAGCGGATCGCCAGCGGCGGCATGGGCGACGTCTGGCGCGGCACCGACCAGGTGCTCGGCCGGACGGTCGCGGTCAAGAGCCTGCTGCCCGCGCTGCTCGACGACCCGGACTTCGCCGAGCGGTTCCGCGGTGAGGCTCGCACCATGGCCACCATCAACCATCCGGGCGTGGTCGACGTCTACGACTTCGGCAACGACCAGCAGATCGCGTTCCTGGTCATGGAGTACGTCGAGGGCGACGCCCTGTCGTCCACGCTGAGCCGGGTCGGCCGGCTCACCCCGGCCCGGACGATGGCCCTCGTCGCGCAGGCCGCGGACGCGTTGCACGCGGCGCACGAGAAGGGCATCGTGCACCGCGACGTGAAGCCGGGCAACCTGCTGGTCCGACCGAACGGCACGCTGGTGCTGACCGACTTCGGCATCGCCCGCTCCGACATGGTCGGCCAGCTCACCGCCGCCGGTTCGGTGCTCGGCACCGCCTCGTACATCTCGCCTGAGCAGGCCACCGGCGGCGTGGCGACCCCGGCATCCGATGTGTACGCGCTCGGCGTTGTCGCCTACCAGTGCCTGGCCGGTCGGCGCCCGTTCGAGGGTGACAACCCGCTCGACATCGCGATGCAGCACGTGCGGGAGAAGCCCCGGCCGTTGCCCGCCGACATCCCGCCGCAGGTGCGCCAGGTGGTGGAACGGGCGCTGGCCAAGGACCCGGCCGCCCGGTGGCCGAGCGCCGCCGCACTCGCCGGGGTCGCCCGCCAGCTCAAGGTCACGCTCTCCCAGCAGGCCAGGGCCGGTGGCAACTCGGGGTCGGTCTCCGTGGCGCCGGCATCGCCCGCCGCGCCTGGCCGGGCCCAGGTGCCGCAGGCACACCAGATGCGCCCACCAGGCGCCCGCCCACCGGCCGCCGGGCCGAGGCCGACAGCGGTCGCGCCAGCCCAGCAGCAGCCGCGCCCCACCGCCGTCGCGCCGGCGGTCCAGCCCGCCCGGCCGCCGATGGCACCGAACGGGTATCCGCGCGGCGCCGCCTCGGTGCCGTCGGCACCGCCCCGCCAGGAACACTCACCGGCGTACGTCCGGCAGGCCGGCCCGTCGGTGCCGTCGCCCGGTCCCCGCCGGTCCCGGCCCGGGATGGTCCTTCTGGCCATCCTGCTGGCCGTGCTGGTCCTACTCTGCTCCGGCGTGATTTCCTACAACCTGCGGAAGCAGTCGCAGGCCGGTGAACACGCCGGGATGACTCCACGTGCCGTTACGTCCGGCGCGCTACGACTCGACGGGCGCGACGATCCGACCCGAACGTCGTACCGTCGGGAGGTACGACTCCAGCCGGGCAACGGCGGGACGACGACGAGCGAAGGACGACAGACGCGATGACAGCGCAGGCCCGCCTGCTCGGTGGCAGGTACCAGGTCGGCGAGCTGCTCGGCTACGGCGGCATGGCCGAGGTGCACCGCGGTCGCGACCTCCGGCTCGGTCGGGACGTCGCGATCAAGATGCTCCGTACCGACCTGGCCCGGGACGCGACGTTCCAGATGCGATTCCGTCGTGAGGCGCAGAACGCCGCCTCGCTCAACCACCCGGCGATCGTGGCGGTCTACGACACCGGTGAGGAGACCGCGCCGACCGGCGAGACACTGCCGTTCATCGTGATGGAGTTCGTCAACGGGCGGACCTTGAAGGAGGTCCTCGGCGCCGAGGGGCGGTTGCAGCCGCGCCGGGCGTTGGAGATCTGCGCCGACATGTGCGCGGCCCTGGAGTTCAGCCACCGGCACGGCATCATCCACCGCGACATCAAGCCGGGCAACGTGATGCTCACCCAGACCGGCCAGGTCAAGGTGATGGACTTCGGCATCGCCCGCGCGCTCGCCAGCGGTGCGACCACCATGACGCAGACCAGCGCGGTGATCGGCACGGCGCAGTACCTGTCCCCGGAGCAGGCGCGCGGCGAGGCCGTCGACGCCCGCTCCGACGTGTACGCGGCCGGCTGTGTGCTCTTCGAGTTGGTCTGCGGGCACCCGCCGTTCGTCGGGGACAGCCCGGTCAGCGTCGCCTACCAGCACGTACGGGAGACGCCGCCGACGCCGAGCGACATCAACCCGGATGTCACCCCGGCGATCGACGCGATCGTCCTGAAGGCGCTGTCGAAGAACCCGCTCAACCGCTACCAGAGCGCTGGCGAGATGCGGGCCGACCTGCTCCGTGCCGCCGCCGGCCGGCCCGTGCTGGCCACCCCGGTCATGACCGAGGCGGAGACGGTGGCGATGGCGCCGGCCGCGGGCCGGGGCGGCTACCCGGCTCCCGCCGGTGGGCCGCAGACCGGGCAGCTGGCCCGGGTGGGCGATCCGCGCCAACGCAAGGCGTCCTCCTGGCTGATCGCGACGTTCAGCGCGGTCGGCGTGCTGGCGGTGATCGCCCTGGTCGCGGCCCTGCTCTGGACCCAGCAGCAGGACAAGGCCAACAAGTCGGTGCCCGCCCTCACCGGCAAGAGCCAGGCCGTCGCGATCGCCGAGATCCGCAACGCCGGGCTCTCCCCGAAGGTGGGTGACCCGGTGCTGGCAAGCGACTGCACCAAGGGCAACGTCGTCAACCAGGATCCGGCGCCAGCCAGCCGACTGAAGCAGAGCGAAACTGTCACCATTCAGGTCTGTGGCGGCGTTCCCGAGGTGCGCGTTCCGGCCGGGCTCAAGGGCAGCAAGCGGGAGAGCGCCATCGCCCGGCTCACCGAGGCGAAGCTCAAGTACGACATCAAGACGGTGGACGACGAGGCCAGCCAGGACGAGGTTCTCAAAGTCGACCCGCCCGAGGGCGAGAGCGTCCCGGAAAACACGAAGATCACGCTCACCGTCTCGAACGGCAAGGTCCGTGAGGTGCCGGACGTCGTGGGGCTGAGCCAGGAGGAGGCCACCCGGGTCCTCCGGAACGACGGCTTCACGGTCGTCGTGCAGAACGGGCCGGAGGTGCCCGCTGCCGAGGCGGGAAAGGTCACCGACCAGAGCCCGAACGGCAGGGAGAAGAAGCCGACCGGCACGAGGGTGACCATCAAGGTGAGTCAGCCGGAGCCGGAGACCGACCCGACGCCCACCGTGACGCCGACGGTCACGCCGACGGCCACGCCGAC
The DNA here is from genome assembly GCF_018070425.1 of Micromonospora sp. C81. Classification (NCBI taxonomy): domain Bacteria; kingdom Bacillati; phylum Actinomycetota; class Actinomycetes; order Micromonosporales; family Micromonosporaceae; genus Micromonospora; species Micromonospora sp. C81. Next base: position 312,463 of record NZ_JAGPXS010000003.1, read on the forward strand.
CACTCCCGGCAACGGGGGCGGCATAGGTCTGCCGTTCCCGCCCCCGCCGACCCGGCTCCCCGAGAACTAGTCCGACGCCTCGGGCTCGGCCATCGGTATGACGGACGTCGAAGCCTCCGGGCCGGTGACCGGCCGGTTTCGTCGACTCCGCCGGGTGGTCGTCCTGGGCATCGCCGTGCTGATCCTCGTCAGCCTTCCGTGGCTGTGGACGACCTTCGCCGCGCGTGGCCACGTGCACGACGAGGCGGACGCGCCGTCCGCCGACGTGGTGATCGTCCTCGGCACCGCGGTGTCGGCCGATCGGCAGCGACCAGGTGATCGGCTCGCCGGTCGCCTGGATACCGCCGCAGCACTGGTGACCAGCGGACGGGCCACTGTCGTCCTCGTCTCGGGCGACGGCGGCGGCACATCGGGTGACGAGCCGGCCGTGATGACGTCGTACCTCACCGAGCGAGGTGTCGACCCGCGACGCGTCGTGGCCGACCCGTTCGGTCTGGACACCTACGACAGCTGCGCCCGGGCGCGTGAGGTGTACGGCGTCGAGCGGGCCCTGATCGTGACCCAGTCCTACCACCTGTCCCGGGCGGTGACGCTGTGTCGCCATCTCGGCCTCGACGTCGACGGGGTGGTCGCCCGGTGCGACGGTTGCGGCCCGGCCCTGCTGGCCGAGAAGTCGGTCCGTGACTACTTCGCCAGTGGCAAGGCGGCGTGGGATGCGCTCCGCGGCCGCGCGCCGGCGGTCCGCTCGCCCGCTGACCCGGCGGTCCAGAACGCGCTACGGAGCTGACCCGGGCTCGGGTGGCGGAGCCTCAGCTGGTGGCGAATGCGGCCAGTCGGCGGGCGTCGACCTCGGCGGCGAGCGCGGGTGCCCGCTCCAGCGCCTCCGGGTGACCGCAACCGGCCAGCCAGTTGGCCAGCATCAGGTGGCCGCCCTCGGTGAGCACCGACTCCGGGTGGAACTGGACGCCCTCGATGGGCAGCGTGCGGTGCCGCATCGCCATCACCACGCCGGAGCCGGTCCAGCCGGTCACCTCCAGCTCGTCGGGGAGCGTCTCGGGGAGCACGGCGAGTGAGTGGTACCGGGTGGCGGTGAACGGGTCGGGCAGGCCGGCGAGGACACCCATCGAGTTGTGCCGGACCTCGGAGGTCTTGCCGTGCAGCAGCTCGGGGGCGCGGGTCACGGTCGCCCCGAACGCCTCACCGATCGCCTGGTGGCCGAGGCAGACGCCGAAGATCGGAAGCTCGCCCGCGTACTCCCGGATGACGTCCAGGCAGATGCCGGCGCGGTCGGGGCTGCCCGGCCCCGGTGAGAGCAGAACGCCGTCCGCGCCGACCCTGCCCACCTCCGCGACGTCGATCTCGTCGTTGCGGCGGACCTCACAGTCCACGCCGAGCTGGCCGAGGTATTGCACGAGGTTGAAGACGAACGAGTCGTAGTTGTCGATCACCAGAACCCGCATGGTCACCTGCTCGGGGAGGACGGAACGGGATTGTTCTGGTCGGTGTCGTACGGCAGCTCGTGCTCGTCGCCGGCCGGCGTGTCCCCGGTCACCGGGGCGTTGTCGCCCGACTCCGAAGGAACGCCGGACTCGACCTGCACGTCGTCGAAGGGCAGCAGGGGCTCGGCCCAAGGGAAGGCGACATACCAGAGCAGGGCCACCGTGGCGGCCACCAGGAGCACCGAGCCGGTCAGCTTTCCGACCAGGCCGAAGGGCAGCTTGCGCCAGATGAACGCGTACATCGGATCAGCCTCCCAGCTCCGCCGGGCGGCCCGCTGACTTGGGTTGGGTGCGGTCCAGTTCGGCGTGGATGATCAGGCGCTGGTAGTTGTCGAACTTCGGGTTGCACGTGGTCAGGGTGAGCATCCGCTTGGTCGGCTTCTTGTCCGGATCGCCGGGCACCGGTGCCACCACTTCCACCTGTGTCGGTCGGACGATCCGCGACTGCGACACCCGGTAGACGTACCAGTCGGTCTTGCTCTCGACGACGATCGCGTCGCCGTCGTCGAGCTCGTCCAGTCGCCAGAAGGTGGCCCGGTTGCGGTGGCCGGCGACGGAGAAGTTGCCCACCTGGCCGGGTAGCGCACTGGCCGGGTAGTGGCCCGGGGCGTAGCGGATGTCCTGTTGGGTGACGCCCTCGACGACGACCCAGTTCTTGTCGAGCTTGGGGATGTAGAGGCCCGCGAGCGGCTTGCCGCGTACCGGTGGCGACGGTTTGACGCTCGGGCCGACCGATGGAGCCACTGTCGGGTCGTCGGTCGGGCCCCACTCCTGCGCGAGTTGGCTGTTGAGGTCGTTCTGGTGGGCGTCGACGATGGCCGACTTGCCCCAGACCTCGTAGCCGGCGAAGAGCAGCACGACGAGGCCGAAGGTGATCAGGACCTCGCCGGTGACGCGAATGCCGGTGCGGATCCGGGAGCCGAGCGACGGCCGGGTCAGCTCGGAGTAGACGCTCTTGTAGCCCTCGCCGGTCTGGTGTGGCCGGAGTTGGATGACCCGTTCGCCGCGCCGGGGTCGAGGAGGCTCGGCGGGGTTGTCGCCGCCACCGGTCTGATCGTCGGGGACCGAGGCGCGGGGCACGGCACCCATCAGCGCCGTCGAGTCCATGGCAGGCGGCCGGGCTGCGGGGGTGGCGGGCACGGTCGGAATCAACGCCGTGGCACCAGGGTCGACGGCGCGATCCGGCCCGGCCGGCGGGACTCGACCCGGCCCGGCCGGAGGGACACGGCCCGGGCCGGACGGGAAGAAGTTGTCCTGCCCGGCGGCCGACACGCGGTCGGGGGCGGCCGGTGAGATCGGCGCGGCCGGGGAGCCGGTGGGGCGTGCGGGTCGGGCGGGAACCTGGGGTATGAACGCGGTCGGCGAGTCGGCAACCGGCGGGGTAGAGGGGCCGGACGGGGCAGGCCGGCCCGGCGTGCCCGAGGTCGGGTGGGTCGGCATCCCGCCGGCAGCGCCCGGGCTGGCCGGGACCGCACCCGGCCGGTCGCCGGTCGCCGGTGGCGGAGTCGAGGCGGCTCCGGCCGGTCGCGTGGACGAGGCACTGGGCCAGGAGGGTCGGGTCGGGACGTTGCCGGGGGCAGCGGGTCGAACGGGGCCCTGGTTGATCGGGGTCGGCGGTGGGCCGGGGGGCGCCGAAGGGGGCAGGCCGGCTGCACCGTGCGGGCTCGGCCTGTGCGCCGTGTTGCCCGGCCAGGGCGGAGGCGCTTCGACACCTGGGCGACCCGGGGCCGGGTCGGGTCGGCTGGCGCCCGGTCGTCCCGGATGGTCGACACGTCCGGGATTCTCGGTGCGGCCAGGCGGGGGCACAGCAGGCCGGTCGTCCCGAGGAGGCTCGGCGGCGCGCAGCGGCTCCGGGGTGCGGGGAGGCTCTGGAATGCGGGGAGGTTCGGTGACGCGGGGAGGCTCGGTGGCGCGGGGAGCCTCGGGGTTGGTCAGCGGGCGCGGCGCAGCGGGTCTGCTCGGCAGCACCGGCTCGGGCCAGTTGCCGGTCGGGGTCGGCCGGGGTGCCGGCTCGGGACGGTCGACCTTGGGAAGGAAATCGGTCGGCTCGTCGGTCTGATTCCGGTGTCGCCCGTCGCGACGCTCGTCCGGCCCACTCATTTGGGCACCGTAGCCGAGCGCAGGGCGGTTGAGTCCTCAAATGCCGGGACCCGCACCGTGGAGGCCGTTTCCTTGTAACCGAGCTGGTAGTCGTCGACCGCGTCCTTGAACAACCGGACTCCCTCAGAGCTGGCGAGGGCCTGCTGGAGGGCAGCGGGATCGCCGATCGCCACGATCTTGAACGGTGGGGAGTACACCCGGCCATGGAGCAGCAGGGTGTTACCGACGCAGCGTACCGCGCTGGTCGCGAGCACGCGGACATTCATGATTGACATGGCCTCCGCTCCGCCGGCCCAGAGCGCGTTGACCACCGCCTGCACGTCAGACTGGTGCACCACCAGGTCGTCGTTGCTGGCGTCCGACTGGGTCTGGTCGAGCTGCGGCGCGTCGTTCAGCTCCACTGTCACCCCGGGGCCGGCGAGGGCGGTGAACCCGGCGGCCTGGAGGCTGCCCTGGGCGCGATTCTGCTGACTCTTGATCGGGGTGTCCGAGCCGGCGAGCGTGTTGGTGCGTTGCTCGACCTCGCCGCGTAGCGTGGCGGCCCGTCGCTCGCTCGCCGCCACCTGCTCGCGCCGCTCCTCGATGAGCTGGTTGAGCTGGGGTCGCCGGTCCTCGCGCAGGGCGGTGCCGTCGGCTGTGGTCGCGGAAGTGGTGAAGAGCAGCCCCGCCGCGGCGGCGATCAGGGGCACCCCGATCGACCAGCCCGGACGCCGTTGACGCGGTCGCCGGGGCAGCAGCCCGGCGGCGGCCCGGCGCAGGACCTTCTGCCAGGAGGTTGCGCCGGATGTGTACTCCACCGAGCGTTCCTTCCGCGTATCAGGGATCGGTCCGCTCCGGCCGGGCCGGTGATGCGAACAGTCCCGCCTCTTTCGGTCACTCCGTGCACCGGCCTGACCCCATTCGTGGTCCGGGCGGGCAATCGGGACTACGCTAGCTCTCGAACATTATTGGCCATGGACCGTCGCCCCGGCGCCCGGTTGTCAGGCCGGACGAGGTCGTCACCCCTCTGGAGAGCGCCGTGCCCAAGTCTCAGGTCCGTAAGAAGAAGGTGTACACCCCGCCGACGGACGTCCGTCCGACGACGACGGCGTCGTCGCGCAAGCCTAGCCCGGTGTGGTTGCCGGTCACCGCGGTCGCCTTGATCGTCGCCGGGATCGGCTGGCTGGTCGTCTACTACCTGTCTGAGCAGGAGTACCCGGTCATGGCGTGGGGTTACTGGAACCTTGCGGTCGGCTTCGGCGCGATGGTCGCCTCGCTGGCGCTGCTCTCCCGCTGGCGCTGAGCCGGCTCGGCGTCGCCGCACCGGCGGTTTCGCATCACCTCATCGAGCCCCTGCCCGGCAAGATCGGGTGGGGCACCCTATGGTGTCCGCAGGCAGCGTGGCCTACTGCGAGATGACTCACGTTACTGCTGGGTAACCTTCGCGTAGGCTGCACTGCATGACCGAGCGCAGCGAGGTCATCAGGTAGCAGACCGGGGAGGCCAACTCGATGGGCAGCGTCCAGATCGTCACCACGATCCTCGCGGCCGCCATCACCGCTGTGGCGGTGTGGCTTGCGGTGCGTGCGGTCCTGAAGATGACGGCAGTCATCCGGCTCGGTCAGCCCGCGCCGGAGCGGTTCACGGACAAGGGCGCCCGCACGAAGACGATGCTGGTGGAGACCGCCGGCCACACGCGGATGCTCAAGTGGGGCGTGGTGGGTGCCGCCCACTGGTTCGTGATGGTCGGTTTCATCGTGCTGTCGCTGCTGGTGCTCGAGGCGTACTTCGAGGTGGTCACTCCGACCGGCGGGCTGCCGATCATCGGGCACTGGACGATCTTCGGCCTGGCCACCGAGGTCATCACCGTGCTGGGCCTGGTCGGCATCCTGGTGCTGATGGCGATCCGGCTGCGCAACCGGCCGAACCGGCCGGGCGGTCGCTCCCGGTTCACCGGCTCGACGATGTGGCAGGGCTACTTCGTCGAGTGGATCGTGCTGCTGGTCCTGATCTTCGGCTTGCTGATCCGCGGTTTCAAGGTCGCCACCGACCACTTCGAGTACCCGTTCTGGGCCACTCCGGTCAGCCACGCCGTCGGCGCGGTGCTGCCCGACTGGCAGGACGGTACGAGCGTCGCCGCTGTCATCAAGATCATTATCTCGATGACCTGGCTGATCGTCATCTCGCTGAACGTCACCATGGGTGTCGCCTGGCACCGTTTCCTGGCGTTCCCCAACATCTTCTTCAAGCGCGAGCCGGCCCGGCCGGCCGGCTCCGGCCTCGGGGCGCTGCGCCCGATGACGAGCCAGGGCAAGCCGCTCGACTTCGAGGAGGCCGACCCCGAGAAGGACCAGTTCGGCGTCGCCCACGTCGAGCAGTTCAGCTGGAAGGGTCTGCTGGACTTCAGCACCTGCACCGAGTGCGGTCGCTGCCAGTCGCAGTGCCCGGCCTGGAACACCGGCAAGCCCCTGTCGCCCAAGCTGCTCGTGCTGAGCCTGCGCGACCACGCCTACGCCAAGGCGCCCTACCTGCTGGCCGGTGGCGGCAAGGACCTGACCGGCGAGGAGAAGGCCACCCAGGCGCAGCTCGCGCACCTGGACGTGCTGGCCCTGGCCGAGGCCGACAAGCCGTTGATCGGCACCGCCGAGGAGGGCGGTGTCATCGATCCGGACGTCCTCTGGTCCTGCACCACCTGCGGCGCCTGCGTCGAGCAGTGCCCGGTGGACATCGAGCACGTCGACCACATCGTCGACATGCGCCGTTACCAGGTGCTGATCGAGTCGAGCTTCCCCTCCGAGGCCGGCGTGATGCTGCGCAACCTGGAGAACAAGGGCAACCCGTGGGGCGCCCCGCAGAACACCCGCGAGGACTGGACCAAGGGCCTGGACTTCGAGGTGCCCCGGGTCGGCGAGGTGGACGACTTCGAGTACCTGTTCTGGGTCGGCTGCGCCGGCGCGTTCGAGGACCGGGCCAAGAAGACCACCCGGGCCGTGGCCACCCTGCTCAACGAGGCGGGGGTGAAGTTCGCGATCCTGGGCGAGGGCGAGACCTGCTCCGGTGACCCGGCGCGGCGGATCGGCAACGAGTTCGTCTTCCAGATGCTCGCCCAGCAGAACGTCGAGACGCTGAACGAGGCGTTCGAGGGTCGGGAGAAGGCCAAGCGCAAGATCGTGGCGACCTGCCCGCACTGCTTCAACACCCTGGGCAACGAGTACGGCCAGCTCGGCGGCGAGTTCGAGGTGGTCCACCACACCCAGTTGCTGGCCCACCTGGTGTCCACCGGCAAGCTCACCCCGGTGCAGCCGGTCGACGGTGGGGTCACCTACCACGACCCCTGCTACCTGGGCCGGCACAACCGGGTCTTCGCGGCCCCCCGTGAGGTGCTCGGGGACGCCATCGAGGGCGACCTCACCGAGATGCCGCGCAACAGCGAGCGTTCCTTCTGCTGCGGCGCCGGCGGTGCCCGGATGTGGATGGAAGAGAAGATCGGCAAGCGGATCAACGTGGACCGGGTCGAGGAGGCCATGGCCACCGGCGCGAAGACGGTCGCCGTCGGCTGCCCGTTCTGCTCGACGATGCTCAACGACGGCGTCAACGGCAAGGGCGCCGGCGAGCAGGTCGAGGTGATCGACGTGGCGAGCGTGCTGCTCCGCTCGGTCAAGCCGGAGCAGCCGCAGGGCGGCAAGGAGACGGCGCCGGTCGGCTGAGGCGCGTACATCTGGGATCTGAACATCGACGGCGGCGGCCCCCGAGGGGCCGCCGTCGTCGTGCAAGAATCTCGCCGAGGTGAGGCGACATCGACGGCCTACTCTTGACGACGCTGCTGCCCCTGGTCGGGTTCGTTGCCCTGACCGCGGGCAACGCGTTCTTCGTCGCGGCCGAGTTCGCCCTGGTCACGGTCGACCGCGCGGAGATCGACCGGCGGGCCGCCGCGGGCGACCAGGCCGCCCTGACGGTACGCGCTGCGCTGCGTGAGCTCTCCTTCCAGCTCTCCGGCGCACAGCTCGGCATCACCATCACCGCGCTGCTCACCGGCTACCTGGCCGAACCGGCCCTGGCCCGGCTCTTCACCCCGCTGCTGCGCCCGCTGGTCGGGGAGAACACCGGGCGCTACACCCCGTTCCTCGCGTTGGCCCTGGCGACGCTGATCTCCATGCTCTTCGGTGAGTTGGTGCCGAAGAACGCGGCGCTGGCCCGACCCATGCCGGCGGCGCTGGCCACGGCCGGGCCGATGCACACCTTCTCCCGGACGTTCGGCTGGCTGATCCGGGGGCTGAACGGCTCGGCGAACCGACTGGTCCGGGCGCTCGGTGTCGAGCCGCAGGAGGAGCTGGCCAGCGCCCGCTCACCGGAGGAGCTGGGCCTGCTGGCGGCCATCTCGGCCCGGGCCGGTGCGTTGCCGACGGACACCGCCATGCTGCTGCGCCGCACGATCCGGTTCGGCGACAAGCGGGCCGCCGAGGCGATGACCCCCCGGGTGGACGTGGTCGCGCTGCGCGTCACGGCCACCGTGGCCGAGCTGCTTGAGGAGTCCCGGCGGACCGGACGGACCCGCTTCCCGGTGTACGAGGAGACGCTGGACCTGGTGACCGGCGTGGCCGGGGTGCCCGACGCGCTGGGCGTGCCGCTGGCCGAGCGTGCGTCGACCATGGTCGGGTCGGTGGCCCGCGAGCCGGTGTACGTGCCGGAGAGCCTCGACCTGGACGGCGTCCTGGCCGCGTTGAAGGCGGCAGGCGCCGATCTGGCCATCGTGGTCGACGAGTACGGCGGGACGGACGGCGTGGTGACGATCGAGGACCTCGTCGAGGAGCTGGTCGGGGAGATCGCCGACGAGTTCGACCCGGCCAGCGTGGACGACGCTGACGCGGGCGAACTGACCGTGCCCGGCGGTGAGCGCACCGTGCTGGTCGACGGGGTGCTCCGCTCCGACGAGGTGGCCGAGCAGACCGGCTTCCGGCTGCCCGAGGGCCCGTACGAGACGTTGGCCGGGTTCCTGATGGCTCGGCTCGGGCACATTCCGCTGGCCGGCGAGACGGTCGAGGCGGACGGCTGGGAGTTCACAGTGGTGGAGGTGGAGCGGCACCGGATCGAGCAGGTCCGGGTGTTGCGCCCGGCGGAGCCGGACGACGATGACTGAGCTGTTGGTGACAGTGCTGCTGCTGCTCGGCAACGGGTTCTTCGTGGGCAGTGAGTTCGCGCTCATCGCGTCCCGCCGGACGGTGATCGAGCCGCTGGCCGCCGGATCGAAGCGGGCCCGCTGGGCGTTGTCGGCGATGAACCAGATCCCGCTGATGATCGCGGGCGCGCAGCTCGGCATCACGGTCTGCTCGCTGGGTCTGGGCGCGATCGCCGAGCCGGCGCTGGCCCACCTGCTGGAGCCTCCGTTCCACGCGGCCGGGCTGCCCGAGCGGGCGGTGCACCCGGTGGCGTTCGTGCTGGCACTGGGCGTGGTGGTCTTCCTGCACACCGTCGTCGGCGAGATGGTGCCGAAGAACATCACGCTGGCCGGTCCGGAGGTCTCGGCACTGTGGCTCGGCCCGGCGATGCTGGCGTTCTGTGTGGCCACCAAGCCGCTGCTGCTCGCGATGAAGTGGGCGGCCCGCCGCGTCCTCGCGTTCTGGCGTATCGAGGCGTCCGAGGCGGTGAAGACGGTGTTCACCGCCGAGGAACTGGCCGGGCTCGTCTCCCAGGCGCGTACGGAGGGTCTGCTCGACGAGGAGCAGCACGCCCGGATCACCGGCGCCCTGGCCCTGCACAGCCGCACGGCGGCGGACGCGCTACAGCCGTGGTCGACGGTGGTGACGGTGGCCGAGGACGTCTCACCGGCGTCGCTGGAGGTGTTGGCGACCCGGACCGGCCGGTCCCGGTTCCCGGTGGTGCAGCGGTCGACCCGTCGGGTGCTCGGCTTCGTGCACGTCAAGGACGTGCTCGGGTACGCCGGGCAGGGTCGCCGGTCGCCGGTGCCGGCCCGGGTCTACCGACCGCTGGCGGTGGTGCCGCCGGAGCGTACGCTGGCCGATCTGCTGCTGGCCATGCGCCGCGAGCGGCGGCACATGGTGCTGGTCAGCGACGGCCGGCGCCCTCTCGGCGTGGTCACACTCGACGATGTATTGACCGCAATCGTTGGCTAATCGGCGAATACCCTTGGTGTGCAAGCGGTTGCACGACAGTGACGGTTACTGCGCTCACCTTGATAACCGCTCCGAGCTTCCCTAATGTGAGGCACCGACCGCTGTGGGTCGTCTGCCTCGGCCCTTCCCTCACGCGAGGCGCCCGGCGGTCGGTTGCAAAGGAGTCGATGCCGGTGGCAACCATGCCCCCTCATCGTCACGGCCTGAACACGTCTGCTCGGTCAGGTGGCCTGCGCCGCGGCGTCCACCGTCTGCTCGTCCTGGTCGCCGCCGCCGCAGTCGGCGCCGGTCTGCTCGCCGCACCGGCTCACGCCGATCCGACGGTCGACGAGATCGAGGCGCAGATCGACAAGAAGTGGGAGCAGCTGGAGCCCACCATCGAGCAGTACAACAAGGTCCGGGCGCAGCTGAAGGTCAATCGACAGAAGTCGGCGGGCCTGCAGAAGAAGATCGAGCCGCTGGCGCTCCAGAGCGAGCTGGCGCTCAACCGGGTCGGCGACCTCGCCTCCCGCTACTACATCTCCGGACCGTCGCACGACATCGGCTCGCTGCTGGTCAGCGTCAAGCCGGACACGCTCGCCGAGCAGCTCACCGTGCTCGATCGGCTGGCCGCGCAGGAGCGCAAGGAGGTCGAGGGCGTGCTGGCCGTGCGGGCCAAGTACGACGGCGAGAAGCAGAAGCTGGACGAGCTGATCGTCACCCAGACCAAGCAGCAGAACGACCTGGCGGCCAAGAAGAAGCAGATCGACGCCGAGATCAAGCAGCTCGAGGCGTCGATGCCCAAGACCACGGTAAAGACCGCGGCCTGCCCGACCATCAACGGAGTGGTCAGCGAGGCCGCCCGCACCGCGATCAAGACCGCCTGCGGCAAGGTCGGCAAGCCGTACGTCTGGGGTGCCACCGGCCCGAACTCGTTCGACTGCTCGGGGCTGACCCAGTACGCCTACAAGGCGGCCGGGATCTCCCTGACCCACCACACCGGTGACCAGTGGAACGAGGGCAAGGCGGTTGCGCGAGCTGATGCTCGCCCCGGTGACCTGGTCTTCTTCTTCTCCGGGCTGAGTCACGTCGGGCTCTATCTGGGTAACAACCAGATGGTGCACGCGCCACGTGCCGGCAAACCGGTGCAGGTGTCCAGCATCAACACCATGCCGGTCGCCGGGTTCCGCAGACCTGGCTGATCCAGATCACGCACTGACGGCCCCCGGTCACCGACCGGGGGCCGTCGTTGTTCGTCAGCGGGGCGCGCCCACCGGGGAGGGCAGCAACTGCACGTCAGCGAGATCGACGTACATGATGCGGTGGCCGAACTGGATCTGCGCGTAGCGGTTCTTGCCGCGGATCACCGTCCAGTCGCCCGGCGACGAGCCGTCGAACGTGCTGGCCCGGTAGTACTCGCCGGCCAGCACCGCGCCGACTGCGTACCGCTGTCCGGCGGCCAGGGTGTACTGCAACGGCGAGATCGTCTGGTAGGGCACCCCGTCCGGGTACGCCGCCTCCTCCGGGTACGCCCTTCCGTACACGGGGATGGTCGTCCGACCGGGCTTCGGCGTGGCCACGACGCCGACGGTCCAACTGGCGGTCGGCGCGGACGCCGGGTTGTGGAACCAGGCCCGCTGCCCGAGGTACCAGATGGCGGTCCAGTCGCCCTGCCGTCCGGCGAGCGCGTACGTCTGCCCGGCTGATGCCCGGGCCCCGTGGTCCGACACGGCCATCGTGTTCGGGGTGCCGTCCGGTCGGAGCGCGATGTCGTTGACCAGCGGCGCGTCCGCGGACGGTGCGCTCCGCAGCACGACCGACGAGGAGCCGCGCGGCGCGCACGGGACGCCCGCAGTGACGCAACCGGTGAACGCCGGCTGGTTGGTGGCGTAGTCCGGGTCGATCCGGACCAGCCCGGTGGCCGGGGTGCCGGTGTCCAGCCGAGGTGCGTGCAGCAGGTCGAAGTAGTGCGTCCAGTCCCAGTACGGGCCCGGGTCCCAGTGCATCCCCCGCACGGTCGAAGCGACGGTGCCGGGCACGTTGTCGTGGCCGATGATGTGCTGGCGGTCCAGCGGGATGCCCAACCGCAGCGCCAGGTGCCGCACCAGTTTCGCCGAGGTCCGGTACATCGCCTCCGTGTACCAGGTGCCCTGCGCGGCGAAGCCCTCGTGTTCGAGACCGATCGACTTGGCGTTGACGTACCAGTTGCCCGCGTGCCAGCCGACGTCCTTGGTCTTGACGTGCTGGGCGATGTGCCCGTCGACCGAGCGCAGCGAGTAGTGCCAGCTCACGTACGTCGGGTCCTGGACGAGTTTCAGGGTCGTCGCCCAGCTCGCCTCGGTGTCGTGGATGACGATGTACTCGATCTTCTGCCGGGCGGGCCGGTCGGAGAGGTCGTGGTTGCCGTAGTCCCCGTCGCCGAACGCCTCGTAGGGTGCCGGGATCCACTCGCAGGAGATGGTGCGCGGGCACTCCAGCCCGTCCGGGCGGGCCAACCGGCGCAGGCCCAGCCGGTCCAACCGGGAGCGCTCGGGCTGTACCGCGCGCGCCGGCAGGGTGATCCGCTGGCCGTCGTCGGTCATCCGGGACTCGCCCGCGGCGATGGTGGTGAAGACCTCGTCGGCGAAGGCCGCGGCGGCGTCGGCGCTGTCCGCACCGGCGTAGCGGGCCACCGCGCCGTACCAGGCCGCCGGGTCGGTGTCCGCTCCGACCGGCGCACCCAACTCCCGCTGGTACGCGCTGAGCAACGCGGCCCCACCCCGGATGTTGACCGCCGCGTCGGTGCGCAGCGCCTCGGGGGTGGCACCGGTCAGTGCGGCCGCCGCGTCCACGGTCTGCAACGCGGCGGCGGTCGGTGCGGGTGCCTCGACGGGTCGGGGCGCGGGCACCCGGGAGGGCCGGGAGTCGTCACCGCGTGGGTCCTCGGCGCCGGCGTCGTGGTGGCCGCGCCCGGGTAGAGCGGCAACGTGGCGGGCATCGGTCAGGTGCATCGGGCCGTAGCCGCCGCTCGTGCTCGGTGTGCCGGCGTTGCTGTCCCAGCGGGACTCCAGATAGGAGACGCCGAGCAGCACGCCCGTCGGCACGCCGTACTCGGTCGCCGCGGCGGCGTACTGCTGCTGGCGATCGGCGGTGGGTGCGGCGTTGGCGGCCGTGGAGAGTGGCACCGCGCTCGCGGCGGCGACGACGGTCGTGGCGAGCAGCGCGCGCCAGCCGGCCGACACGGTTGGATGGTGCATCGAACCCCCTAGATTCTCGCGGGTAGAGGTCAGGTCACCATCGCGCCGCTGGAGAGTCCGCGTCAATACCTTTCCATCTATCTACTTGTTCAGAAAGAATTCTTCACGCACGGTCGGTGACCCCCACCCAATCGGTACGGAGTGTCACGGCCGTACGGGTTGCGGATCGGTAACGGGCGTCTCTACTCTGGTCATTTGTCGGCCCGACAGCAGCTCCGCCCATCCCGGGCGGTAACGGACCGACACCGCCGAGTCGTTTCCGAGCGAACCGGGGACCCACGTCCCTCGGGGTGAATCCGCAGCCACTGCGGTAGGGCGCCGACTTCCCGCCCGAACCCGTCAGCTAACCCGGTAGGCGGTCAGGAAGAAGGAGTACGGAACCCCGGTGGCACTCCATGCCCCGCGGCCGTCGTCCGAGCGGTCGGCATTCGCCGTCCCGACGTCGATCGTGCCGCGCCCACGCTGGTCCCGCTTCACCACCGCTCTCGCCGCACTGGTCGGCGTCGCCGTCGTCCTGACGGGCAGCGCCACGGCCGCCCACGCCGACCCGTCCGTCGCCGAGATCGAGCGCCAGATCGACGCCGACTGGAACACACTCGAACCGATCATCGAACGGCACAACGCCACCCGCGCCGACCTCGCCGTCAAGCGCAAGCAGGCGGACGCGCTGGCCGCCCGCATCGCCCCGCTCGAGCGGCAGGTCGACGCCGCGATGGACAAGGTCAGCGCGCTGGCCGTGCGCGCGTACAAGGGCGAGACCGTCTCGACCGTCAACGCGATGCTCGGCAGCCGGTCACCCAGCGAGGTGGTCAGCCAGCTCGAAATGCTCGACCGGTTCGCGCACAACCAGCAGCAGGACGTACGCGAGGTCGCCGACCTGCGCGACGAGCTGGCCGCGCAGAAGGCGCCGCTGGACGAGATGGTGGCCCAGCTGGCCCGCACCGAGGCCCAGTTGGCGGCCAAGAAGAAGCAGATCAACGAGGAGATCGACCGGCTGCAGAAGCTGCGCCTCAAGGTGTACGGCAACGGGGGCGGCGGTCCGCTGCGTCCGGCGCCCTGCCCCGGCAGCTATCCCGGCGGCGCTGCGGGCACGGCGGTCAAGTTCGCCTGCGCGCAGATCGGCAAGCCCTACGTGTGGGGTGCCGAGGGCCCGAACTCGTACGACTGCTCCGGGCTGATGCTGGCCGCATGGGCGAAGGCCGGGGTGTCGTTGCCGCACAACGCCGCTCAGCAGAGCCGCGTCACCAAGGACGTCAGCAAGGCCGACCTGCGCCCCGGCGACCTGGTCTTCTACTACAGCGACATCCACCACGTCGGCATGTACGTCGGCAACGGCTGGGTCGTGCACGCCTCGCAGGCCGGCCAACCGGTCAAGATGAAGAAGGTCGACGACGGCCCGATCCACAGCTACGGCCGCCCAGGCTGATCCTGGGTGACCAGGAGGGCCCGTCGCGATCGGTCGCGGCGGGCCCTCGTCGTCTGACCGTGGTGCCTCAGCCCGTCAGCGGGTGGGCCAGGTGCGCCAGTGCTGCCAGGCGCGGCTGGGCGTCGGACCCCGCTGGCCCTGGTAGCGCGAGCCGTAGACCGCCGAGCCGTACGGGTGCTCGGCCGGCGAGGAGAGCCGGAAGATGCAGAGCTGCCCGATCTTCATGCCCGGCCAGAGGGTGATCGGCAGGTTCGCCACGTTGGAGAGCTCCAGCGTCACGTGACCGGAGAACCCCGGGTCGATGAAGCCGGCGGTGGAGTGCGTGAGCAGCCCGAGCCGGCCCAGGGAGCTCTTACCCTCCAGTCGGCCGGCGAGCTGGTCGCCCAGCGAGATGACCTCCAGCGTCGAGGCCAGCACGAACTCGCCCGGGTGCAGCACGAACGGCTCCCCGTCGGGCACCTCGACCGAAGAGGTCAGGTCGTCCTGCTGCATCGCCGGATCGATGTGCGTGTAGAGGTGGTTGTTGAAGACCCGGAACAGCCGGTCGAGTCGGACGTCGATGCTGGAGGGTTGGACCAGGGTGGGCTCGAACGGCTCCAGGCCCAGCGTGCCGGCCTTGATCTCGGAGACCAGGTCGCGGTCGGAGAGCAGCATCGGACCACCATAGCTGCGTTGCCGAAAGTGCCAGGATTCGGTGCCGATGACCAGCGAGTCGAGGTCGCTGCTCGTACATTTGTTCGATAGAATGCCCGCATGGCTTCCTGGTCCGAATTCGCCGCCGACGAGCCCCGACTCGCCGACGGGATCCGCGTTCTCCTCCAGCAGTACGGGCCAGGCTTCGGCTACCTGGCCACGGTCCGCGCCGACGGCGGGCCCCGGGTCCATCCGGTCTCCCCGGTCATCACCGACGAGGGCTTGTTCTGCTTCATCGTCGACTCTCCGAAGCGCCGCGATCTCGAACGCGACGGCCGTTACGCGCTGCACTCGTTCCCGCCGGAGGAGAGCGACGACGAGGCATACGTGGCGGGTCGCGCCCGTCCGGTGACCGATCCGCTCCGGGTCGCACGGTTGGCGCAGGGCGCCCGGGCGGAGCCGCAGGTCGACTGGCGGTTGTTCGAGTTCACCGTCGACGTGGCGATGTTGGCCCGCCGGGAGCAGCACGGCCTCGGTGTCGCCGTCGGCGGGCCGGAGGTGCAGGTGTGGCTCGACCCACTGGCCCCGGCCGCACCTTCAGCCGTACCGCAGGCTCGCCCGGCCCGCCGCAGCCGCAACGTCCAGTGTTCGGCCGCCTGACCTGGTCCTGGGGAGAAAGCGACCGGTGCCGGCCCCGTCGTGACGGGGCCGGCACCGGTCGTACGCAGGGAAGTTATGCCGCCCGGTACGCGTTCCACGCGGTCAGCATCCGGCTGGCCTGCCCGGCGGTGAACTGGTACATGCACGAGTCGTAGGTGTAGTCCATGAAGTTGGTGATCGGGTCCAGCCCGGTCGCCGAGCAGGTGTCGCGCCCGGTCGGGCACTGGTAGGCCGGCGACGCCTCGGCCGGGGTGTCGCTGACGCTGTCACCCGAGCCGCCGCACCCGCCCTGGAAGGTGTGGTAGAGGTTCAGCCAGTGGCCCACCTCGTGGGTGCCCGTGTCGCCCTGGTTGTAGTTGGTGGCGGTGCCGCCCGGCAGCGACTCGCTCAGCGCGACCACGCCGTCCATGCTGCTCAGTTTGCGCTGCGGGAAGGTCGCCCAGCCCAGCAGGTCGTTGCTCAGCTCACCGAGGTAGATGTTGAGGGTGTTCTTGCCGCCCACCCGCAACGAGGACTTCATCGACCGCTCCGCCGACGAGCCCTGCACGATCGGGTACCACGACGGGTTCGTCACCCGGTTGATCTTGTCGAGTCGGAAGGCGAACGCGGTGACCGCTCCGCCGGTCGCACCGGCGTATGCCTGGTTGAGCACGGTGATCTGCGAGGTGATCAGCGAGTCGGGGATGTTGCCGCCGGCCCGGGTGCTGTTCTCCTGAATCACGTGCACCACCACCGGGATGGTGACCGTGGCCAGCGCCGTCGCACCGGCGCCGGTACGGAAGTTGGCGCGCTCGCGCAACGCAGCGGCGAGGTCCGCGTCCCGCTCGCGGACCTGCTGCGCGGTCAACTCGTTCGGGTCGTGCTTGGCCGCCGCACCGGGCTTGAGCCGGGCGTTGGAGTGGCTGTCGGCTGGCTCCACGCAGGCGCCACCGGGCGCCGCGGAGAAGGCCGAAGCAGCCGGAACGACGCCCACCGCAGCGGTGCTGAGCAGCAGCGCGAGGGTCGTCGACGCGACACCGGCAGCACGCCGGGTCAGCAGGTTGGGACGGGGTCCCATGGGCCCACCTCTTTCTGGCGGCGCGGCAGGGGGTGTGTCACGCCGTGGCTGGCAACGTGTGGCAGACGTTACAACTCATCGACGCATTTGAGAACGGCCATATGTTGCCGTCCGGAAACTTCTTCCTGGGCGCCTGGCGTGGTGGGCTCGCGGGGGTGCCTGGGTGCACCGGATCGACCACTCGGGTACAGTGGTGCCGCCTGCGGGTGTAGTTCAATGGCAGAACATCAGCTTCCCAAGCTGACAGTGCGGGTTCGATTCCCGTCACCCGCTCCACTGCGAAGGCCCTGGTCAGGACGCGAGTCCCGGTCAGGGCCTTCGATGTTCCGAGGTGAGCCGTCATGCCGTGTGCCATTAGCGTGCCATTAGCCACGGTCATCCCCGGCCCCGTCCCGGTCCGCTGACCCCTTCTTACCCTTCTTGCTGCCGGACTTCTTGCCCGGCTTGCCTTTGGTCTTGCTCGCGCTGCCTACCGGCTTACCGGGCCCATTCCGGTCCACCCGCAACGCCTGGTGCAGCGCCTGGCAATGGCACGGTCCGCTTCGGCCGTGGCGTGCTGATAGATCAACGCGGCCTGCGATGAGTCATGCCCCATCCGGGTCAGGTCACGGGTGCTCGCCCCGGTCTGAGTAGCCCGCCGGCGGGCCGCGTTCGCCGCGCCGCCTCGGCGAAAACGCTCTACACCACCAAAACCAGCGCCCCGCCGTCCCAAAAGGTCACATGATCATGTCGCCCTTGTCGCCATCTGAGGATGCCCGGTCGATCGGCGGAGCGGGGTGGAATCCCGTCGGAGGGGGCGGCCATGCTCCCTCCCGGCGCGGCGAGGTGTCGCGCCAGACGGGGAGTACCCATGCTTCACAGCTCACCATCCGCCCGTACCCGAGCCGCACTGCCGCGCCGGATCGCCGGCGCGACCGCCACGGCGGCCCTGGCCGCCGCCGCTGCGGTCGGCGTCGCGGCACCGGCCGCCGCCGCGGACACCAGCACCCTCCTGGAGGGCGTCACCAGCGCCCGCGACGTCGCCGCGGGCGACGGCCGGGTCTTCGTCGCCGCGGTCGACCGGGTCGTCGTCGCCGACGCCACCGGCGCGGTGACCGACACCCTGGAGGGGATGGCCGGCGCGGTCGGCCTCGCCATCGACACCGATCGCGACCGCCTCTACGTCGCGCTGAGCGACAGCGGTGAACTGGCCGAGGTCGACACCGCCACCCTGCAGGTCGTCCGGAAGATTTCCCTGGAGGGGTACCGCTGCCCGACGAACCTCGCCCTGTCCGGAAGCCGGGTCTGGGTCGGCTACGGCTGCGGGTTCGAGTCGACCGGCGGCGTGCTGACGCTCGACGTCGCGGCGGCCGATCCCACGGTCGTCGGCATCACCAACTACATGTACCAGGCGCCACGGGTCGCGGTGGCCGGCAACGTGCTGGCCACCGGCTCTCCCGGCCTCAGCCCCGCGATGGTCGAGGTCTACTCCGTGGACGGCGCACAGGCGACGCGGCGCGGCACGATCATGAACAGCATCGTGGCAGACCTTCGCGAGCTGGTCGTCACCCCGGACGGCAGCCAGGTGATCGGGGCCTACGGCAGCTCGGCCACCCACATCGGCTACGACACCACCACCCTGGCCGAGGTACGCCACTACGGCGCCGGCCCCGGCCGGCCGGACGCGGTCACGATCAGCCCCGACGGCCGCTACCTCGCCGGCGGGCGCGACGGCAGTCCGGAGCTGATCGTGCACACCCTCGCCAGTGGCGCACCGGTCAACCAGGCCGACAGCCTGGACGGTGCGGTGGTGGAGGGCAGCCTGGCATTCCTCGGCACCGACGTCTTCGGCCTGGTGTACGACCGGGACAGCGAGCGCTACCACCTCTGGCGGGCGGTCGACGTGACCCTGCCCAAGTCGGCGATCTCGCTGACCGGGCCGGAGTCCGCCACCGCCCTCGACCCGATGACCGTCACCGGCCGGCTCACCCTGGCCGACGGAGCGGCCCCGGGCGTGCAGCGGCTCGACGTCACCCGGATCCTGCCGGACGACAGCCGCACCGCGCTCTCGGCCACCACCGCGGCGGACGGCACCTTCACGATCACCGACACCCCGCCGGTCAGCGGGGAGATCCGCTACGAGGTCTCCTGGGCCCGGACCCCGAACTACCAGGGCAGCGACGCCTCGCTGACAGTGCCGGTGGCCGGGCGCACCCCGACGCTCACCCTCACCGGCGCGGCGGCCGGCGAGGACGGCAAGCGCCTGCAGCTCTCCGGCACGCTGAGCTTCGACGGCAAGGTGCCCACAGATCCCCAGCAGATCGGAGTTACCAGGACCATCTGGAACAACCGCGTGGACGGGGTGACCGAGCAGCTTCCGACCGTCACCACCGACAGCGCTGGCGGCTTCGCGATCCTCGACACGCCGGCGCAGGGCGGCCGGTACGTCTACACGGTCAGCTGGGACGCCGGCTCGCCGGTGTACGCGCCGGCGTCGGCCACCCGGGAGGTCACCGTCTCGTCCAAGGACTCCCAGATCAGCGGCACGGTGGCGGACCCGGCGTACGTCGGGGAGAAGTTCCGGGTCACCGGAGCGATCTCCCAGGACGTTGGGGCCTGCCAGGGCCCGGCCACGGTCCACGTGAGCCGGAGCGTCAACGGCGGTAACGAGAAGAAGCTGCCGGACCTGACCACCGACGCGTCGTGCGCCTTCGGCTTCGACGACAGCGTCACGGTCACGGGGCAGGTCACCTACAAGCTAGCCTGGGACGGCAACTCGACCCACCGGCGGTCGTCCGGCACCGTCGACGTGACCGTGCAGAAGCAGCCGTCGTCCATCGAGGTCACGTCCCCGGACCGCACCCTGGTCAACGGCCAGCAGTCGGTCATCGACGGCAAGGTCACCGGCACCCGTACCGGGTCGATCGGCGCAAGCGTGACGCTGACCGTCAACCGGGTCGGCCCGGACGGCACCTCGGTCCCGCTCCCGAACGTCACCACCGCGGCGGACGGCACCTTCTCGCTGCGGGACTCGCTGCCGACCGTGGACGCCAACACCTACCCGCAGTTCCTTTACGAGTTCTCCTGGTCCGGCAACGCCGGGTACGAGGGCAGCAACACCAACATCGCCTTCTACGTCGTCCCGCCCGACTGCACCTGCTGACGCGGTCGTGATCGCCGCCCGTCCGGGTCACCGGGCGGGCGGCGTCGTTTTCCGCCTTCGGATGCCGCCGAACCAGCTCGCTGGTTCGGCCGCCTGCTTCGGTAGCCGGTCGCGCAGACTACCGGCCCTGAACTGGCCGTGAGCTGTACCCAGCCGACCGGATCCGGGCCGGACGCTGGCGACAGCCCGCGGCCGACTAAGGGACGCCTGACGCTATTGGGGATCGACGAGGACGTCCCTTAGGACCACGACTTCAAGGAGCGGCTCAGTCCGCAGGCGACGGCCGAGCTCGGCGGATCACGGCCTGGTCGAGTCGTCAGGGTCGGTTGTGCACGAACCACGCGTCACCGGCGGGCAAGGCAACGGCGACCTCCCATCGGCACAGGTCGAGGTTCGGTGCCAGCGCCTTGAGCTGGCCGGCCGCGGTCCACGCCTCGTCACCCGGTGCCGGGCGACGACCCACCTGGAACTGCAGCATGGTGCCACCCCAAGACGCGACCAGGCGGGCGTCCCACCGGTGACGCCACTGCGTCAACGCCTCGGCCAGCATCCACCGGTACCCCCGGGCGGGCGCACCGAAGAAGTCGACCCAGTACCCCGAGCTGCGGACATCGCTGGTGGGCAGCAACATGAGCAGGACGCTGTTAGGCGTGAACCAGTAATCGGTCTGCGTCACGAACCGCACCCTGCCAAGCACCCGGGCGTACAGGTCGGCGTCGGCGAGCAGCCGATCGTACAGCGCCCGCTCCAGCTCCTGGAGCGGAGTCGGCAGCGCCATATCCGACACCAGGGCCGTCAGGTCCAGGTCTGCGCCAGCCCTGCCACGCGTTTAGTACTCGACCTCGCCCTCGTCGACGTCGTCGTCCGCGCGGTAGTGGCGGTAGACCAGCCAGGGGTCGGAAGATTCGGCCGCCTCGGCGAACGCGCGCAGCTCTGACTCCGACGGACCGGGCTCGGGCTCGGGCCGGATCCTCGGCGTGTCGCCGAAGTCGTCGGTGACCATGACGGGCAGGCGTCCGGTGACCGACACCAGTGCGTCGGCAACCTGCCAAGCCTCTTGCGTGCGATTGGGGTCGATGTCGGCGACGAGGACAGTGCCCGACGGGCCGTGCCCGATCGGCAGGCCGGCCAGTGGCGTGCCGACGAACGCCGCTTCGATCTGGTCGAGGTCGTTTCGCACGGTGAAAGTGTCTCCGATCATCGACGCGACCTGCCCATCCTGTGCATCGCGAGCCATCCCGCCGCAAGAGAAAGCACCACCGCTCCCTGTTGGGGCGCGATCAGCCAGAACCACTCTTCGTCGCGGTAGAACAGGGCCAGGTGCGCCGTCGACAGAAGAGCAAGGCCGGCAGCGCCGAAGTAGCCAGCGAAGACAGTTCGGGGCAGGTTGGCCGCCCGCCCCCATCCCCGTTCGCTGGCGCGTTGGCCTTTCACCCCGACCAGGATCACGGCGTAGGCGAAGACAAACGCCCCCGCGCACCCGATGGCGGTGATGACGGCCCCGAGGATTGCTCTAACCAGCACTCGGCGAGACTCCCACGGCCGTCAAGTGACCCCAGGCGGCGCCCCATTCGTTCCGGTCGATTCTCGCCTTCGCGCGCCGATCACCCCGGAAGACGACTGCAACAGGTTCGGCCCGACCGGCGATAGTCAGGTGTGACGAGCCAGATACAACCGTCCGACCAAGATCTGTGGTCGGCCATCGCAGCCAGTGACGAGGTCGCGTTCGGCCGGCTCTTCGACCGGTACGCCCGGGCGGTCTACAACCACGCGTTCCGGCTCACCGGCTCGTGGACGCTCGCCGAGGACGTGACGCAGTCCACCTTCCTGGTCGCGTGGCGTAGGCGTGGCGAAGCGGCGGTCCTGGTCGACGGGTTGGCGCTGCCGTGGCTGCTGGTGGTCGCCACCAACACGACCCGCACCGAGTGGCGCTCGGCCCGGCGGTGGTTGGCAGCCCTGCGGAGGTTGCCGCCGGGACGTGGGGTGGAGGCGGACCCGGCGGACGACGTAGTCGCTCGGCTCGATGACGAACGGCAGATGGCCGACGTCCTGGCGGTCGTACGCCGATTACCTCGCGCCGAGCGCGAGGCGGTTGCCCTGTGCCTCTGGTCGGGCGTGCCGTACGCCGAGGCGGCTGCGGTCCTCGGCATCAACGAAGGCGCGCTCCGTTCACGTGTCAGTCGCGCACGGGCCCGACTGGCACGGATGGTCGTCGACGGAACCAAGCAGGAGGATGAGCGATGAAGGGCATTTTCGAAACGCCTGTCGAGCGGGATCTGCCGCCCGGCGCGGCGGCGCGGATGCGTTCGGATCTGATGGCTTCTGTCCATCGTCCGCGATCCCGCCGGGCGCTACGGCTCGGAGTGGCCACCTTGGCGACGGCTGCGGCCATGGTCGCCGGTGTGGCGATGGTGCCGAGTGGCGACGATGTGCGGCATCTGGCGATGGGTCCGAGCGAACTGTCACCGACGCTGCGCCGATCAATGGAGCAGTGCCTGTCGTGGAACGAGGAGATGGAGCGGCTTCCGGTGTCGATGGACCAGTTGGCCGTGGCCGCCGAGCAGGATCACCGGGCCGTGGCGCTTTTCATATCGGAGACCGGGTACTTCACCTGTGAAGTCTCCACGGTGCCACATCAGGAGATCAGCGGGGCCGCCAGCAGTGAACGGGACTGGCCACAACGGAACTGGTTGCCCGGCCCGGTCCAGCGACTCCTGCTCGTGTCCAGCAGAGTCAACGGCGGCGACGTCGCGGCGACTGGCCGGGTCAGCGCTCGGGTGCACCGGCTGGTGCTCGAACACGGGGATGGGCAGACGACCACGGCGCGGTTGGCCAACGGTGTGTTCGGCCTGATCACCGAGAATGCCAACGCCAACGAGGGCGCCGAGTTGGTCAGTTACGACGACACCGGTGCCGAAATCGACCGCCGTCCGCTCTTTCGTCCGTCGGACGAGTTCGACCACTGCTACGGGGACCCGTCGGGCACTGTCGTCTACGGCTCGCCCGGCACCAACTGCCTACCCGCGGAGCGTTGGAGCCGGTAGGCAGCGCGGTGGTGCCAGCGACGACCGGGGCTTCCGGCGTCGGACGCGGTGCTTTCGCGCTGTCAGCTCTAGGCGGTGTCTTCAAAGGATTTTTGTTGTCGGATGATGTAGGGCGTGGGTCGTCGCTACGAGTTGTCTGACGTCGAGTGGGATGCGCTATCGCGGTATCTGCCGTCGGTGGTGATCGGTGGTCGGCCTCGGGTCGATGACCGGCGGGTCCTCAACGGGATCGTGTGGAAGATCCGGGCCGGGGCGGCGTGGCGTGATGTGCCCGTCCGCTACGGGTCGTGGCAGTCGATCTATACCCGTTTCCGCAGGTGGGCCCTTGATGGCACGTTCGAGCGGATGCTGGCCGGGGTCCAGGCCGACGCGGACGCTGCCGGGGACATTGACTGGCTGGTGTCGGTGGACTCCACGATCGTGCGTGCCCACCAGCACGCTGCGGGCGCTAAAGGGGGGCCTGCGAATCGGACGAACCACAAGATCACGCCCTCGGTCGAAGTCGAGGTGGACTGACCACCAAGATTCACCTCGCCTGCGACGGCCTGGGTCGGACCCTGGCGTTCGTGCTTACCGGCGGCAACGTCAACGACTGCAGCCGCTTCACGCACGTCATGGCAGCGATCCGGGTCGAGCGGGCCGGACCCGGCCGACCTCGGGTCCGGCCCGACCATGTCATCGCCGACAAGGGCTACAGCTCCAAGGCCATCCGGGCTGACCTGCGCCGGCGCGGCGTCGGACACACGATCCCTGAGCGCGCCGACCAGCAGGCCAACCGCTACCGACGCGGCAGCCGTGGCGGCCGACCACCGGCGTTCGACAAGCAGCTCTACAAACGGCGCAACGTCGTCGAACGGTGCTTCAACCGGCTCAAGCAGTGCCGCAGCGTGGCGACCCGCTACGACAAGACCGCGACCTCGTTCCAGGCCACAGTCACTATCGCCGCGCTACTCCAATGGTTGTGAGCCTTTGAAGACACGCCCTAGAGCCCTCAGAGGGATCTCAGCGGCGGTCATCGTCCCAGCAACGGCCTTCCAATTTCCAGGGAGGATCAGGAGCGGGGCCTTGCGTTGCGCAGCCTGATGCCACTGAAGCCGACCGAGCTGTTGGTCACTACGTCCCAGAAGGACCAGAGGTTGTTCAGCACGCGAAGCTGGATTCCCGCCTCGGCGTGACACCGCAGCAGATCACCCACCGGCTCGGGAGGACCGAGGGGTGTGACGGGCTCGACTGCCACGAGCGCGTGTGGTTCGGGAGTGCCGAATAGTTGGAAGCGATCAGCGGGTAGCCGGTACGCGAACAGTCGCACCCTCTGCATCGCCTCCAGCCAGCCGTACTCGATCGCATGTACTCGCTCGCCGCAGCCCGCTCCGACGACCCGATCACGATCCGCCCGAGAGGTGGTCGGCAGCACCCAGGCCATCGCCCGGGGGCACTGGCGCGGGAACCAGTAATCGGGAGCCCGATCCTGGTCGACGGCCCACACGTATGCGTCCGGTTGCTGAGCGGTCGCGGCGACATGCGGAACGAACCGCGTGATCGTCGGGTCTTCCGAGAAATGCAGCACCTGCCCAGGCTCTGGTCGCATTTGGTCGTTCCTACCTGGGAGAGGTGCTCAGCTCAACCACATTCGGGCAGCCTCCGGTCGCGCTCCTAACTCAGCGCCACCGGAATAGCGGCACTCGAACAACCGCTCTTCGACGGGGGTGCATCCCAAACGGTTGCTCCCGATCACACAGAGCGTCCGTTAGTGTCCGCTCTGGAGGTGGTCCGTGTTCACCGAAGCTTTTCCGATCGTGACGACACCTGACCTGCCACGACTGATCGGGTTCTACCGGGATGTGGTCGGCTTCGAGCTGACCTACCGGTTCCCGGACGAGGGTGTTCCAGAGTTCGTCGCACTCCGACTGGGCAACAGCGAGCTGGGCCTGGCCGCCAATCCGGAGGCCGGCGGGCCGGCCGAGTCGCACCGCTGGGAACTGTGCGTCTATGCCGACGACTGCGACGCCGCCGTGCACGCCCTGCGCTCGGGCGGTGCCACGGTCACCGAGGACCCCGTCGACCAGCCGTGGGGGGAGCGGTCCGCCCGGGTCACGGATCCCGACGGCAACCGCATGCTGGTGCTGTCCCGCCTCGCTTAGAGCCTGCCGAGATCTTGGACAGTTCAGGCGTAACGGAAACTGCCCAGGATCGCGGGTCAGCGTCGCCAGAACAGGAGATGGGTGACTCCGCTGGCGCTGGGCACCGACTCCAGGTGGAAGCGGTCGAGAAGTTCGTCGGGGCTGTCCCACAGGCGCTCGCCCCGGTCGAGGTCGACGGGCGCGACGGCGATGTGCATCGTGTCGACCAGGTCGGCATCGAGGAACTCGCGGATGGTGGCGACCCCACCACCGAGGCGTACGTCGCGACCGTCGGCTGCCTGCTTCGCCCGGGCCAGCGCCTCGGCCGGGCTGGCGTCGAGGAAGTGGAACGTGGTGTCGGACAGCGTGAACGACGGGCGTACGTGGTGGGTGAGCACGAAGACCGGCGTGTGGAACGGCGGGTTGTCCCCCCACCAGCCCTGCCAGTCGTGGTTCTCCCAGGGCCCGCGCTGAGGGCCGAACTTGTTGCGACCCATGATCTCCGCGCCGATGTTGCACTCGGCGTCGCGGGTCAGATAGTCGTCGAGGCCGCGACTGCCGCCGGGCTCGGTGCGATACACGAAGCTGGCGGTGGCGGCCCGCCAGGAGAACAGCGGGGTGGGGTCCGCGTGGCCGAAGGGCCGTTCCAGGCTCTGCCCCTCGCTGGTGCCGAACCCGTCGCGCGACACGTTGAAGCACTGCACCCGCAGCAGTTGCGGCATGGCGTCTCCTCTTGAGGTGGCGGGTCGGGTGACTCAGTTCGTGGTCGTCGTCGGGCCGCCGCCCCTGCCCCGATCGTCGAGCACGAGTGGGGCGCGACCGTTCACGTCGTACCGGATGTGGGTGACCTGCGGGGTGTGCAGGACGCGGGTCGGCGTCAGTTCGATCGCCTCCTTGTCGCCGAGGTCGAGATCCGCGTCGAACAGTCGCAGGCCGGTGCCGAGCACGACCGGTACGACGTGCAGCTCCAACTCGTCGAGCAGCCCCGCCTTGATGACCTGCCGCACCAGGCTGCCGCCTCCGGCCACGGCGACGTTCTTGCCGCCGGCCACGGCGCGCGCCTGCTCGACGGCACTGGCCACGCCATCGGTGACGTAGGTGAAGCTGGTGCCTCCGCCCCGCAGGAGAGTCTGGCGGGGGCGGTGCGTGACGACGAAGACCGGCGCGCGGAACGGCGGCTCCTCGCCCCAGGGCGCCTCACCGCCGTCGGCCATCCGGCGCCCCATCACGTACGCGCCGGCGGCCCCGAACGACTCGGCGATTACCTCGGAGTTGGTGTCCTTCTCACCACCGGCGAAGCCCTGTCGTTCACGCCACGCCGACGCCTCCGTCGCCCAGCGGGTGACCCGGAAGAACCCGGCACTCTCCGCCGAGTCCATCCAGTTGCTGTCGCCCTCGAACCGCGGGCCGGCGTAGAAGCCGTCCACCGACACCGACAGCTGTGCGGTCACCTTGGTCATCGCGTTGGTCCTCTCCTCGGTCACACCCGACGGGGTGCAGCTCGCCAAGGGGTCGGAGCCGAACGGGAGACCCCTACCCGAGAGCAGTGTGACGTGCGTCACCCGAAGGCTCGGTCAGGTACCAGGTTCCGGCGTGTTCCGGGTCCCGGGACCAGCGCATCCGGGGCAACTCCTCGGGGCGGGGCCGCCAGTCCCGGTAGGGCGCGAGGGCCACCCGCCAGGCGATCACCGCGAAGACGTAGATGCCCGGGCCCGCCAGCCAGAGCAGGGCGTCGCGTCGCCGATAGGAGGCGTACGGCGCCAGCCACGCGGTCGCCGCCATCGGCAGTGCGATCGCACTGAGGTCGGCCATCGGCCCGCGACCGAACCGGGACTCGATCAGCTCGCGGAGGAGGAAGGACGGGACAACCACCGCGAGCGTCATGGCCACCGTGCGGATCGTGCGGCCGCGGCGATCCCGGGGTACGCGGGCAGCAGATGCTTCGGCGGGCATGCCGGGAGGGTACGGGCCGACCGCAACGCGGATCGACAACCGGCGGCGGTGCTGTCCCCGGCTAGGCTGGCGATCATGCGGATTGGCATCGTCATCCTGCCCGACCAGCGGTGGGCGGAGGCACAGCGTCGGTGGCGGCAGGTGGACGAGTGGGGCTTCGACCACGCCTGGACCTACGACCACCTGGGTTGGCGTGACCTGGTCGACGGCCCGTGGTTCGACTCGATGGCCACGCTGACCGCCGCCGCGACGGTGACCTCCCGGATCCGGTTGGGCACCCTGGTGGCGTCGCCGAACTTCCGGCACCCGGCGGCGTTCGCCCGGCAGATCACCACCGTGGACGACGTCTGCGACGGTCGGCTGCTGCTCGGCCTGGGCGCGGGTGGTATCGGGTTCGACTCGGCCGTGCTGGGCGGTGAGACCCTGCCGCCGCGTCAGCGGGTGGACCGGTTCGCCGAGTTCACCGAGCTGCTCGATCTCGTCCTGCGCGAGGACGGCACCACCTGGCGTGGTGAGTGGTTCGCCGCGGTGGACGCCCGCAACAACCCCGGCTGCGTGCAGCAGCCCCGGGTTCCCTTCGTGGTGGCCGCCAACGGGCCGCGATCGATGCGGCTGGTGGCCCGGTTCGGTCAGGGCTGGGTGACCACCGGCACCGATGCCGACGACGTGTCGGGCTGGTGGGACACCGTGTCGGCGCTGTCCGCGCGGATGGATCGCACGCTGGAGGAGGCCGGCCGCGATCCGGCCACTCTGGACCGTTACCTCTCGCTGGACGCGGCGCCGGTGTTCTCGCTCAGCAGCGCGCAGTTCTTCGCCGACCAGGTCGGCCGGGCCGCGGACCTGGGCTTCACCGACGTGGTGACGCACTGGCCGCGCGCCAGCAGTTGGTACGCCGGCGACGAGGCCATCCTCGCGGACGTGGCGACGCGGTTGCTGCCCGAGCTGCGCGCCTGACGTGGCCGCGTCAGGTGCCGAGGTCGCCGCTGGCCACTCCGCCCTCGCCGCCGGACACCAGTCGCAGGCGTAGGCACACGATCGGGGTGTCGCCGTCGACCGGGGTGCCGAGGCCCGCCCAGTAGGCCGCGTGCCCGGCCCGCCACTCCTCGATCGAGCGGTCCCCCTCACCCTCGGCGCGGGCGAAGTCCCATGGCACGTCCGCGAAGCGGACCACCTCGACTCCGGTGATCTCCACGACGCCGGCCAGCGCGTCGTCGTCGTCGACCAGGGCCAGCCGTTCCCCGACCTGCTCCAGCTCCTCGCCCTCTTCCGCGTACTCGGCGAGCCGGCCGGCCGTCGCGGTCTTCACGCCGGCCAGCACGAGGGTGTTGAGGGTCGCCCGCAGCTCGCCGGGGGTGCCGAGGGCAAGGGTGCGCAGTTCACCGATCCGAGGCCACATCCTGCCGAGGCTAGGCCAGCGCGACCCGTACTGCCGCCGCATTGCGCCGGGGCCTGCTCAGATCAGTTGGCCGGCGTAGCCGGCGGCGGTGAGCAGCCGGTCGTCGCCAGTGGCCGCGTGCGCGTCGAGCACCGCGTCGGCGAGCTTGACCACGTGCTCGTCGCCGTGCCGAGCCGCTCGGGCGAAGACCTCCGTCGGTGTCGCGGCGGTCACGGTCGGTGGCGCGATGCCGTCGGCTGGGGCGTACACCGAGGTCAGGGCCGCCGTCGCGGCCCAGGCCGCGGCGAGGCTCGGCGCCCACAGCGCCCGGTCCAGGGCCGGCAGGGTACGCAGCACCGCGGTCGGCGCGGTGACCGCGTGCACCAGCATGACCGGCGCGGCGTGACCGAAGCGCAGGTAGTCCAGGCCGGCGCGGTGCACCAACGTGGTGAGCCCGCGCTTCGCCTCGTCCGGGCTCCGCGCGGGGCTCAGCGCCGCGAGCGCCGGCTCCCATCGGGGTACGCCCGGCAGTTGACCCAACCGATCCCGGACGCCGCCGGTCTGGTCGTCGATCCGGGGCAGCCCGGCCAGCGCGGCGTCCACGTCCATCTGCTCGCGGCCGGCCCGGTGGCCGTCGAGAACACGGTCGGTGCCGGGGATCGGCTGCCAGCGGGCCGCCCAGTAGCCGAGGGCCTGGGCCAGTTCGGTGAGCCGAGGTGGGTTCACGTCGTCCGTTTCGAGGACGCGTACGGCGTGCCCGACCCGGATCACGCCGTGGGTGGCGCCGGCGGCGATGCCCGGCAGCAGACGGGGCCACCAGGTTCCGAGCACGTCACGCCACGGGTGGTCGCGCAGTTGCCGGTCGAAGTACGCCAGCCAGTCACCGGCCCGCTTCGGATCCCCCAGCGCCGCTCGCCAGTCGTCGATCGGGTGCAACCCCCGGGGCAGTTCGTCGAGTCGGCCGAGGTAGTCGTCGAGCCAACGGTGCACCTGTCCCTGGTGCCCGTGTCGGGCCAGCGCCTCGACGGCCATCGGTCCGTGGTTGGAGAGCCACCCCTCGTATTCGGGGCCGGTGCGATGCAGTCTTTCGTACGCCTCGTCGAGAATGCCGTCACTCATGGATCGATCGTCGGACGTGAACCGAGGTTCAGGTCAAGCGTGCAGATCGGCGGCGTCGATCAGGCCGGTGATCCGCAGGTCGGCCGCGACCTCGGGCGGGCAGTCGACGGCCACCACGGCGGTGCCCAGCACCTCGGCGCCACGCGCCGCGCAGATGTCATAGAGGGCGTGGAGCTGCGCGCCCGTACGCACCCAGTCGTCCACCACCAGCACCCGGTCGTCGGGGCCGAGGTGCCGGTCCCGTACCGCCAGGTCGACCCGTCGTCCCCGGTAGTCCGGTGGGCTCTGCGCCCAGGTGAGCGGCCCGGCCGGCAGCCGGCCGTCGGCGGGTTTGTGTGCGGCCACGAAGCCGACCCCGAGGGCGGTGGCGGCAAGCGGCCCGAGCAGCAGCCCGGTGACCGCCGGGGCGAGCACCACCGTCGGCCGGGCGGCCCGGTACGGCGCCACCAGGGCCGGTCCCAGCTCGGCCAGCACCGTCGGGTCGCGCCACCAACCGGAGATGTCGCTGACCAGGTGACTGGTGCCCGGACCGGGGTCGATCCACCGGAACAGGGCGGCCAGGCGTTCGGTCAGCTCAGCGGGCATCCGCTCATCCTGCGCCACGGCCGGTCGACGTGCCGACACCCGGGGCCGGCCGGCCCATCCCGCCTCGGATGATCGGCTACACGTAACAGTGCAAATACGGGCATACCACTATGATCACGTTGACTTCGGAAGTGCTTCTCTCGTTACGGTCCGACCCGGTTTGTTCAGTCGACGAAAGGACCGGGCCGGTGGCAGGTAAGCACTCCCGTACCCGCATCTTCTCCTCCCCGGCGGGCATCGTGGCCACCGCGGCGGTCGGCGTCGCCCTCGCCGTCGGGGGCACGTTCGGTGCCGTGCAGCTGACCTCCGGCTCCGCTCAGTCGGGCCAGACGACTCTCGACCTCACCCCGACCACCGCCGCCAGCAGCCTCGCCCCCAGCTCCCCGGCCGCCTCCGCGTCCCCGAGTGCCAGCGTCTCCCCGAGCGCGTCCGCCAGCCCCTCGGCCAGCCGGTCGCAGCAGGCCGCCTCCCGAGGCAAGGAGCGCACCGCGTCGCCGAAGCCGAAGCCGACCACCAAGAAGACCACCGCCGCCCCGAAGGTGCTGGACAGCGGCTCGTGCGGCGCCTCGTTCTACTCCGACGGGCAGCTCACCGCCAACGGTGAGTCGTTCAACCCGAGTGCGCTGACCGCCGCACACAAGACGCTGCCGTTCAACACCAAGGTCCGGGTGACCAACCCGGCCAACGGCAAGTCGGTAGTGGTGCGGATCAACGATCGCGGCCCGTTCATCGACGGCCGTTGCCTGGACCTCTCCCGCGCCGCGTTCGCCACCATCGCCTCGGTCGACGTGGGCGCGCTCACCGTCCGCTACGAGGTACTCGGCTGAGTGGGGCAAGCGACGTCGATTCGGCCGGTCGATCGGACCGGCCGGTCAGAACCTCCTCGGACGACGGGTCAGGTTCATTCACCGTTTCACGCGGATCAGGCAAACTGTCTCTCGTATCCACGCGACTCCTTCAGCCGGTCCGTCGCCCGCTGAGCCCCGGATCCCGCGCCGGCCTCGGCGCGGCCCTCGTTCTGCTCGCGATCGTGTCGGCGGTCGAGGCGGCGGACGGGCGTTCGGCGAACTACATCGCACTGTTGGCGGCCGCACCGATCCTGGCCGCCGCACTGGCGGCCTGGCCGGTGGTGCTGGGGGTGGGTGTCGCCGCGACAGTGATCGGGGTCGCCTTCGCGCTGCTCGATCCGGAGATGTTGCTGGTCACCTCGGTCAACGTGGTCTGGGTCGCGCTCGCCACCGGGCTGGCGGTGGCGGTGACATCGGTCCGCCAGAAGCAGGCGGACCGGATCGTCGAGTTGACCAAGCTCGCCTCGGTGGCCCAGCAGGCTGTGCTGCGTCCACTCGGCCCGCAGGTCGGGACGCTCTCGGTCGCCGGTCGCTACATCTCCTCCACCGCCACGGCCGAGATCGGCGGTGACCTGTACGAGGCGATCGACACGCCCTACGGCGTACGCATGATCATCGGTGACGTGCGCGGCAAGGGCCTGGACGCGGTCCGGCTGGCGAGCATCGTCCTCGGTTCCTATCGCCACGTGGCCTACGAGCGGGCCGACCTGCGCGCCGTCGTCGCCGACCTGGACCGCGCGGTCGCCCGCAACGTGGGCGACGAGGACTTCGTCACCGCGGCACTGGTCGAGGAGCGCGGTGGCACGCTCACGATCGTCAACTGCGGACATCCGCCGCCGCTGCTGCTGCGTCGGGGCGCGGTGATCCCGCTGGAGCCGCCGGCGCCGGCCCCTCCGCTCGGGTTCATGCCGGTGGTCCGCCCCCGGGTCGAACGCCTGGAGCCCGGCGACCGGCTGCTGCTGTTCACCGACGGGCTCGGCGAGGCGCGGCGTGACGGGGAGTTCTTCCCGACCGCCGACCGGGCCTGGCGACTGCTCGGCCACGGCACTGTCGCCAACGGGCTGGCCTCACTGGAGACGGCGCTGATCGAGTGGGTCCATGGTCGTCTCGACGACGACATCGCTCTGGTCCTCATGGAGTACGTCGGTGCCCGCACCGCCGTGACCGCAGCGGTCCCGAGCTGGGAGGTCGGCGCCGCCGAGAGCTGATTCGGTCAGCGCGGCCCGGAGGTGTGTAATCGCCGTCACTTGGGTGATCCGCTTGTCGCTGGCTACCCGCGAGTAATACAGTGTGGGTTACTGATCGGTAACACCTGTCCGGAAGCGGGGCCAGCGAGCATGACCCACTACAAGAGCAACCTGCGGGACCTTGAGTTCAACCTGTTCGAGGTCTTCGGGGCGGACCAGGCGTTCGGCCAGGAGCCCTATTCGGAACTCGACGTCGACACCGCCCGCACGTTCCTCGCTGAGCTCGACCGCCTCGCCCGCGGCGATCTGGCCGCCAGCTACACGGACAGCGACCGCAACCCGCCGGTGTTCGACCCGGCCACGCACACCGCGCCGCTGCCGGCGTCGTTCAAGAAGTCGTACCAGGCGTTCATGGACTCCGAGTTCTGGCGCCTGGACCTGCCGCCGCACCTGGGCGGCACCAACGCGCCGCGCGCCCTCTGGTGGGCCCTCGCCGAACTGGTCCTCGGCTCGAACGCCCCCATCTGGATGTACGCCTCCGGCCCCTCCTTCGCGCACGTCCTGGAGGTCGAGGGCAACGAGCAGCAGAAGCGGTGGGCCAAGCTCTTCATCGACAAGCAGTGGGGCTCCACGATGGTGCTCACCGAGCCGGACGCCGGCTCGGACGTCGGTGCCGGCCGTGCCCGCGCGATCCAGCAGCCCGACGGTTCCTGGCACATCGAGGGCGTGAAGCGCTTCATCACCTCGGGTGAGCACGACCTGAGCGACAACATCGTGCACTACGTGCTGGCCCGCCCGGTCGGCGTCGAGGGCGTCGGTGGCCCCGGCACCAAGGGCCTGTCGCTCTTCGTGGTGCCGAAGTTCCACTTCGACGAGACCACCGGCGAGCTGGGTGAGCGCAACGGCGTCTACACCACGAACGTCGAGCACAAGATGGGCCTGAAGGTCTCCAACACCTGCGAGCTGACCTTCGGCGAGCACGGCGTACCGGCCAAGGGCTGGCTGCTCGGCGACAAGCACGACGGCATCCGGCAGATGTTCATGATCATCGAATACGCCCGGATGCTGGTCGGCACCAAGGCCATCGCCACCCTCTCCACCGGCTACCTCAACGCTTTGGAATACGCGAAGAGCCGGGTGCAGGGCGCCGACCTCATCCAGCAGGCCGACAAGACCGCCCCGCGGGTCACCATCACCCACCACCCGGATGTGCGTCGCTCGCTGCTGCTGCAGAAGTCGTACGCCGAGGGCCTGCGTGCCCTGGTTCTCTACACCGCCTCCTGGCAGGACAAGGTCGCCATCGCCGAGGCCGCCGGCGACGAGAAGGCCACCAAGCTGGCCAAGCGGGTCAACGACCTGCTGCTGCCGCTGGTCAAGGGCGTCGGGTCGGAGCGGGCCTACGAGATGCTCGGGCACGAGTCCCTGCAGACCTTCGGTGGTTCCGGGTTCCTCCAGGACTACCCGCTGGAGCAGTACGTCCGCGACGCGAAGATCGACACCCTGTACGAGGGCACCACCGCCATCCAGAGCCTGGACCTGATCTTCCGCAAGATCGTCCGGGACAACGGCAAGGCGCTGATGGCGGTCGCCAGCGAGATCCAGGAGTTCATCTCCTCCGAGGCGGGCAACGGCCAGCTCAAGGAGGAGCGGCAGGCGCTCGGCAAGGCGCTGGCCGAGGTGCAGAACATCCTCGGCGTGATGACCGGCTGGCTGGGCGAGGCGCAGGGTGGCGAAACCCGCGCGCTCTACAAGGTCGGGCTGAGCAGCCGGCGGTTCCTGCTGGCGATCGGCGACCTGGTTGTCGCCTGGCTGCTCCAGCGGCAGGCCGAGGTGGCGCTGAAGGCACTGACCGGCGAGGTCTCCGCCAGCGACAAGGCGTTCTACACCGGCAAGGTGGCCGCTGCCCGCTTCTTCGCCCGCGAGGTGCTGCCCCGCATCGGTGCCGACCGGCGGATCATCGAGAACACCGACCTCGACATCATGGACCTCCCGGAGGAGGCCTTCTGACCGTGCCACGGCACGGTTGACCGGTCCCGGGTCGCACCACCTGGGACCGACACCGACGGCCGGTGGGGCAGCTGCCCCACCGGCCGTTGCCGCGTCCGAGGGTCAGCGACGCCTCTGCTTCCGGCCCCGACGTCCCAATCCGCGGCAAGGAACACTGGTCGGTCCCTCCTTGGGCCGGGTATTGGGCGAGCCTGGCCGGGTATGCCGGCGGCGTGGCGGGTAACCGTCGCGTGACCTCGAAAGGGAACGCCCAGAGCCACCGCACGGGGGAGTGCAGCGCATATGGGTGTCGGAAGCGGCATTTTTCTCATCGCGATCGGCGCGATCCTGACCTTCGCGCTGAGAGCCAACGTCTGGTGGATCGACGTACGGGCGGTCGGCTGGGTCTTCATCCTGGCCGGGCTGGCCGTACTGCTGACCACGCTCTGGTTCTGGCAGGACCGGCGCAAGCGGGCCCGGACCCTCATCGTGGAGGAGAACCGGCTCTCTCATCCGACCGCGATGATGCCGCCGCCGCCGGACCCGCCGCCACCAACCGCGCCGCCGTCCTGAGCTGGACCTGGGCGTGTACCTCTGAGCCACCCGTCGAGAAGCGGCGGGTGGCTCAGTCGCGTGCGGTGTGCCGCTCGATGATCGGAGCGCTTGACCGACCCAGTTCCGCCCAGCCGAGTGGGCCACGGTGCACCGCCAGTTCCGCGGTGCGTAACCCTTCGTCGGCCGCGCCCTCCGGGTCGAGGAGCGCGGAGAGCAGTGAGATGCCCGGATTGTGGGCGATGAGCAGCGCCGTGCGAGCCGTGGGGTCGATCGTGCGGACCAGCGCCAGCAACTCCTCGGGGTGCGCGTCGTACGCGCCGGGCTCGTAACGAACGGTCGGCCGTGGCCCGGCCGGGCCACCCTCCGGCGGCGAACCGGTCATCCCCATCGCCACCCCGTGCCAGGTCTGGCGGGTGCGTCTGGCCGTCGAGCAGATCACCACGTCGGGCAGCAACCCGTGGCGCGCCAGCCAGGCGCCGGCCGCTGCGGCGTCTGCGGTCCCGCGTGCGCTGAGAGGCCGTTCGGCGTCGTCCGCCGCGTCGCTACCCTGCTCGGCCTTCGCGTGCCGCAACAACACCAGCGTCCGGGTCTCGGGGTCGGCGTCCGTCATGCTCCCAGCTTGCCCGATTGGCGATCTCCGTGCCTGGGTAAGTCGATGGATGCCGCACCCCTACCGACGGCCGCGGCGCGTCGTACGCCAGGTTTTGAGCCGAGGAGCGAGACATGGGCATTGGTGGCAGCATCTTCTTGATCGCGCTTGGCGCGATCCTCGCATTCGCCGTGGAGGCCGACCTGGGCTGGCTGGACCTGTCCGTGGTCGGCTGGGTGCTGATGCTGGCCGGCGTCGCCGGCCTGATCACGACCCTCTACTTCTGGAACAGCCGCCGCCGCACTGTGGTCGCCGCGCCGGTGCGCGAGCAGCGCGTCGTGGCGGACCGGGTGGTGCCGGTCCAGGACGACCAGGTCGTCCAGGAATACCGCGAGGTGCGTCGGCCGGGCCGACCGGTCTGAACCTCGCTCGCGAAACTCCGGGGTCCCGCAGCGTCGCGGGGCCCCGGCTCGCGTCTCTACCCGGAGGGACCACCACCCCGGCCACCCCTGGCGAGATCCGCGCACTTTCCGGGAAACTGCTGCCTGAAAGCCCGTCGAGGCAGCAGTTTCCCCGAAGTTGCGCGGATCTTGCGGTGCGGGCGCGCCTGCGTCCTCGCGGGCTCGGGCGCTCAGGCGAACAGTGCGAAGTAGATCGCGATGTGGTGGCAGAGCGCCGCCAGCAGCGTGCAGGCGTGGAAGAACTCGTGGTGACCGAAGACGGTCGGCCACGGGTTGGGCCGCCGCAACGCGTAGAAGACAGCGCCGACGCTGTAGATCGCGCCGCCGACGACCAGCAGCACCAGTGCAGTGACGCCGCCGCCGTTCAGGATCTCCGGCAACATGGCCACCGCCACCCAGCCCAGCGCCAGGTAGAGCGGCGCGGACACCCAGCGCGGCGCGTGCGGCCAGACCACCTTGAGCGCCACGCCGGCCAGTGCGCCACCCCAGACCAGGGACAGCATCACGGTGGCCGGGCGGGGTGCGAGCAGCATCACGCAGAGCGGCGTGTACGTACCAGCGATGAACACGAAGATCATCGAGTGGTCCATCCGGCGCATGAGCTGGTAGCCGCGCTCCGACCACACCCGACGGTGGTAGAGCGCGCTCGTGCCGAAGAGCCCACAGACCGTCAGGCTGTAGATGAGACAGCTGACCAGGGGCGCCCACCCGGGTCGGGTGGCGGCGATCGAGCAGAGCACGATGCCGCACACCACCGCGACGAAGAAGGCGTACGTGTGCAGCCAGCCGCGCATCCGGGGCTTACCGATGTCGACCGGCTTCAGGCGAAGCGGGGCGGAGGTGGTCACCTCCTTAGGTTACGGCACCGTAGGTTACTTGCAAGTAGTCACGGCGGTGACACCCGGCACCGTCGCCGTGAACACCGCGACCGCCGGCCATCGGCGAAGATGAGCCGATGCGGATCCGACCCGTCGGGGCGCACGCCCTGCTCCTCGACTGCACCGACCCCGACGGCGTGCCCGAGGCCGACCTGGTCGACGCATGGCGAGCCGAGCTGTGGCGGCGTCGGGAGCAGGGTGACCTGGCCGCCGTCGAGATCGTGCCGGCGGCCAGCACCGTCCTGCTCGACGGCCTGCCCGACCCGGCTGCCACGGCCGCGCAGCTGACCCGGTGGGCGCCGGCCATTGTGACCGCCGCCACCGCCCGTCGCGGCACGGACGAGCACGACGACGGCACGGAGACCGTCGTTCCGGTCGACTTCGACGGACCCGACCTGCCGGCGGTGGCCGAGCACTGGGGCGTCGACGTGCCCGCCGTGCTGTCCCGGCTGACCGGCACCCGGTTCCGGGTCGCGTTCTGCGGCTTCGCCCCCGGCTTCCCGTACCTGACCGGGCTGCCTGCCGAGCTGGCGCTGCCCAGGCTGGCCACGCCCCGCCCCCGGGTGCCACCCGGTTCGGTCGCCCTGGCCGGCCCGTACGCAGGCATCTACCCGGGCGCGTCACCCGGCGGCTGGCAGCTGGTCGGCCGCACCGACCTGGTCCTCTTCGACGTCCACGCCGACCCGCCGGCCCGACTCGGCCCGGGCACCCCGGTCCGGATGGCCGCGGCATGACCCGCCCGCCCGCCATCGAGGTGCTCCGCGCCGGTGCGCTCACCACCGTGCAGGACCTGGGTCGGCCCGGCTGGGCGCACCTGGGGGTCCCCCGGTCCGGTGCCCTCGACCCGGCGGCCCTGCGGCTGGCCAACCGCCTGGTCGGCAACCCGGAGCACGCTGCCGGCCTGGAGATCACCCTGACCGGCTGCACGGTGCGGCTGACCCGGGCCACCACGGTGGCGGTCACCGGCGCCGAGGTGACCGTCCACGCGGGCGATCGGCCCGGCGACACCGGGCGCCCGCTCACCGTGCCGGCCGGGACGGTGCTGCGGATCGGCCCAGCCCGTCGGGGCGTACGGAGTTGGCTGGCGGTGGCGGGCGGCATCGACGTGTCGCCGGTGCTCGGCAGCCGGGCCACCGACACCCTCTCCGGGCTCGGTCCGCCTCGGCTGGGCGACGGCGACCGGCTGCCGCTCGGCGAGCCGCTCGACGCACCCGCGCCGGTGGACCTGACCGTCTGCTCCGCGCCCCCACCGGAGCTGCACCTCATGCTCAGCCTCGGCCCTCGCGACGACTGGTTCACACCAGCCGCACTCGACCTGCTGTTCGGCACCGCGTACACCGTCAGCCCGGTGAGCAACCGGGTCGGCGCGCGACTCGCCGGCGCGCCGCTGCCCCGCGCGGTCGCCGGCGAGCTGCCCAGCGAGGGCATCGTGCTCGGCGCGGTGCAGGTGCCGGCCGACGGACAACCCCTGATCTTCCTGGCCGATCACCCGACCACCGGCGGATACCCCGTCATCGGGGTGGTCACCGACGTGACCCCG
The DNA here is from genome assembly GCF_018070425.1 of Micromonospora sp. C81. Taxonomy (NCBI): domain Bacteria; kingdom Bacillati; phylum Actinomycetota; class Actinomycetes; order Micromonosporales; family Micromonosporaceae; genus Micromonospora; species Micromonospora sp. C81. The sequence continues at coordinate 350,545 of NZ_JAGPXS010000003.1, forward strand.
CTCGCGCAGGCCCGCCCAGGGACTACCGTCAGATTCCATGGACCTCAACGCTGACCTGGGCGAGGGCTTCGGCATCTGGCGACTCGGCGACGACGAGGCGCTGCTGGGCCTCGTCACCTCCGCCAACGTCGCCTGCGGCTTCCACGGCGGCGACCCGTCCACCATGCGGCGGGTCTGCGAGGGCGCCGCACGGCGCGGGGTCGCGGTGGGCGCGCAGGTCGGCTACCGGGACCTGGCCGGCTTCGGTCGACGGCACATCGCGTACGACTTCGCTGAGCTACGCGACGAGGTGACCTACCAGCTCGGGGCGTTGAACGCGTTCTGCCGGCTGTTCGGCACCCGGGTCCGCTACCTCAAACCGCACGGCGCGCTCTACCACGCGACCAGCACCGACGAGTCCCAGGCGGCGGCGGTGGTCGCGGCGGTCACCGGGTACGACCCCGAGCTGCCCGTGCTCTGCCTACCCGGCTCGACGCTCGCTCAGCTCGCCGTCGGCGCGGGCCTGCCGGTCGTCGCCGAGGCCTTCGCCGACCGCGCCTACCTGCCCAACGGGGCATTGGTGCCGCGCGGCACCCCCGGCGCGGTGATCACCGACCCGGAGCAGGTGGCCGAACGGGCGGTGCGCATGGCCGTCGAGCGGAGCGTGGTGGCGGTGGATGGCACCGTCATCCCCTGCTCGGTCGACTCGATCTGCCTGCACGGCGACACCCCGGGCGCGGTCTCCGCCGCCGAGCTGGTCCGCGCCACCCTGATCGACGCCGACATCCCGCTGGCCCCGTTCGCGTGACCTTCAGGGGCCCACCGGGCCCCTGAAGGTCACGTCAGGCGTCCAGGCCGCGGAGCACCAGAGGCAGCCGGGTCACGGCACCGTCGACCACCCGGACCGGTACGCCCCAGTCCTGCCGGGTCAGGTGGCACGCCGCGTGTTCGACGTCCGCGTCACAGGTCGCCGCCTGGGCGGTCACCTGCAACACCCCGGCGGTGACCTCGCCGTTGAGCACCAGCCGACGGGACAGCTCGGTGCCCGTGCCGGCACCGTCCACCAGCAGCTCCGGCGGAGACGCGGAGACCACCAACCGGGTCGACGGCCCGTACGTCTCGTCCAGCTTCTGCCCCGGCGCCGGGGTGAAGACGATGTCCAGGGTGACCTCACCGGCCGCGACGTCGGTCGGCTTGCGCTCGGTGCGGTGCCGGGGCCCGTCCACCGTGCTGGCACCCGCCGCCGACAGGGCACCCGGGGCGAGCCGGGTCAACCGGTGCGCGGCGGACTCCACCACCAGCACCTCACCGGCCGGGGTGAGCACCAGGTCGCTCGGCTCCGCCAACCCGTCGGCGACAGTGGAGACCTGGTTGCTGGCCGGGTCGAAGCGGCGCACCGCGCCGTTGTACGTGTCCGCGATCAGCACTGAGCCGTCCGGCAGCGCGCACACGCCCAGCGGGTGCTGGAGCAGCGCCGTCTCCGCCGGGCCGTCCACGTGCCCGAAGTCGAACAGGCCCTGCCCGACGGCGGTGCCCAGCACGCCGTTCTCCACGTACCGGATGGCGCTGGTCTCGCTGTCGGCGACCCAGAGCCGGGTGCCGTCGGCCGAGACCGAGAGCCCCGACGGCTGCGCCATCCACGCCTCGGCCAACGGGCCGTCGCGCAGCGCCTCGACGGTGGTGCCGGCGTACATGCCAGTGGTCCGCTTGATCGGGTCGAACCACCAGAGCTGGTGGATGCCGGCCATCGCGATGATCAGCTTGTCGTCGTACCAGGCCAGGTCCCACGGGGAGGAGAGGTCGACGGCGAACGCGTCGTGGGCGTGGTCGTCGACCGAGGCGCGCCACTGCCGCCCACTGCCGGCCACTGTGACCACCTCGCCGGACTCCAGCCGTACGCCGCGCAGCAGGTGGTTGACCGTGTCGGCCACCACCAGGTCGTAGCCGGCGACCTCGGCGACATGCGTGGGCAGCAGGCACACACCCTGCGGCTCGGAGAACGTCGCCGCGGCAGCCGGCCCGTCGGCCCGGCCCCGCTCGCCCGAGCCGATCCGGCGCACCGGCGTCTCGCCGTCCGGGGCAACCTCGACCAGGGAGTGCCGGGCCGAGTCCGAGACCAGCAGGTTGCCGTTCGGCAGCTGCACCGCCTTACCGGGGAAGCGCAGCGCGGTCTCCGGCGCCGGCGGCGGGACGTACGGACCATCGCCCCGGTGCAGGGTGCCCTTGGCCTCGTGGGTGGCGATCAGCTCGTCGATCAGCCGGGCCAGCCCTTCGGCGTGCCCCTCGCCGGCCATGGTGGCCACCACGTACCCCTCGGGGTCGATCACCGACAGGGTCGGCCAGGCCCGCGCGGCGTACTGCTGCCACATCTCCATCTCAGGATCGTCGAGTACGGGATGGTGCACCCCGTACCGCTCGACGGCGGCGGCGAGCGCGTCGGCGTCCTTCTCGTGCTCGAACTTCGGCGAGTGCACACCGATCACGACGAGCACGTCGCCGTACTTCTCCTCCAACGGGCGCAGCTCGTCGAGAACGTGCAGGCAGTTGATACAGCAGAACGTCCAGAAATCCGCCAAAACGATCTTGCCGCGAAGGTCGGCGAGCTTGAGGTCGCGTCCGCCGGTGTTCAGCCAACCCCGGCCGTGCAGCTCTGGAGCCCGTACTCGTGCAGTCGTTCCCATGCCTGTCAGCCTGCCACGGCGAGGCTTCTCCGTATCGGTCGTCGTGACCCGGACGACAGTCAACATTTCGATCGGTGGCAGTTCAGCAGTGGTGGCAGCTCCGCAGTGGTGGCAGCTCAGCAGTGCGGTGCTCGGCGTGTCGAGTTGCTCAGCTGCCAACGATCAACGGGACGAGGCAGGAAGGCCCAGGGGTGGGGTACGACGGCGGCGGGGTCACGGTCGCCCGTGAACCCCGCCGCCGGTCGAGCTACTTCGTGGCCGGTTTGAGGCAGAGCACCCGGTTGGTGCCGTCACCCGGCAGCACCACGTGCGGCTGCGTCGTGTCGGTGCACTTCTCCTTGGCGTCCACCTTCGAGACGATTGTGAAAGCGTCCGCCTCGCCGCAGTCCGCCGCCGTGGCGCCACCCTGACCGGACTGCTTCACGCAGGTGCCGACCGCCGGGTCGAACGACGGACCGTCGTCGCCGCCGAACTTGCCGAGCAGCATCAGCAGGCCGAGCGGCACCGCCAGGATCAACACCGCCGCGATCAGCACCGCGGCCAGCACCCGACCGTTGCGGACCTTCGGCGTGGGCGGCTCCGCCTTCGGCTCGTCGGCGTCCGGCTTGAACGCGTCGAACCGGCCCTGGTCCGACTGGCCGACCTCCTGGCCCCAGGACGACGTGGGCTGCTGCGCGGGCGGGAACGACGGCGGGAAGTTTCCGCCCGGCACCGGCTCGGCACCGAAGCTCGACCCGCCGGACCCTGGCCCACCGAAGTTCGACCCACCGAAGGCCGACGCCCCGTTCACGGCGGCGGCGCCGGAGGCAGGTGACCCGGGGCCGCCGAACTGGTCGGCCGGTCGTTCGGCACCGGCGTGCGGCCGGGTGCCGTTCATCGGCCGGTTGTTGCCGGGCGTGTCGACGAAGGACGGCACACCGGGCGGGAATGCCGGCGGCGCCGACGGGGCCTCACCGAATGTGTTCGGCGCGGGCTGCCGGTCGTCGAAGCGGGGATCGGCAGCCGACTCGCCGCCCCAACCGGGACCGGCCTGGCGCTGCGAGTCGTTCTGCCATTCCGGTGCGGCCTGGCGGTGGGAGTCGTTCTGCCATTCCGGGGCGGCCTGCCGGTCGGCTCCCGGGTCGCCCTGGAACGCCTCCGGCTCCGGCTCGTTCTCCGGCTCGGGTCGAGCCGGGCGGCCGTACACCCGGGGTTGTGGTGTCGCCGTGCCGGTGGGCCGGATGGCCTGGTCGGTCGGTGGCATCACCCGGCTGGCCAGCGGCACCGAAGCGCTCGCAGTGGCGCGGGCCGCCGCGCCGTCCGCCGAGTCGGCCTCCGACGCCGGCACGACCGCGCGGCCCGCTCCGGACTCCGGAGAGGTACGCGGGGCAGGCACCATGGCGCCGCCGCTCGCGGGAGCGTCGCCGGCGCGGCCCCAGCCGGCCGGCTCCGCCTCGTACTGCGCGGCGGCGTCCGGGGCCTCCCGCTCGGCGTACGCGGGCTGCTCGGGGATCGGGGCGAACTGGGCCTGGGGCGGCGCGTAGTCGGCCGGCGGGGCGGCGGCCAGGCTGGCGCCCGGCACACGCTGCTCCTGCGGGGGCAGCGGCACGGCGTTCGCGGGCGAGATGCCCGGCGCGGGCCCGGGCTGGTAGGCAGGTGCCTCGTCGCCCCGGTCCGCCTCCCAGCCACCGCGGGACTGGGCGGAAGCCTCCGCTTCGGCGCGTCCCCACACCTCACCGGGTGCCCACGGCTCGACCGCCGGCACGCCGGGGTTGGCCTGTGCGGCGTTGTCCTGGTTGGCGGCCCAGCCGGGCACGCCGTCGTTGCTGGGCACACTGACGCTGGCACGCGCGGGCAGGCCACTCTGCTCCGGCGGATTCCACACTGCCGGCTCCGGCCGTTCGGCCGGCTGGTCCTGGGGTGCGAGCACCCAGTCGGGCTGCTGCGGACGGCTCTCGGCCCCGCCCCAGGCAGCCGGCTGCTCGGCCTGGTCCTGCCGCGCGTCGCCGCCGTCATTCCAGGCTGCGGGTTGTGCCTGCTGCTGTGCGGCCCACCCACCGGAGTGGGCCGGGTCGTCCTGGCTGGGCCAGTTCGCCGCCGGTGCCGGCACCTGGGCCGCGCCACGGGCGGCGCCGGGCTGGGCGGCCTGTCCCCACTCGGGGGCGGGCTGCTCGGTCGGTTCGGCAGGTTGGCCCCAGGCCGGCGGCGACTGCTCAGCCGGCGTCCACACCGGCTGGTCGTCGCGCGCGGCGGCGTTGCTGGCGGGCCAACCGCCGTTGCCGGGCGCGTCGTCCTGCTGAGCGCCGCCGGACCAACCACCGGCCTGCGGCATCTCGGGCTGCTGCGACTCGGCGCCGTGCCAGTCACCGGCGGGCGGGTTGGGCTGCTGCGCCCCACCCCAGCCTCCGGCTCGGGCCGGGTCTTCCTGGGCAGGCCAGGCAGTGGTGGCCGGAGGCACCTGCGCGGCACCTCGCGCGGCCGGCTGGGCCTGCACCCACTCGGGCTGCTCAGCCGCGTTCGGAGTCCAGTTTGGTGCGGGTGCGCTCTGCTCGGCCGGCGTCCAGCCCTGCTGCTGCGCCGCCCAGGGGGCAGGCTGCGCGGGGGCCGGTGTGCCGTCGTTGCCGGGCCAGGTGCCGGGCTGCTGCTGCTGCGGCGGCTCGCTCGTGCCGCCGGCCGCCCAGGCAGGCTGCGCCGGGTCGCTGGGCTGCGGGGCAGCGGCGGCACCCCAGGCGGGGGCCGGTGGCTGCTCGGACTGGGTCGCCCATGCTGGCGTCGACGGGTTGGGCCGCGTCGGCGGCGGGGGCGCCCAGCCCAGGTCGGGGCCGGCGGCGTTGTGGCTGTTGTCCGGCTGCGCCGGGCGGTCGCCGTACGGCGCCGGTCCGCCGGCGCCCGGTGACACCTCGTCCGGCTCTTGGCCGGGGCGGTGCGGGCCCTCGGACGTCATGGGTGCGCCTCCTCCATCACATGTCGGCTCGCCGGTGCCGATCGGTCTCCTCGGCATGGCTGCCGGCGTCACCGGCGTACCGCTGTGCCGGCTCCCCGCACGGTATCGGGTGGTGGCACGGCCCGTCCAAGGAGCACCGGTCGTCACTTTGCGTGGCCGGTCGGTGTCGAGCAGCTTCTGTCAGCTCGGCCCCTGCCGGGTCGGCGGGCGGCGACCGAAGCCCACCGTACCGGGCGCTGCGGCAGGGCGGAATCCCGGTGGCCGATGGCCGGAGACGCCGATGGCCCACCCGGCGGACCGGGTGGGCCATCGATCTGGAGGAGGTAGGAATGTCGAGGAGCGTCAGCTCATGTGACGCTGGGCGATGACGAGGATTTCCTCGCGAACCGCCGGCGAGTTCGCCGAGCGCAGCGCGTGCTCGATGGCACGGGCGCGGCGGGTCGCGTCGCGGTGGTTGCGGATTCGCTCGATCATGCTCATTGGTGGGTCCCCCTAGCTATTCGGTTGTCAGCCCCTGATGCGTCTATTTAACCGCAGAACCCGGCCAACTTCCATCGATTATTAGGTGAGCTGAGACACCTGCCTAACAATCAAAGGTCAACAGCCGATCTGGCTGATGTTTCCGTCGCTCAAACGACACGGCCGGTGTGCCGGGCGTTAACCCGTGGCACACCGGCCGTGGCTGGCGTCGCGAACGATCAGGTCCAGGCGAGCAGCGCCGCCTCCGGATCGGTGAGGAAGTCGCCGATGTCGCGCAGGAACTTCGAACCCAGCTCACCGTCGATGATCCGGTGGTCGAAGCTCAGCCCCAGCGTGGTGACCTGACGCGCCTTGACCTTGCCCTTGTGCACCCAGGGCATCTCCCGCACGGCACCGAAGGCCAGGATCGCGGACTCGCCCGGCGGCAGGATCGGCGTGCCGGTGTCCACTCCGAACACCCCGACGTTGGTGATGGTCAAGGTGCCACCGGACATGTCCGCCGGCGAGGTACGGCCGGACTTGGCCGTCTGCACCAGGCCGTTCAGTGCGTCCGCCAACTCCCGCAGCGAGAGCCGGCCGGCGTCCTTGACGTTCGGCACGATCAGGCCACGCTCGGTGGCCGCCGCGATACCGAGGTTGACGTAGTCCTTGACCACGATCTCGTCGCCGGCCCAGGTCGAGTTGACCATCGGGTGACGCTTCACCGCCAGCAGCACGGCCTTCGCCACCAGCAGCAGCGGCGAGACCCGTACGTCGCGCCACTCCCGTCGACCGCGCAGTCGGTCCAGAGCCTTCATCGCCCGGGTCACGTCGACGGTCAGGAACTCCGTCACGTGCGGGGCGGTGAACGCCGAGCGGGACATGTTCTCGGCGGTGAGCTTGCGAACCCCCTTGACCGGGATGCGCTGCTCGCGGTCCGTGCCGAAGCTCGCGGCGCTCGTCGTCACCGACGGGGTCGCGATCGGCTCGGCCACGGCACCGCTCGCCGCCTGCTGCACGTCCTCCCGGGTGATCGAACCCAACGGGCCCGACCCGGTCACCGTGCCGAGGTCGACCCCGAGGTCCTTGGCGAGCTTGCGCACCGGAGGCTTGGCCAGGACCAGCCCGCCGGTCGCCGTCGCGGCCTGCCCGTTACGAGCCGGAGCCGCCACTGGCGCGACCACCGGCTGCGGAGCCGGTGCCGCCGGAGCGGGGGCCGCAGCGGCCTGCGCCGGGACACCACCCTTGCGCGGGCGACGCTTCGCGGCCGTCGTACGCGGGCCGTAACCGACCAGCACCGCCGTCCGTCCACCCGGGGCCGCCCCGCCGATCAGGCCGGGCTCGATCATGCCCTCGGCAGGCGCCACCTCCACCGCCGCCAGCGAGGCCGCCGACGGGGTGGGCAGGTCGCTGCTGGGCGTGGCCGTGGTCGACGGCGCCTCCAACGGGCCGGCACCCGGATCGGTGTCGATCGCGATGATCGGCGTACCGACCTCGACGGTGGTGCCCTCCGGGTGGTGGATCGCCTGCACCTGCCCGGCCCACTTCGCCGGGATCTCCACCGCCGCCTTGGCGGTCTCGACCTCGACGATCGGCTGGTTCAGCTCGATGGTGTCGCCGACCTTGACCAGCCAGGCAAGGATCTCGCCCTCGGTCAGCCCTTCGCCCAGGTCGGGCAGGTTGAACGTCTTGATCCGGGACATGTCGATCACCAGCCGAAGGTGCGGTCGACGGCGTCGAGCACCCGGTCGAGGTCGGGCAGGTATTCCTCTTCCACCCGGGAGGCCGGGTAGGGGGTGTCGAAGCCGGTCACCCGCAGCACTGGCGACTCCAGGGAGTAGAAGCACTCCTCGGTGATCCGGGCGGCCAACTCGGCGCCGAGACCGATGTTGGACGGTGCCTCGTGCACCACGACCGCGCGGCCGGTGCGCTTCACCGACTCGTACGCGGCGCCCAGGTCCAGCGGGGAGAGCGAGCGCAGGTCGATGACCTCCAGCTCCCGGCCGTCCTCCGCGGCGGCGGTCGCCGCCTCCAGGCAGGTCCGCACCATCGGCCCGTAGGCCAGCACCGTGACGTCGGTGCCGGGCCGCACGACCCGGGCCGAGTGCAGGGGGTACGCCTCGGACAGCGGCGCGTTCAGGTCGACCTGACCCTTCTCCCAGTAGCGCCGCTTGGGCTCCAGGAAGACGATCGGGTCATCCGAGGCGATGGCCTGCTGGATCATCACGTACGCGTCCTGCGGGTTGGAGCAGGTCACGACCTTCAGACCGGCGGTGTGCGCGAAGTACGCCTCCGGCGACTCGGAGTGGTGCTCGACGGCGCCGATGCCACCGCCGAACGGGATCCGGATCACCATGGGGATGCTGAGCTTGCCGCCCGAGCGGTAGTGCATCTTCGCCACCTGCGACACGATCTGGTCGTACGCGGGGTAGACGAAACCGTCGAACTGGATCTCGCAGACCGGCCGGTAGCCGCGGATGGCCAGACCGACCGCCGTGCCGATGATGCCGGACTCGGCCAGCGGGGTGTCGATGACCCGTTGGTCGCCGAAGTCCTTCTGGAGCCCGTCGGTGATCCGGAAGACACCGCCGAGCTTGCCGACGTCCTCGCCCATGATGATGACCTTGGGGTCGGTCTCCAGGGCGCGGCGCAGGCCGGTGTTGAGGGCCTTGCCGAGGGTGAGCGTCTCCGTGGCCATCAGTGGGCGCTCCCTTCGAAGGACTCCATGTAGCGGTTGAACTTCGCGCGCTGCTCGTCGAGCAGCGGAGAGCCGTTGGGGTAGACGTGGTCGAACATCGTCACCGGCTCCGGGTTGGGCATGTTGAGCACCCGCTCGCGCAGGTGCACCGACTCGCGGCGGGCCTGCTCGTCGACCTCGGCGAAGAAGGTCGCGTCGGCGATCTGCTGCTTCTCCAGGAAGGCCTTGACCCGGGTGATCGGGTCCTTGGCCTGCCACGACTCGACCTCGCTGGCGATCCGGTAGCGGGTCGGGTCGTCGGAGGTGGTGTGCGCGCCCATCCGGTAGGTGTACGCCTCGATCAGGCTCGGGCCCTGCCCGTGCCGGGCGTTGTCCAGCGCCGTGCGGGTCACCGCGTACGAGGCCAGGACGTCGTTGCCGTCCACCCGTACGCCGGGGAAGCCGAAGCCGGCGGCCCGCTGGTAGAGCGGGACCCGGGTCTGGCGCTCCAGCGGCTCGGAGATCGCGTACTGGTTGTTCTGGCAGAAGAAGACCAGCGGCGCGTTGAAGACACTGGCCCAGACGAACGCCTCGTTCACGTCGCCCTGGCTGGTGGCCCCGTCGCCGAAGTAGGCGATCGCGGCCTCGCCGTCGTCGTTGCCGATCTTGCCGTCCATGGTGATGCCCATGGCGTAGCCGGTGGCGTGCAGGGTCTGCGCACCGATGACGATCGTGTACATGTTGAACTTGAACTCGTTCGGGTCCCAGCCGCCCTGGTCGACACCGCGGAACAGGCCCAGCGGCATGATCGGGTCGATGCCCCGGCAGTAGAGGACGCCGTGCTCCCGGTAGGTCGGGAAAGCCATGTCCTGCGATCGCAGCGCCCGCCCGGAGCCGACCTGAGCGGCCTCCTGGCCGAGCAGGCTGGCCCAGAGGCCCAGCTCGCCCTGGCGCTGGAGGGCGGTCGCCTCGGCATCCAGCTTGCGGACCATCACCAGATCGCGGTAGAGCCCGCGGTATTCCTCGTCGGTGAAGTCCACGCGGTACACGGTGCCGTCCGGCCCGGTGGCGCTGTCGATGCGCTCGCCGTCGGGGGTGAGCAGCTGCACCAGCTCCGGATTACCGGCCGCGCCCTTCTTGGAGCGGGGTGCAGGCCGCCTGCTGCGGGTGGTGCCCCCGGGGTCGCCCTTTGCCATCGGTCTCTCCCTGTCGTGTCTGCGTCGGCACCGGGGGGTCACCCGGCCGCGCAACTCGTGCGCCTGCCCGGCTGCTGCCGGGCCGGTTCCTGGCGGCCGCGCCTAGCCCCGGTGGGGGTTGCCGCACGGCGTGATCCGGGTTCTGGCCGAACCCGGATCGGGAGTGCCGGCGCTCAACCGCGCCTGCCGCGAGGGTGCGCGGAGGTCACGGCTGCGTTGCCGTCGTGCTCCATATTCGCAGAGCAGGTGAGCGCGCCCACAGTACGCCTGCCCCGCATTCCGACCGCCCACGCTTTGCCATCGTTTGTCGCCATCATGCTGGCCTGCGTTTCGAGGGCGATCCGGCGATGATTCGTCACCGTTCGGTCAGCACCGCGTGTCGACACGCGGTGGAGGTTGGACGACGGAGCGTGACTACGTAAGGCTGATTACCGCAGGATCGCGCCTATCGAGTTATTTGCCGGCTTCAGCGCCGGCGGCGTCCATCCATGTCCTCCGACGGCCGACGACAAGGGGTGTGCGGTGCACGAGCCAGGTGATGGTCCCGGCACACCAGCCCTCGGCCGGCACCGGTCCGCGGGCGGTTACCGCAGGGTGGTCGGCGTGCACCGTGCTCCCGGCGCGGGTGGCCCCACCCGGGGTTACCTGCTCACCGTCGCGCTGCTGGCCGGCACCGCGTCGATGCCGATCCTCGCCGCGATCAGCGCCGGCTCGGCCACCCCGGGCAGCACCGCGCTGCCGGACAGCAGCATCCCGTTCATCCCGACCCCGTCGGTCGGGCCGGTGCTGATTCCGCTGCCGATGACCAGCCAGCCGTCAGTCCCACCGCCCGGCTCACCCAGCGTCGGCCCCACCAGCGGCTGGCTGCCCGCCGCTCCCCGGCGTACCCGGGAAGGGCCTGGGTCGGGGCCCACAGTGACCGACCTGGGGCCCGCCCCGCGGGCGCCGCACCCGCCGGTGGCGCCGAAGCCGCCCCGGGGCACCTCACCGGCCGTCCCCCCGTCGTCGCCGACCGGTTCGCCGACCGACCCCGGTCCGACCGACCCGGACCCGACCGACTCGCCGGGCCCCGATCCGACTCCGACCCCCAGCCCGACTCCGACCCCGACGTCGACGCTGGATCCGTCGCCCACGCTGGATCCGTCGCCGACGCTCGACCCGACGCCCACGCTGACTCCGACCTCCACGCTGGAGCCAACCGCCACGCCGACGGACGCCTCGACCGCCACCGCCGTCCCGACCTGCACCCGGTCGGTGCCCGCCACCAGGCCCGCGCCGACCAGCACCCGGTCCGTGCCGGCCACCAGGCCCGCGCCGCCCGCCACCCCCGCCGTGCCGACCAGCCGGCCCAGCCCGTCGGTCCCGTCGTCTCCGACCGATCTCCCGACGTTCGCGGCCGGCCTGGCATCGCTGGCCGGACCGCCGCACCCGACGGTGTCCCCGGCGGTACGGTGACGAACAGGGGCGGCCCATCCGGTGCCGGCGGTGTTCGGCGGTAGGCGCATACCGGAGGGGGTGGCGTGGGCGGCGGTACCGAACTCCGCCCGGTCACCAGCCGACCCGGTCCGGGGCGGCGGATCGCCCGGCTGGTCACCGAGGTGACCGCACCGGCCGTGCTCGTGTCGTTGCTGATCATCACGGTGAGCTGGCACAGCGCGCGCCGTCCGGGTCAGGGCCTCGTCTGGGGTCTGCTCGCCACGATCTTCGTCACCGGCATCCCGTTCGCCTACATCGTCGGCGGCGTACGCCGTGGCCGGCTCACCGACCACCACATCGGCCGTCGGGAGCAGCGCCGGGTGCCACTGCTGGTCGGCCTGGGTTCGGTCGCGGGAGGGCTCGCCCTGCTCGCCGTGCTCGGTGCGCCCCGTCCGTTGCTGGCGCTGGCGGTGGCCGGGCTCGTCGGCCTCGTGGTCGCCGTGTCGGTCAGCCACTGGTGGAAGATGTCGATCCACTCGGCGGTGTCCGCCGGCACCCTGGTCATCCTGGCCCTGACGTTCGGAACGCGCGTGCTCGTCGCCGCCCCGCTGCTGGCGTTGGTGGGCTGGTCCAGGGTGCGACTGAGGGACCACACGGTGCCGCAGGTGCTCGCCGGTGGTGTGCTCGGCGCGCTGATCGCCGCGGCGGTCTTCGGCCCACTGCGCTGAGACCCGCCGCAGACGCCGGCCGGTCTCGCGCGCGCTGGGCCGACCGAGCCGCTGGGCCGAGCCGTTGGGTCGGGCCGAGGCGTTGGGTCGGGCCGAGGCGGGCGGCGTTATGCCGCCCGGCCTCGGGTGTCGTCAGGCCCCGTCGTCGGCCAGGCGGTGCCGGTTCGCCTCGATCCAGGCGTCCAGGGCGGCCGGGTCGTCCGGGTCCACGCCGTCGGCCATCAGCTGTGCCACCGCGGCGGTGGCGGCGCTGCGTCGTTCACCCGTGGAGTAAAGGCGCGCGAACTCCGGCACCATCTCCTCGATCGCCTCGTCGGTGCGCGTGGTCGCCGCCTCGGGCAGACCGCGCTGCCGGGACGCGTACCGCGCCCAGGCACGCAGCACCCGGGGCAGCATCGCGGCGTCGTCCATGTCCAGCACGGCACGGCGGTGCACCCAGTCAAGCAGGAAGAGCCCGGACACCGCCGGGCTCCAGCGCATCGGGTCGGCGTCCGGGAAGGTCGCCGAGTGGTCCAGCAGCAGGCTCAGGCAGAAGTGCAGCGAGGCCAGCTCCGGGCCGTCGACGGAATCCAGCCCGAAGCGGGTGGCCTCCGGCGCGGCGAGGAACCGCCGGACCAGGTCGGTGCGCTCGGCGGCGGAGAGTGGCTCGACCTCCGCCGGGCCGGTCGGGTCGGCCGCGGTGGGCAGCAGCGCCAGCCGGGCGCCGACCAGCGCCCGGTCGGTGGCGAGGGAACCCTCGCCGGGCAACTCGCTCAGCTCGTCGGTCACCGCGAGATGGCGGGCCACCTCGCCACGGAGCTGGGCCGGATTCTCGGTGCGGAACCAGGTCAGCTCGTCGTCCGCGCACATCTGGCGGACCTGGTCCAGGATCCGTTCCGCCGGCCCGCCGACGAAGATGTCCTTGGTGATCCCGATGTTGTGGTCCACCAGGGCCACCAGCGCGTGCTCCGAGCCGCCGGACGCGTCGTCGTAGGCGAAGGTGGCGAGGTAGGACGTCTGGTCGCCGTAGACGTCGCCGTACGCCCACGTGCCGGTGAGGTGCACCCGACCGAGCTGACCGGCCCAGGTGGGTGCCTGGCTGCCCGGACGCACCCGATCGGTGCCCTCGGCGTCCGGGACGAGCGTGGCGAAGACCTGCCGGATGGTGGTCGCGGCCGCGACCCGGCGACGGGCGGTGGCGGCGAGAAACCCGGTGACGAACTCCCGTACGGCGGTGTCGCGGTCGGTCTCCGCGATCGCGTAGACACTGCCCAGCAGCGCGCTGCCGAGCATCTCGGCGTCGAGGGCGGACTCCAGCTTGGTCACGTCGCGTGCGGCGTGCAGCACCGCGTCGTAGGGGGTCTGAGGCGTGGCCATGCTCCGACCCTACGCCGCTCGGGGCGTACACAGAGCGGTAGCGAGCCGTGCGGAGCGTCAGCGGCGGGCGGCGTCCCTCAGCGCGTCGCGTGCCTGCGCGTACGAGCCGAGCACGACCCGCACGGGTGTGAGCACGTACTCCTCGCCCACCCGGGCCACCTTCGCGGTCAGGCGTTGCTCGGCGCGGGCCCGGGCACGCCGCGCGGCCCAGCGCACCACGGGTCGGGTCAGCGCCGCCAGCAGCAGCCCGGCCAGCAGACCGCCGAGCAGCAGCAGGGTCGGCAGTGGCACCTGCCCGACCATCGGGTTGTCCAGCGCGGGCAGGCCGAGTGCCCGCAGCGCGTAGCCGAGCACCAGCCAGCCCAGACCGACCACGGCGGCCAGGGTGACCAGCCACTGCAAACCGCCGACGACCCGCCACCACAGCGGTCGACGGCCGAGGCCGAGGTCGGTGCCGGCGATCGTGCGGTCCAGCGCGTCCGGCAGGTCGCCGAGGCGGGACCGGGCGGCGGCGGTGACCGCGCCGGGCCAGGCGGCGGGCAGGTCGGCGGCGGCCCGGTCGGCCACCGCGCGGATCGCCAGACCCAGGGCGGAGCGTTGGGCGGCCGTCGGATCCGGCACGGAGGTGGCCGCGACCAGGCTTTCCGCCGCGTCGGCCCCCGCGTCGGCCGGGCCGGGCAGGTGCAGCCGGCGCAGCGGGTCGGGTCGCAACCGGCGCCAGCCTCGGACCAGGGGCCAGCCGGTGGCCGCGACGGCCCGGTGCCGGTACGCCTGCTGCACCGCCTCGGTCACCGCGGGCACGCCGGCAGCTCCGGCCAGCGCCCGGTTCAAGCCGTCGACTGTCGAGTCGTCCGGCCCACCGGCCGGTCTGGCCGAGCCGACCAGCTCGTCCAGCCCGGCGACGACCGTGTCGACGTCACCGGCGAGCCGGCGCAGCGCGGCCTGCCGCTCGGCGACGGTCCGCTCCAGGGCACCGCGCAGCCCGACCATTCCGGCCGGGTCGATGGCGGTGGTGGACAGCAGGGGCACACCGGTCAGCCCGTCCGTGTCGAGCAATCGGCGCAGGTCGTCCAGGACCCGGGGCACCTCCGCCGGGGGCAGCCGGTCGGCCTGGTTGAGCACGACCAGTGTGACGTCGCGGTGCCGGTGGAACTCGCGCAGGTAGCTGTCGTGGATGACCCGGTCGGCGTACTTCTGTGGGTCGACCACCCAGACCACCTGGTCGACCAGGCCGAGCAGTCGGTCCACCTCGAGCCGGTGGGACCGCTGGACCGAGTCGAAGTCGGGCAGGTCGAGCAGGATCAGCCCGTGCAGCGCCGTCTCGTCGTCCGCGTCCAGGGCGCTCTCCCGGACGAAACGGTGTCGGGGCAGCACGCCGATCCAGTCGAGCAGCCGGTTGGCGCCCTCCAGTGGGCCCCACACGCAGGCGTGGGTGACGCCGGTGGTCGGCCGACGGACCCCGACCGGCGACAGCTCCAGCTGGGCCAGCGCGTTGAAGAGGCTGGACTTGCCGCTGCCCGTGGCGCCGGCCAGGGCGACCACTGTGTGGTCCCGGGAGAGCGCGAGTCGGGTGCCGGCCCGCTCGACCAGGGTGTGCGCGGGCACCAGCTCCGCGTCCGGCAGCAGGCCGTCGACAGCGGTCAGGAACCGGCGTACCGCGTCCAGTCGGGCGATCAGCGCGTCGGCGTCGACCCGCTGGTCTCCGCGGAACGCCTCGCGTACCCGGCCGGTGATGTTCGTCACCGGAAACCCTCCTCGTCGGCGGCCGGCTGAGTGTTGCCGGCGGCGGACAGGCCGCTGCGGTGCCGGGCCAGCTCGACCCGGCCCGCGGCCCGGCGCAGGCCGTCGCCGGCGTCCGCGGCGGGGCGGGCGTCCGCGGTGCGGCTCAGGAACCGGTCGGCCTCCGCGTCGAGCAGCGTCCGCACCCGCTTCAGCAGGTCGGTGCGGGCCTTGGCGGCGAGGGTACGCACCGCCTGGTCGCCGAAGATCGCCTGGAGTACGGCCTGCGCGGCGACGGTGGTGCCGGCCCCGGTGGCCAGCTCCAGCCCGGTCGGGATGAACGCGGTGGAGGCGAATACGGCGATCATCACGGCCAGCCCGGTGGCGTTGACGGCGTACGCGGCGGTGCGGGCCACGAACCGCTTGTCCCCGCCCTCGACCCGGACCAGCTCCAGCACCCCGCGCTGCCAGTCCCGGACCATCCGTTCGGCGCGTTCGGGCAGGTCGGCGCTCGGGTGGGCGAGCGCCGGTTCGAGCAGGTCGGCGCCCGCAGGGTGTGCCTTCCAGCCGGTGTACGCGGATTCGGCGGCCTCCGAGGCCACCCCGCGCAGCAGCGTCACCAGCTGCGACTCGATGGCGTTGCGGAGTTCGACGGAGGGCGCCGGTCGGCCGGTGACGGCGGCCACCACCCGGTCCCGCAGGCGGCCGATCCGTGCCTCCAGGGTGCGGAACAGCTCGCCGGTGCCGACGAACTCCTGCCAGCGGGCGAGCACCTCGCCCCGGAGCAACCGACCGTCCTGGAGCCCCTGCTCGACGGTGCGCTCGGCACCCCGGTATGCGGCCCGGACCCGTTCGTCCAGCCCGTCGGCGGCGGCGAGCTGCTCGTCGGCGGCGTCGGCCAGCTCCTCGACGGCGGGGTGCAGGGCGGCCAGCGCCCCGTCCAGCGTCTGACGGACCACCGCCGCCCGGGCGTCCGCGTCGCCGGCCAGCCGGGCGAACCAGTCGGCCAGCGATGCGGTGACCCCCTCGGGCAGCAAC
The DNA here is from genome assembly GCF_018070425.1 of Micromonospora sp. C81. Classification (NCBI taxonomy): domain Bacteria; kingdom Bacillati; phylum Actinomycetota; class Actinomycetes; order Micromonosporales; family Micromonosporaceae; genus Micromonospora; species Micromonospora sp. C81. Next base: position 366,717 of record NZ_JAGPXS010000003.1, read on the forward strand.
CCCTGCCCGTCGACCCAGGTCTCCGGCAGCACGAACAGCGGCGCCCGGCCGAGGTCCTGTTCGGCGAGCATCTCGCTCAGGTGCGCGGCGATCTCCTCGGTGGCCTCGGCGGGCACCCGGTCCAGCACCATGGCGATCACCGCGCCTCGCGACCGGGCGCTGCGCAGCAGCTCCCAGGGCACCGCGTCGGCGTACCGCGCGGCGGTGGTGACGAAGAGCCAGAGATCGGCGGCGGCGAGCAGTTGGGTGGCGAGCGCCCGGTTGGCGTCGACCACCGAGTCGATGTCGGGCGCGTCGAGGAAGGCCAGCCCGGCGGGCAGGGCCGGCGCGGTGACGAGGTGCAGGGCGCGCGGATCTTCGCTCGGCTCGGTGGTGCGGGTCAGCCCGGGCAGCAGGTCCCCCTGCCGGAACCAGGCGGCGTCGGACGGGTTGCAGACCAGCACCGGCGAGCGGGTGGTCGGTCGGAGCACGCCGGCGGCGCTGACCCGGGCCTTGACCAGGCTGTTGACCAGGGTCGACTTGCCCGCGCCGGTGGAGCCGCCGACCACCACGAGCAGTGGGGCGTCCAGCCGGGCGAGCCGGGGCAGCAGATAGTCGTCGAGCTGGTCGTTGAGGGCGGTGGCGTTGTGCCGGGCGGACCCGGCGGTGGGCAGCGCGAGGGGATACCGGGTCGCACCGATCGCCTCCCGGAGGCCCGACAGTGCGCCGGGGAGGCTGTCGTCCCCGGTGGTGGCGGGCGGCTCCTCCGCGGCGTCCGGCGGGCCGGTGCGGGCTGCGACGGCGGGCGCGCCGGAACGGGTGGCGGAATCGCCGTGCGTCGTCACCGCTAAAGCGTGCCCGACCGATGCAAGAGAAGACAACCGGACGGTAATAACGGGTGGGTTGCGTCGGGTTGACTCAACTCAACTTGACGATTCGCCAACGCGTGGCACTATTGAGTCAAGTTCACTCAACTTGTGGTGGGGCCCGCTGCGGGCGGTGCTCGCCAGGCAGCCGCGGGCAGTGCCCGTCACCTGCACAACCTTACGAAGCGAGGAAGCGAACATGGCACGTGCGGTCGGTATCGACCTCGGCACGACGAACTCCTGCGTCAGCGTTCTCGAGGGCGGTGAGCCCACCGTCATCGCCAACGCTGAGGGGTCGCGGACGACTCCGTCGATCGTCGCGTTCGCCCGCAACGGCGAGGTGCTCGTCGGCGAGGTCGCCAAGCGTCAGGCAGTGACCAACCCGGATCGGACGATCCGGTCGGTCAAGCGCGAGGTCGGCACGAACTGGTCCGTCGACATCGACGGCAAGAAGTACACCCCGCAGGAGATCTCGGCCCGGACGCTGATGAAGCTCAAGCGGGACGCCGAGGCGTACCTGGGCGAGCAGATCACCGACGCGGTGATCACCGTTCCGGCCTACTTCAACGACAGCCAGCGCCAGGCCACCAAGGAGGCCGGTGAGATCGCCGGCTTCAACGTGCTGCGGATCGTCAACGAGCCGACCGCGGCCGCCCTGGCGTACGGGCTGGACAAGGGGTCCAAGGAGCAGACCGTCCTGGTCTTCGACCTCGGCGGCGGCACGTTCGACGTGTCGCTGCTGGAGCTGGCCGAGGGTGTCGTGGAGGTCAAGTCGACCAGCGGTGACAACCAGCTCGGTGGCGACGACTGGGACCAGCGGATCATCGACCACCTGGTCAAGACGTTCCGTGGTGAGCACGGCATCGACCTCGGTCAGGACAAGATGGCCCTCCAGCGCCTCCGTGAGGCTGCCGAGAAGGCCAAGATCGAGCTGTCCGCCGCCACCACCACCAACATCAACCTGCCGTACATCACCGCCGGCGCGGCCGGCCCGCTGCACCTCGACGTGACGCTGAGCCGCGCCGAGTTCCAGCGGATGACGCAGGACCTGCTGGACCGTTGCAAGGGCCCGTTCGAGCAGGCCGTGAAGGACGCCGGGATCAAGATCTCCGACGTCGAGCACGTCATCCTGGTCGGCGGTTCGACCCGGATGCCCGCCGTGACCGACCTGGTCAAGCAGCTCACCGGTCGCGACCCCAACAAGGGCGTCAACCCGGACGAGGTCGTCGCCGTCGGCGCCGCCCTCCAGGCCGGTGTGCTCAAGGGTGAGGTCAAGGACGTCCTGCTGCTCGACGTGACCCCGCTGAGCCTGGGCATCGAGACCAAGGGCGGCATCTTCACCAAGCTGATCGAGCGCAACACCACCATCCCGACCAAGCGCTCCGAGGTCTTCACCACGGCGGACGACAACCAGCCGTCGGTGCTGATCCAGGTCTTCCAGGGTGAGCGTGAGATCGCGGCCTACAACAAGAAGCTCGGCACCTTCGAGCTGACCGGCCTCCCGCCGGCGCCGCGCGGCGTGCCGCAGATCGAGGTCGCCTTCGACATCGACGCCAACGGCATCGTCAACGTGCACGCCAAGGACCTGGGCACCGGCAAGGAACAGAAGATGACGATCACCGGCGGCTCCTCGCTGCCGAAGGACGACATCGAGCGGATGCGCCGGGACGCCGAGGAGCACGCGGAGGAGGACAAGCGCCGCCGCGACGACGCCGAGACCCGCAACGTGGCCGAGGCGCTCCAGTGGCAGACCGAGAAGTTCCTCGCCGAGAGCGGCGACAAGCTGCCCACCGAAAACCGGGAGCAGCTCAACGAGGCGCTCGGCGAGCTGCGTGGTGCCCTCGGCGGCCAGGACATCGAGAAGATCAAGTCCGCGCACGAGCGGCTGGCGCAGGTCTCCCAGCAGGCCGGTTCGCTGCTCTACTCGCAGCAGGCCGAGCAGGGCCAGCAGCCGGGCGCCGAGCCCGGCCCGGGTGCGGCCGGCGCGACCGGTGCGACCGGCACGACCGGTGCGCAGGCCGGTGGGGCCGACGACGTGGTCGACGCGGAGATCGTGGACGAGGACGGCAAGAAGTGACCACCGGCCTCGGACGCGTATCCACGGCGAAGGGGATGAGGTAGCCGCATGACGCAGAAGCCACGAGCCGCCGACCCGGCCGACACCGGGTCGACGCCGGGTGGCTCCGCGCCCACGGAGCCGACCACCGGCGACAAGGAGCGGGTCGTCATCCGCAACAACCGCAAGCTCATCGACACGTCGGAGCCTGAGGGCACCGCGGCCGACGCCGAGACCGGCGTACCGGCCGAGGGCCTGGTCGAGGACGCCGAGGTGGTGGTCGACGAGATCGAGGTCGAGGTCAACGCCACCGACGGTCCGGAACCATCCGGCCCGGCGGTGGTGGACGCCCCGGCGCAGCCGGTCGACGGCGGCGGCACGGGCACCTCGCTCGGCGCCGAGCTGGAGGCGCTCCGAGCCGAGCTGGACGAGCGCACCAGGGATCTGCAGCGGGTGTCGGCGGAGTACGCCAACTACCGCAAGCGGGTCGACCGGGACCGCAGCCTGGTGCAGGAGCAGGCGACCGGCTCGGTTCTGGCCGCGCTGTTGCCGATCCTGGACGACCTGGACCGGGCCCGGGAACACGGCGACCTGGTCGGGCCGTTCGGCACGGTGGCGGAACAGCTCACCACCGCGTTGGGCAAGTTCGGCCTGAACGCCTTCGGCGAGCAGGGCGACCCGTTCGACCCGACCCGGCACGAGGCGGTCGCGCACCAGACCTCGGCCGACGTCAGCGAGCCGACCTGCGTCCAGGTCATGCGGCGCGGCTACCAGCTCGGTGAGCGGCTGCTGCGCCCCGCGCTGGTCGCGGTCGCGGATCCGGAATAGTGCGAGACAGTGACCGGGCCGCGAGGGTCGAGAGGGGGTGGACCGGTGAGTTCGAAGGACTGGATCGAGAAGGACTTCTACGCCGTGCTCGGCGTGGACAAGGCCGCCTCCGCGGATGACATCAAGAAGGCGTACCGCAAGGTGGCCCGGGAGTCGCACCCGGACCACAACCCGGGCGACCCGAAGGCCGAGGAGCGGTTCAAGGCCGCGTCCGAGGCCTACAACGTCCTGTCGGACACGGGTCGCCGTCGCGAGTACGACGAGATGCGCTCGCTGTTCGGCTCGGGGGCGTTCCGGCGCAGCGCCCGGGGCGGAGGCCAGCCGGGCGGCATGCCGTTCGACGTCTCCGACATGTTCGGCGGCGGTGGAGGCGGCGACCGTCGCTTCGGCGGAGCCGGCTTCCAGGACCTGTTCAGTTCGATCTTCACCGGTGGCCAGGCCGGTGGGCAGGCCGCGCCGCGCGGTCCGGCCCGTGGTCGGGACGTCGAGACCGAGGTGGCACTGGACTTCGGTGACGCCGTACGCGGGGTGACGCTGCCCCTGACGCTGCGCGCCCCCGGAGTCTGCGAGACCTGCCACGGCAACGGGGCCAAGCCCGGCACCCAGCCGCGTACCTGCACGGTCTGCCACGGCGCTGGGGTGACCACCCGCGACCAGGGTGCGTTCAGCTTCTCCGAGCCGTGCCGCAACTGCCAGGGCGTCGGCACCGTGGTCGAGGAGAAGTGCCCGGAGTGCCACGGCAGCGGCGGGGTCACCAAGACCCGCACCATGAACGTGCGGTTCCCGGCCGGGGTGGCCGACGGTCAGCGCATCCGGCTCGCCGGGCGCGGTGAGGCAGGCGAGCGCGGCGGGCCCGCTGGTGACCTCTTCGTGCAGGTCAAGGTTCGGCCGGACGATCTGTTCGGGCGTACCGGCGACGACCTGACGCTGTCCGTGCCGGTCACCTTCGCGGAGGCCGTGCTCGGCACGGACCTGCGGGTGCCCACGCTCGACGGCGCGGTGACCCTGCGGGTTCCGCCGGGGACGCCGAGCGGGCGGGTGCTGCGGGCCCGCGGCAAGGGTGTGGTCCGCCGCGACGGGCAGGCCGGCGACCTGCTGGTCACGTTGGACGTGGTGGTCCCGGCCCGACTGTCGGACGAGGCGCGCACGGCACTGGAGGCGTTCGCCGAGCAGAGCCCGCCGGCGGCCCGGGAACATCTCGACGCTCGGGTGCGTCGGGTCAGTTAGTCCGATGGAGTGGACGCGGAGGTGAGCGGCATGTCGGGCGAGTTCCTCGGTTCGGGTGACCCTGCCTACGAGGCCAAGGTTCTGATGATCTCGGTTGCAGCCCGGATGGCGGGGATGCACCCACAGACCCTGCGCCAGTACGACCGGCTGGGGCTGGTGCAGCCCGGCCGGGCCGCTGGTGGCGGACGTCGGTACAGCGTGCGCGACGTGGTGCTGCTGCGCGAGGTCCAGCGGCTCAGTCAGGACGACGGGATCAACCTGGCCGGCGTCAAGCGGATCATCGGGCTGGAGCGGCTGCTGGAGCAGGCGCAGCAGCGGGTGGCCCGGCTGGAGGCGGAGCTGGACGCCGCGTACCGCCGCGTGGCCGAGCTGGAGTCGCTGGCCCGCTTCCCGGGTCGGGACCTGGTGCCGACCAACCGCACGTCCACCGCGCTGGTCGTCTGGCGACCCCGCCGCATGCCCGATCGCTGACCAACCGCTCACCCGGCGCTGTCTTTCGGCCCGGACCGTACCGGATTTCCCGGCGCGGTCCGGGCCGCTTCGGTTAGCCTGTCGATACGGTCCAATCGGCTTAATACGGACCTACCGGCATGGCGAGGGGGAGCGATGGCGGAGCCGGCGAAGAAGGTTGCCCAGCAGGCGGAGGACCGGTTGGAAGAACTGGCCGAGACCGTCCGCAAGAAGTTCGACAAGGTGACCGAGGGAACGTACCGGGACCGGGTCGTCGGAGGGCGGTTCGCCGGCCGGGACGACCACGGCGGCGAGAAGGACCGAGCCGAGACGGAACGGCAGCAGGACTGACCGGTGACCGACGTGCGGGCCGGGACCCACGGGGGGTCCCGGCCCGTTCGCCGTCATTGAGTGCGGGCCGGGACGCGGTGACGCCAGGGCGGGGGTCCCGGCCCGTTCGCGTCGCTGAATGCGGGCCGGGACGCGGTGACGCCAGGGCGGGGGTCCCGGCCCGTTCGCCGTTACTGAACCGACCTCAGCCGAGGCGGCGGTTCTCGCGGACCAGGCCGCCCTCGCACCAGTCCCGGTAGACGAAGAGATCCGGTCGGGCCAGCAGCACCCGGCCGTTGTGCGCCCAGATCTTCATCAGCTCGTCGCCCTCACGCTCGGCCTGTTCGACGAGCTTGCGGAAGCGACGCTTCGGGTGGGCGCGGAAGTTCGTCCGGATGCCGTCGGCCGCGTAGATGTAGAGGCAGTGCAACGCGAACCGCCGCGCCGGGCAGGATGGGTCCATCGCAAGCTCGAAGAGCGTCAACACCAGCCGATCGCCGGAGACCAGCAGGTCCCAGTCGGGCGGCATCGAAGCCAACGGCACAGAATCAGGCTGGTACGCCCAAGCTCGCAACTCCGCCGGACTCGGGTCGACGGGGTTGGCGAAGCCGTGGAACGTCGATTCCTGCACGCTCACCGGCCAACCTTCCGCTCTCGCCCGCGTTTGGCTGCACTGCCTGCGGACCCTGGCTGCTGGGGCGAAACGGTAACCTGCCGTCGAGTGCTGCGGTAGTCCCCGTGGGGAGCAATTCAGCAACCGTTGGGGTCGGGGCTGCGCGGTTAATCGTGGATCGGGACCGGCGCCGCCCGCTGGGCCGCCGCGCGGGTGCGCAGCCACCGCTTGAACCACGGGAAGTCCGGCAGCCGGGCGAGGATCGGCCCGGTCACCACGGTGATCAGGACGTACGTCGCGGCCAGCGCCGCCAACTGCGGCTCGACGCTCCCGGCTGCCACCGCGAGCCCGGCAATGACGATGGAGAACTCACCTCGGGGTACGAGTGCGAGGCCGGCCCGCCATCGGCCGGGTTCCGCGATGCCCACCCGACGCGCCGCGAGGTAGCCGGTGAGCGTCTTCGTCGCCATGGTGACCACGGCCAACGCGAGCGCCGGCAACAGCACCGGCGGGATGTCCCGTGGGTCGGTGACCAGGCCGAAGAAGACGAAGAACACAGCGGCGAACAGGTCCCGCAGGGGGGAGAGCAACTCGGTCGCGTGGTGCGCCACCGGTCCGGAGAGCGCGATGCCGACGAGGAACGCGCCGACCGCCGCCGACACCTGCAGCTTCGCCGCAAGCCCGGCGATCAGCAGGGTCAGACCGAGTACGCCGAGCAGCAGCGCCTCCGGGTCCTTCGCGGACAGGGCGGACGAGATGAGGTGGCCGTACCGGATGGCGACCACCAGCACCAGCAGCACCGTGCCCACCGCGACGGCGAGTGCGATGCCACCGCCGAGCAGACCGGTGCCCGCCAGTACGGCGGTGACCAGCGGCAGGTAGAGCGCCATCGCCAGGTCCTCGATCACCAGGACCGAGAGGATCACTGGGGTTTCCCGGTTACCGAGTCGTCCCAGGTCGGCGAGGACCTTGGCGATCACGCCGGAGGAGGAGACCCAGGTGATGCCACCGAGCACCAGGGCGGCCACCCAGTCCCAACCGAGCAGCAGGGCGAACGCCGCGCCGGGCAGCGCGTTGAAGACGCCGTCTATCAGCCCGGCGGGGGCCGCCGATCGGAGGTTGCCGACCAGCTCGTTGGCCGAATATTCCAGGCCGAGCATCACCAGCAGCAGGATGACGCCGATCTCGGCGCCGACCGCGAAGAACTCCTCGCTGGCGGCGAGCGGAAGCAGCCCGCCGTGCCCGAACGCCAGCCCGGCGAACAGGTAGAGAGGGATGGGGGACAGGCCTACCCGGCGGCTGAGCCGACCGAGGACGCCAAGCAGCAGCAGCAGCGCGCCGACTTCGACGAGCAGAGTGGTGGAATCGTGCATCCGCCTCAGCCGTCCGGGTCACTGTCGGCGAGGATGGCGGACACGCCGTCGAGACCCCGTCGGGTCCCGACAACGACCACCACGTCGCCGGCCGCGAAGCGGAAGGAGGGAAGTGGCGAGACGATGACTTCGCCTTCGCGAAGCACCGCCACGATGGAGGCGCTCGTGCGGGTACGCGCCTTGGTGTCGCCGAGCTTCCGGTTGACGTACGGCGACCCGGCCGTGATGGCGATCTGCTCGGTGAGCAGACCTGCTGCCTGCTCACGCAGCCCGGAAAGCTGGCCGAGCATCAGCGACGCGCCGAGGATGTCGGCCAGGGCCTCAGCCTCGTCGTCGGTCAGCGGAATGTCCGACTGGCAGGCATCGGGATCGTCGGGGTCGTAGAGAACGAGATCACGGCGGCCATTGCGGTGGGAGACGACGCCCAAACGGCGTCCTGACTCCGTCACCAGATCGTGGCGTACCCCGATCCCGGGTAAGGCGGTCTGCTCGACACGTACTCGCACCCACCAAGGCTACCGCTTCGTGAACAGAACGCAGATCTTGGAAGCCCTCGGCCCTCCGACCAGGCCCGACACGTCCAGCAGGGCCGAGGGCGGGGCGGGACGCGGCGGTGCCCGCCCCCGGTGGAGCGGGCGCGGGCACCGGGCTCGTCGTGGTCAGCGGAGGCTGGCGAAGAACTCGCGGATGTCGGCGACCAGAACCTCGGGGGCCTGGTGGGCGGCGTAGTGACCGCCGACGTCACCGCGGCCGTCGACGTCGTTGTCGTACGCGGTCCACCGGACGATGTTCGCGTGGTCCCGATCGGCGAAGCGGCGGATGGACTGGAAGTCGCCGGGGAACATGGCCAGCGCGGTCGGCGCGGTGGTCGGCCCGGTCGGTGGCTCCTCGGCGTGCGCGTCCTCCCAGTAGAACCGGATCGCCGACGCGGCCGTGCCGGTGAACCAGTAGAGCGCCACGTTGGCCAGGATGAAGTCCGCGTCCAGGCTCTCGTCGAAGAGTTGCGCGTTCCAGGCGAGCAGCCCGACCGGCGAGTCGGCCAGCGCGAACGCCAGGGTCTGTGGCTGCTGGCTGTGCACCTGGTTGAAGGAGAACTTGTTCTCGTAGAACCACTGGAGGTGCTGGAGCGCCGCCTGATCCGCCTCGGACAGCCCGGCGAACTCGGCCGGGTCGCCGGAGGGGAACGAGAAGAGCTGGGTGACGTGGACGCCGAGCACGTGGTCCCGGTCGATCCGGCCCAGCTCCGGCGCGACCATCGAACCGGCGTCGTTGCCGACCGCGCCGTAGCTGGCGTACCCCAGGCGGTTCATCAGCTCGGCCCAGGCGCGGGCCGTGCGGTGCCGGTTCCACCCGGCGCTGCGGGTCGGGCCGGAGAAGCCGAAGCCGGGCAGCGACGGGATGACCACGTGGAAGGCCGGCGCGTCCGGGTCGGTCGGCTCGGTGAGCGGGGCGATCACGTCGAGGTATTCCAGCACCGAGCCTGGCCAGCCGTGGGTGAGCACCAGCGGGGTGGCGTCCGGCCGGGTCGACCGGACGTGCAGGAAGTGGATCTGCTCGCCGTCGATCTCGGTGACGAACTGCGGGTGGGCGTTCAGGTGGGCCTCGACGGCGCGCCAGTCGAAGCCGTCCCGCCACCGGTCGGCGAGGGCGCGGACCCGGTCGCTGCTCATCCCGTACGCGTCGCCGGTGCCGGGCAGGTCGGCGGGCCAGATGGTGCGGCCCAGCCGGTCGGCCAGGTCGTCGAGGGCGGTCTGCGGGATCTCGACGCGGTACGGGCGGATCGCGGTGCCGGTCATCTGAAGCTCCTTCGGAACGGAATGTTTCGTTCTGCAATCAGAGTAGCAGACCGGAATGATCCGTTCCACTGGTAGTCTGAGGTCATGCCGAATCCCCCCGGAAAGACGCTGGCCGGCCGCCGCGCCCAGGCCGCCCGCAACGACGAGGTCATCCTCGAAGCCGCCCGCGCGGTCTTCCTGGACGACCCGAAGGCGCCGATCGCCGCCGTCGCCGAACGCGCGGGGGTCGGCATCAGTGCCCTCTACCGCAGGTACGCGGGCAAGGAGGACCTACTGCGCCAGCTCTGCCATGACGGGTTGCGCCGGTACGTCGCCGCGGCCGAGGCGGCCCTCGCCGAGCCGGACGACTGGACCGCGTTCAGCGCCTTCCTGACCCAGGTGGTCAACGCCGACGTGCACTCGCTCACCGTCCACCTGGCGGGCATGTTCACTCCGACCGAGGAGATGGGTCGGGACGCGATGCGCGCCAACGAGTTGGCCACCGCCCTGTTCGAGCGGGCCCGCGCCAGCGGTCGGCTGCGGCCGGACGCGGTCGTGCAGGATCTGGGGTTGCTGCTGGAGGCGTGCGCCGCGGTGCGCGTACCCGATTCGGAGCGCACCGGGCAGTTGCGCCGACGCCAGCTCGCGGTGCTGCTGGCGGGCCTGTCGACCGGGCCGGCCACGGACCCGCTGCCCGGCCCGGCGCCCGCCGCTGGAGAGTTCGACTGGCGGTGGCGTCGCCGGGAGTGATGGGCATCACGCGCTAAGGTTGAGTGGAATACGCTCAACTCTGGTTGTGTCCAACTCAGTGGACAACGCCGATCCGGGGGAGCCCATGAACACCGAAAAACTCACCACCAAGAGCCGCGAAACCATCACGGGCGCCGTCGCGCTGGCCAACCAGCGTGGTCACGCCACAGTGGAGCCCTGGCACCTGCTGCTGGCACTGCTGGACACCGACGGCTCGACCGCCACCGGTCTGCTGCGCGCCGTCGGGGCCGACCCGACCGAGCTGCGCCGGGCCGCCCAGCGCGCGGTCGACGGCCTTCCCGCCGCCCGCGGCTCCAGCATCGCCGAGCCGACCCTGGCTCGGGAGTTCGTCAACGCCATCGGCGCCGCCGAGCAGATCGCCCGACCGTTGGGCGACGAGTACACCTCCACCGAGCACCTGCTCGCCGGCCTGGCCCGGGTGGGTGGCGCGGTGTCCGGTGCGCTGAAGACGGCCGGTGCCACCGAGGACGCCCTGGTCGCGGCCTTCCCGACCGTGCGGGGTGGCGACCGACGGGTCACCACCGCCGACCCGGAGCAGACCTATCAGGCCCTGACCAAGTACGGCGTCGACCTCACCGCCAGCGCCCGGGACGGCAAGATCGACCCGGTCATCGGCCGTGACTCCGAGATCCGCCGGGTCATCCAGGTGCTCTCCCGGCGTACGAAGAACAACCCGGTGCTGATCGGTGAGCCCGGCGTCGGCAAGACCGCGATCGTCGAGGGGCTGGCCCAGCGGATCGTCACCGGTGACGTGCCCGAGTCGCTGCGCGACAAGAAGCTGATCTCGCTCGACCTTGGCGCGATGGTCGCCGGTGCGCAGTACCGGGGGCAGTTCGAGGAACGGCTCAAGTCCGTCCTGGAGGAGATCAAGAACTCCAACGGGCAGGTCATCACCTTCCTCGACGAGCTGCACACCGTCGTCGGCGCCGGCAAGGGCGAGGGCTCGATGGACGCCGGCAACATGCTCAAGCCGATGCTGGCCCGTGGTGAGCTGCGGATGGTGGGCGCCACCACGCTGGACGAGTACCGCGAGCACGTCGAGAAGGACCCGGCTCTGGAGCGCCGTTTCCAGCCGGTGCTGGTCGGTGAGCCGACGATCGAGGACACCATCGGCATCCTGCGAGGGCTCAAGGAGCGCTACGAGGTGCACCACGGCGTACGGATCACCGACGCCGCGCTGGTCGCCGCCGCGACACTGTCGGACCGCTACATCACCGACCGGTTCCTGCCGGACAAGGCGATCGACCTGGTCGACGAGTCCGCGTCCCGGCTCCGGATGGAGATCGACTCCCGGCCGGTCGAGGTGGACGAGATCGAGCGGGCGGTCCGCCGGTTGGAGATCGAGGAGATGGCGCTGGCCAAGGAGCCGGACGCCGCCTCCGCCGAGCGGCTGGAGAGGCTGCGCAAGGAGCTGGCCGACAAGCGCGAGCAGCTCACTGTGCTCTCCGAGCGCTGGCAGACGGAGAAGAGCCACATCACCAAGCTCTCCACGGCGAAGGAGGAGCTGGAGCGCCTCGGCGGTGAGGCCGAGCGGGCCGAGCGCGACGGCGAGCTGGAGCGCGCCGCCGAGCTGCGCTACGGCCGCATCCCCGCCCTCAAGGTCGAGCTGAAGCAGGCCGCGGAGGAGCTGGCCCAGCTCCAGGCCGACGGCGCCATGCTCAAGGAGGAGGTCGGCGCGGACGACATCGCCGCGGTGGTCGCCTCCTGGACCGGCATCCCCGCCGGCCGCCTGCTCGAAGGCGAGACGGCCAAGCTGCTGCGGATGGAGGAGTCACTGGGCGGCCGGGTGGTCGGCCAGGCCGAGGCGGTCGGCGCGGTCTCCGACGCGGTACGCCGTGCTCGGGCCGGAATCGCCGACCCGGATCGCCCGACCGGCAGCTTCCTCTTCCTCGGCCCCACGGGTGTCGGCAAGACGGAGCTGGCCAAGGCCCTCGCCGAGTTCCTCTTCGACGACGAGCGGGCGATGGTCCGCATCGACATGAGCGAGTACGGCGAGAAGCACTCGGTCGCCCGCCTGGTGGGCGCCCCGCCCGGCTACGTCGGTTACACCGAGGGCGGCCAGCTCACCGAGGCGGTGCGCCGCAGGCCGTACTCGGTGATCCTGCTGGACGAGGTGGAGAAGGCCCACCCGGACGTCTTCGACGTGCTGCTCCAGGTGCTCGACGACGGTCGGCTCACCGATGGCCAGGGCCGCACTGTGGACTTCCGCAACGCCATCCTGGTCCTCACGTCCAACCTCGGGTCGTCGGTGATCAGCGACCTGACCCTGGCCGAGGAGCAGCGCCGGGAGGGTGTCCTCGCCGTGGTGCGGTCGCACTTCAAGCCGGAGTTCCTCAACCGGCTGGACGACATCGTGGTCTTCGCCTCGCTGCTGGGTGACGATCTGCGTTCGATCGTCGACATCCAGTTGGACCGGATGCGGCGGCGGTTGGCCGACCGCAGGCTCGGCCTGGAGATCACCGATGCCGCTCGGGACTGGCTCGCCGAGCACGGCTACGACCCGATCTACGGCGCTCGCCCGCTGCGTCGCCTGATCCAGACGGCAATCGGCGACCAGCTTGCCAAGGCGCTCCTGTCCGGCCAGATCCGCGACGGCGAAACGGTGAAGGTGGACCGCGCCACCGAAACCAACACCCTCTCCGTAACCGCCGCCTGATCCGTCGCACCCGGGCCGATCCCGCCTCCGCAGGCGGGGTCGGCCCGACACGTTCTCCGCCCCCACCGACACTCCACCGGGACGCTGCGTAGCTGCCGCATCACCAGAGAATGATTTGTTTCCCCAGGTGCGCGGGGTTGTTACCGTTCCCGCCGACGCACTTGGGGAGGTGGTCGGCATGAATGGTCCTGTGGCGTACCTGGTAACGACGCTGGGGTGTCTGATCGGAGTCGCCGGGGTCGTGGTGGCGGTGGTGGCGGTACGCAAGGGCCGTAAGGCCGCCCGGCCGGCGGCACCCGCCGACCCGTTCCGGGACACCGACAGCGACGCGCTCCGCGGCGACCCGCGCAGGCTCAAGCCCGGCGACATCGTCGAGATTCGCCGGGTGTCGTACGCGGTCCGGGGCTCGGTGCATCTGAATGAGGGCGGCTGGGGCTGGGCCGAGCACCTGCTGGACACCGTCGAGGGCGACAAGCGCTGGCTCTCCGTGGAGGAGGACCCGGACCTGGAGCTGGTGCTCTGGACCGCCGAGCCGGCCGCCACGATCACCCCGGGTGCATCCACCCTCGACTTTGCCGGCCGCCGCTATGCCTCGGAGGAGTCCGGTCAGGCCCGCTTCACGGCCACCGGCAGCACCGGCCTCGACCCCAGTGGCACCCTTCGATACCACGACTACCGGGCCCAGGGCGGCGAACGGCTTTCCTTCGAGGCGTACGGCCAGGCCGGCTGGGAGGTCGCCCGGGGCGAGCAGTTGCACCGCGCCGACGTGATGGTGTACCCGCAGGCCGGACCGGAGGCCAGCTGACGTGTTGGTGAGCCTCCACACCCCGTACGTCGACACCTGCGCCGCCGACTTGAGCCTGGCACTCGGTGGGCCGGAGCGGCCTGCGTTGCACGTCCACGACCTCACGCTGCCCGGGGAGGTCCGGCTGCGGCTGCGCCTGCTCGGCGCGTCCCACCAGGTCGTACTGGCCGAACCCGGTGGTGCGGCCGGGCTCACCGAGACGGTCGCCTGCCTGCCTGGTCGGCCGCCGCACCTGCCCGGCGCCCTGCATGACGAGGCGGGCGGCTACCGCTTCACCGCCAGCGTGCTGCGCCCCGCCGACGGCGAGTTGCACACCCGGATCGCCGGGCTCCGCGCCGACCTGGCCGGCGACCCGTACGCCCTGGTCGGAGTCTTTCCCGGTGACCCGGACGCGGTCACCGCGCTGGCCGTACGCACCGACCTGCCGCACGGGTCGGTCGGCTGGCGTACCTGGCACGCGTACCCCCAGACCAATGAGCTGGTCCTGACCGAGACGGTGGTGGCACTGCGATGACGTACCGACGCTGGTTCGTGGTGGGCGCGGCGGTGGCCGTGGTCGGCGTGCTGGTCGCGGCCTTCGCGCTCGTCAACGGCACCTTCTCCCCGCGCGCCTACGTGCAGGACAGGTATTCGCGAGCGGCCAGCCGGGACATCGGCCGGCAAGCAACCGCGTACACCTCCTCCAAGTCACCGACCACTGTCGCCAAGGAACTGACCGACGCGTGGAAGCCGTCCGACCGGTACGCCGACAGCAGCGGCGTCTACCTGCGCTACGACGACGACTCGGTGGTGATCCTGCCGATCGCCGCCGGCTCGGTGATCCTGCTCGAGGACATGGACACCGCTCACCCCCGCTACCACTCGACCGTCGGGTCGTACTGGGGCTGGGGACGCGGCAGCAGCGTTCGGGGCGGCGGCCCCGGCACCGGCAAGTAGCCCGACACCCGACCCCTTCACCTGGAGCCCTTCCGTGCAGAACCTCGTCACCGATCTGCTGGCCACCCTCGCCTTCGGCGCGGTCGGCGTCGTCCTCATGGGCGTCGGCTACGCGCTGGTCGACCTGACCACCCCTGGCAAGCTCCACGAACTGATCTGGACCGAGCGCAACCGCAACGCGGCGCTGCTGCTCGCATCCAACCTGCTCGGCGTCGGCACCATCGTGGTCGCGGCGATCGTCGCCAGCGACGACGACTTCGCCCTGGGGCTGGTCGGCGCGGCGGCGTACGGGATCGTCGGCCTGGTCATCATGGCCGCCGCGTTCCTGCTGCTCGACGCGGTGACCCCCGGCCGGCTCGGCGAGCTGCTGGTCGACCCGGAGCCGCACCCCGCCGTGTGGGTGTCGGCCGTGGTGCACCTGGCCACCGGCGCGATCATCGCCGCCGCGATCCTCTGATGGCCGGGGGTCCGCGACCGGTCGGTGCCGGCCGGCCGTACCCGGGGCGGTCATGAGCACCGGGGCACCGCCGGTGGTCGACAGCGGCACCGAGGCCCGGCCGCACTGGCGGCTGGCCCGCGCGGCGGTGCTGCTCGCGGTCTTCGTCTGCGCCGCCTGCGGGCTGGTCTACGAGCTGGCCCTGGTCGCGCTCGGCAGCTACCTGATCGGCGACACCGTCGGGCAGGCGTCGATCGTGCTCGGCGTGATGGTCTTCGCGATGGGGGTCGGCGCGCTGGTCGCGAAGCCGTTGCAGCCCCGGGCCGCCGCCGCGTTCGCGGTGATCGAACTGACCCTGGCCCTGCTCGGTGGTCTGTCCGTGCTCGGCCTCTACGCCGCCTTCGCCTGGCTCGACCTGTACGGCCCGGCGCTGGTCGGCACCGCCTTCGTGCTGGGCCTGCTGATCGGCGCGGAGATTCCACTGCTGATGGTGATGCTGCAGCGCATCCGCGAGCAGGCCGCCGGCAGTGCGGTGGCCGACCTGTTCGCCGCCGACTACGTCGGCGCGCTGCTCGGCGGGCTCGCCTTCCCGTTCCTGTTGATCCCCGTCTTCGGCCAGCTCAAGGGTGCCCTGGTGGTCGGCGCGGTGAACGCGGTGGCCGGCCTCGCCCTGGTCTGCACGGTGTTCCGGAGGGAGCTGAGCCGCCGGGCCCGGCTCGTCCTCGGCGCCGGCTCTGTCGTGGTCGCGCTCTGCCTGGGGTACGCCTGGGTGACCGCCGCCGACTTCGAGGTGACCGCCCGGCAGCAGCTCTACCGGGACCCCGTGGTGTACGCCGAACGCTCCCGTTACCAGGAGATCGTGCTGACCCGGTCGGTGCGGGAGGTTGGCCACGCCGACACCGACCTGCGGTTGTTCCTCAACGGTGATCTCCAGTTCAGCTCGGTCGACGAGTACCGCTACCACGAGGCGCTGGTGCATCCGGCGATGCGCGGCCCGCGCGGTGACGTCCTGGTTCTCGGTGCTGGCGACGGCCTCGCCGTCCGGGAGATCCTGCGGTACCCGGACGTCCGCCGGGTGACAGTGGTCGACCTCGACCCGGCGGTGGTGGCCCTGGCCAGCACCGTGCCGCAGCTGCGGGCGCTCAACGGCGGCTCGCTCGACGACCCCCGCGTACGGGTGCTGAACACTGACGCGTTCGGCTGGCTGCGTACCGCCGCCGAGCGCTTCGACGTGGTGGTCGCCGACCTGCCCGACCCGGACGAGACGGCCACCGCCAAGCTCTACACCGTCGAGTTCTACGCGTTGATCAGGTCGGTGCTCGCCGAGCAGGGACGGCTGGTGGTGCAGTCCGGCTCGCCATACTTCGCGCCCCGCTCATACTGGTCGATCGATGCGTCGGTGCGGGAAGCCGGCTTCGCCACCGTGCCGTACCACGTCGACGTGCCGTCCTTCGGCGACTGGGGGTTCCTGCTGGCCACGGCGGGAACCGTCCCGCCGGTGCTGGAACTGCCGGCCGACGCGCTCCGGCTGCGTTTCCTCGACCCGGGCGTGCTGCGGGCGGCGGCGGTCTTTCCCGCCGACCGCGCTCGCCTGAACGTGCCCCCCAGCACCCTCCTCCAACCGAGGGTCCTCGACTACGCCCGCACGGAGTGGCGCGGCTACTGACCCCATCATCTGGCGCCTGAACACGGTGGCTGTGTCAGGAGAGAGTCCGCTCATGGCGCAAACCTCTTGGCTAACGGGGTGGAGTGGGTGCGAACGGGGAAAGGGTGGAGGCATGTTTGGGATGCGCAAGGCTTGGGAGCGCGAATTGGGCGCGGCCGTCGACGAGTTGGTGGCGGCTGACACGCTCGCCTTCGGTGGGGTGGGAATCGCGGGCAAGCTGTTGCCGGTGACCGAGGCGTACCAACGGGTCGAGGCCGCCATCGACGACCACCCCGAGGAGGTACGCCGGCAGCTCGACCGCGTGCTCGCCGACGGCACACCCGCCGGCCGGGCGTACGCGGCGACGCTGCTGGAGCGGATCGACCCGGCGGCGGCCCGAGCGGCCTGGACGTCGCTGCGCGACGACCCGAGCGAGTTCACCACCTTCGTCGGCTGCGTGATGGACCGCGAAACCATCGGGAACTACGCCACCCAGCGCCTCGCTGCGGCGTGAGTCATCCGCCATCAACGCGCGAGGGTGCACACCGGGCGACACCACGGGTGCCGTCGGTAGCTGAGCTGTCCGTCACGGTACGGGTCCGGATCGTGCCTGCGGTTGTTACCGTCTGCGCCGACGTACCTGGGGAGGTGGTCGGGTGAGCGGGTCAGCGGTGTACCTGGTGGTGGCCCTTGCCGTACTCGTGGCGGTCGTGGTTGTGATCATCGTGCGGGCCCGGCTGCGAGCCGCGGCCCGGCCCGACGGCACGCTGCCACCCGGCCGTGCGGCGGGGACGCCGGACGACGGCCCGCTCCGCCTGACCCTGGGCGACCGGGTGCGGATCCAGGACCGGGAGTACGTGGTGAGTGGCACGGTCCGCCTGGTCGAGGGGGACTGGAGCTGGGTGCAGCACCTGCTCGACGACGACTCCGGCACCCGGCACCGGCTCTCCGTGGAGGACGGCCCGGAACTGGAGCTGGTGCTCTGGACGGCCGAGCCGGGCGCGACAGTCACCCCGGGGGCCCCGACCATCGACCTCGGCGGCCGGCGCTACACGTGGGCCGAGACAGGGCAGGCCCGCTACACCGCCACCGCGGAGACCGGGCTGCCGTCGGCCGGGACGATGCGCTACCACGACTACCAGTCGGGTGGCGCCGCGCGGCTCTCCTTCGAGGCGTACGGCGAAGAGGGTTGGCGGGTCGCCCGAGGTGACCTGCTCGACCCCGCCGACCTGACGATCCATCCCACGTCCGAGGAGCACTGAGCCGAACCGGGCGGGACGCGCGGGGTCGACACGGCATGCCGAACTGGCTTGTTGTCGATACGGTGTGGGCGCGATCTTAGGGAAGGAGAATCGTGGTCGATTCCCAGAGCACGCCGGCCCGTCAGCGGCCATCCATTGTGTCGATTTCCAGCTATCTGCTCTTCCTGTTCCTGGCGTGCCAGGTGATCAGTCTGATCATCACGCTCAGCACCATCGGTAAGACGCGCGACGCCCTTCGTGACGCGTACGCGGGCAGCAACGTCGAGAACGCCGATCAGGTGGGTGACGTCTTCTACGCCATCGGCCTCGGCAGCGCCATTCTGGTGCTGTTGCTCGCGGTCGTGCTGGGCGTTCTGGCCCTCTTCAACAACCAGGGCCGCAACGGTGCCCGGATCACCACCTGGATCGTCGGCGGCATCATGGTCTGCTGCGTGGGTGGTGGCCTGCTCAGCAACGCGGCCGGTGGTTTCACCGCCGGTGGAGAGACCGGCGCCAACGGGCCGAGCAGTGAAGAGGTCCAGCGCCGGTTGGAGGAGGCCCTGCCCTCCTGGGCCACCGCGGTGAGCCTGCTGCTCGGCGTGATCAGCCTGATCTCGCTGCTCGCGGCGCTGATCCTGCTGGCGATGCCGAAGGCGAACGCGTTCTTCCGCAAGCCGACCGCGGCGTGGGAGCCGCCGACCCCGGGCGCCAGCTACCAGGCCCCGGGTCAGCCCGGTTACCCGCAGGCCCCGGGTCAGCCCGGTTACCCGCAGGCCCCGGGTCAGCCCGGTTACCCGCAGGCCCCGGGTCAGCCCGGTTACCCGCAGTCGTCCGGTGAGCCGGGCTACCCGCAGTCGAGTGGGGAGCCGAGCTACCCGCCGCCGCCGGGCACGAACCGGCCGGACGACACGCCGCCCGCGGACCGTCCCGGGTCAACCCCGCCGTCGACGAGTTGATCGACAGATAAGCACCACGCCGACGATCCCTCCGAGTAGGTTGCAACCCGACGCCTACCGGAGGGATTCGTCGTGTCGTACCCGGAATCGGCACCGGCCCGCCGGCCCGCCGTCGTCCTGATGGCTGCGGGCGTGCTGCTGGTGATGGCCGTCGCCGCGCTCGCGTACGCCGTGGTCGACCTGGCGGTGCTGGGCGGGACGGTCGACGCGTTCCGCACCGCCGCCCGGGACACCTCGGCCAGCCCGGAGCAGATCGACGACGTGGTGACCCTGCTCCGCGCGTCCGCGGTGCTGTCTGCGGTGGTGGCCGCCCTCTCCGCGCCGGTGCTCGCCGGCCTGGCCCTGGGGCTGCTGGCCGGTCGCAACGGCGCACGGGTTGCCACCTGGGTGGTCAGTGGGCTTGGCCTGCTCGCCGGCTGTTGCAGCGTGGCGGTGCTGATCGGCGAACGAGCCGCACCACTGCAACTCGGCACCGGTGAGCAGGCTGTCGCCGAGTTGCTGGGGCTGATCGGCGACGCGTACCCGTCGTGGTGGATTCCGCTCAACGCCGGGCTTTCCGTCGCGCAGGGCCTCGGTTACCTTGTAGTAGCTACGCTGCTGGCCCTGCCGGCGGCGAACGCCTGGTTCGGTCGCCACCGCTCGACCGCGCCGACCGTCCCATCCGCACCACCGGCGTTTCCGCACGCCCCGCACCAGCCGCCGCCCGCACCCCCGTACCCGCCCAGGTGAGGACCACCCCGTGACGCTCGACCCCACGACTGCCGAGCGCCGGGCCCTGATCACCGGGGCCACCGCAGGCATCGGCGCGGCGTTCACCCGGCGGCTGGCCGCCGACGGCTGGCATCTGGTGCTGGTCGCCCGTGACGCGGCCCGGCTGACCGAGCTGGCCACCGAGTTGGGTTCCACCTACGGCCGCCCCGTGGAGACGATCCCGGCGGATCTGTCCACCGACGACGGCTGCGCGGTCGTGGAGCGGCGAATCGCCGACGGCAGCCCCGTGCACTTGCTCGTCAACAACGCCGGCATCAGCCTCAACAAGCCGTTCCTGCGCTCCACGGCAGAGGACGAGGCGCGGCTGTTGCGGCTCAACGTGCACGCGGTCATGCGGCTGACCCTGGCGGCGTTGCGACCGATGACCGAACGGCGGAATGGGGCAGTGATAAATGTCTCTTCGGTCGCCGGTTTCGGCACGGCGATGCCCGGCTCGACCTACTCGGCCAGCAAGGCGTGGGTCACCAACTTCAGCGAGTCCGTAGGCCTTTCGGCGCGCCCGTTCGGCGTCCGGGTGATGGCCCTCTGCCCCGGCTACACCCGCACCGAGTTCCACCAACGAGCCGGCATCAACATGTCCAAGACGCCCGAGTGGCTGTGGCTCCGCGCCGAGGATGTGGTCGACGAAGCCCTGCGTGACCTGCGCAAAGGCAAGATGGTCAGCGTCCCGGCATGGAAGTACAAGATGGTCGTCGCCGGCATGCGGCACGCCCCCCGCCGACTGCTCCAGGCCGTCGCGCGGGACACCCGCGGCCGGATCGGTCGCGACGAGCACTGAGCCTCGACCGGCCCACCAGGCCCCGTAGGTCGTTGGGGCGGTGCTGGCGCGCCGCTATCGGGCCAGTTGCTGAGCGTAGTCGAACATCGCCAACCATCGGTCCCCCGCCGGGCTGATCAGGGTGGACCCCACACACGGCGTTCAGACTTGCGCAGTAACCTCTATCGCCATGGGGGACCACGACGACCTGCGCAAATTCATTACCGACCTGGCTGTGGTCCACGGACGGGTCGTGCTCTCCTCGGGGCGCGAGGCAGACTGGTACGTGGATCTGCGGCGCGTCACGCTCCATCACCAGGCCGCTCCTCTGGTCGGCCGGGTGTTGCTCGACCTCACCGCCGACTGGGAGTACGACGCCGTTGGCGGCCTCACTCTGGGCGCGGATCCTGTCGCGCTCTCGATGCTGCATGCCGCCGCTCCGACCGGTCGGGCCCTGGACGCCTTTGTGGTGCGCAAGGCGGGCAAGGCCCACGGTCTGCAACGGCGGATCGAAGGACCGGAGGTGGCCGGCCGTCGGGTGTTGGCGGTGGAGGATACGTCCACGACAGGCGGAAGTGTGTTGACCGCTGTCGAGGCACTTCGTGAGGCCGGGGCGGAAGTTGTAGGCGTGGCGGTTATTGTTGATCGAGGCGCCGGCGACGCGGTGCGAGCCGCCGGATTGCCATACCGGGCGGCCTATACGTTGGCTGACCTCGGCCTTGTGGCGTAAAAGTTTGCCGATTCGGATCTGCTGATATGCAGGCGGATCGATGCTGCTGGTGGAAGGATGGAAT
Organism: Micromonospora sp. C81; assembly: GCF_018070425.1. Taxonomy (NCBI): domain Bacteria; kingdom Bacillati; phylum Actinomycetota; class Actinomycetes; order Micromonosporales; family Micromonosporaceae; genus Micromonospora; species Micromonospora sp. C81. The sequence goes on from NZ_JAGPXS010000003.1 coordinate 387,982, forward strand.
ACGTGGGAACTGCGTTGGCCGAAATGACTATGCCTCAGATCTCGCCGCTTAACGGCGAGCCGATCGAACGTGCCGATGCCGAGCGTCTTGCCGGGGTCCTCAAGGCCCTTGCTGATCCTGCTCGGTTGCGGCTGCTCAGCCTGATCCAGTCGGCCCCCGAGGGCGAGGCGTGCGTCTGTGACCTGACGGCGCCGCTCGGCCTCTCTCAGCCGACGGTCAGTCATCACCTGCGCATCCTCACCGAGGCTGGCTTGCTGCAGCGGGAGAAGCGCGGTGTCTGGGCGTACTACAGCCTGGTCCCGAGTGCGATCGCGACGATCGCCGACCTGCTGACCCCGCCGCGTAAGCGGGCCACCAAGAAGGCCCGCTGACGTAGGCACTGCACGCCGTCCCGCGCCGGGACGGCGTCCGGTGGCGAGCCAGGGGTGGCGCCATCGGTGAGTAACACCTGCTCGTCCCCGGCCGCACCGCCGGAGGCCGGGTCCGACATGCCGACGGCCGACCCCCGCACCAGGGGGCCGGCCGTCGTCGTCGTACCGGGACGTCAGCGGTCCTGGCCGTGCTCCGGGCGATGGCGGCCGTGCTGGTGTCCGTCGTGGTCGAACGCCTCGCGGGCTGCCTCCACCGCGCCGGCGGCGCTGGCCGCGGCAATTACCGCAACCGCCTCGCCACGCTTGCGGGCGCGCCGGTCGCGGAGGAACTCGAAGAAGATCGGCAGCACCGAGATCACGATGATCAGGGCCACCACCGGCAGGATGTAGTGGTCGATCTTGTCGCCGATGGCCTGGTAGATCTGCTCGGCCAGCAGGTAGCCGATCAGCAGGATGCCGTCCACCCAGAGCACCGCACCGACGATGTTCCAGAGCAGGAACTGCCGGGCTGGCATGCCGAGTGCACCCGCGACCGGGTTGAGGAACGTCCGGACGATCGGGATGAAGCGCGCCAGCACCACGGCCTTCGCCGGGCCGAACTTCTGGAAGTAGTACTCGGCCTTCTCGACGTACTCCTTCTTGAAGAGTCGGGAGTTCGGCCGCTCGAACATCGGCCGGCCGTACCGGGCGCCGAGCCAGTGCCCCAACTGGGCGCCGACGATCGCGCAGATCGGCCCACCGATCAGCAGGCCGGCCAGCGAGAGCCGCGTGCCGTCGCCGAAGATCGCGTCCGCCACCGGCGACGAGGCCACGCCGGCGAGGAACAGCAGCGAGTCGCCGGGGAAGAAGAAGCCCACCAGCAGGCCGGTCTCGGCGAAGAGGATCACCCACACACCGATCAGCCCGAAGGTCTGCAACAGCTCCTTGGGGTCGAGCGGGTTCAGGGCGACGCTCTCCACGAGAGCGCGGGTCTGCTCAGCTGTGTCCACGGCCACAAAGGGTACCGAAGCCCAAGGTTCCTGCCGCGCCGGACCGGCCCGCACCACCCGCCCGCGTGGCGGGGGCCCCAACGACGGTGCCCCGCCGACCGGAGTGGTCGGCGGGGCACCGGTGGTGCGGGGTGGGTCAGGCGACGAAGCGGGTCCGGCGGCGCTTGGCCACCAGGTAGCCGCCGACGCCCATGGCGAGCAGCAGCGCGCCGAGACCGGCGATCAGGCCGGTGGACTGACCGGTGACCGGCAGGCCGCCGCCGTCACCGTTGTCGCCACCGCCCTGGCCGCCGTCTCCGCTGCCGTTCACCAGGATCTGCGCGGTGTCGTTGGCCGGGTTCAAGTCCTTGATCTCGGTCTCCTCGTGCCCGGTGCGCAGCTTGACCTCACCGGCCTGGCCGCCGGCTTGGTCGATCCGCAGCTGGAACTCGTAGTCGACCTTCTCGCCCTTCGTGATCGAGCCGAGCACGAAGCACTGGTAGACCCGCCCGCCAGGCTTGCCCGACTCCCACCCGTCGTCCTCGGCGTCGAAGCAGTCTTCCGGAGCGCGGACGGCGGTTACGCCCTTCGGCAGCGTGACGGTGGTGACGACCCAGGGCGACTCGCTGCCAGCAGTGTTGACGGCCGCCGGCCCGTTGTTGACGTAGCCGACCGTGAGCGCGACGGTGGCGCCGACGTCGCCGGTCACCTTCGCGCCGCGCGCTGCCACATCGGCCCGCTGGTTCCCGGTCACCTGAAGGTCGACCCAGGTCGAGTTGTCCAACGGGTTGACGTCGGTCTGCCCGGAGCGCAGGTTCATGACCGGCTCGAGCTTCAGCTCACCCTCGGTCCCGTTCGGCCCGATCTTGGCCGGGAGTTCGGCCTCGGACCTGTACTCGTCCCAGTCGGCAGGCGTGAACCAGATGGAGAACCCGCCGAAGGTGTTCGGTGCCCAGCTGTCGGTGGGCACGGTGAACCCAAAGCTGTCGTCGAGGCGGAAGCTACCGTTCCTGCCGATGGTGGTGTCGAAGCGGCAGGCGAACGCGAAGTCGTGCAGCGGGCCTTCGGTGTACTCGCAGTTCTCGTAGCGCTTCGACGGCTGAAGACCGTCCGCGCCGACGACGTAGAGAACCGCGTCCTTCGCCGGCACCTCGCCCCGGTTCGTCACCTGGAACGGGGCCTTCAGCGTGGTACCGGGCGCGCCCTTAAGCTCCAGGGACTCGTTGGTGGTGAGGTCGACGCCCTCGCCGATTTCCACTGTCGAGTTGTAGGAGACGGATCCGGACTTGCCGTCCGGCGTGACCGTGAAACTCAGCTCGCCCTTCTGATCGGGCTTGGCGCCGGCCTTTGCGCCAACGACGAGGGAGACGAGGTTCAGGTACGAGCCGTCGTCGTCTTGGTCCTCGACCTTGCACGTCAGGATCGCACCGGACTCGGTGCAGTTCTCTCCGCTGTCCTCGACACTGGCGAAATCTTCGATCTTGCTCCGGTCCACCTTGATCGTGTAGTCGTCGGGCTGCCGCTCCGTGGTGAGCGAGAAGAGGGTGACCCACTTCCCGGTGCCGCCGGGCGCGACGATCACGTTGTTGGCGTACAGGTCGAGATTCTCTGCCGGTGCGGCGAAGGCTGCCGGTGCGGCGGAGGCGGGGGTGGCGGAGGCGGGGGTGGCGGAGGCGGCGACGAGCGCGCCTGCGACGCCCAGCCCGGCGAGCCAGCGCCGGGTGGAGTGCTTGAGCATGGGGTTCCCTCGTGTCGGGGGACGAATGGTGGAGCCAGCGGATCTTAAGGAATTGCTAAGGCTGACTGCAGCCCTCAAAGCCGCCCGCTGAGCAAGATGAACCAAAAGGTTGATCAGCGTCGCCGCAATGGTCGGGCGGTCCGCTCCCGTCATCTATGGCAGGAGACCCGGGAGGTGCGGTGACGTACGAGGAGTTCGCGGACACGCGGCTGGCCCCGCTGCTGCGGTACGCGGTGATGCTGACCGGCGATCCGCACCAGGCCCAGGATCTGGTTCAGGAAACCATGGTCCGGGTCCAGCTCAACTGGCGTCGGGTCGCCCGCGCGGACTCACCCGAGCGATACGTGCGCCGGATGCTCACCAACCAGTACGTCGACTGGCGGCGCGGCTCCTGGGTTCGCCGGGTGCTGCTGCGCGGAGAGCCCGACGCGACGGTGCCGGTGACCACCGACCACGCCCAGTCCGCCGTGGACCGGGACCAGATCTGGTCCTGGCTGTCCCGGCTGCCGCGTCGGCAGCGGGCCGCCCTGGTGCTGCGCTACTACGAGGACCTGCCCGACGCCGAGATCGCCGACATCCTCGGCTGTGCCGTCGGGACCGTACGTTCGTCCATCTCCCGGGCCCTCGCCACGCTCCGGGCCGAGTACGTGGAGGCGTGAACATGATTGAGGACGACCTGCGTGCCGCCTTCGCCCGGCACGAGCCGTTGACACCACCGACGGGCCCGCTGCGGGTTGCGATCGACCGGCTGGCGACGCGTCGGCGGCAGCTTCGCCGACGCTGGCAGGCTGGCGGAACGGCCTTGGCCGTGCTCGGCGTACTGGGCATCGGGGTGCCTCTGTTCACCCCGGAGCGCGCCGGGCCGCCGCAGGCCGCCGACCTGATCGGCGCGACGGATCGGCCTGTGGCGACGGGTGCGGTGAACGTTCTGCTGGTCGGCATCGACAACCGGGGGTCCGTCCCGCCGTTGGCCGACTCGGTGCTGCTGCTGCACATCCCGGCCGACCGCAGCCGCCCGTACCTGGTCTCACTGCCCCGCGACCTGAAGGTGCCGATCCCCGGCCACGGCACCGACAAGCTGAACGCGGCGTTTCCGTTCGGTGCGGGCCACTCTCCACCGGATCTGACCAAGGGGTACGAGCTGACCCGGCAGACGGTGGCGAACCTGACCGGCGTCCGCATCGACACCGGCGTGGTGTTGACGTACTCGAGTCTGCGCACGCTGACCAACGAGGTTGGCGGTGTGCCGGTCTGCCTGCCCGAGCGGGTGCAGTCGGTCCACACCCGGCGGGTCTTCCCGGCCGCGTGCCAACGCCTCGACGGTGCCGCCGCCGTCGACCTGCTCCGCCAGCGGTACGGGCTGCCCGACGGCAGTCAGGGCCGGGACCGCAACGCCCGGATCTTCGCCGCCGGGCTGGTCCGTTCGGCCTCCGACCAGGGTGTGCTCACGAATCCGGTACGACTCGCCAAGCTGCTGGGGGCCGTCGGTCCGGACCTCGCCGTGTCGCCGGGGCAGGCCACCATGCTGGACCTGATGCGGCTCGTCCCGACACTGCGATCGGTGGACCCGGTCGGGCTCAGTCTGCCGGTCGGCGACCCCACCGGGCCCAGTCGCTTCGTGCAGGCCGACCCGAAGCTCGCCCCGGAGTTCCTGACCGCACTGCGCGAGGATCGGCTCGGCGACTGGGTGGCCCGTCACCCCGAACAGGTCAATCCCGCCCGGTGATGGCGACCTGCCGCGAGGTCAGCGGTAGTCGTCCTCGTCACCGGTGACCACCCGGGCCTGCTCCATCGCGTCCCAGTCGTCGACCTCGAGGCCGCGCTGGGGCTCGCCGTCGGCGTCGGCGGGGCCGACCACCGTGGCCTGCTCGACCGCGTCGGCCGAATCGGCCTCGGGGTCGCGCTCGTCCGGGGCGAGGTGGTCGCCGGGAATGAAGTCCTCGTCGGGCTGACCCATCGTCCCTCCCGGGGTCTCGGGGCACGGTTCCCACCCACCGTACGGGTTGCGTCGGCGCCGCGCCCGGAAGCGGAGTAGGCGGAATCAGCCCTCGACGACGCGACCCGATGCCAGGATGGTGCCGTGGGCTTCCTCATTCGACTGGCGATCACCGCGGTCGCTCTGTGGATAACCACCCTGATCGTGCCCGGTGTCGACGTGCACGGTCGCTCGGGTGGCAACACCGCGCTCACCCTGATCGTGGTGGCGCTGATCTTCGGCGTGATCAACGCCGTGCTGAAGCCGTTGATCAAGGTCGTCGGCTGCGTGTTCTACCTGCTGACCCTGGGCCTGTTCGCGCTCGTGGTCAACGCCCTGCTGTTCCTGCTCACCGACCGGATCGCCCGCGGGCTCGACCTGCCGTTCCAGGTGGACGGTTTCTGGGCCGCGTTCTGGGGAGCCATCGTGATGACAGTGGTCACCTGGCTGATCAGCGTCATCGTGCCGGACAACCTGGACCGCCGGTGAACGGCTGACACCCGGGTCGGTTGTTCCGGCGCACCTCACCTACGGGATACTGCCGGGCGGAGGACAGCGCGGTCCGGCGCACAAATGAACAACAGCGGCCAGCACGGCCGAGAGTGGTAAGTAAGGAGCGTCAACATGCCCATCGCTTCCCCCGAGGCTTACGCGGAGATGCTGGACCGCGCCAAGGCTGGCCGGTACGCGTACCCCGCGATCAACGTGACCTCCTCCCAGACGCTGAACGCGGCGCTCAAGGGCTTCGCCGACGCGGAGAGCGACGGCATCATCCAGGTCTCCACCGGTGGCGCCGAGTACCTCTCCGGCCCGTCGATCAAGGACATGGTCACCGGCGCGGTGGCGTTCGCCGCGTACGCGCACGAGGTCGCCAAGAAGTACTCGGTGAACATCGCCCTGCACACCGACCACTGCCCGAAGGACAAGCTGGACGGGTTCGTGCGTCCGCTGATGGGCATCTCGCAGGAGCGGGTGAAGCGCGGCGAGGAGCCGCTGTACCAGTCGCACATGTGGGACGGTTCGGCCGTGCCGGTCGCGGAGAACCTGGAGATCGCCGCCCAGCTCCTCGACGAGGCCGCCAAGGCCAAGATCGTCCTTGAGATCGAGGTTGGTGTCGTCGGTGGCGAGGAGGATGGCGTCGAGAACGCCATCAACGACAAGCTCTACACCACCACCGATGACGGCCTGGCCATGGTCGAGGCGCTCGGCCTGGGCGAGAAGGGCCGCTACATGGCGGCGCTGACCTTCGGCAACGTGCACGGCGTCTACAAGCCGGGCAACGTCAAGCTGCGTCCGGAGATCCTCAAGCAGATCCAGGACGCCGTCGGCGCCAAGTACGGCAAGGACAAGCCGCTCAGCCTGGTCTTCCACGGCGGCTCGGGGTCCCTGCTGAGCGAGATCCGTGAGGCCCTGGACTACGGCGTGGTGAAGATGAACATCGACACCGACACCCAGTACGCCTTCACCCGGCCCGTCGTGGACCACATGCTGCGCAACTACGACGGTGTGCTGAAGATCGACGGCGAGGTCGGCAACAAGAAGCAGTACGACCCGCGTGCCTGGGGCAAGGCCGCCGAGGCTGGCCTGGCCGCCCGGGTCGTCGAGGCGTGCGAGCACCTTCGCTCCACCGGCACCACGATGACCAAGTAACGACGTACCACCGACGGCCGGCTTCCCCTCGCGGGGAGCCGGCCGTCGTCGTTCAGGCGGTGAGCAGGCGGACGGCCTCGCGTACGTCGTCGGTGAGGTGGATCGTCGCCGACAGGTCGCCGAACGGGGACGCGGCCAGCAGCGGACGCAACAGCGCCTCCACCGGCAACTCCACTGTCCAGTACGCGCGGTCCAGGAAGATGTACGCGCCGCTGGCCCCGTCGGTGCCGTAATAGGTCTTGGTGGCCGCCTGGAACACCTCCTGCACCGTGCCCGCCCGCCCCGGCGCGAAGACGATGCCGCCCCGGGCGAGTCGCAGGATGGTGTCCTCCCGGATCGCGTTGGAGAAGTACTTGGCGATCCGCCCGGCGAACAGGTTCGCCGGCTCGTGCCCGTACAGCCAGGTCGGGATGGCCAGCCCACCGGCTCGCGCCCAGCCCAGGTCGTCGCCACGCTGACGGGGAACGCTGGCGTACCGCTGCCGGACCGTCAACGCGGTGGCCGTGTACAGGTGGTGGTCGGTGAAGTCCGGTGCGGTGGCCAGCAGGTCGATCGCCGCCGTCACGTCGGTCGCCGGCCGGTCCGCCAGGTAGGCGCCGAGGTTCGCCGCCTCCATCACCCCGGGACCGCCGCCGGTCACCACCAGGCGGTCGGCCCGCGCCAGCTCCCAACCCAGCACTGCCGCCATCCGGTACGCGGGACTGCCGCGCCGCACCGCGTGCCCACCCATGATGCCCACCACCGACTGCGGACCGTGCCCGACCAGCCAGGTGCGGGTGGCGTCGGCCAACGCGTTGTCCACGCCGTGGTCGTGCAGCCGCTGACCCAGCGCCTCCTTGACGTCCGGCAGCGCGCCGCCGTGCGCCCGGTAGTGGTCGTACACCCGGGTGTCGTACATCCCGGTGAACCCACCCTCGGCGAACCCCTCGGCCAGTTCCTCCGGGGTGTAGAGGTGTGTCGGCTGGGTCGGGTACGGCAGCCCCGAGAACGGCGGCACCACGTTGGCGCCGCGTCGGACCAGGTCGGCGCCGACGTCCCGGGACGCGAAGCGGCAGCCCACGAAGAGGGTGCCGGCGACGTCGACGCCGGTCAGGTCGGGCACCGGTGCGAGGTCGAGACGCAGGCCCTGCACGGTCAGCCCGCTCAGTCGGCCGGCGGCCAGTTGGCGGTCGAACTCGTCCCGGGTCTGGATCTCGCCCGCGTGCAGGTGCGGCTCGATGACGTCCGCAGGAGGTGGGGTCGGCACCCGGCCATCCTGCCCCCGCGGCGGGTGCGGCCAAACCTCGGGCTCGGGGTGAAACGACAGGAGCCCGGTGGTCGTGGCCACCGGGCTCCTGCATTACCGGTTCCTGGGGAGGCTCCGGACCATTAGTTGTAGTGGAAAACACCTGGCAGCGGCATAGGCCGCAGGCGTGACCAACTCCTCAGCCGTTCAGCGGAACGTGTCGGCCGACCCGCTCGCGTGTCGCCCTGTCCAGCGGGTTGAATGGGGCGATGCAGAACCTTTTGCCAGAGCCACCGGCCACCCGCCTGCCCGCGAACAACGAGGCCGACGCCGCCCTGGCTGCCGCCGAGGAGGCCGGCACCGATGAGGCGTTCGCCAGCGTGGCGGCCGGCTTTCCCACCTACAGCGCGGCCTGGGCGGAGCTCGCGGCCCGGTCCTTCGCGCAGGGCCAGGTCGTGACCGCGTACGCCTACGCGCGCACCGGCTACCACCGGGGCCTCGACCAGCTGCGCCGCAGCGGGTGGAAGGGGCACGGCCCGGTGCCGTGGTCGAACGAGCCCAACCGGGGCTTCCTCCGCTGCCTCTACGTGCTGTCCCGAGCTGCGGACGAGATCGGCGAGGCCGACGAGGCAGCCCGCTGCGCGCAGTTCCTGCGTGACTGCGACCCGGCGGCGGCGGACGCGCTCGCGAGCAACTGAGCCCGATCCGACGGCCGGCCCGACATCGGGCCGGCCGTCGGCGGCTCACAGCCCTTCGGCGACCGCGGCGGCGATCTTCAACCAGGCGTCCCGGGTGGCCGAGGAGAGCCCGCCGTACCGGATCGGCTCACCCGTGTCGATGAGCCGCTCGTACGGGGCCAGCAGCACCGCCCGGGTGCGGGCCGCGAAGTGCTCCTGGATGGCCGGCAGGTCGATCTCCTTGCGGGACGGCGGCATCGACACCACAGTCACCGCCTGGCGGACCAGCCGTTGCCGGCCGCTCTGCTCCAGGTGGTCGAGCATTCGGGCGGCCGTCTCCGCCGAGTCGTTACGGGCCGACATGGTGACCACCAACTGGTCGGTGGCGTCCATCGAGGCCTGCCAGTTCTGCGCCCGCACGTTGTTGCCCGTGTCCACGAAGATCAGTTTGTAGAACCGGCTGACCACCTCGCGGATCTCGGCGAACGCGGCCGCGGTCAACATCTCGCCGCCCGTGGCCGACTCGTCCGAGGCCAGGACGTCGAACATCCCCTCGCCCTGCGAGCGAACGTACTGCGACAGGTCGCCGACCCGCCCGTGCGCGCCCTGGAACTGACCGAGGTCACGCAGCATGTCCCGCACCGTGCGGGAGTGGAAGTCCTGCTGGGCGCGCATCCCCAGGGTGCCCTGGGTCTCGTTGTTGTCCCACGCCAGCACGTAGCCACCGCGCTTCTGACCGAACGTCATCGCGAGCAGCAGGATGGCCACCGTCTTACCGGCACCGCCCTTCGGGTTGACCACGGTCACCTGCCGCAACCCGCCGAAGTTGCGGCGCACCATCTCGATGTCCCGCTTGAGCTCCTGCTCGTGCCGCCCGGGAGAGAGCCGGAGCAGCCCCATCTTGTTGACCACCGCGCGTACGCCCATGGTCGCCACCGGGTCGGCGGGCCGGACCTGTCGACGCTTGCTGAAGTCCTCGGCGGTCGGCACCGCCGTGGACTCCGGCGTCCAGCTCGCGTCCGGGTATCCGGTGGTCGGCACCTGGGCCACCCCCTCGGCCTCCTGGTAAGGCTGACCAGGAGGTACGCCGGGCGGGCCCTGCTGCCACGGCGGGGGGTACCAGCCAGGGGACGGCGGGAACGGCCCGGGCGGTGCGGCCTGCTGGGGAACCTGCGGCGGCAGGTTGCTGAACTGCGTCAGGTCGGGTGGAGGCGGGATCGGCGTCGGGCCGGCCTGACCGGGAATCGCCGGGTCGAACGACTGGCCGGCCTGGCCAGACTGACCGGCCTGCCCGGAGCCGGCCTGCGGGACGCCGGAGTGCGGCTGCGGCGGGGCCGGGATCGGGGGCGTCGCGGTGGCGCCCTCGTCGTGGGTCGGTGCGGCTGCGCCGGCCGGCCGTTGCGGCGGATACGCCCACGGCGACTCGCTGGCCGGCCGTGCCGCTCCACCAGCGGGCCCGTCCTCGCCGGTCCCGCCAGCCTGCGGCGCTGATCCGGCCGTCGCGGACTCCGGCGTCGCAGGAGCTGCCGGGGCGGTGCCCGCGGCGGTGGGCTCTGCCGCGGCGGTGCGGCTGGTGGGCTCTGCCGCAGTGGTGCGGCTGGTGGGCTCTGGCACGGTGGCGCGGCCGGTGGGCGGGGCACCTGCGGTGGGGTTGTCCAGGGTGAACGGCAGGTCCAGGTCGACACCGCCCGGGTTGACCGGCGGGGCGGGGACGGCGGCCGTACCGCGGTCACCTGGCTGCGCCTGCGTCGCGCCGGCTGCGGTGCTCGCCCCCTCGGGTCGGCTGTCCGTCGGCCCGAAGGCGGTGTTCGGCGCCGGAGGAACCCCGGTGCCGCCCGGGACGCCGTTGCTCGCCGGAGCGTTGCCCGCTGGCGGCGTGCCCATCGCCGGCGGCGTGCCCGTCGCCGGTGGACCGGGCGGTGTCGCCGCGGCGGTCGGAGCGGCCGCTGGTGGCCAACTCGGCTGCGGCGGCCCCCAGCCCGATCCTCCGCCGGCCGGGCCGCCAGCGCCCCAACCCCCGGGCGCCGGAACGGCACCGCTCAGCGACGGGTAGTCGGACGGCGAGGGTGGCGGCAGCGGGGCAGCGCCCGGCTGTCCGGGGACCGGCGGCCGGTTGATCGGCGGCGCCGCCACCGGTGGCGTAACCGGCCCGGGCGCGGCCGACGACGGCGCGCCCCGCTGCTCGGCGACCGCCGCCCAGGGCGGTACGACGGTCCCCGCGCCCCGGTCGGTCGGATCCGGTGGCCAGAGTGGTTCGATGTCCCGCTCCGGCACCGGCTGCTGGCCGTGCACCTGCGCCCGGTCGGCGTTCTCGTCCATTAGGGCCCTCCCCAGTCCTCCTGCGAGGATAGGCGCATCCGCCCACGAGGGGCGGGCGGCGCAGCCGAGGTCGGCCGCTCCGCGCCGTCGACGTCAGATCGACCAGACCGCCCAGGCACCCGGCTCGACCCACCAGGAACGCTTCCGGGTCAGCTCGCCCTCGACACCATCGTCGAGGTACGGCACCTTCCCCTCCCTGGGCAGCACCGAAACCGCCCGGCCACGGGCCCGCCGAACTTCGAGACGTACCCGTTTGCGGCCGAACGCCGAGCGGACGACCACCGGCACGGCAACCGCGACCTCGACCTGACCGTCGGCCGGGTCCGGTGCGGTCAGCAGCGTGACGTCGTCGAGCGTCGCGTAGCCGCCGGCGTTGGCTACCGCGCAGGCCAGCAGCGGCTCGTCACCGTCGGTGAGGATGGCGTCGTCGACCTCCACCCGAGCCCGCCAGTGCAGCGGCCGCCCGGCGTCGTCGGCGGCACCGAGCAACGCACCGTCCAGCGTCACCGAACCACCGTCGTTGCGCAGCAGGTCCAGTCGGCGCGGCGTGCCGTCCAACACCGCGGCGGCCACCACCGCCGGGTCACGGGGCAGCCCGAGCTGCGCGGCCAGGTCGCGGTGGGTGCCGCCACGGGCCGGGTCGAGCGGGAGTACGCCCACCGGCGGCAGGTCGGGCAGAGTCCGGTTGCCGGGCAGATCCGCGGGGCGCTTGCTCGGCGCCGGGGCGTACCGCCGGACCAGCCGGCGCAGCACGGCGCGCAACTGCCCGTCGTTGGCCGTCGCGACGACCAGCCGGGTCTTGCCGTCCGGGTCCGGCCAGGTGAGCCCGTCCGGGCGGACCGGCCCGTCGAGCCGGGCCAACACCGCGTCGATCTCCGCGTCCGAGCGGGCGGTGACCATCTCCACCCGGGCGCCTCGGGCGTTCAGCGCGTCGGCACAGGCCAGCACCGGCACCCGTGGCCGCTCGGTGGCGCACCGCTCGGTGTCACCGCCGGCCTCAGCCCGGGGTGCCTGACTGGCGTCGGCCTGGTCGGTGTCGGCCTGGCCGGTCTCGGTCTGGCTCGTCGAGCTGGTGTCGGTCTGGCCGTTGTCGGTCTGGCTCGTCGGGTCGGTGGCGGTCTCGGCCGCACCGCCGCAGCAGGCCCCGCCGCTGCCACAGCCCCCGGGAGCGTCCCGCTCCGAACCGAGGGTGAGCAGCACCACGTCGTACACGGAAGGAGCCTCCTGCCTCTCGACGCGACCCCTGCCGGCCGCGCCGTCATTACTTGTTAACCTGACACCCCGGGCTCGCCAACCGGTCGCCACCTGGCACCCGAGCCTTCTGGAGGCGGAAAAGATGCCAGCGATCGTGCTCCTCGGCGCTCAGTGGGGCGACGAGGGCAAGGGCAAGGTTACCGACCTGCTGGGTGAGCGGGTCGACTACGTCGTGCGCTACTCCGGCGGCAACAACGCCGGCCACACGGTGATCACCCCGGACGGCCAGAAGTACGCGCTGCACCTGATGCCGTCTGGAGCGCTCTCGCCGAACGCGATGATCGTCATCGGCAACGGTGTGGTGGTCGACCCGAAGGTGCTGCTCGCCGAGATCGACGGCCTGGCCGAGCGCGGCGTCGACGTGTCCCGACTGCGGATCTCCGGTGACGCGCACCTGATCATGCCGCACCACCGGGCGCTGGACCGGGTGATCGAGCGCTACCTCGGCTCGTCCCGGATCGGCACCACCGGCCGGGGCATCGGCCCGGCGTACGGCGACAAGGTCGCCCGGATCGGCATCCGCCTCCAGGACCTGCTCGACCCGGGCATCCTGCGCAAGAAGCTGGAACTCGCGCTGCGCGAGAAGAACCAGATCCTGTTCAAGGTCTACAACCGCAAGGCGATCGACCTTGAGGCGACCGTCGAGGAGTACCTGGCGTACGCGGAGCGGCTCAAGCCGTACATCGCGGAGACCCGGGCGATGCTGTGGGACGCACTGGACCGGGACGAGACGGTCCTGCTGGAGGGTGCCCAGGCCACCATGCTCGACATGGACCACGGCACGTACCCCTTCGTGACCTCGTCGAACCCGACCGCCGGTGGTGCCTGTGTGGGTGCCGGCATCCCGCCGACCGCGATCAGCAAGGTCATCGCGGTGAGCAAGGCGTACACCACCCGGGTCGGCGCGGGACCGTTCCCGACCGAGTTGTTCGACGCCAACGGTGACCACCTGCGCAAGATCGGCGCGGAGTACGGCACGACCACCGGGCGGGAGCGCCGGTGCGGGTGGTTCGACGCGGTCGTGGCCCGGTACGCCTGCCGCCTCAACGGTGTCACCGACCTGGTCATCACCAAGCTGGACGTGCTCACCGGCATGCCCAAGGTGCCGATCTGCGTCGGCTACGAGATCAACGGCGTCCGGGTCGACGACATGCCGATGAGCCAGACGGACTTCCACCACGCCAAGCCCGTCTACGAGGAGCTCGACGGCTGGTGGGAAGACATCACCAAGGCGCGGACGGCCGCCGACCTGCCGGAGAATGCCCGCCGCTACATCGCCCGGGTAGAGGAACTCTGCAACGCCAAGGTGAGCGTCGTAGGCGTAGGCCCAGGCCGAGACGAAAACGTGGTCCTCCACCCCCTCCTCCCCTAACCCCCAGGGTCCACCCCACCTCCACCCCACCTCACTCCCTCGTTGATCATGAGGTTGACGGAGTTTTTGATCTACGAAAGCTCCGTCAACCTCATGATCAACGAGGGAGTGAGGTGGGTGTTGTCCACAGGGTTGTCCACAGGGGTGGTGGGGTGGCTGGTGAGCGGTCAGCGTGGTCGTCGTGGATCGCACAGACCTCGTACGCCTCATCGCCAGCGGCCAGGATGGCCTGATCACTCGGGCGCAGGCGTTGCGTGCCGGATTCAGTCGACACGACATCGACCATCTGGTGACCGTCGGGCGGTGGCGACCACTCGCACGAGCGGTCTATCTGGTCCGCAGCCGGTCCATCGAATCGCCCGCCCGTCAGTGTCGTGTCCGCGCCGCTGTGCTCTCGTTGGGCCCGCAGGCTCACGCGGTGTTCGGCACAGCGGCTGAGCTGCACGGCATTGCCGGTCTGCCGCGTAGTGACGAGATCCACGTGGCGCTGCCGGGCAGGGCGGCCAAGAGGGTGCGGGTGTCGGACCCCGCGATCGTGCTGCACCAGCTCGAACACCCTCCGGGGAAGGTGGTGCAGGTGAACGGGATCGCGGCTACTGTGCCACGGCTGACCGTCGCAGAGATCATTCTGCGAGAGCGCCGTTATGCCGCGGTCTCCGTGCTCGACTCCGCGCTCAACCGGGGATTGATCAGGACCGAATGCCTGGAGGTCATCGCAGTGTTGATCAGGGGCCGGCGCGGCGCGATCGCGGCACGCGGTTATCTGGCTGAGGCGGACGGTCGGGCTCAGTCGCCGCTGGAGACGCGTACCCGGCTCCGCTGCGTTGACGGCCGGGTGCCTCCAGATGCCCTTCAATTGGAGGTGCGCGACGACGACGGATACCTGCTTGGCATCGGTGACCTGGGCTGGCGCGGACCGCAGGTGATCGCCGAGGCCGACGGCCGAGACGCGCACGGCACCATAGAGGCCGCTTTCGCCGACCGCCGCCGCCAGAATCGCCTGGTCAACGCCGGCTGGACCGTCTTGCGCTTCACCTGGCAAGACACCCTCCGCCCCGACTACATCCCCTGGACGGTCCGCCAGGCACTCGCCGCCGCCGCTTTTCGTTGATCATGATGTTGACGGGTCAGTGGATCACCAAAAGGCCCGCCAACCTCATGATCAACACCACTGGTGGTGGGGACAGTAGGATCTCGGTCGTGCGGGTTCTTTTGGTTGGTGGTGGTGGGCGGGAGCATGCGCTCGCCCTCGGGTTGGTGGCGGATCCGGCTGTTTCCGCGGTTGTTGCCGCACCTGGCAATCCGGGGATCGCCTCGGTGGCTGAGCTGCGGACGGTGAACGCTTCCGATCCGGACGCCGTAGCGGCGCTGGCCGTGGAGACTGCCGCTGACCTGGTGGTGATCGGGCCGGAGGCGCCGCTGGTCGCCGGGGTTGCCGATGCTGTCCGAGCCAAGGGGATCGCCGTCTTCGGTCCATCCGGTGCTGCCGCGCAGCTGGAGGGCTCAAAGGCGTTCGCCAAGGACGTGATGACCGCCGCCGGCGTACCGACCGCTCGGGCGTACGTCTGCACGGACGAGGAGAGCACCGCTCGGGCGCTGGACGAGTTCGGTGCCCCGTACGTGGTGAAGGACGACGGACTCGCCGCAGGCAAGGGCGTGGTGGTGACCGACGACCGGTCCGCCGCGTTGGCCCACGCGAACGAGTGTGGACGGGTCGTGGTCGAGGAGTTCCTCGACGGCCCGGAGGTCAGCCTCTTCGTCGTGACCGACGGTGAGGCGGCGCTGCCGCTGCTGCCGGCTCAGGACTTCAAGCGCCTCGGCGACGGCGACACGGGGCCGAACACCGGTGGCATGGGGGCGTACGCGCCGCTGGCCTGGGCACCTCCCGGCCTGGTCGACGACGTCATGCGCGACGTGGTCCACCCGACGCTCGCGGAGATGCGCCGCCGGGGCACCCCGTTCGCTGGTCTGCTGTACGTCGGGCTCGCGATCACCGCTGCCGGCCCCCGGGTGATCGAGTTCAACGCGCGCTTCGGTGACCCCGAGACCCAGGTGGTGCTCGCGTTGCTGGAGACCCCGCTGGGCGGGCTGCTGCACGCGTCGGCCACCGGCACGCTGACCGAGCATCCGCCGCTGCAATGGCGGGACGGCAGCGCTGTCACAGTGGTGCTCGCCTCCGCTGGCTATCCGGCCGCGCCGCGTACCGGCGACGTCATCACCGGCGCGGACCGGCCGGGCATCATCCACGCGGGCACCGCCCGCCGGGCCAGCGACGGCGCGTTGCTCTCCGCCGGCGGCAGGGTCCTCTGCGGTACGGCCACCGGCTCCGACCTGGCCGCCGCGCGGGACGCCGCGTACGCGCTGGTGGACGGGGTGGAGTTGGCCGGCTCGCAGCACCGCACCGACATCGCCGCCGCCGCCATCGACGGCCGGATCACGATTCCGGGCTGAGCAGCCGCCGGGCCGACGGCTGGGCGGCACCTCAGCCGAAGTAGCGGCGCAGTTCGCGGGTGAGCACCTTGCCGGTGGCGTTTCGGGGCAGGTATTTCACGAAGATCACGTCCCGGGGGACGCTGAAGCGTGCGAGATAGCGCCGGACGTACTCGCGTACCGCATCGGGATCGAGCGTCTCGTCGGGGTGCAGGGCGAGGAACGCGGACAGGCGCTGGCCGTACTCGGGGTCGGGTACGCCGATCACGGCCACTTCGCGGACCTGCGGCAGTTGGGCGAGCAGATCCTCCACTTCGGAGGGGAAGACGTTCTCACCACCGGAGACGATCATGTCGTCGGCCCGTCCGTCGACGAAGAGCAGCCCGTCGGCGTTGAGCCGGCCGAGGTCGCCGGTGTCGAGCAGACCGTCGCGGGTTTCCCGGCTGGTGCCGGAGGTGTAGCCCTCGAAGAGCATCTCGTTGCCGACGAAGATCCGCCCGACCCGTCCGGTCGGCACCGGCTGGCCGTCGTCGTCGAGCATTTCCAGCCGGGTGCCGTGCGGTGGCCGACCGGCGGTGGTGGGTGCCTGGCGCAGGTCCTGCGGGCCGGCGATGGACGCCCAGGACACCTCGGTGGAGCCGTAGAGGTTGTACAGGACGTCGCCATAGGCATCCATGAACTTCGGTGCCAGCCCGCCGGGCAGGGCGGAGCCGCTGACCGCGACGACCTTGAGCGGGGGGCGCGGGTCCGGCGGGGGCACCTCCATCAGTCGCTGCACCATCACGGGTACGGCGAACAGTGCGTCGCAGCGGTTGGCGGTCAGGGCGGCGAGTGTGGCGGCCGGGTCGAAGCGTCGGTGCAGCACGATGGTGGCCCGCAGGGCGAGGCAGACCTGGAGGGCGGCGAATCCCCAGGTGTGGAAGATCGGTGCGGCGATCATCACCCGGGTCCTGGTGTGCAGCGGGATGCGGCCGATGATGGACACCAGCGGGCCGAAGCCTTTGGGCGTGCGACGACGGGCGCCCTTGGGCGTACCGGTGGTGCCGGATGTGAGCACGATGATCCGGCCGTCCTGCTCCGGCGGGCGCAGGTCGCCCGGCAGCGCGCCGGCCACCAGCTCCTCGCGGGCGCGTTCGTCGAGCCGGGGCAGCTCGGCGGGGAGGCCGAGGACCCGCTCGGCGAACTCGTCGTCGTGCACCAGCAGCCGCAGCTGTTGCTCCTCGGCGATGGTGCCGAGCTGGGCCGCGGAGAGCCCGGTGTTGACCAGCACCGCGTCGACGCCGAGCAGGGTGGCGGCAACGATCGTCTCGATCAGCCCGTGGTGGTTGCGGCAGAGCACGCCGATCCGGTCGCCGGCCTGCACGCCGTGCCCGGCCCGCATCGACCTGGCCATCCGTTCGGCCCGGTCGAGCAGGTCGTGGTAGGTCAGCTCGACGCCGTCCTCGTCGATGACCGCCGTCCGGCCGGGATCCCGGGCGGCCGCCTGGCGCAATTCGCCAGCCAGGCTCCACCCCCAGGTACGCAGGGCGTTGAGTTGCGCGGCGACTCGGACCGGGTTGCCGGGGGTGAGCAGTCCGCGACGGGTCAGGGTGGCGACGGTGAACGGCAGGTCCATGCCGCAGACCTCCTAGGGGTGGTGCGCGGACGGGGCAGTGGCCTGCCCGTCCATCAGGGCTTCTTCCTTGATCATGCACTGGGGGCGGCTGAAGGCCCAGTTGGCGTCGGCGCGGGGTGACGAAGACGGCACAGATCGTGGAGTTCGGGCCACCGTCGGCCCGACCCCCTTGAAGAGGCGCCGGGCCGGCGGCGGTCAGCGGATCTGCATCCCGGAGATGGCTCGGGAGATCACCAGTCGTTGGATTTCCGAGGTGCCCTCGAAGATGGTGTAGATCTTGGCGTCCCGGTACCAGCGCTCGACCGGGTGGTCGCGCAGGAAGCCGGCCCCGCCGAGCAACTGCACCGCCTTCTCGGTGACCGACACCGCCACCTCGCCGGCCTTGAGTTTGGACATCGAGCCCTCGCCCGCGGTGAACGGGCGGTTGTTGCGGCCCATCCACGAGGCGCGCCAGACGAGCAGCCGTGCCGCGTCGATTTCCATCCGCATGTCGGCCAGCGCGAACGCGACCGCCTGGTTCTCGATGATGGGTCGTCCGAACTGGACCCGTTCCTTGGCGTAGTCCAGGGCGTACTCGTAGGCGGCCCGGGCCACGCCGAGCGCCTGCGCGCCGACCGTGGGTCGGGACAGCTCGAACGTGCGCATCGCGGCCTGTCCGGTGACCCGCTGACCGGAGCGGGCCCGGTCGAGGCGTTCCAGCAGGGCGTCCCGCCCGCCGAGCAGGCAGCGGCCGGGCACGCGTACGTCGTCGAGGAAGACGTCGGCGGTGTGTGACGCGCGGAGGCCGAGTTTGCGCAGCTTGCGGGTGGCGGCCAGGCCGGGGGTGCCCGGCGGTACGACGAACGCCGCCTGGCCTCGGGAGCCGAGGGTGGGGTCGACGGAGGCGGTGACCACGTGCACGCCGGCGATCCCGCCGTTGGTGGCGTACGCCTTCTGGCCGTTGAGCACCCACTCGTCGGTGGCCTCGTCGTAGACGGCCCGGGTGCGCATCGCGCCGACGTCGGAGCCGGCTTCGGGTTCGCTGGTGCAGAACGCGGCGACGGCCGGTGAGTTGACGTCGCCGAAGCACTGTGGCACCCACTCGACCATCTGGTCGGGGGTGCCGGCACCGTAGATGGCGGCGACGGCGAGTGAGGTGCCGAAGATGGAGAGGCCGATGCCGGCGTCACCCCAGAAGAGTTCCTCGCTGGCGATCGGCAGGGAGAGCCCGGTCGGGTCGGCCCAGCAGGTGGCGAGGAACTCGAAGCCGTAGAGGCCGACCTTGGCGGCTTCCTGGATCACCGGCCACGGGGTGTCCTCGCGCTCGTCCCACTCGGCGGCGGCCGGGCGCACGACCTCGGCGGCGAAGCCGTGCACCCAGTCGCGTAGATCCCGCTGTTCCTCATTCAGGTCAAGCGAGAACTCAGCCATGTCAGGCCTTGGGGATGTCGAACAGGTTGGCGATGTTGGCGGCGAGGCCGAGGTCGCCCTTTGCCTTCAGCTTGCCGGTCATGAACATCATCACCGGGTTGGCGCCACCGGAGACGATCTTCAGGAACTCGACCGGACCCATGGTGAGGCTCAGCTTCGGGTCGTGCTGCGGGGTCTCGTTCACGACGCACGCGCCGTCGGCGATGACCACCTCGTAGGTGTCGCTGCCGCCGTCGGGGCGACCGGTGATGACCCAGTGGATGACCGCGTTGGTCGAGCCGGCCCGGTCCGCGCGGAACAGCGACGGCATCCGGCCGAACACCTCGCCCAGGACCTTGTCGCGCATGTCACCGGACATCACCTGAGCGATCTTGTCGTCCGGGGTGGACTTGACCAGCTGGGCGAACTCCTTGGGGCCAACGTTGGCGAAGGTGGCCGGGTCGAAGTCAGTCATCAGGTGTGTGCCTTCCGGAAGATTTGGCTACTCGTGCGTAACCCTACGCACGAGTAGGTATGCTCGCAAGGTGTCCACCGTCCCCGCCTTCAAGCGCCTGCCACGCGCCGTCCGCGAGCAGCAGATGCTCGACGCGGCCGTGAAGGTCTTCTCCCGTCGCGGCTTCCACGCCGCCAGCATGGACGAGATCGCGGAGGACGCCGGCATCTCCAAGCCCATGGTGTACGCGTACCTCGGCACCAAGGAGGAGCTCTTCGTCGCCTGCCTGCACCGGGAGGGCACCCGGATGATGCAGGCCATCGCGGGAGCCGCCGCCCCCGACCTGCCGGCCGACGAGCGGCTCTGGCGTGGGTTGAGGGCGTTCTTCGGCTTCGTGGGCGCATACCGGGACGGCTGGGCGGTGCTCTACCGGCAGGCCCGGGGCGAGCAGCCGTTCGCCGGGGAGCTGGCCGCGATGCGGGCCCGGCTGGTCGAGGTGGTCGCCGGGATGCTCGACCACGCGCTGCGAGCCGAGGGCCGTGAGATCACCGCCGTCGACCTGGAGGTCGTCGCGTACGCCCTGGTCGGCGCGACCGAGTCGCTGGCCGACTGGCTCGCGGACCACCCGGACGCCGACCCGGAGAAGACGGCCACCCGGATGATGAACGTGGCCTGGCTCGGCGCCGCCCAGCTCCTGCACGGCGCGACCTGGCGTCCACCGGTCGACTGACCGGTCACCGCACCGGGGTCCGACCCAGCGGCGCGGTCACCGGCGCCGGCCCTCGGTCGGGCGCTGGCGAAACTCCAGGCGGGCAACCGGGTGCAGCTGGCCATCCTGGTGCACGGCGCTGACCTGCTGTGACGGGTGGCAGGCCGGTCCGGGCCGGTCAGTGGCGGGCGGCCGCGCGGCGGTGCGCCCGGTGCCGCAGCCACCGCACGCCCTCGATGCCCAGCGTGACGATCACCGAGAGGCCGATCCCGGCGAGGACGCCCTTGACGGGGTGGCGCTCGAAGGCCAGCCCACCGAAGTAGCCGAGCAGCCCGCAGTACAGGGCCCAGGTGACCGTCGCGATCGCGTCGTAGAGAAGGAACGACCGGCGGGGATACCGCACCGCCCCCATGGTGAGGGTGACCGCGGTCCGACCGCCCGGCAGGTAGCGGGAGGTGGTCAGGATCAGCCCGCCGCGCCGGTTCAGCGCGCGCCGGGCCCACTCGGAGCTGGCCTGTCGGCGGCTGCCGTCGGGAAACCCGGCGAGCCGGTTCGCGCCACCACCACGTCCGATGGCGTACGACACGTGGTCGCCGACGCACGCGCCCACGGCGGCGGCGACGATCACCGGCGCCAGGTTGGGGTTGCCGCTGGTGGAGAGCACGGCGGCGGTGATGACGGCCGCCTCGCCGGGTACGGCCGGGAAGAACGCGTCGACCGCCGTGAGCCCGAAGATCAGCAGGTACACCCATGGTGAGGTGACCAGCTGTCGGAGCAGGTCGAGCGCGGAGTCCATGCCCCCATGCTCGCCGGGTGCGACCCGCCCGGTGGCCGAGTCGGCGGATCACCTCCTCCGGTCCTGCGCGTCAGGCCGCGCGGACCAGGGCGGGCGGGGCGAGCAGCGGACCGTGCGGGGTCTTGTCGTCGGCGGTGGGGCCGTGCGAGGTCAGCACCACCCGCGCGCCCAGCTCTGCGGACACCGCCTCCGCCCAGTCCGCGGGCGGGTCGTCGTAGAGCGGGCGGGAGCGCAGCAGGCGGGCGGTGAGCGCGGCCTGCCGGTCCAGGTCACCGGGTGGGCCCGGGGTGAGCCGGTCGGTGGTGTCGTAGCGGCGGCAGATCCGCAGCTCGGGGCCGGCGAGGTCGAGGTGGGTCAGGGCCAGGCCGTCGACTCCACCGGCCACGGCGAGGGCGTACCGGTGGGCGACCGCGTCGAAGTGGCCGAACCGGAACCGGCCCTGCCACGGGTTCGTCGGGTTGTGTGGATCGGCCAGCGGCAGGGTTGGGTCCTCGGTCACCAGCGGGCCCGCCCCGTGCCGGGTGGTGACCAGCCGGAGCACCCCGATCCGGGTCGCGCGGGGCTGCCCCGCCTCGGTGAGCAGGCTGTCGGCGTTGGCGAACGTGGTGGTGCTCCACGTCGTGTACGGGTGGAAGCCGTGCCACTCGTCGAGCAGCACCCCCTGCGCGCCCTCGAAGACGCAGGTCCCCGCGCGTAGCGCCCCGGTGAGCCAGCTCCCGTCGACGATCGCGACCCGCCCGGCGAACCCGGTGAACGCGGGCAGGCAGTCCTCGACCGGTGGCGCGTCCAGTGGGCCGAGTTCGGCGGTCAGCCGCTCCCGCAGGGCGGTCAGCCGGCGACGCAGCAGCGTTGGGCTGCGGCAGTCGGCGACCCGGGGCGCGTCGTCAGGGTGGGCGAGACCGTACGCGACGGCCTCGCCCACCCCCAGCCCGCAGGAGCCGTGCCGGTCGGCTCCCCGGGCGATCTCCCGGGCCTGGTTGGCGGCCCGGTGGTACGGGGTGGCGAGCAGCGCGTCGGAGTCGACGGTGAGTCGGTCGAGCGCGTCGGTCACCCCGACCGTGGCGAGATGGTCGGCCTCGGCGGCCAGCGCCAGCGGATCCACCACGACGTGCCGCGACAGGTGCGTACGCACACCGGGATGGAACGTGCCGGCGCCGAACTGCGCGAACGTGTGGTGCCGCCCGTCGCGCAGCACGACGTTGTGAGCCGCCTGCGCGCCCCCGTTGAAGCGGACCACCGTGTGCACGGGCCGGGTGGCGCAGAGCCAGTCCACCACCGTGCCCTTGCCGGCGTCCCCGTAGCCGAGGTCGACCACCGCCACGTGGTTCACAGCCGGGTCACCCCACCGGTGGTGTCGGTGAACGCGGGCAGCGTCGACACCTCGGCCCGCCGTCCCCGGCCGAGGCGGGCCAGAGCCTTCGAGACGGTGCCGGTGGCGCTGGAACCGGCGTGGTCCAGGTGGCGCAGGCCCTCGTCCAGGTCGATGGCCTGCTCGCCGAGGCCGATGGTGAGCGCGATGGTCTCGCAGACGGCGTCGAGGTCGTCGAGCACCACGGCGTTCTGCCCGAGCAGGCCCCGCCAGAAGTCGAGCACCTTGGCGTTGCCGGCGTAGTGGCTGCCGGCGGGGAGCAGGAAGTAGGTGTCCCAGCGGCGGGTCACCTCGTCGAAGATCTGCCGCAGCGGCACGTCCTCGGTCAGGTCGTCGCCCATCAGACGGGCCACCTCACGGGCCTTCACCTGGGGGTACGCCAGCTCGTCGCCGATGATGAACAGGTAGCCGCGCCGGCCGCGCTTCTCCCAGTTGTCGGTGGCGGTGTGCCGGGCCATGAAGTACATGGCCAGCTCGTACGACTCGCTCATCTGCCCGCCGCCCCCGCCTTCGAGGACGATCCGGCCGAGGTCGTCGTCCATCCGGTTGTCCGACTCGAACTGGCCCACCTGCAACGGCACCCGGTCGCAGGTGGCGTCGCCGATCGCGCCGAACATGATCTGCGGGTCGCTGGCGTACCCCTGCCGTTGCAGCAGCCCGAGCAGCTGCGGCAGCTTGGTCTGCAGGACACGCGGCACCTTGAGCATCGAGCCGGTCACGTCGAAGAGCACGGCGACGGGCGTCGACCGGGGGTGCTCGTCGGAGTCGCGGCTCTCGCGCATCCCGTCGCGGGGGTCGAGCGCGGTGTGCACGGTGCGCGCCCCGCTGTCGCTGTAGGAGAAGGCGCTCTTGCCGGTGGACCGGCGGTAGCGGTCGGCGGCGTCGTACACGTCGGTGGACCAGATTCCACTGCCCATGACAGCTCTCCTTAGGGGGTGAGGGTGAAGGGTCGGAAGGTGCGTGGTCCGTAGAGCCGGTCCAGCACCTGGTCGAATTCGCGCAGCAGACGCCAGGCGTCGTCGGGTCGGGCGTCCAGCGACCGCTGCCGGCAACCCTGCGCGAAGGCGTGCAGCTCGCGGGGCGCGCGTGACCCCATCAGCCAGCTCATGCAGCGGCTGGCCATCGCGATGTCGGTGCCCGGGCCGCACTGCCGCTTCCGGGGGACCTCCTCCGGGTACCACGCGTCGTCGTGGCCGGGCACCATCGCCGGGATA
This sequence comes from Micromonospora sp. C81, assembly GCF_018070425.1. NCBI lineage: Bacteria > Bacillati > Actinomycetota > Actinomycetes > Micromonosporales > Micromonosporaceae > Micromonospora > Micromonospora sp. C81. Next base: position 411,507 of record NZ_JAGPXS010000003.1, read on the forward strand.
GTGGTGCCGATCGGGGCGGAGAAGCACCAGTCGATGAGCACCACGCCGTGGGCGGCCGGCTCGATCAGCACGTGTCGCGGCAGGACCGCGCCGTGCACGATGCCGGCGCTGTGGGCCAGCGAGCGCCACCAGCAGCCGCCGCCACATCCAGGCGACGTCGCGGGCGTCCAACCCGTCGGGGTACGCGCGCCGCACCTCGTCGAGGTCGTGCAGGCCGGACGCGGTGGCAAGCACGTTGATCCGCCGTTCGGCGCCGGTCGCGGCGTCCCGGTGCGGGAACTCGTCGACGAGCCGGGGCACGTACGGCAGGTAGCGCGGGTCGCCGCGCTCGGCGATGGTGTGCAGGGCGTGTGCCTCACGGGCCATCAGGTCGTTGTCGGCGGGCCGCCGGGGGAGCTTGAGCAGCCGGCCGTCGCCGACGTCGTAGAGGTCGGCCAGGTCACCCGAGTGGGCCGGCGCGCGGAGCCGGTAGTCGCCGAGAACGGTGACCTGCCGGGCCTGCCACCGGGTGGTCACATGGATGAACGCGTCGACTGCCTCGGCGCGTACCGCCGGGTCGGCCGGCAGGCGGTCGGGGTGCAGGGCCGCGACCAGCTCCCGGTAACGCCGGGCCGGCTGGTCCGTGCCGAACAGGTCGGCGTCGGTGCGGGCCGCCGCGACCAGGTCGATGGCCGCCGCCGTCCTCATCGCACCGTCTCCTCGCGGGCGGGGCGCAGCAGAGCCGGGTGCAGCAATCGGGCGTCGCCGACGCGGTAGAGCCGGGCGCGGGGGCCGCCGCGGGCGCCGCCGCGCTCGGTGCTGGCGCCGGTGCTCTCCACGAAGCCCGGCACGGAGAGCACCTTGCGGTGGAAGTTGCCGGCGTGCAGCGGGTGACCCCAGACCGTCTCGTAGACGGCGCGCAGCTCGCTGATCGTGAACTCGGCGGCGAGGAAGCGCGTGGCGAGCGGCGTGTATTCCAGCTTGGACCGGGCCCGTTCCAGCGCGTCGTCGATGATCCGGCCGTGGTCGAAGGCGAGCTGCCGGCTGGTCAGCGCGGTCACCGGCAGCCAGATCGCCTCGTCGGCGTCGGTGCCGGCGGCCGGGTCCGGCAGGTCGGGGGCGAACGCGAGGTGGGCGATCGAGACGACCCGCATCCGCGGGTCGCGGTCGGGTGCGCCGTAGCTGCCCAACTGCTCCAGGTGTACGCGGCGCAGCCCCTCGCCGCCGAGCCCGGTCTCCTCGGCCAGCTCGCGTCGGGCGCCAGCGGTCAGGTCTTCGTCGGGGTGGACGAACCCACCGGGCAGCGCCCAGTGCCCCTCGAAGGGTGCCTGGCCGCGCCGGATCAGCAGCAGGTGCAGCGCGTCGTCGCGGATGGTCAGCGCCACCACGTCGACGGTCACTGCGACCGACGGATAGGCCCGGGGGTCGTACGCGGCCAGGAACTCCTGCTCGTTCATCGCGTCTCTCTCATTCTGAGAACATCTCGCTGTGAGAACAACCTAGCGCATGCGAGCGCCCCTGCCAAGAGGGGTGCCCATCAGCGCACCAGACCCGCCAGGTGCGGTCGGCCGCGCGAGTCGTGCAGGGCGAACCCGCCGTCCGGCAGGAGAGCGAAGCTCACGGTGCTCGGAAGTGGGACGGGAAGCTTGAAGGCGACCTCGACGGTGTAGGCGTCCGGCAGCCGGTTCTCCAGTGCGGCCAGGCAGCGCGCCTTGCTCCACATGCCGTGCGCGATCGGCCGGTGGAAGCCGAAGAGCCGCGCCCCGAGGCGGGACGTGTGGATCGGGTTGTGGTCCCCGGACACCCGCGCGTACTCCGTGCCGACCCGGGGCTCCACCCGCCAGCGGGACGTGCCGGTCGGCGCCTCGGAGCGTCCACTCCGGTCGCCCCCGCCAGGCTTGCGCTCCCGACCCAGGTACGTCGAGACACCCTCCCAGACCTTCTCGCCGGCGACCGAGCCGACCAGCACCACGTCCACCTGCCGCCCCCGGTCGTGCGGGCGCAGGTTCTCCGCGTACGTCGTGAAGTCGAGGGTCTCGTCGGCGGTGATCGGGCGGTGCACGGTGATCCGGTTACCGACGTGCACAAGACCGATCAGTGGAAAGGGAAAGTCCGGCGCGGTCATCAGCCGCAGGGTCAGCGGGAAGCCCATGACGTGCGGAAACGTGCCCGGCAGACGATCGGTGAGCCGGAACCCGCAGACCCGGTCGTAGGCGGCCAGGTGCGCCCGGTCGACGCTCACCCCGCCCACTGCCAACTCGACGCCCGGCACGCCGGGGCCGCGCCGCCCGCCGCCCGGACCGGGCAGCGCGCCGAGCAACGCCCGACGGTAGAGCGCTCCGGCCGCCGGCATCCGAGGCAGTTCGACCCGGTCGCGGCCGGCGGGCTCCGGCCGGAGTGCCGCGGCCCGCATCTCCGCCGACAGTGTCTCCGTCGGGCCGTCGATCAGCTCGTGCAGGGAGAGGTCGTCGTCCGGCTGCCTCCGAGTGCCCATCACGCCCCCAGCAGGCTCTGGCCGCAGACCCGGACCAGGTTTCCGCTGACCGCACCGCTGGCCGGCCAGGCCAACCAGCCGATCGTCTCCGCCACGTCCACCGGAAGCCCGCCCTGGGCCAGGCTGTTCATCCGCCGGCCCGCCTCGCGGACCACCAGCGGGATACGCGCGGTCAGCCGGGTCTCGATGAAGCCCGGGGCCACCGCGTTGACGCTGATCCCCCGCTCCCGCAGAGCCGGGGCGAGCGAGTCGACCAGGCCGATCACGCCGGCCTTGCTGGTGGCGTAGTTGGTCTGCCCCCGGTTGCCGGCGATCCCCGCGATCGACGAGACCGAGACGATGCGCCCGCCGGTCGGGATGAGCCCCCGCTCCAACAGCACGTCGTTGATGCGCTCCTGGCTGGAGAGGTTGACGTCGATGACCTGGTCCCACCGGTCGGCGTCCATCCGGCCGAGCGTCTTGTCCCGGGTGATGCCGGCGTTGTGCACCACCACGTCGACCCGGCCGTGTCGGCCGGCCAGGTGATCGGCGAGCCGGGTCGGAGCGTCCGGTGCGGTCAGGTCGAGTTGCACCGCCGTACCGCCGATGTCGTTCGCCACCGCGGCCAGCGCGTCACCGGCGGCCGGGATGTCCAGTGCCACCACCTGTGCGCCGTCGCGGGCGAGCACCCGGGCCAGCGCCGCGCCGATGCCCCGGGCGGCGCCGGTGACCAGCACGACCTGCCCGTCCAGTGGGCGGTCCCAGTCGGCCGGGGCGGTCGCCTCGCCGGTGCCGACCCGGATCACCTGACCCGAGACGTACGCGGACCGCCCGGACAGCAGGAACCGGAGCGTCGACTCGAGGCTGGTGAGGACGCCGTTCTCGGCGCGGGTCACGTAGACGAGTTGGGCGGTCGTGCCCCGGCCGAACTCCTTGCCGATGCTGCGCACCAGACCTTCCAGGGCGCGCTGGGCGGTCGCCTCGCGGGGCGTCGGGCACTCCTGCGGTGGTGTGCCCAGCACGATCACCCGGCCGCCGGGCAGCACTGCCCGGGCCTGTGGGTGGAAGAAGTCGTAGAGCTGGCGCAGCTCGGTCGAATCGGTGATCCCGGTGGCGTCGAAGAGCAGTGCGCCGTACCGCCGCGGGTTGTCGCCGGGGGCGGTGTCGGCGGCCGGGTCGGCCACCTCGACCCCGGCGGCGGTCAGGATCCTGCCGACCGGCTCGGCGAGCCGGCCGCCGGTGGCCGCGCCGAGCAGGGCCGGCCCGGGCAGCAGCGGGTCGCCTGGAGAGTGCCGGCGCAGTCGGGGCGGGTCGGGCAGCCCGAGGCGCTTGACCAGCGTGCGGCCGGCAGTCGATTGGACGAAGCTCGCGTACCTGTCGGTCATGGGCGTAGCCTACTGGCGAGTAGGGTTCGAGCAACACATGTCGAGGAGGCGGATCGTGCAGAGCATTCGGCGGGTCGCGGTCATCGGGGGCAACCGCATCCCCTTCGCCCGTTCCAACTCGCGCTACGCGGACGCGTCGAACGCCGACCTGCTCGGCGCCGCGCTGGACGGCCTGATCGCCCGGTACGGGCTGGCCGGGCAGCGCGTCGGTGAGGTGGTGACCGGCGCGGTGCTCAAGCACTCCCGCGACTTCAACCTCACCCGCGAGGTGGTCCTCGGCTCCCGGCTCGACCCGCACACCCCGGCGTACGACATCCAGCAGGCCTGCGGCACCGGCCTGGAGGCGGCGATCCTCGTCGCCAACAAGATCGCCCTCGGTCAACTCGACGTGGGCATCGCCGGCGGCGTCGACACCACCTCCGACGCGCCGCTCGCGGTCAACGAGGAGATGCGCCGCACGCTGCTCAAGCTCAACTCGGCCCGCACGCTGGGCGAACGGCTCAAGGTCGCGGCGAAGCTGCGCCCACTCCAGCCGTTCAAGCCGGAGATCCCGCGCAACGCCGAACCCCGTACCGGCCTGTCCATGGGCGACCACGCCGCCCGCACCGCGGTGCGCTGGCAGATCGACAGGCGATCCCAGGACGAGCTGGCCCTGCGTTCGCACCAGCGGCTCGCCGCCGCGTACGACAGGGGTTTCTTCGACGACCTGATGACTCCTTACCTGGGGCTGACCCGCGACGCGAACCTGCGCCCGGACACCAGCGTGGAGAAGCTCGGCTCGCTCAAGCCGGTCTTCGGCACCCGCGGCCCGGACGCCGAGCAGGCCACCATGACCGCCGGCAACTCGTCACCGCTCACCGACGGGGCATCCACCGTGCTGCTCGCCAGCGAGGAGTGGGCGGCCGCGCACAACCTGCCGGTGCTGGCCTGGTTCAGCTGGTCGGAGACGGCAGCGGTGGACTTCGTGCATGGCGACGAGGGGCTGTTGATGGCCCCCGCGTACGCGGTGCCCCGGATGCTGGCCCGCGCCGGCCTGACCTTGCAGGATTTCGACTACTACGAGATCCACGAGGCGTTCGCGTCCCAGGTGCTGGCCACCCTCGCCGCCTGGGAGTCGCCGGAGTTCTGCAAGGACAGGCTCGGCCTGGACGCGCCGCTGGGCGCGATCGACACCGACCGGCTCAACGTCAACGGCTCGTCGCTGGCCGCCGGGCACCCGTTCGCCGCCACCGGCGGGCGGATCGTGGCGACCCTGGCCAAGCTGCTGGCCGAGCGGGGCAGCGGACGTGGGCTGATCTCCATCTGCGCGGCCGGTGGTCAGGGTGTGACCGCCATCCTGGAGCGTTGAGGGCGGCAGCCCCGGACAGCCCCGGCCCGGTCCAGGTGTCGACCGGTGGGTGCGGGACAATGAGGTACGTGACGACGATCCCCAACGTGCTGGCCAACCGGTACGCCTCGCCCGAATTGGTCGCCCTCTGGTCTCCAGAGGAGAAGGTCCGGATGGAGCGGCGGCTCTGGCTCGCCGTGCTGCGCGCCCAGCGGGATCTGGGCGTCGCCGTGCCGGACGGTGTGGTCGAGGCGTACGAGCGGGTGCTCGACCAGGTCGACCTCGCCTCGATCGCGGAGCGGGAGCGGGTCACCCGGCATGACGTGAAGGCCCGGATCGAGGAGTTCAGCGCGCTCGCCGGGCACGAGCACGTGCACAAGGGCATGACCTCGCGGGATCTCACCGAGAACGTCGAGCAGCTCCAGGTGCGCGCCTCGCTGGAGCTGATCCGGGACCGCGTCGTGGCCACCCTGGCCCGGCTCGCCTTCCTCGCGTACGAGCACACCGACCTGGTCATGACCGGCCGTTCCCACAACGTGGCCGCGCAGGCCACCACGCTGGGCAAGCGCTTCGCGTCGGCGGCGGAGGAGTTGCTGATCGCGTACGAGCGGCTGGAGGACCTGATCGCCCGCTACCCACTGCGGGGGATCAAGGGCCCGGTCGGCACCGCCGCGGACCAGCTGGACCTCTTCGACGGCGACGCCGACAAGGTGGCCGAGCTGGAGCGGCGCGTCGCCGAGCACCTGGGCTTCTCCCGCGTGCTGAACAGCGTCGGGCAGGTCTACCCCCGCTCACTGGACTTCGACGTGCTGGCCGCGCTGGCCCAGACCGCCGCCGCGCCGTCGTCGCTGGCCACCACGATCCGCCTGATGGTCGGTCAGGAGCTCGCGACCGAGGGCTTCAAGCCGGGCCAGGTCGGCTCCAGCGCGATGCCGCACAAGATGAACACCCGCTCGTCGGAGCGGGTGAACGGCTTCGCGGTGATCATCCGGGGTTACCTGTCGATGGTCGGCGAGCTGGCCGGCGACCAGTGGAACGAGGGCGACGTGTCGTGCTCGGTGGTCCGCCGGGTGGCCCTGCCGGACGCGTTCTTCGCCGCCGACGGGCTGTTCCAGACGTTCCTCACAGTGCTCGACGAGTTCGGCGCGTACCCGGCGGTGATCAACCGGGAGCTGGAGCGATTCCTGCCGTTCCTGGCCACCACGAAGATCCTGGTGGCGGCGGTCCGGCGTGGCGTCGGCCGCGAGGTCGCGCACGAGGTGATCAAGGAGCACGCGGTCGCTGTGGCCCTGGCGATGCGTGAGAAGGGCTCGCCGGAGAACGACCTGTTCGACCGCCTGGCGGCGGACGGCCGACTCGGCCTGTCCCGCGCCGACATCGACACCCTGGTCGCCGACCGCTCCGCCTTCGTCGGCGCCGCCGCCGCCCAGGTGGCAGCGGTAACCAGCCGCATCACCAAGGTGGTCGAAACCCACCCGGAAGCCGCCACCTACAGCCCACCCCCCATCCTCTAACCCCACCCATCCCCCCAACCCCACCCATCCCCGGTGATCAAGAGGTTTGCGTCAACTTTGATCTCCTACTTGACGCAAATCTCTTGATCAACCGCATGGGGTGCGTGGGCGGTGTGGGTGGGGTCGGTGGGGTGGGGTTATTCGCCGGTTGGGGTTTCGGCGGCGGTTCTGAGGTTGGGTGCGCTGGCCGGTTCGGCGATGCCGCCGGGCGACCCCGTGAAGCCCGCGGGTTCGGCGGTCTCCGCGGCGACCACCGGCTGGTCGGCCGGCATGACCTCGGGCATCTTGGGCACGACGACCACGGCCGTCCCGTACGCGCAGATCTCCATCCACATCTCACCGCAGTCCCGGCTGTCGAACCGCATGCCGATCACCGCGTTCGCGCCGAGCCGCAGGGCCTCCTCGCCGAGCCGGGCCACCGAGTCGGTGCGCCACCGGGTCAGGTTGTCCGGAGCCATCGGGTCGTACGCGCCACCGCGCAGGTTCTTGACCCCCTCGCGGTACGGGTTGCGCGTCCTGGCCATCGATGACACCACCTCACCGAGAATCTGGCGGATCTCGTAGCCGGGCAGTTGCTCTGTCGTCACGACCAGCACGTTTCCGATGCTGTCAGGAGTGGCGTGACCCGATCGGGTGCATTGTTCACCTGATCGGATGCTGCAAAACGACGCGGCGCGGACGGCCGGCACGCCGCCGACCATCCGCGCCGCAGCGGGCGTTAACCGTCAGACACCGGCCACCGAGGTGATCCAGGCCCGGTTGTACGCAACGCTGCCGTAGTTCTGGATGCTCTGCCCGTCGGCGGTGGAGGCGACGCCGACCTGCTGGCCGTTGTAGAACTGCGGGCCACCCGAGTCGCCCCGCCACGCGTTGCCGCTGATCTCGGTGCTCCGGATCGCCTGCCCGCCGTACGCGTCGGTGACGCTGTTGCTGGTCACCCGCACGGTGGCGGTCTTCAGCTGGCTCGACGCGGAGCAGCCGCTGTAGCAGGTCATGCCCCAGCCGTAGATCGAGTTCGTCGAGTTGAGGGGCGGGTTGCTGCTGGCCAGGCTGACCGTCGAGGTGCTGACGGTGCTGGAGAGTCGCATGAGGGCGAGGTCGTTGCGGGTGTAGGTGGCGCTGACCGTACGGGTGACGCCGCCGGAGGAGCGGTACACGCTGCCGACCCGGACGGACATGGTGCCGCTGATGCAGTGCCGGGCGGTGAGCACCCATTGCGGGGAGATCACGCTGCCGGAGCAGGTGAACGAGCCGTTGCTCATGACCGCCGCCGCCCAGGGGGCGGACGAGACGGTGGTGCCGCCGATGATGGGTTGCGGGCCGGGCGGGGCGGCGGACGCGCCGGACGCGGTGCCGAGGGCGCCGACCAGCGCGATGCTGAGTACGGCGAGCAGGGGGCGGATGCGCATCGGGTGGACTCCTTGGGCGGGGCGGACCCGGGGTCGCCGGGTGTGGATGGGCGACAGCGGGAGGTCCCCCCTGCCGCCTGAATCGACTTACGTCGATGTACAGTAGGGCCCGAGCCGGCCGTTATCAAGGACCTGATCGAGGATCGCCGATGTAACGATTCGGCCTTCCGTTGCGCCGTGTATGCCCTGCTGAGGCCACCTGCCCCGCCTGTGGAGCCGCTCAGAGCGCCAGTAATGTTGATCACTGCTTGAACTGCAGCCGGCCGGTGCGTCCGTGGCCGTATCTGCCAGGTACGCTGGCTGCGCTCGCCCGTTGTGGGTCGGCACCCAACTGCGTACACAGTCAGGAGTGCCCAGTGCCTCGCGTCGTCGTCGACGTCATGCTCAAGCCCGAGATCCTCGATCCGCAGGGCCAGGCCGTCGCAAACGCGCTGCCCCGGCTCGGCGTCGGTGACGTCGCCTCGGTTCGGATCGGCAGGCGGATCGAGATCGAGTTCACCGGTGAACCGGACCTGGACCGCGCTCGGGAGATTGCCGACAAGCTGCTCGCCAACCCGGTCATCGAGGACTTCACCGTCCGCCTGGTCGAGGCCGACGAGACCGCGGACGCCCGCTCGTGACCGCCCGGGTCGGTGTGGTCACCTTCCCTGGCTCGCTCGACGACGGGGACGCGGCCCGAGCGGTCCGGATCGCCGGCGCTGAGCCGGTCCGGCTCTGGCACGGCGACCCGCAGCTGCACGGCGTCGACGCGGTCGTTCTGCCCGGTGGCTTCTCCTACGGTGACTACCTGCGCTGCGGCGCCATCGCCCGGTTCGCCCCGGTGATGGAGACGATCGTGGACGCCGCTCAGGGCGGTCTGCCGGTGCTCGGCATCTGCAATGGCTTCCAGATCCTGTGCGAGGCGCACCTGCTGCCCGGCGCGCTCACCCGCAACCAGCACCTGCACTTCCGTAACCGGGACCAGGTCCTGCGCATCGAGTCGGCCGGCACCGCGTGGACCAACGCGTTCCAGCCCGGCCAGGAGGTGCTCATCCCGGTCAAGAACGGCGAGGGCTGCTACGTCGCGGACACCGCGACGCTGGATCAGCTCGAAGCCGAGGGTCGGGTGGTCGCCCGTTACGTCGGCGGCAACCCCAACGGGTCGATGCGCGACATCGCCGCGATCACCAACGCCGCCGGCAACGTGGTGGGCATCATGCCGCACCCCGAGCACGCGGTGGAGGCGCTCACCGGTCCTTCGCTGGACGGCCTCGGGTTCTTCACGTCGGTCCTCAAGCACCTGGTGGGGGCGCCGGCGTGACCGGCGACACGATCATCGGTCTGCTCAACCGCCGGTCTGGCGGGCACGAGCGCAGCGAGGAGAGGTCATGACCACCCATCCGGACCCGGTACGCGACACACCGGAGGCGTACTCCGCTCCGTCGCAGCCGGCGGAGCCCAGCCTGGCGCAGCCCGTGGCACCGGCCACCGCCCCCGCCCAGCCGGCTCCCGCCGTCTGGACCGAGGGCGTGGACACCGTTCCGCGCGCCGACGGCACCCCGGGCGAGCTTCAGCCGTACACCGAGCTTGGTCTGCGCGACGACGAGTACGACCGGATCCGGCAGATCCTCGGCCGCCGGCCCACGCAGTCCGAGCTCGCGATGTACTCGATCATGTGGAGCGAGCACTGCTCCTACAAGTCGAGCAAGGTGCACCTGCGCCAGTTCGGCGAGAAAGCCCCGCCCAGCGACCGGATGCTCGCCGGCATCGGTGAGAACGCCGGTGTCGTGCAGATCTCCGACGAGCTGGCGGTGACCTTCAAGGTCGAGTCGCACAACCACCCCAGCTTTGTCGAGCCGTACCAGGGTGCGGCCACCGGCGTCGGCGGCATCGTCCGGGACATCCTCGCCATGGGCGCCCGCCCGATCGCGGTGATGGACCCGCTGCGCTTCGGTGCCGCGGACCACCCGGACACCGCCCGCGTGCTCACCGGCGTGGTTGCCGGTGTCGGCGGCTACGGCAACTGCCTCGGTCTGCCCAACATCGGTGGTGAGCTGGTCTTCGACCCCTCCTACCAGGGCAACCCGCTGCTCAACGCGCTCTGCCTGGGCGTGTTGCCGGTCGAGCGGCTGCAGAACAAGGCCGCCGCCGGCCCGGGCAACGTTGTCGTTCTGATGGGCGCCAAGACCGGCCGCGACGGCATCGGCGGCGTGTCGGTGCTGGCCAGCGCGACCTTCGACGAGGGCAGCGAGGCACGTCGACCCGCCGTGCAGGTCGGCGACCCGTTCATCGAGAAGCTGCTGATCGAGGCGTGCCTCGAGCTGTACGACGGCCAACTGGTCGTCGGCATCCAGGACCTCGGCGGCGCCGGCCTGACCTGCGCGCTCACCGAGACAGCCGCCGCGGCCGGCACCGGCATGCGGGTCTGGCTGGAGCGGGTGCCGCTGCGCGAGCCCTCGATGGACCCGCACGAGATCCTGGCCAGCGAGTCGCAGGAGCGGATGCTGCTGGTCGTCGAGCCGGAGAAGCTCGACGCGGTGCTCAAGACCTGCGAGAAGTGGGGCGTTCTCGCCACCGCGATCGGTGAGGTCACCGCACCGGAGCCGGACGGCAGCCCGGGTCGACTGCTGATCACCTGGCAGGACCACCTGGTCGTCGACGTGCCGCCGGGTTCGCTGGTCGACGACGGTCCGGTCTACGCCCGGCCGATGCGTGAGCCGGCCGACCTGATCCTGCTCCAGGCCGACCGGGCCGAGACGCTGCCCCGGCCGGCCGACCCGGAGGCGCTGCGGGAAACCGTGCTGCGCATGATCGCGTCGCCGAACCTCGCCGACAAGACCTGGGTCACCGAGCAGTACGACCGCTACGTGCTGGGCAACACGGTGCTCGCCCAGCCGGAGGACGGCGGCGTTATCCGGATCGACGAGCGGACCGGGTTGGGTGTGGCCCTGTCGGTGGACGGCAACGGCCGGTACGCCAGGCTCGACCCGTACAACGGCACCAAGCTGGCCCTGGCCGAGGCGTACCGGAACGTGGCGGTGACCGGCGCGAAGCCGATCGCCGTCACCGACTGCCTCAACTTCGGCTCCCCGGAGGACCCGGGCGTCATGTGGCAGTTCGCCGAGGCCGTCCGCGGCCTCGCGGACGGCTGCCTGGAGCTGGGCATCCCGGTGACCGGCGGCAACGTCAGCTTCTACAACCAGACCGGCGCGGCGGCCATCCACCCGACCCCGGTGGTCGGTGTGCTGGGCGTGCTGGACAACGTCGCCGACCGGGTGCCGATGGGTTTCGTGCCGCGCGCCGGTGGCGACCACGACCAGCTCTACCTGCTCGGCGAGACGAACGTGGAGCTGTCCGGCTCGGAGTGGGCCTGGGTGACGCACGAGCACCTCGGTGGCATCCCGCCGCAGGTCAACCTCGCCCGGGAGAAGGCGCTCGCCGAGCTGCTGGCCGAGGCGGCCCGGGTCGGTCACCTGGCCTCCGCGCACGACCTCTCCGACGGTGGTCTCGCCCAGAGCCTGGTCGAGTCCTGCCTGCGGCGTGGCGTCGGTGCACGGGTCGCGGTGCCGGAGCAGTTCGCCGAGGGCTCGATGCCGTTCGTCTACCTGTTCAGTGAGTCCGCCACCCGGGTGCTGGTCTCGGTACCGCGGGGCCACGACAAGGCGTTCGCGGCGCTCTGCGCCGAGCGGGGGGTGCCGTTCGAGCTGATCGGTGTCACCGACCCGTCCGGCGGCGCGCTGGAGGTGCACGGCCAGTTCCGGATCAGCCTGGACGAGCTGCGTACTGCGCACACCGAGACGTTGCCGCGCCTCTTCGGGGGTGCCGCCGCCGTCGAGGTGCCCGCGCCGGCCGCCGGCGTGGCGGGTGCGGTCGAGGGCGTCCCGCTGCCGGTCGCGGAGGCCGAGCCGGTCGATCCCGCGGAGGTGGTCTCCGAGCCGATCGCCTCGTTCGGGCCGGTCCCGCAGACCGGTGCCGTCCAGCCGATCGAGTCGGAGCAGCCGGGCACCGCCGCCGAGTCTGACCCCGGTGTCGCCGAGCCGTCGCCTGACGAGCGCTGAGGCGTTGGCGGCCGCCGTCCACGGCCAACCTGGTTCCGGTGCCCGGTTCGACTGGGGGCTGACCGGGGCGGCCGAGCTCGGACGGGTCTGCGCTGCACTGGTGGTGGTGGACGTCCTGTCGTTCACCACCTCGGTGGAGGTGGCGGTCGCCCGTGGCATGCGGGTGCACCCGTTCCCATGGGGTGAACAGGCCGCGGACTACGCGGTGCGGGTCGGCGCGACCGCTGCGGTGGGGCGGCGGCAGGTGAGCGCGGAGCATCCGTGGTCGCTGTCGCCCGCCGCACTGAGCACCGCGCCGGTGGTGGCGGACCTGGTCCTGCCCTCACCCAACGGCTCCGCCATCAGCGCCGCCGCCAGCGCCACCGGCCTGCCGGTGGTCGCGGCGTGTCTGCGCAACGCACCGGCCGTCGGGCGTTGGCTGCGCCGCCAGGGGTACGGCACAGTGGACGCCCCGATCGGCGTGATCGCCTCGGGGGAGCAGTGGCCGGACGGCTCGCTGCGCCCGTCGGTGGAGGACCAACTCGGCGCCGCCTCGGTGCTGGACGCCCTCTCCGGTGTGCCGGGTGGGCTGTCCGTGGAGGCGGCCATGGCGCTCGCCGCCCTGGCCAGCACTCCGGACCTGCCCGCCGCGGTACGCGGCAGCGTCTCCGGACGCGAGCTGACCGAGAGTGGTTTCGCCGAGGACGTGGACGTCGCCGTCCAGGTGGGTGTGTCGACAGTGGTCCCGGTGCTGCGCCAGGGCGTCTTCTCCGCCGCCTAGGCATTGAATGGGCTGAGCCCCGGAACCGTTACCACGGTTCTGGGGCTCAGTTTTTGGTTGGTTAGTTGGTGGTTAGTTGCCGGTTGGTCGTTTGGGTGTTTGGCAGGTGGTTCGGGCTGATTCGAGGGTGCCGTTGATGGAGGTGACGCAGTATTCGTAGTTCCAGAAGCCTGAGGTTAGGTAGGCGATGCCGTGGGTGGGTTCGGTGAATGTTTCTTCGCTTGGGGTCAGGGGGCTGCCGTTGGTGAGGTCGCGGGTCCAGACGCGGTAGCCGGCGGCTGTGTCGTTTTTGGTCCAGGTGAGTTGGACTGTGTTGGCGTCGAGGGGGTTGATTTGTAGGCCGGTGGGTGCGGTGGGGGTTGTGGTGCCGACTCTGATGGGGCGTGCGGGGTTGGGGACGCCGGAGCCGGTGGTGTTCCAGCTGGCTGTCGCGGTTCTGATGGGTGACCAGGCGGATTTTTGGTCGTCGGTGTCGCCGTTGTCGGCGCGGACCTGGTATTCCCAGGTCAGGCCTTTGACGTAGAGGGTTTCGTGAGGCATATGACGCTGTGCGGTCCGGGGTTCCTGTCTACGTAGCTGCGCTGGAGGCGTCCGAGGCTGCGGTCCGTCTGTACGCCGCTCATCTGCTCGCCTGGTTCCCCGAGGAAGAGGGCTTGCTCGGCCCAGCGTTGGCTGACCTGATCCGGCGGGAGCCGGAACCGGTCGTCGCGGCAACTGCCTGCGTTGCGGCTGGTCTGAGTTGCCCTGACGGCAGTGAAGCACTCGTTGGCGCGCTTTCAACTCGCCGAGACAGCGCTGACCTTGTGGAGCGCTGGTCGGCGGTGTTGGGCCTGTCGCGGATGTTGCGGCGCCCGGACCGGTCCCAGGTCAGGGATCTCTACTCGTGCCTCTTCTGGGCTGTCGAACCCGTTCCCCACTGGCCCTTTCTCGAAGGTGACATGGCCAGCTTGGCGGCCCTGACGATTGCCGACCTGAGTCCGGACGTCGCCGGCGATCGCATCGATGTGCTGGCCGAGAGGGCGGCTGCTGCTGACCCCACCACGGACAACGTCACGCTGCTGAGGGCCCTGCTGGATGCCGCGTTCCCTGAGCCGGTGCCGGACACTGCGGAATTCGACGACCTCACGCTGGTCCAGCAACGAACGCTCGCAACGCTGTTGGGTAGCAACATCCTGCAGGGCGGGGCGATGGTGGCCATGCTTCTCGGGCGGTACAACCTCCCTGACAGTGAGCCACGGCTTCGAACGTGGTGCAGCGGTTGATGCATGCCGGGTGCGCCAAGGCCCGCTTGACGTGGCGGGCCGGGCGGCCAACTTTCAGGAGGTGGGGCGGCGGCAGACGGTGCGGATGGTGGGCGGGCGGCTCAGATGAATGTGTCTCCGCAGACCCGCCAGGGATCTCCGTTCCGGCCCTCCAGGGAGAGGTCGACCTCGCGGGTCGCACCGTTCGCCCCGACGAGCCGCACGTCGATCCGCGCCTCATAGCCGGGTTCGTCCGCGAACGCCCCGCCGAGGACGGCGTGATCGACGGGCCGGAAGCCGTCCTTGAGCTTGCCGACGAAGGCGTCTTGAGTCATAGCCTTCTGGGCGTCGGCGCAGAGCAACTGGTATGCCCCGGCGTCGTCACCCGCTTCGACCCGGTCGAAGTATTGCCCGGCGACCGCCTTGGCATCGTCGATGTCCGGCCCCGCGAACCAATACAGAAAGAAACCGGTCACTGGAAGCGCGCAGATCACCAAGGTGACGACGATGCCGATCACGAGACCGACTTGGGTGCCGCTCGACCAACCACCGCTGCCTCCGCTGCGCGGCGAGGGTGGCATCATTTCGCTTGGCGACAAGGGTGGCATCATTTCGGGACCCGGCGCTGACGGTGACGAGGTCATATTCGCGACGGTATTGATCGCCGACACCGAACCGACCACGTTCCGGACACGACTAAGTCAAGATCACTCCTCGGCACACGCACGGCAGCCGGCCTTGGCTCCACCATGACTGTGGTTACAGTCGGTGACAGCTGAGTGCGTGCGGACGCAGTCGAATTCCGGCAGAGAACGAACCATTGCTGCCAGGACGCCGTGCGCGAGGGGGAGGCCACCCAGCTCGCTGATCCTGAACCAGGCGATGTCGTCATGCTCCTCAGGTGCGCTGTTGGTGGGAGAGCCGACCCAGTCGCCAATTTGCCAGACACCCACGTGAACGGCGTCCTCGCCACTGCCGTCATGCACGACGCCCACGCGTGAAGCGGACTCCGCCACAATCTGAACACCGAGCTCCTCGTGCATCTCACGTGCGAGGGCTTGTAGTTCCGACTCACCCGCTTCGACCAGCCCGCCGGGCAGGTCCCAGACATCTGGGTACGCCCGTTTGGTCGGCCTGCGATGAACCAGCAGGATTGCACCGTCCCGTACGAGTGCACCTGTGACGACGACACGCATGACGGGATTAGAGCACGAGGATAGGACACGTTCGTTCCCATCAACGAGGGCTCCCAGCCGTCCAGATCTGCGGGAGGCGGCGGGTCGATCACGACGGTGACGCTGGGTGTCCGACGGTGGTGGTGGTGAAGGTGACGCAGCGGATCTGGTCGAGAGTTTCCAGCCACGCACCGTCCGCGGCGCAGTCCGAAGGACGGTGAACGGTCCGGGTGACTTCGGCATCGTGGGCACTTGCGCAGTTGACCACCTTCACCCGGCCACTCACCTCGCGCGGTCCGTCAGTCGTGGCGATGCCCGTTTCGCCGAATACCTGGAAGCAGGTGCCGGCCGGGAACGCACCTGATCGCTGGCGGCGGTGATAGGCGCCCAGGGACAGGACCGCCCCGGCCAGCACCACCAACACCACCACGGACGACCCGGCCAACCATAGGGCCCGCCGTCTACGAGCCTTGTTGTCGCCCGTGTCGTCAGCCATTGCCACCCTCCGATCGGCAGCGCCGAGACTAGAGCACGACGCCGGTCAGCGGGGGACGGCCGCGACCGCACCCACGGACGACACTCGCCGCCAGTCCGGAGCAACGACGACAGGAGAGCGAGAGCCCACGCCAGTCATCAGTTCCCGCCTGACGAAGCGGTCCCTGGGCAGGTGCGGCACGACCGGGGGGCGGCATCCGCCCAGCCGAACCGGAGGTACCCGGCCCGGTGTCGGTTCATCGGACGTCGAAACCACCGGTGCTGCGGTAGACGCCGGGTTCGAATTCCTGGCTCCGTACACCGTGCCCGGTGAGGACGATTTCGGTGGGCTGTTCGGACACCATTGCCAACTCCTGCGGTTCCTGCGCCACGGGCGGCGCGGGCGGATCCTGCGGCGCGGGCGGCACGCGGCGCGGGTAGAGATTGCGTAGGAATCTCTCCACCGGGTGTTCGACTTAGCGGTAGCAGGCCCACGCCAGGGCGATGCCCATCACCGTCCAGATCAGCAGGACCTTGAGGTTCGTCCAGCTCGCGGGGCTGGACTTCACAGTGCCCATCAGCCAGTGGATGACCGACAGGTGGACCAGGTAGAAGGCGTAGGACCAGGCGCCGAGGGCGACGAGAGGTTTGCTCCGGAAGATCGAGGGGCGCCCGGAGATGTCGCGGATCGCTGCCGCGAGCACCACGACTACGCAGGCCGGCACCAGGCCCTGCTGCGACCAGTGCGCGCCCCACCAGCCCTGCTGTGCACCCCACCACAGCAGCAGCACCGAGGCGGGCACCGTCGACAGGGCGAGCCACAGGTTGAGTTTCGGCCGCCAGCCGCGCAGGAGCGCAGCGGCGGCGATCATTCCCAGCAGGAATTCGACGAATCGGACCGGCGGGAAGCGAAGGAACCAGGAGAGCTGGATCCAGTACTGCTTCGGGTCGATCAGATCCTGCACGAAGAACCAGTAGGCCCATTCGACGAACAGGCCAATCGCCGCGATGATCGCGAGCGCCGGCAGCCGCAGCCGCAGCAGCGGCCGGATGACGATCTTGAGACAGTTGTCCCAGGTAAGACTCATCCAGCCAACGGCAGATCCAAATGAATCGCTCCCACTGGGACCTCGGGCCAGGCTCCCCTGTAATCGGCCTTACGGCGAGGCACCGCCCCCGGACGCAGATAAGAGCGGCTGCCCGGTTCGGGCAGCCGCTCTCGTCGTTAGAGGCCGGGCGGGGGAGTCCCGGTCAGTCGTCCAGCCAGTCGAGGCGTCGGCCGCCCCGCTCGGTCGGAGGCGGGGTGTCGGGCCGGGCCCGCCCGCCCTGCTGGTCGTAGCCCCGGTTGTCGTAGCCGCCGGGCTGCGGGGGCTCCTGGCCGTAGCCACCACCCTGCTCGTAGCCGCCGGCCTGCTGGCTGCTGCCGTAGCCACCCTGGTCGTAGCCCCGGTCGTCGTAGTCGCCGCCGCGCTGCTGCGGGGCTTCCTGCCCGTAGCCGCCGCGCTGCTCGTAGCCGCCGGCTTGCTGGCCGTAGCCGCCCTGGTCGTACGCGCTGGTCTGCTGGCCGTAGCCGCCTGCTGGCTCCGCAGCCCGACCGCCGCCGTACGGGGCCGGGTCCGGCTGGCCGTAGCCCTGCCCCTGCTCGGGCTGGTAGACGCCGGTCGCGTACGGGTCGGCCGGAGCCGGGTACTGGGTGTTGTCGCCGGTGTACCGGCCGGTCGGCTCGTCGTACCGCTCGCCGTAGGCCGCTCCGCCAGCGGGAGCCGGCGGGTAGGCAGCAGTCCCGGCCGGCGCGGTGTAGTCACGGCTGCCGTAGCCGCCGCCGGAGGCCGGAGCGTTGCCGTAGGCCGGGGCGCCGCCATAGCCAGCGCCGGAGCCGGGCGCGGCGCCGTATCCAGCGCCCGAACCGGGTGCGGCACCGTAGCCGTCACCGGCCGCGCCAGCGCCGTAGCCGCCCTCGGGGCCCGCCGGAGTGCCGTAGCCGCCACCCGACGCGGGTGCGTTGCCGTAGCCGCCGTACCCGCCCGGTGCTGGCTCGTCGCCGTAACCGGCGCCGCCCCAGCCCTGCTGGCCCGCACCGCCGTACGCCTGCGCAGGCGCGGCGTACGGGTCCGGCGGAACGTCATCGACCACCGGGCGGTGCATCATCGTCGGCGCATCGCTCAGCGCCGCGCCACCGATCATGGTCGGGTCTGCCCCGCCGCCGGGTCGTCCGCCGACCACCCGGGTCTCTTCGGCGCCACGGAAACCGCCCCGCGCAGGTGGGACCGGACCGCCGCCGCCAGCCGCCGCAGGGGCGTCGTCGTCGTCGCCGTTCTCCCTGCGCTTCATCCAGAGCAGCACGATGGTGCCGACGCCGGCGGCCACCAGAAGACCGCCGAGCAGAATGATCAGGTACGAGCCCATGCCGCCGCCGCTGTCCTCGTTGTTCGAGGCGTTCGCAGCGGCACCCGGGCTGGGGTCCTCGGAGGCCTGGTCCTCGGTGCCCTCGTCGGTCGCCTCCTCGGTGGGAGTGGCCTCGGCGGTAGCAGATGGGGTGGCGCTGGGCGTCACTTCGACCTTGATATCCAGGCTGATGCGCTGCCCGGTAACAGACTGTCCCGCGTTCGCGTTCAGACTCTTGGTGGCATTGATGTTGTCGAAACTGGCACCAAGGTCGAGCCGTCCCGGAGCGATCGGATTGTCGGCGGTTCCATTGATTCTAAAGTCGCCGCTTCCGTTGCTGACGGTGTCGAACCGCTTGCCGGTGCTGTCCTGAAGGATCACGATGGCGTTAGGCACCGGCTCGCTGTTGGCCCTCTTGACCACCTTGCCGGAGACCGACCGCACGGTCTGGTTCTGCGGCGGCGGCGGCGGGGCGGCCTTGCCCTTGACCGTCAGCGCGACGGTGGCGGTGTCCGGGCCCGAATCGGCCTCGACGGCCACCGTGACGGTCGCTGTCGCGTCGCCGGCGTTGTCGTTGGCCGCGATCCTGACCAGCACCGACCTGGCTTGGGGGTTGCCCAGACCGGGGAAATCGACGTCGCCGCAGCCGCTGGCGCAGCTGACACCCGACGGCAGGCCGGAGAGACTGATCTTCGCCTTCCGGTCGTTGTCGCCGGGGGTCACGCGCACGGTGACCGTGGCATCGCTTCCGGCGTTTACGGTGACGGAGCCGGGGGAAACTTCGACCTCTGCGGCCATGGCTGGTGTGGCGGGGACGGCGAGCAGAGCGCCGGCAACCAGCGCTACGACCACACCGGCCCGCTGCTTCCAGGCACGTCGGTGTGTTGACACGTCCACCGCCTTCCGGGCTGACTTCCCTCTGACCGGCGGGGCGCCGGGCCGGGGATCATCACGGTTCAGATACGCCGTCGGCAACTATGCCTTGTCCGACCGGATCGGCGCGACCCAGGGCCAGCGTCAGGTAGTTGGCCTGCGGGTCGTATCGTCCCGTCGTGTCCTCTCCGCACAGTAAGTCCGCTGCCGTGACGGCGGCGTTGTTGGCGCTCGACGAGGGGCGTACGCCCGAACGGCCGGTGTTCCGAGAGGCGGTCCGGTCGTTGTTGGCCGTCCTCGCGGAGCGCGCCCCCGGCCGATCGGTGGAGGTGCGCGTCCCACCATACGGGGCGATCCAGTGCGTACCCGGACCTCGACACACCAGGGGAAACCCACCAAACGTCGTCGAGATGGCTCCCGACACCTGGTTACGGTTGGCGACCGGGAGGATCGGCTGGGTCGAGGCGGTCGCCGAAGGTCGCGTCCAGATGAGCGGTGTCCGTGCGGATCTCTCGGCGTATCTGCCCCTCTAACTATCTCCGAGTCCCACCCACGGTGACGGCCTGCGCAGGAATCGTGACTATCTGTATTGACGGCGATTCGCGTACACTGTCAGGCGACGACAGTGGTCCCGGCAGAGAAGTGTGGATCCGCCCGTGATCCCGCCCGGCCGGTCCAGACCAGCATGAGGGAGCGGTAGGTGCCCCGAGGCGACGGCCGGCTGAGCCACGACCTTGACCCCCAACGACCTGGCCCCCAGGATGCCTGTGGCGTCTTCGGCGTCTGGGCCCCCGGCGAAGAGGTTGCCAATCTGACCTACTTCGGCCTCTACGCCCTGCAGCACCGCGGCCAGGAGGCGGCGGGCATCGCGGTGAGCGATGGCTCCGGCGTGGTGGTCTACAAGGACCTCGGGCTGGTGGCCCAGGTCTTCGACGAGCCCACCCTGGCGAGCCTGCGCGGCCATCTGGCCATCGGGCACGCCCGCTACTCCACCACCGGCGCGTCGAACTGGGAGAACGCCCAGCCGACGATCCGGTCGACCACCTCCGGCACGACCATCGCGCTGGCTCACAACGGCAACCTGGTCAACACGGCCGAGCTGGAGAAGGAGGTCGCCGAGCGCGGCCTCGTCGCGGACGGTTCGACCAACGACACCTCCCTGGTGACGATGCTGCTCGCCAGCCGACCGGATCTGTCGGTCGAGGCGGCCGCACTGGAGGTGCTGCCGCAGCTGCGTGGCGCGTTCAGCTTCGTCTTCATGGACGAGTCGACCCTCTACGCGGCCCGCGATCCGCACGGCGTCCGCCCGCTGGTGCTCGGCCGCCTGGAGCGCGGCTGGGTGGTGGCCAGTGAGACCGCCGCACTGGACATCGTCGGTGCCAGCGTGGTGCGCGAGGTCGAGCCGGGCGAGCTGATCGCGATCGACGAGAACGGCCTGCGCTCCACGCGGTTCGCCGCGCCGGAGCCGAAGGGCTGTCTCTTCGAGTACGTCTACATCGCCCGCCCGGACGCCACGATCGCCGGGCGCAACGTCCACTCGGCCCGGGTGCAGATCGGCCGGCAGTTGGCCAAGGAGCACCCGGTCGAGGCCGACCTGGTGATCCCGGTGCCCGAGTCGGGCACCCCGGCCGCGATCGGCTACGCGGAGGCGTCCGGCATCACCTACGGCGCCGGCCTGATGAAGAACCCGTACGTGGGGCGCACCTTCATCCAGCCGTCGCAGACCCTGCGTCAGCTCGGCATCCGGCTCAAGCTCAACCCGCTGCGGGAGAACGTCCGGGGCAAGCGGTTGGTGGTCGTGGACGACTCGATCGTGCGCGGCAACACCCAGCGCGCCATCGTGCGGATGTTGCGTGAGGCGGGGGCGCTGGAGGTGCACGTCCGGATCTCCTCGCCGCCGGTCAGCTGGCCGTGTTTCTACGGCATCGACTTCGCCACCCGGGCGGAACTGCTGGCCAACGGGTTGGACAACGACGGCATCCGGCGCTCCATCGGCGCCGACACGCTGGGTTACGTCTCGCTTCCTGGCCTGATCGCCGCGACCGAGCAGCCGAAGACCAGGCTGTGTCGGGCGTGTTTCGATGGGGAGTACCCGATCGAGCTGCCGGCCGGCAACCTGATCGGCAAGCACGTGCTCGAAGGGGTGGGCCGACGGGTCGCCAACTCGGCGCCGGAAGCCCCGCACACCAACGGCTCGTTCGTCGCCACTCCGGGTGGCGTTACCGCAAACCGCCCGTAGCACCAACCGGCGCGGCCCGGCCACCGCCGGCGCGGCACCGAGAACCAAAGGGGAGAACCGTGACGCACGTGTCCGAGCGCAACGGCGCAGGAAGCAGCCCGACCGGCGCCGGCGGCGACCGTCAGCCCTGGACGGCCGGCGCTGGCCGTCAGGCGCGCAAACGCTCGGTCTCGTACGCCGATGCCGGGGTCTCGATCGACGCGGGCGACCGCGCGGTGGAGTTGCTCAAGTCGAAGGTGCGCCAGACCCGCCGGCCCGAGGTGATGGGTGACCTGGGCGGGTTCGCTGGCCTGTTCCGGCTGGACACGAAGAAGTACAAGAGCCCGATCCTGGCGTCCTCCACCGATGGTGTGGGCACCAAGCTGGTGATCGCTCAGCAGATGGACATCCACGACACGGTCGGCATCGACCTGGTGGCCATGGTCGTGGACGACCTGGTGGCCTGTGGCGCCGAGCCGCTGTTCCTGCTCGACTACATCGCCACCGGCGAGGTCGTTCCGGACAAGGTCGCCGAGATCGGGGCGGGCATCGCCGACGGCTGCCGTTACGCCGGCTGCGCGTTGCTGGGCGGGGAGACCGCCGAGCACCCCGGTGTGCTGCGCCCGGACGAGTACGACATCTCCGCGACCGGTGTCGGCGTGGTCGAGGAGGCCGACATCCTCAGCCCGGACCGGGTCGAGGTGGGCGACGTGGTGATCGCCATGCGTTCCTCCGGTCTGCACTCCAACGGCTACTCCCTGGTCCGGCACGTGCTGCTCGGCGCGGCCCGGATGCGCCTGGACATCGTGATCGACGACTTCGGTCGGCAGCGGACCCTCGGTGAGGAGCTGCTCACCCCGACCAAGATCTACGCCAAGGACTGCCTCAAGCTGATCGCCGAGGCCGAGGTGCGGGCGCTGTCCCACATCACCGGTGGCGGCATCCCCGGCAACCTGGTCCGGGTGCTGCCCGAGCACGTCGACGCTGTGGTCAACCGTTCCACCTGGAAGCCGCAGCCGATCTTCGACCTGATCCAGTCGAAGGGTCGGATCGACGACCAGGACATGGAGTCGACCTTCAACATGGGCGTCGGCATGTTCGCGATCGTGTCGGCCGAGGACGCCGACCGGGCGCTGGCCACGCTGACCGGCCGTGGGGTCGAGGCCTGGCAGGCCGGCGAGATCATCGAGGGCACCGGCAACGTGCAGATGGTTGGTCAGCACACCCGAGGATGATCACGTTCCGGTGATCGTACGGGCACCTGATCAGGGCTTCACCCGAGTGGCCTATGCCGCCTAGCCTGAAGGGCTCAGGCTTGGCGGAGGAGGGCGATGGCTGCTCGGGGACAGTCGTTCAGCGGGATGCGGGGTCTTTCCACCGTCCCGTCGTACGTCGTCATGCAGCCCACCACCCTCTGCAACCTCGACTGCGCGTACTGCTACCTGCCGTTTCGTGCCACCGACCAGCGGATGCCGGTGGCGGTGGCCGAGGCGGTGGCGGCGGCGGTCAACCCGTGGGCGGCGGCCGGCCGGTTCTCCGTGGTGTGGCACGGCGGCGAGCCGTTGGCGGCCGGCCGGGAGCACCTGGCCGACCTGATGGCGCCGTTCGACCCCGAGGTCGAGCATCACGTGCAGACCAACGCCACGCTGATCGACGACGACTGGTGTGACTTCTTCGCCCGGCACGAGATGCGGGTGAGCGTGAGCGTCGACGGGCCGCGGGCCCGCAACGGCGACCGGGTCAACCGGGGCGGCCAGCCGGCGTACGACCGGATCCTGCGCGGCGTCGCGGCGCTGCGCCGTCATGGTCTGCCCTTCTCCGCCCTGGCCGTGGTGTCCCAGCCGGGCCCGGGGCTCGCCACCGAGCTGTACGACTACTTCCTCGAACTGGGCTGCGATGTGCTGGGCATCAACATCGAGGAGACCGAGGGGGTCAACACCCGGGACAACCGCCACGACTCCTCGGCGGTGACCGCGTTCTGGGCGGAGCTGGTCGCGGCGTGGCGGCGTGACCCCCGAATCCACCTCCGCGAGGTCGAGTGGACGTTGCGCTACGCCGCGGCGGTGCTCGACAACTCGGCTGACGGGGTGCTGCCCCGCCAACTGGACCCGATCCCGACCATCGGTCACGACGGCTCGGTGACCGTGCTGTCCCCGGAGTTGGCGGGCTTCACCGACCCGCGCTACGGCGATTTCAGCAGCGGCAACGTCCTGCACGCTCCGCTGGCGGAGATTCTCGGCGGAGCGGCGGCGACCCCGTGGGTGGGGGAGTTCCTGGCCGGGGTGGAGGCCTGTCGGGTGTCCTGCCCCTACTTCGGCTTCTGTGGCGGTGGCCACGCGGCCAACCGCTACTTCGAGCTGGGGCGTTTTGACGGTACGGAGACCGAGCACTGCCGAAACAGCAAGATCCGCCTATTGGATGGAGTGTTGGAGCATGCCCGAGAGCACCAGTAACCGGCGGCCTGAGCGCGAGGCGGATGA
Source organism: Micromonospora sp. C81 (assembly GCF_018070425.1). Taxonomy (NCBI): domain Bacteria; kingdom Bacillati; phylum Actinomycetota; class Actinomycetes; order Micromonosporales; family Micromonosporaceae; genus Micromonospora; species Micromonospora sp. C81. The sequence continues at coordinate 435,237 of NZ_JAGPXS010000003.1, forward strand.
CGGAGTCAACGAGCGGGTACGGGAGGCGGCCCCTGCGCTCGTCGCGCTGCTACAGGAGGCTGAGGACGCCAGGCGGTTGCGCTCGGAGGTGTCGGGCGGCGATGGTGCCAGCGCGGTCTGCGCCTGGAACCACTTCGAGAACATCCCGACCTTCTACAACTGGAACAACCGCCCGCGCTGACGGGAGCCGTGAACAGGGGCCTGTCGAGCGGCCGGAATAACTCCGGTCGGGTCAGGCCCCTGATCGTCGGCAGCTGAACCTGCACGGGACGTGCGTGAGCACGCGGGTATCACCGCGTGCTCAGCTGCGTCGAGAGGTCAGCGGGCCGGACGGACCCAGGGATCCGGATCGTCGTCCGCGTGATCCTCATCATCGTCGTCGACGAACTCTTTAGAGTCGTCGTCGAAGTGGTGCTCAGACTTACCAGCACCCGCCAGTTCGCGCTGCAAGGCGGTGAGGTCGGTGTTCGGGGAGTGGTACTTCAACTCCCGGGCCACCTTTGTCTGCTTGGCCTTAGCACGGCCGCGCCCCATGGCTCGACCCCCTCGCACAGAATGCGGGGCAGCCCGAAGGCGGGCCCCGATGACGTCAGGCATCTCTCGTGGCTCTTACGGTACATGGGGATGCCACCGTTCGGCACCTCGGGTTACCGTCAGCCGGCTCTGCGCGTCGCGTCGATCCGGCCGTCACCCAGTGTACCGGGTAAGGAGCGGAACGGTTAGCGCCCGTGACACCGGACAAACCGCATCAAAATTCGATCCGGTCCTCAGCCTACCGAGCCGCGTCGGCACAGGGGGCCCGGAGGCGGATCCCGTCGATCCGCCTCCGGGGAATGCTCAGCGCAGGTGGATCGACCGCAGGCGGCCGACCTCCGCCATCCGGCGCTCGGCCAGCCGATCCGCGGCGACCGCTGGCGGCACGCCCTCGGCGTCGGCCAGGCCCAGGATCTCGCGGGTGGTGTCGTAGATCCGGGTTGCCCGCAGCTTCGCCCGGTCGAAGTTGAAGCCCTCGATCTCGTCGGCGACCTGGATCACACCGCCGGCGTTGACCACGTAGTCCGGCGTGTAGAGGATGCCCCGGTCGGCCAGCAGCTTCTCGATGCCCGGGTGGGCGAGCTGGTTGTTCGCCGCACCGGTCACCACCTTGGCGCGCAGCGCCGGCACGGTGTCGTCGTTCAGCGCGCCGCCCAGCGCGCACGGCGCGTACACGTCGATGTCCGCGGCGACCAGCGCGCTGGCGTCGTCCATCAGGGTGACCTGCGGGTGGTTGCTGCGAACCCAGGCCAGCGCCTTCGGGTTGACGTCGGTGGCGACCACCTCAGCGCCGTCCTCCAGCAGGTGGCCGGTGAGGTATTTGCCGACCTTGCCCAGACCGGCGACGCCGACCCGGCGGCCACGCAGGCTCGGAGTGCCCCAGACGTGCTCGGAGGCGGCCCGCATGCCCTGGAAGACACCCCAGGCGGTGAGGATCGACGAGTCGCCGGCGCCGCCGTGCTCCACGCTGCGCCCGGTCACGTAGCGGGTCTCCCGTGCCACCACGTCCATGTCCGCCACGTAGGTGCCGACGTCGCACGCGGTGTAGTAGCGACCGCCCAGCGACTCCACGAAGCGACCGTACGCGCGCAGCAGCGCCTCGCTCTTGATCTGCTCGGGGTCACCCCAGATGACGGCCTTGCCACCGCCCAGGTCCAGCCCGGCGAGCGCGTTCTTGTACGCCATCCCACGGGACAGGTCGAGCACATCGGCGAGGGCGTCGTCCTCGCTGGCGTACGGGTAGAAGCGGGTGCCACCGAGCGCCGGCCCCAGCGCGGTGGAGTAGATCCCGATGATCGCCTTCAGGCCGCTCTGCTTGTCCTGGCAGAAGACGACCTGTTCGTGACCGGTCGATACCGGATCGTCGGTGCTCGCGAATACGCCCATGGTTGGCTCCTGGAGTGGTGTGCGTCCTTGTGGGACGCGGACCTGGTGGACCCCGGCGGGGATGCTGCCGGTGAGATCGAGCCTAGTATCGGCCGCCCTGGGGACGCTCGACGCGCCGCCGCCGTCCCACGTTGCGGCGCGCGTGGTCCGGCCGCTGACCTCATACGGCTGTGGTTCGTGGGAGGATCGCGCCGTGCCGTCGCTCTTCGCTTCTTACCTGCGCGTGTACGAACCGTTGACCGCCTTCGACCGGGACCGGCAGAGCTACTGGCGCCGCTACGTGTCCGAGGGGCGGGCGGTGGCCCCGGTCGAGGGGCCCGGCCGACAGCGGACGGCGGTGATCGAGGCGCTGGGCGCGGGCTGGACCCGGCTGCCGGACCTGCCGGAGGAGGCGTACGTCCTGGAGACGGACGACAGCCTGCTGGTCTGCCCATGGAACCTGCGGATCCGGGTCGCTGAGGCGGCGCTCAGCGCTCGGGACGGGGTGCCCTCGGTGCTCGCCGACGCCTTCGTGCCGCCGGTGCTCGCCGGCCAGGCCAGGGCGGTCGTCGACGACTGGCGCAGCGGCGCCCGGGTGCTGGAGCACGGGGTGCCCCGGGTGCACGAGCAGATCGCCACCTGGGGGGTGCCTCTGCGGTGGTTCGTGCTCTTCGAGCCGGCCGAGCGGGACCTGGTCACCCAGCCGGGCCGGCGGGCGCTGCGCTACCGGACCGAGATCTCCAAGGCCCGTCGCCGGTCCTCACGGGCGCTGTCGGTGCTGCGCAAGTCGGTGGGCGAGGCGCCGATCACCGAGGCGGTGGAGGAGGCGGCGCGCTGGCTGGAGGAGTTCCATCCGCGCTCGGTGGTCGAGCTGGACTACGGCGGCCTGGTCGATCTGCTCTCCGACGAGACCCTCACCGCTGACGACTCGCCCGAGTTGGTCGCCACCGGCCTCGCGGGGCTGTCGCGCGGTGAGGCCGAGGAGGCGTCCGCCGCGTACGACACGCTGGTGGCCCGATGGCGTGCCGTGCAGCTGCTGGAGCGGTGCAACTAGGGGCATATCGCCCGAGGAGCGCTCCCAAGGTGAGGTGTGCTCGTAGTTGACGCATCACGAACCGTGATCATGAGTCCGAATAAGGTACTTTCTGCCGTGTAAAAGTCGTAAAAATCGGGCATGGTTCATCCGTCCGTCTAGGGACCTTCATCCGTTCGGCCCATGTCGGACATCGGGGACTAGCCGGACCATGGGAGACGCGTCGGCCGGCGGGACCCCGGCCGATGTCTATACATGTGGAGGAGTGACCGATGGCATCGCGAACGCACGAACCAGAGCCGCTACTCACGCCGGCCGAGGTGGCGTCGATGTTCCGTGTCGACCCGAAGACGGTGACCCGGTGGGCAAAGGCTGGCAAGCTCAGTGCCATCCGCACCCTGGGTGGCCACCGTCGATACCGCGAGTCGGAGGTCAGGGCGCTGTTGCAGGGTCAGATCCCGCAGCAGCGGCAGGGCGACTGAAGCGGCAATAGTTTTCCGGTCAGGGGCGGTGGATCTCGATCCGCCGCCCCTTTCCATGTCCTGAGTGGCCGCCGTCGCTGCGTCTCAGCGCCGCGTCTCGGCCAGCGTCACCCGGATGCCGACAGTGCCGCCCTCGCCGCGCCGCAGCCGGCTGCCGAGCAGGCTGAGTCGACCGATCAGGCGGTACTTGTGCTTGAGCAGGTCCCGTACCCGACCGGTGTCGCCGTTGCCGTAGATCGTCGCGTGGGCTGGCACCTCCGCCCCGTGTGGCCGCCCCCGCACGTCGCACGGGGCCACGGTCACCTCACCGTTGTGGCGGATCCGCTTCACCTTGCCCGAGTCGGCCCGGGTCCAGACCGCCAACGCCTCGCCATCTCGTACCGCCCAGACGGGGGTCGGCACCGCCCGACCGTCCTTGCGGAAGGTCGTGAGCAGGATGTACTTCTCGGCCGACAGCCGGTCCAGCGTGGTCACGCCGCAAGGATACGGCCGTTACCGGCCGCTGAGTGGACAGATAGCGTGAACGTCGTGACGGTTGAGCCTCGAATCGGTGACGTGGTCGGCGAACTGCTGCGGGACACGCTCGCGGTGGCCAGCGGGGTGGGCCCTCGACCGCTGGTCGGTGGGCGCCTGCCCCGGCCGGTCATCGAGATCATCGAGCGGGACGACGGTCTGATCAACGGCGCGCCGGCCGCCCACTATCTGGACGGTCCGCAGGACTGGCAGCCGTACGACCACCGCGCGGTGGACCGGGCCCGCGGCGAGACGCTGGACGTCGGCACCGGCGCCGGCCGGATCGCCCTGCTGCTCCAGGAGCGCGGCGTACCGGTCACCGGGCTGGACACCTCCGCGGGCGCGCTGGCCGTGAGTCAACGCCGCGGTGTCCGGCGGCTGGTGCACGGCACCGTCGACACGCACGTCGCGGACGGGCGGCGTTACGACACATTCCTGCTGCTCGGCAACAACCTCGGGCTGTTCGAGGGGCGGGAGCGTGCCCCCGTGTTCCTGGCCGCACTCGCCGCGCTGGCCCGACCGGGGGCGCAGATCATCGCGCACGGCACCGACCCGTACGGCACCCGTGACCCGGTGCACACGAGTTACCACGAGCGCAACCGCAGTCGGGGTCGGCTCGGCGGTCAGCTCCGGCTCCGGTTGCGCTACCGGGAGCTGAGCACCGAATGGTTCGACTATCTGGTCTGCTCGGCGGAGGAGTTCGCCTCGCTGGTGCACGGCACCGGCTGGCGGTTGACCGATGTGGACGACCGCGACAAGCCCTACTACCTGGCCACGCTGCGGCTCGCCGACTGAGCGACGGCCCCCGCGCTCCGCATCGCGGAGGACAGGGGCCGTCGTACGGCTCAGACCTGGACGGTCGGGGGAAGCTGCTCGGGCGGCAGACCGCCGTCGCCGTCGACCACCTCGTCCGGCTGGCCGTCCTCGTCGATGTCGACCATGGTGATGTCCACCTTGCCGTCACCGTCGGTGTCGAACTGGAACAGGTCCGCCTTGCCGTCGCCGTCGGTGTCCACCACCCACACGTCGGTCTTGCCGTCGTTGTTGGTGTCGGCGCGCAGCAGCTCGACCCGCTCGTCGCCCCGGGTCTCCACGGTCTGCCCGTCAGTGACGCTCTCCGGTGCCTGGCTCATCTCGGTGGTCCTTCCCTCGGTTGACGGGCCGTCAGTACCCGATCCCGCGCTCCCCCACGCATGAGCCGGGTCGTCGAGCTGTCTAGGGTCGCACCATGAGCGAGCGGAGCGGGCGGAACACCCCGGTCGGCGTGGCGGGGACCCCGCGCGCCGACAGGCGGGACAGGGAGGCGTGATGAGCGATCGTTTCGTGGTCGTCGGTGCCGGCACGATGGGGCTCGGCATCGCGTACGTGGCGGCCGGGGCCGGTCACGCCGTGGAGTTGGTCGAGGTGGACCCCGAGCGGGGAGCCTCCGCGCTGAACCGGCTCGCCGACCTGTGGGAGCGGGCGGTGCAGCGAGGGAAGCTGAGCGCCGACGAGGCCGCCGCGAACCGGCAACGGGTCACGCTGCGTCCCACGCTCGCCGACGTCGCTCCCGCCCCCGAGGTGATCGTGGAGGCGGTGCCGGAGCGGCTCGACCTGAAGCGGGCAGTGCTGCGGGACGCCGCCGCGCTGAACCCCGCGCTGCTGGGCAGCAACACCTCCAGCATCGCCATCGGTGAGCTGGCCGCCGGACTGGACGCGCCCGAGCGCTTCCTCGGCCTGCACTTCTTCAACCCGGTCTGGGCGATGGCCCTGCTGGAGATCGTGGTCGGCCCGGCCACCGCCGAGGAGACCACGGCCGCGGCCGTGGCGCTCGCCGGCCGGTTGGGCAAGGACCCCGTCGTCGTACGCGACCTGCCCGGCTTCGCCACCTCACGGCTCGGGGTCACCCTCGGGCTGGAGGCGATCCGGATGGTCGCCGACGGGGTGGCCAGCCCTGCCGACATCGACAAGGCGATGGTGCTGGGCTACCGGCACCCGATCGGGCCCTTGGAACTCACCGACCTGGTCGGCCTCGACGTGCGGCTGGACATCGCCCGCACCCTCCAGGCCGCGTACGGCGACCGCTTCGCACCGCCGCCCCTGCTCGTGGAGATGGTGGCCGACGGGCGGCTGGGCAAGAAGTCGGGGCAGGGCTTCTACCAGTGGAAAGCCGGGGTCAAGCAGTGAGCGCGAGGAGTGAGCTTGCGAGCCCCGCAGTCGCGAACGGAAGGTGGGCGCAGTGAGCGGGCTGCGGATCGAGGAGCGGCCGGACCGGCTGGTGGTCACCCTGGACCGGCCGGAGAAGCGCAACGCCATCGACGCCGAGCTGATCGCCGAGCTGCACCAGGTCTGCGCCGAGCTGGAGGCGCGTCCCCGGCTGTTGCTGCTCACCGGTGGGGCGGCGGGCATCTTCGCCGGTGGCGCCGACATCGGCCAACTGCGTGAACGGGGCCGCACCGATGCCCTCGCCGCGATCAACTCCGCTGCCTTCGCCCGGATCAGGGCGTTGCCGATGCCCACCGTCGCCGCCGTCGACGGCCCGGCGTTGGGCGGTGGCGCGGAGCTGGCGTACGCCTGCGATCTGCGGGTGTGCACGGCGCGGGCGGTCTTCGGTCAGCCGGAGGTGCGGTTGGGCATCCTGGCCGGCGCTGGCGCGACCCACCGGCTGCCCGCGTTGGTCGGTGAGGGCCGGGCCAAGGAGCTGCTCTTCACGGGCCGGCGGGTGGACGCTGCGGAGGCGCTGCGGATCGGCCTGGTGAACCGGGTGGTGGACGAGCCCGACGAGTTGCTGACGGTGGCGCACGCGCTGCTGGACGAGATCGCCCTGGGTTCGCCGCTGGCGCTGCGGCTGACCAAGCTCGCGGTCGACGCGCCCGCCGCCGCGCATCCGCAACTCGACCTGGTCAGTCAGGCGGTGCTCTTCGAGGACGAGGAGAAGCACCGGCGGATGACCGAGTTCCTGGAGCGCCGCCGGCCGCGGTGACTCCTGGAGACGAAACGGCCGCACCGGCGAGCGCCGGTGCGGCCTTCGTGTGCCTGTGGTCGTGCTACTGCCGGATCTGCACCTCGGCGTCGGCCAGGCCGCGGATCACCTGGGCGGACTCGCCGAAGCCGATGATCAGCACGGCGTCCGCGCCGAAGTCCTTGATCTCCTTCGCGCCCCGGCTGAAGTCGACGGGTGCCGCCTTGGCGTCGGCCGGCGGCTCGTACGTCAGCAGCTTGAGTCGATCGGCAGCGATACCGGCCTTCTCCAGCTCCTCACGGACGGTGCCCTGGAGGCCCTCACCGTAGGAGTCCTTGCGAGCCACGATGACGATCTTCTGCGAACCGTCGCGGAGGATGACGTCGGCCAACGCCCGGCCCTGGAGGCTGTCCGGTGGGGCGGTGCGGAAGTAGAGGCCCTGGTCGTCCACGTCGGTCAGGCTGCTGTCGGTGTTCGACGGAGAGAAAAGGATCTTCCCGGCCTGCACCACGTTCGGCAGCACGGCCCGGGAGATGCCCGAACCACCAGCGCCGATGATCACGCTGACGCCAGCCGTCGCGTGCCGGGCCACCGTCGCCTTGGCCACGTCCGGGTTGGTGCCGTCGTCGCCGTCCAGCCACGTCACCGGCTTGCCCAGGGCGCCGCCGGCGGCGTTGATCTCCTTGATCGCCAGCGCGGCGCCGGCGGCCATCGGCGGGTAGGCGATCGACAGGTCACCGGTCTTCGGCAGCAGACCGCCCAGGATCAACGGTTCCTGCTCGGGGTCGCCGCCCGGGCGCTGCTTCTTCGGCTTCGGCGGCGTCTTGGTGCTCGCCGCCGACTCGATGCCCGCGCCGACGAACTCGGTCTTGCCGTCGTTGATCTGCTGCCCGTCGAAGGTCAGCGTGGCGTAGCTCGCGGTGGCCGGCTCACCCTTGTCGGTGAAGCCCGCCCGGGTCAGCGAAACCCCGCGGTACTCGATGTCCTGCCCGTTGCGGGCCAGCGTGAGGCAGCTGACCGGGTCCTCGCAGCGCTGCCCGTCGTTGGTCACCGCGACGATCTGCTTCGCGATGGCAGCCGGGTCGGTGCTTCCGGCCAGCTGCGCGGCGAGCACGGCGATCACCACCGCGTCGTACGTCTCGGCCGAGTACACGTAGTCCGTCAGCGCCGGATTGACGGCCCGTAGCCGGCCCTTGAAGTCCTCGGGTAGCGGAACGAGTGGCGTGGTGCCCTTCATCCCATCCACGAGACCTGCGCGTTCTTTCAACTCCGCGGGGTAGGTGTTGAGCATGTTGCCGTCCGTGCCGTAGAGGCGCACCTGTTGGGCGCTGGTCTCCTTGGCCTTGTCATCCCCGCAAGCGCTTGTGGCGAGCAGGATCGTCGCGCAGGCAGCCAGTGAGGCCACCCGCGAGCGGCGTGATACGAGCATGGTCGTCCTTCCTCCGGCGAAGGTCCGCTGCGCACATTAGCGTGCCGAGGCCGACGGCGGGACCGTGGAGGTGGCGTAAAGCGCAGGTAGCTCGCCTTGAACACGGACAGTGACGGTTGTCGGGAGCCTTGACGACGCGTCCTACTGTGCGCTGGGTGACGGACCTACCACAGCAGACGTTCGACGACGCGGCCGCCGTGCTCCACTCGGCGCTGACCGGGGATGGAGAAGCGGTGGTGGGAGCGTTCGACGCGGTCGTCGACCGGGCCGGCCTGAGCGGCGCGTACGGGGTCGCGTGGTGCCTGGCCGCGACGATGCTCGGTGACGCTCCGGCGGCCAGCGGTGCGGCCCTGGACTTCCCGGGAATCGACCAGGCTGAGTATGACACCCGCTGGGTGGCCCGCTTCGTCAGCGCGTACGCCAACCGGGACGAGCCGACCGGGGAGGCGCTGTTCGGTGCCGCGGCAGCCGACGGGCTGCTGCCCGCCTGCCTGCTCACGCTCGCCGGCTCGACGATCGCCACCCTGCGCAGCCGTGCCGGGTGACCGGCCGCCGGTTCGCGGCGTCCGTCGGGGGGCGGACGCCGCGGCCGCGCGGACCACTCAGAACGCGTGGTACGCGATCAGCGGCTCGTACTCGTAGCGCAGGTTCTCGAAGCGGACCTGGAAGTTGACCCCGTCCCGGACGTCGGTCGCCACCGTGATCCACCCCGAGTTGGCCGGCAGGTAGGTCCAGTAGTTGCAGGCACTCGTCTTGTCCACGAAGATCACGCACGCCTCGGTGGCGTACACGCTCGCGTTGCGGACGTTGATGTCGCGACAGCGGGTCGTGGTGCGGTACTGGCCGGCCGATCCGCCGTAGCGGCCCGTCTCGAAGTACGACCGCACCGCCCCGCCGTAACAGGTGGCGAGCGGGGCGAACGCGTTCGCCCCGGAGCTGACCGGTGCGGTCGGTGTTGTCGGCTCCGCCTGCGCGGGTGTGCCGGCGAAGAGCAGGGTGGTGGCCGTGGCGACGGCGAGCAGGCGAGCGGTCGGGGATGACATGCGTGCCTCCGAAAGCGGGTTACTGACCGTCCGTATTGGACTGATCATCCGACCGTGACGATGATACGTATCGATCAATGGCGGCGTGACCCCGTGATGTCCGGCCCGTGTGGTAGCTCTGTAGGCATGTCCGAGGCGATGCTCAGCAAGGTGCGCAAGCTGCTGGCCCAGGCCGAGGATCCGGCCTGCACGCCCGCCGAGGCCGCCGCGTTCACCGCCAAGGCGACCGAGTTGATCGCCCGCTACGGGGTGGACCGGGCGCTGCTCGCCGTCCGCGACCCGACCACCGACCCCGTCGGTGACCGGGTGCTGGACATCGTCGCCCCGTACGCCCGCGACAAGGTCGGCCTGCTCGCCGCGGTCGCCGAGCCACTGCGCTGCCGCTGCGTACGCCGCCGGCAGGGCAACGGCTTCGCGCTGCACCTCTTCGGCTTCGCCAGCGACCTGGAACGGGTCGACCTGCTCTTCACCTCACTGCTCGTGCAGGCGGCGCACGGCCTGGCCGCCACCGCCGTGCCGGCCGACGACCACCCCGCCGCCTTCCGCCGCTCCTGGCTCGCCGGTTTCGCGGAAGTGATCGGGGGTCGGCTCTGGGCGGCCGAGACGGCGGCGGCCAGCGAGTCGGGCACGCCGTCGGTGGCGCTGGTGCTGGCCGACCGGTCCGACCGGGTGCAGCGGCGGCTCACCGAGGAATACCCGCGGCTGCGCACCGCACCGCCGCGCCGGCTCGGCGGCACCGGCTTCGGTTCGGGGGCGGAGGCCGGCCAACGCGCCAACCTGGGTGGTCGGGACCTCGGCGGCCGCTCCGCTGGCGACCGGCAGCTCGGTCGGTGACTCCGTGCGCCCGTCAGGCGGAAGTGCCGGGGCCGCGTGACACAGTGGCGACGTAGCGGGTGAGCAGCTCGTGCCAGCCGGCGGTGAGCGCCTTGCGATATCCCTCGGCCGCCTCGCCGTGCCGGTCGAAGTGCCGGTGCTCCAGCTCGACCCGGGTGCGCTCCGGCCCTTCGGGAAGGAACAGCACCTCGACCTCGCTGGCCCGGGCCGGGTCCGGCACCGGCGCCCGGTCGGGGCCGATCTGCCAGACGAAGACCAGCCGCCGCGGTGGATCCCAGGTGAGCACCCGACCCCAGTCGGCGCGGAAACCGTACGGGCCGATCTCGTAGAGCATCCCGCCGGCGCGCGGCTCCATGCCCAGCTCCGCGAGAGCGTCCGGGCCGGACCAGGTGTATTCGGTGACCCACCAGTCAGTCAGCTCGTCGGTGAACACCGCGAACGCGTGCTCGGCGGCGCCCGGGACGAGGAGACTGCACCGTAGGGAGAACCGGTCGACGTCCTGCCGGATGTCGGCCGGATCAGTCATTTCCTGTCCCATAGGCCCGGACCATACCGGCTGATGCCCGCGTGTGCAGCTTCGCACGGTGCCCGGTTCCAGACAGAGGGTCGCCGACTCGTCACGGACGGGATGCCCCGCCGGAAAGCGGGTAAGCGCGCCGAACGCCCGGACGACCGGGACGGTGTGCAGGCGGGGCGGGAGATCATGAGCGAGAGCGCGCAACAGCGAGGGCCGGACCGGAACGTCGAGAGCGCGGACCCCGACGTCCTGCTCGACATCCCGAAGGTCTCCGTCGACTCGATCCGACTGGCCGTCGACGGCCTGGACGCCGACCTGTCGCTGCGGGCCCGGGTGGCCAACCTGCTCCAGGTCGACGCCGGCGTACGGGTGCACCTGAACGGCGGCGAGCTGGACATCAACGGGGTGCACGCCGAGGCGCAGTTGCGGGTGCGGTTGGAGCAGCTGACGAGGATCCTGGGCCGGGCGCTCGACACACTCGACGCCAACCCGGAGATCATCGAGGCGCTCGCCCGGACGGCCGTCACCACCGTCGACGACGTGAACCGCAGCGCGCAGCAGCTGGCCCCGGGGCCGATGGGGGCCGCTGAGGTGCGGGGGTCGGCGCGGCGCTCCAACGGCGTACTCCAGGAGTTTGGTCAGCAGGTCGGTGCGGTCGGGGCCGTCGCCGACCGTGCCCAGCAAGGCCCCGGTCGTCCGGGGCCGGGTGCGGGTCAGCCAGGTGCGGGCCGGCCGGGTCCGGGTCAGCCGGGTCCGGGTGGGCCAGGGGCGGGTTCGGGTGGGCCCGGTTCGGGTGGGCCCGGGGCCGGTCCGGGTCGGCCTGGGGCGGGGCCCGGCGGCGCGGGGAAGGGTCCTGGGGGCCCTGGGCCCCATGCCGGAGGTCCGGGACCCAGTGCGGGCGGACCCGGGTCTCAAGCGGGTGGCCCCGGGCCGGGCCAGAAGTCGCAGCCGGAGTCCGGTGGGCCGCAGGGCGGCGGGGCCCCGGAAGGCCGGCCGCACGAGGAGCCGCGCCACCCTGAGGGGCAGCGGCACGAGGAGCCGCGCCACCCCGAGGGTCAGCGGGCCGCGGGCCCGGGTGACGGGAAACGGCCGGCCGGCGCGGACCGGGGCGCTGAGGGCCCGGCGGGGTCGTCTACCGGGGAGCGTGGGAACCGACCGGGCCAGTCGGCAGGCCCCGCGCCAGGCCTATCCGGCGATCGTGACGGCGGTGGTGGGTTGCTGGGCGGGGCGCAGAGCGCAGCGCAGCTCGCCGAACAGGCGGGGGAGACCCTGCGGCAGGCCGGGCGCAGCGTGTGGGAGGCGATCCAGAGCGGCGTGGCGCAGCACCGCCAGCAGGGGCGCCGAGACGAGTGACGCCGGGCAAGGCGGACCAGCGACGCCGCGCGACCGATCCGCGCAGCCGGTCCGCGCAGCCGGTCCGCGCAGCCGATCCGCGCAGCCGATCCGCGCAGCCGATCCGCGCGACCCAGGCATGATCGACTCGCTTTTCAGGAAAGCGCGGTATTGGGCACCTTCCGATGCCCCGATTTCCGGGAAGTCGAGTGGATCACACCCGTGGCGGGCCGGTCCGCAGCCGTAAACAGCAAGATCCCCACCTGCGTTTCCGCTGGTGGGGACCTCTGTAGCCCGGCGAAAGGCTATGTGGCCAGGGGCGGGGTCGAACCGCCGACCTTCCGATTTTCAGTCGGACGCTCGTACCAACTGAGCTACCTGGCCGTATCGCTGCTCGGCTCATGCTACCCGGCAACCGGACGAACCGGTGGCAGGGCGACCTGCTCCGATACGCAGAACGCCGCGCGAGGCGCGGCGTCAGCGCTGCGGTCCTGACGGGACTTGAACCCGCGACCTCCGCCTTGACAGGGCGGCGAGCACTCCAACTGCTCCACAGGACCTAGCTTGTGTTGCTCCGACTTGCGCCGGTCGTGCCCCCAACGGGATTCGAACCCGTGCTACCGCCTTGAAAGGGCGGCGTCCTGGGCCGCTAGACGATGAGGGCGGCCCCGCCATCATTGCACACTCGCAACTTCAAGCGGACTTGCTCCCATCCGGCCCCGCCGGAGGCTTGGAAAGCATACGTGATGCCCGGTCGGTCGACAAAATCGGTATCCGCAAGGGCTTCGGAAGAGACATAACCGCAGGTCAAAGCCGGTCTAGTGGAGTTTGGTGATGCCGAAGCGCTTCTTCAGGTCGGCGATCAGGTGGGGGCAGGCGGCGAGCGTCGCGGCCCGATCGCCACCCCCGTCGTGCAGCAGCACGATGGCGCCGGGGCGGGCGGCGGTGTGGATGCGCTTGCCGATCGTGGCGGCGTTCGGCTTGTCCCAGTCCTGTGGGTCGACCGACCAGTGCAGCGGGCGCATGCCGAGACCCTTCGCCACCGCCAGCACCTCCGGCGTCCACCGGCCGCCCGGCTGCCGATAGAAGGACACCTTGGCGCCAGGCGCCGCTGCCTGGATGGCCCTGTTCGTGCGTTTCAGGTCGGCCTTTATCTCGTTGACGGGCCGTCGGGCCAGGTCGAGGTCGTGCCGCCAACTGTGGTTGCAGAGCTGATGCCCCTCGTGGACGATCCGCCGGACCAGCTCCGGATGGCGCTGCACCTCGCGACCGACCACGCAGAACGTGGCGGTTACCTTGGCTGCCCGCAGTTGGTCGAGAACCTTGGGAGTCCAGGTCGGGTTGGGCCCGTCGTCGAAGGTCAGGACCACCGGGCGTACGCCGCTGTTGCGCCGCAGGCCGGCCGGGAGCTTGGCCGGCAGCGGCCGCAGCGGAGGCTTGGCGACCGTGGGATGCGGTGACGGCGTGGGGGCAGTGGTGGACTCCACCGGCTGCGGCGCGCCGGCGGGCGCGATGGTGTGGTCCGGCCCCGCACAGCCGGACAGGACCAGCGCCACGGCGAGGACGGACGCCAGGAAGGCGCGGGCTCGCATCTGCTCGCTCCCGGAGGGTCGGGGTAGGCGGACCCGCCCGACGGTAGTTCACGCGATCACCGGGCAACAGTGCGATCAGTCACGCCTCGACTGGTCCAGGGAGTCACGGACCGCGACGGCGAGCGAGACCGCCTCGGCCAGGTCGACCGGCCGCACCACCCCGGCGGGCAGCGTGTCGGCGCGCCAGCCGGGGCCGGCGGCGAGCGCCAACAACGGGCGGCGGGGTGCGGCGAGCAACGCGCTGAGCTGGGCCGGGTCGGCGGTGGCCCGGGTGTGCGACCAGAGCACCACGGCGGCCGGACCGGTCCGGTTGACCGCCTCCACGAGAGCGGCCACCGGCACCCGGGCGCCGAGCATCCGGTAACTGACCCCGGCCTCCGCGAGCGCGGCGGCCAACGCCTCCAGTGGCAGGGTGTGCTGCTCCTCGTCGGCACAGGAGAGCAGGATCCGGGCCGGCCCGGTGGGAACCTTGGCCCGACTGGCCGCCGCGAGAGCCTCCGAGACGCAGCGGGACACCAGGTGTTCCACCTCGATCAGGCCGGTGGTGGCGGCGTGGCGTTCGCCGATGCCGGCTAGCACCGGGCGCAGCAGACCCTCCCAGGTGGCGACGACCCCGACGGTGGCGAGGGCGTGCGCGATCGTCTCGCTGATCGCCGCCGCGTCCAGCCGCATGGCGGCGCGGGCCAGACCACGGGCTGCCGGGCCGGCGCGGCCGACCGGGATGGTGCCACCGCCGTCGCGGCCGGACGGGGGGATCCGGACGGGGGTGACGGTGCCGTTGGGTGTCGGATCCGGTGCCTGGCGAGCCCAGCGAGCCGCCTCGGCGGGGCTCACCCCCTCGGCGGTGAGCCGTCGCATGATTTCGAGACGGGCCAGGTCGGTCGGGGTGTACCGGCGGTGGTGACCGGGGATGTGCTCACTGGGCCCGAGCCCGTAGCGCTGGTGCCACGTGCGGAGGGTCGTCACCGCGACTCCCAACCTGCGTGCGACCGCGCCCGCGCTCAGCGCCTCATCGACCACCCGACCGCTCCGCCGAGTCGTCCGCCGACAGAGCAGGCGGGGTCACGGCCAGGCCGGGTGCGCCGGACGTGGGGCCCGAGGGGTGCAGCAGCCGGTTCACCACCCCGCCCAGCCAGGGCGCGTACGACCGGGGGTCGCGATCCAGCTCGGCTTCCAGCGCGGTCGGATCGGCCCACCGCAGCTCGGCGACCTCGTCCGGGTCCGGCAGGAGCGGGGCCCCGGGCAGGAAATCGCCCCGCAGCACGTGGTCGTACTCGAATTCGACCCGACCGGTCGCCGGGTCCTCGGCGTAGTAGACGTAGACGCCGACCTCGGTCAGCTCGACCGGGCCCGCGCCCAACTCCTCGCGTAGCCGCCGGTTGGCCGCCTCGGCGAGGGACTCGCCGGGCTGGGGGTGGCCACAGCAGGCGTTGGCCCAGCGCAGCGGGAACCGCGTCTTGACGGCGGCGCGCCGCTGGAGCAGCACCTGGCCGTCCGAGTCGACCAGCAGCACCGAGAAGGCCCGGTGCAACTGCCCCGGAGCCTGGTGCGCGGCCGCGACGGTCGTCTCGCCGTGGGCCTCGCCGTTCTCGTCGACCAGCTCGACGAGGTGGTCCTCGCGGCTGCTCATCGACCTTCCCCGGTGATCCGGCCGGCGGCGAGCTTGCCGGAGATGAGCACCATCGGTACGCCGACGCCGGGCTGGGTCCCGGAGCCGACGAAGACCACGTTCGACAGTTTGCGGTGCAGGTTCGACGGGCGGAACGGGCCGGTCTGGAAAAGGGTGTGGGCGGCGGCGAACGGCGTGCCCGCGGCCATGCCCTGGTCCTCCCACTCGGCCGGCGTGATCGCCCGCAGCACCTCGACGCCGGCACCGAAGCCGACGTAGCCGCGCTCCTCCAGGGTGCCGATCAGCTGGTCGCTGTAGCGCCGGGTCAGGTCGCCGCGCCACTCGAACGGGGCCCGGTGCAGGTTGGGCACGGGAGCCAGCACGTAGTAGGTGTGCCGATCGGGTGGGGCCACCGACGGGTCGGTCCGGCTCGGGTTGGTCACCAGCAGCGACGGGTCGGTCATCAGCTCACCCCGCCGGATGACCTCATCGAAGGTGCCCTTCCACGCTCGTCCGAAGTGGATGTTGTGATGGGCGATCTTTTCATATCCCTGTCGGGAGCCGACGTGCAGAACGACGCAGGACGGTGAGTAGGTGAGCCGGCGCTGCGGGGCGGCGGGGAGCAGGTCCCGGTAGGCGACCGGCAGGTCGGGGTTGAGCACCACCACGTCCGCCGGCACCAGTTCGCCGTCGGCGGTGATCACGCCGGTGGCGCGGCCGTTCGCGGTCTCGACCCGGGTCACCGTGGTGCCGTACCGGATCTGCACGCCGTGCTTCTCGGCCGCGCCGGCCATCGCCTTGGAGACCGCGTGGATGCCGCCGCGCGGGAAGTAGACCCCGGCCACCGAGTCCAGGTACGCGATGACCGTGTAGATGGCCAGCGCGTCGTGCGGGGCGAGGCCGGCGTACATCGCCTGGAAGGAGAAGATCCGCTGGGTACGCGGGTCCCGGAAAAATTGGTTGATCTTCGTCTGGAGTCGCCGGAAGGCCCCGCTGGCAAGCAGCTTGAGGAGGTTGCCGGTGATCAGGTCGGTCGGCGCATCCAGGTTGCGCTCGATGAAGTCGGCGCGCTCCAGGCGCCACAGCTCCCGCGCGTAGTCGACGAAACGCAGGTAGCCGTCGGCCTCGCGCGGCCCACAGACCCGGGAGATCTCCGCCGCCATCCGGGTGGTGTCGGTGAGCACGTCGAGGGTGGAACCGTCCGGGTAGTACGCCCGGTAGGCCGGGTCGACCGGGGTCAGGTCGAGCCAGTCGTCCAGCTCCTCACCGACCGCGCCGAGCGCCTCGGCGATCAGGTCGGGCATGGTGAGCACGGTCGGGCCGGTGTCGAACTCGTAGCCGTCGACCCCGAGACGGCCGGCCCGCCCACCCGGCACCGGCTCGCGTTCCAGCACTGTCACCTGCCGGCCGCTGCCGGCCAGGTGCAGCGCGCAGGCGAGCCCGCCCAGCCCGGCCCCGACGACCACCACCCGGTCCGTCCGTCCTGTCACCGTCCGCACGTGACCACCTCTTCCAGAAAGTCGCTCATCAGGCCCGCCGGCTGGTGGCGGCGGTGGCCAGCCCGGTCAGCGCGGTCCGCGCCGTCCGTTCCACTGGTGCGGCGTCGAGCGCGGCCAGTGCGTCACTCACCCGCTCGGCGATCATCCGCTCCACCCGGGCCACCGCGCCGGTCTCCTCGACCAGCTCGGCGAGCCGGTCGACCGGCCCGTCGCCGGCCCGATCCATCGCCCGGAGCTGGGCCGGCGTGGCCAGCTCCCGGGCCAGCATGAGCAGCGTGGTCGGTTTGCCGGTGCGGAGGTCGTCGCCGGCCGGCTTGCCGGTGTCGGCGGGATCGCCGTAGACGCCGAGCAGGTCGTCGCGGAGCTGGAACGCCTCGCCGACGGCAAGGCCATAGCGGGTGTACGCGGAGACCAGCGCGTCGTCGACAGGCACGCCGGCCAGGCAGGCCCCGAAGAGCAGTGGCCGCTGGACGGTGTAGCTGGCGGTCTTGTAGCGGGCCACCCGCAGCGCCCGGTTGACCGACCAGCTCGCCGGGTCGTTCTCGCCGAGCACGTCGAGATATTGCCCGGCGACCGTCTCCACCCGCATCTGGTCATAGCAGCGCCGCACTTCGAACAGCCGGGCCGACGGCACTGTGGCCTGGGCCAGCAACCGGTCGGCCCACACCATGCAGAGGTCACCGATGAGCACGGCGACGGCTTCGCCGAATCGGCCGGGATCACCCCGGTGGCCTGCGGCGATGTGCTGTTCGGCGATCGCGATGTGTGCGGTGGGCCGGCCCCGGCGGGTGGTGGACGCGTCCATCACGTCGTCGTGCACCAGGGCGAAGGTGTGCAGCAGCTCCAGCGCGGCCAGCGCGGGCAGGACGGGTGGTAGCGCCTCGGTGCCACCGACCGCCCCGCGCCACCCCCAGTAGGCGAACGTGGAGCGGATCCGCTTGCCGCCCACGAGGACTGCTTCCCTCGCGGCGGCGGCGAAGCGGCCCATCGAGATGTCGATCTCGGCGAGGGAGTCGACCTCGGCGGTGAGGAAGGTAGCCAGGGTCTCGTCGACCGCGGTGATCAGGTCATGGGTGTACGCGGCCAGAACGGCGCGGACCGGATCGTCACCGTCCCCCGGCCCCCGCTGCGCCACACGGGTCGCATTGCCCGCAACTGCGTCGTTGGCCATGCGACTGAGCGTACCCTAGGCTACGAGTTGCGTCGATTGGTGCGTCGATAAATTAAGGAGGGCCGGTGGACACTGATCTCACCGCTGCCTATGACCGGTGTCGTGAGCTGCACAAACGCCACGGCCGCACCTACTATCTCGCCACCCGGCTGCTCCCCGCTTGGAAACGACGACATGTCCACGCCCTCTACGGGTTCACGCGGTACGCCGACGAGATCGTCGACCGCACCGAGGACCTACCGCAGGTCGAGCGTGCCGCCCGCCTCGACGACTGGGCCAGCCGATTCGTGTCCGGCCTGCACGGTGCGTCGGTCGACGACCCGCTGCTGCCGGCCGTGCTGCACACCATCGCCGTCTTCGACCTCGACCGGGACGACTTTGCGTCGTTTCTGAAGAGCATGGCGATGGACCTGACAGTCACCTCGTACCCGACGTACGACCACCTGCTCGACTACATGGAGGGCTCGGCGGCGGTCATCGGCACCATGATGCTGCCGATCCTGGGCACCTCCGACCCGGTGGCGGCACGGGAGCCGGCACGGCAGCTCGGCTTCGCGTTTCAACTCACCAACTTCATCCGTGACGTCGCCGAGGACCTCGACCGGGGCCGCACCTACCTGCCGGACGAGGACATGGCGAAGTTCGGCGTCACCCGCGAGGAGCTGGCCGAGGCCTGCGCCCGGGGCCGCGGCACGCCCCGGACCCGCGAGCTGATCGAGTACGAGGTGACCCGCGCCCAGGCGCACTACGCCGCCGCCGCGCCGGGCATCACCATGCTGGCGCCAGCCTCGCAGGCCTGCATGCGCACCGCGTACGCGTTGTATGGCGGCATCCTCGACGAGGTGGCCGCGCAGGACTACGACGTCTTCACCCGGCGGGCCCTGGTGCCGCAGCGGCGACGGATGGCGGTGGCCGCACGGGCTCTGCTCACCTCGACCGGTACGCCGGTCACCATCCCCGGGCCGACGGTCCACCCGCAGACCCGGTGACCGCAAGCACCGCGATCGTGCTCCTCACCCGCGACCTGCGGGTGCACGACCACCCGGCGCTGGCCACCACCTGCGCGGCCTTCGACCGGGTGGTTCCGCTGTACGTGCTCGACCCGGCGCTGGCCGGCCTGTCGGCCAACCGCACCCGGTTTCTGCACCAGGCGCTCGCCGAACTGCGGGCCGAGCTGCGCGAGCGCGGTGGTGACCTGGTGGTACGCCACGGCGACCCGGTGGCCGAGACGATCCGGTTGGCCGGCGAGGTCGACGCCACCGCCGTCGCGCTCTCCGCCGATGTCAGCAACTACGCCCGGCGCCGCGAACGACGACTGCGCGCGGAGTGTGAGCGGCACCGGCTGCACCTGCGACTGTTTCCCGGGCTGACAGTGGTCGAGCCGGGCGCGTTGCGGCCCGGTGGCGGGGGCGACCACTACCGGGTGTTCAGCCCCTACCACCGGGCCTGGGCGGCCAGTCAGTGGCGTGCGGAGTTGGCCGCGCCGCACCGGGTGGAGCTGCCCGGCGGGGTGAGCGTGGGCAGCCTGCCGAAGCCGCCGGCCGGGGACTCACCGGACGCGGCGGTCGGCGGCGAGCGGGTTGCCCGGCAGCGGCTCACCGACTGGCTGCCCGACCTGGACCGCTACGACGATCAGCACGACGACATGGCCGGCGACGACACGTCCCGGCTCAGTCCGTACCTGCGGTTCGGCTGCGTGTCCCCTTTGGCGGTGGCCAACCGGGCCGGGGACCGGTCCGGGCCGTTCGTCCGGCAGATCTGCTGGCGGGACTTCTACTACCAGGTCACGGCGGCCTTCCCGGAGATCTCGACGTCGGCGTACCGGCGGGGCGCCACCGAACAGTGGCGCTACGACGACGACGCGTTGGCGGCCTGGGCCGAGGGTCGGACCGGCATGCCCATCGTCGACGCCGGGATGCGGCAGATGCGTACGCAGGGCTGGATGCACAACCGGGCCCGGCTGATCACCGCCGGCTACCTGACCAAGCACCTCGGGCAGGACTGGCGGCCCGGGGTGGCCGTCTTCTTCCGCTGGCTGCTCGACGGGGACGTGGCCAACAACTCCGGCAACTGGCAGTGGGTCGCCGGCACCGGCAACGACACCAAGCCGTACCGGGGGTTCAACCCGGTCCGGCAGGCCGAACGGTACGACCCGGACGGCGACTACGTGCGCCGGTGGGTGCCGGAGCTGGCGAAGGTGCAGGGCAAGGCCGTGCACCAACCGTGGCGACTGCCCGACGCGCTCCGCCAGACGCTCGGCTATCCGCCGCCGCTCTCGGTGCCGGGCACCGACCCCGTCTGGCTGCGCTGATCAGAGGCAGGAGTGCAACACCTCGGCCAGTTCGTCCACCCGGTCGTGCTCGGCGAGGTGCGCCGTGGCGTACCCGAAGGCGTAACCGCGCTCCGGGTCGGCCCACGCGCTGCTGCCGCCGATGCCGCCCATGCCCCAACTGCCGTCCGGCTCCCACTGCATGCCCAGCGTCCATCGGACCTGGCGGTCCAGCAGCAGGTCCGGCCCGTCGTACTGGACCCGGGTCGCCTCCGCCAACAGCTCGGGGCTGAGCAGACGGACTCCGTCCAGGACACCCCCGGCGAGCAGACCGGCGTAGAGCCGGGCCAGGCCGGAGGCGGTGGCGTGCAGGTTGACCGCGGGCATCTCCGCAGCACGCCAGAGCGGGCTGTTCAGCACGGCCAGGTCCAGCCCTCCGGCCGGGTTGCCCAGCGCTCGTGCCCGCAGCGATCCCGGCTCACCGAGCTTGCGGGCCGGCCACTGCGGGTCGCCGTAGCGCAGGTCGGCGCAGCGCCGCTGATCCGCGGCGGCCAGCCCGAAGCTGAGGTCGAGCTGCCACCGGTCGGCGATCTCCTCGGCCAGGAACCGGCCCACCGACCGCCCGTCGACCCGGCGAACCACCTCGCCCACCAGGTGCCCGTACGTCCAGGCGTGTTCCGCGGCCACCGAGCCCGGTGACCACTCGGGGTCGGCGGCGGCCAGGTCGCTGGTGAGGAGCGTCCAGTCGGCGATCGCGGTTGCCGGTCGGGGTGCCGGAAAGGCCGGCAGCCCGGCGGTGTGCGACAACACCTGACGCATGGTGGCGGGTGTGCGGAACTCGGGCCAGTACCGGTCGACGGGGGCGTCGAGGTCCACCTGCCCCCGGTCGACGAGCATCAGCAGGCAGAGCGCGGCCACCGGCTTGCCGACCGAGTAGACGTTGACGAGCGTGTCCGGCCGCCACGGCTCGCCGTCCGACCCGGCAGCGGTCCGGGTTCCGCCGATCAGGTCGACGACGGGCTGACCGTCGTACCAGATGACCAGGCCGGCACCGGTCTCCCGGCCGGACGTGAGCAGGTCGTGGAAGCAGTCCCGGACCGGTGCGAAGCGTGCGTGCATCCCGCCACGGTAGGCGTCCCGGACCGGTGAGGGTGCCGACTTTTCTCCGACCCCGGTGGTCGGGCTGGTGTCGCTGGGGGATGCTGTCGGGGTGGCAGAGCCGGAGCTGGTGGATGTTGTCGTGGTCGGGCTCGGGGTCGGCGGCGAGGAGGTGGCCGAGCGGCTCGCCGAGGCCGGCCTGAGCGTCGTCGGCATCGAACGGGATCTGGTCGGCGGGGAGTGCCCCTACTGGGGCTGCATCCCGAGCAAGATGATGATCAGGGCGGCCAACGCCCTGGCCGAGGCGCGCCGGGTCGACGGGCTGGCCGGGACGGCGCAGGTCCAACCGGACTGGGCGCCGGTGGCCAAGCGCATCCGCGAGGAGGCCACCGACACCTGGGACGACACGGTTGCCGCCGACCGGTTCACGGGCCTGGGCGGCCGGCTCGTCCGGGGTAGTGGCCGCCTCGACGGCCCTGGCCGGGTCCGCGTCGGCGACCAGGTGTTCCAGGCTCGGCACGGGGTCGTGCTGGGCACCGGGACCCGTCCGTCGGTGCCACCGATCGACGGCCTGGCCGACACTCCGTACTGGACCAACCACCAGGCGATCGAGGTCGAGGAGTTGCCGGAGTCGCTGCTGGTGCTCGGCGGCGGCGCGATCGGTCTGGAACTGGCACAGGTCTTCGCCCGCTTCGGGGTCCGGGTCACGGTGGTGGAGGCGCTCGACCGGGTGCTGGCCGTCGAGGAACCGGAGGCGTCCGAGGTCGCCGCCGCGGCGCTGCGCGCCGACGGCGTGGAGATCCACACCGGGGTACGCGCCGAGCGGGTCGAGCACGACGGCACCCGGTTCACACTGCGCGGCAGCGGCGGTTCGGCGTTCACCGCCGACCGTCTGCTGGTGGTGACCGGGCGCAAGGCCCACCTGACCGAGCTGGGGTTGGACACGATCGGCCTGGACGCCAGCCAGCGTTACCTGCCGGTCGACGACCGGTTGCACGTCACCGACCAGGTCTGGGCGGTCGGCGACATCACCGGCGAGGGCGCCTTCACGCACATCGCCATGTACCAGGCCGGGATCGTGATCGCCGACATTCTGGCCCGTGCCCGGCAGGCGAGTGCGGGGGCGGACGCCAGCGGGACCTCCAGCGTGGTCGGCGGTGCGATGGGCGCGTCCAGCTCGCTGGCCGCCAGCGGGTCGAGTGGGTCGGCCGGCACCGTCCCGCGAGCGGACTACCGTGCACTGCCCCGGGTGACCTTCACCGATCCCGAGGTCGGAGCGGTCGGGCTCACCGAGCAGCAGGCGCGCGAGCGTGGCATCAACGTGCAGGTCGGTTTCACCAAGCTGGGCAGCTCGACCCGGGGCTGGATCCACCGGGTCGGTGACGACGGCTTCATCAAGCTCGTCGCGGACGCCGACCAGGGTGTGCTGATCGGCGCGACCTCGGTCGGCCCGGCCGGCGGCGAGGTGCTCTCCGCGCTGGTCGTGGCGGTGCACGCGGCCGTGCCGCTGAGCCAGCTCCGGCACATGATCTACGCGTACCCGACCTTCCACCGGGCCATCGAGTCCGCGTTGCACGACCTGTCCTGACGCCCGCCCCGGTGGTCGATGTCGGAAGAATCCGGCAGCAAGCCAGCAAACGACGGGCACTTTGCTGTTCATTTCTTTCATCCTGGTGACGTACGATTGCGACCGTGACCAAGCGGTTGACTGAAGTTGCCAAGAAGGCGGGCGTCAGCGAGGCCACCGTCAGCCGGGTGCTCAACGGCCGCGACGGGGTCTCCGAGACGACCCGCACCGCCGTGCTGACCGCGCTGGACGTGCTGGGCTACGAGCGGCCGACCAAACTGCGCGGCGAGCGCGCCCGGTTGGTCGGGCTGGTGCTGCCCGAGTTGCAGAACCCGATCTTCCCGGCGCTGGCCGAGGTCGTCACCGGGACACTGGCGCAGCGCGGCTACACCCCCGCCCTCTGTGCCCGCACCATCGGCGGTGTCTCCGAGATGGACTACGTGGAGATGCTGCTCGACCACCAGGTCTCCGGCGTGATCTTCGCGGGTGGTTCGTACGCGCTCGCCGACGCCCGACACGACCACTACCGTCGGCTGACCGATCGGGGTCTTCCGGTCGTTCTGGTCAACGCAGGCGTGGCCGAGCTGGGCTTCCCCCGGGTCTCCACTGACGACGCCGTGGCGGTGGAGCAGGCGTACGGGCACCTGCGCTCGCTCGGGCACGAACGGATCGGGATGGTGCTCGGCCCGGAGGGGCATGTGCCGTCCCGGCGCAAACTGGACGCGATGATCCGGGCCGCCGGCTGGGACGAGGGTGACGCCGAGTGCGTCGAGCGTTCCAGCTTCTCCATGGAGGGCGCGCGGGTCGCCGCGACGAAACTGGTCGAGCGTGGCGTGACCGGCATCATCTGCGCCAGCGACGTGCTCGCGTTGGGCACGATCCGTGCGGCCCGGCGGCTGGGTCGCTCGGTGCCGGCCGACGTGTCGGTGGTGGGCTACGACGACTCCGCGTTCATGACCTGCACCGACCCGCCGTTGACCACGGTCCGGCAGCCGATCGAGACGATGGGGCAGGCCGCGGTGGATCTGCTGGTCACCCAGATTGAAGGCGCCGGCGTCCTGCACGACGAGTTGCTGTTCGAGCCCGAGCTGGTGGTACGCGGTTCCACCGCTCCCGCCCCGGGTCGCTAGGCACCACACCAGACGACGCTCCGGCCGTCGACCGCTCCATGCGGTCGGCGGCCGTTTTCGTCGTTGCCTGTCGGGAGCGGCATCGATCTCGCCGAATGACCCGCCATAAGGGACCAAAACCCGCATATCTGGCTGCTTTCAAGCGCTTGCCAACATCTGCCGTAATCGCGTCGTGTCCTTTCGGAACAGGGTCGATACCTTGCCGAAATGAGTCCCCCTCGCTACAGTGACTCCACTCACACCTGGCTCCGACGCAGCTACTGGGCGTCAGGTCGCATCACCGCAGATCAGCGAAGGTCATTGGAGACACCCGTTCCCGAAGGGATGGACAGATGTCCGTACCGCAATACCGAAAGGCTGCGGCGGTTGCGCTCGTGGCCGGCCTGGGGCTCAGCCTCACGGCATGCTCCACGAAGAGTGACGACAAGGACGCGACCGCAGGCGGCAAGGTCACCATCACTGTCGACTGCCAGCCGGTCGGTGCGCAGAAAGAGCTGCTGAAGAACTGGAACGACGACGTCGCCGAGTTCCAGAAGCAGAACCCGGACATCGTCATCAAGAGCGTCAGCGTCGGTGAGCAGTGCAACAACCCGCCGGACTTCACCGCCCGCCTCGCCGGCGGCACCGTCACTGACGTGTTCTACGGATACATGACCGATCTCCAGCAGGTGCTCGACTCCGGTCAGGCCATGGACATCACCTCCCAGGTCAGCAAGGACACGATCCCCACCTGGGACAGCGTCGACCCGGCACTCAAGGGCGTCTTCACCGACGGCGGCAAGCTCTACGCCGTTCCGGTGAAGAACTACTCGATGGGTCTGGTCTACAACAAGGTCCTGTTCCAGCAGGCCGGGCTCGACGTCAACAACCCGCCGAAGACCTGGGCCGACGTCCGGGCCGCCGCCAAGAAGATCTCCGCACTCGGCAACGGCATCGCGGGCTACTCGGAATACAGCGCCGGCAACACCGGCGGCTGGCACTTCACCTCCCTGCTCTACTCGCAGGGCGGCCAGGTGCTGACCCCGGACGGCAAGAAGGCCGACTTCAACAACGCCATGGGTAAGCAGGTCCTGCAGAACATCAAGGACATGCGGTACGGCGACAACAGCATGGGCGCCCGTCAGCTGCTCCAGTGGGGCGACCTGCTGACCAACGCCGGCGCGGGCAAGGTCGGCATGTTCATCGGCGCGCCGGACGCCACCCAGGCGATCGTCAGCCAGTTCCAGGGCAAGTTCCAGGACTGGGCGATGGCCCCGCTGCCCGGCCAGGACGGCAAGGCGTTGGGGACGCTCGGTGGTGGCGAGGGCTACTTCTTCAAGAAGGACCTCACCCCCGAGCAGGTCAAGGCCGGCCTGAAGTGGATCGCGTACCAGAAGCTCACCCCGGGCAAGGGTCAGTTCGACTACGTCCGGGCCAAGCCGCAGAACTACCCGGTCGGTCTGCCCCAGCCGCTGCTCTTCGCCAACGGCAGCGACGCGCAGAAGCAGGAGCTCGAGCTGCGCAAGGCGAACGCGAACGTCGATACCACCAACTTCGCTCTCTTCGAGGCGACCCCGGTGCCGATCAAGGGTGAGCCGCGCAACGCACAGGCGATCTACGCAGTGCTCGACGCCGCGATGTCCGGTGTGCTGACCAACCCGAACTCGAACATCGACGCCCTGCTCAAGACCGCCGAGGAGAAGGTCAACCAGCTCCTCACCGCGGAGAGCTGACCTGAGCGTGTGGGGGCCGGTACGCCGACCCGGCCCCCACACCACCCGCGCCGCATCGTCGACGTCACCGACTCACCCAGGAGTTGCCTTGGCGATCACCACCGTCCCGGAGACCCCCAGGAAACCGGGCCGCCCGCCGTCGCCGTACTCGGCGAGGCCGCAGCGTACGAGCCTCGGCCGAAAGGTACGGGACAACCTCACCGGGCACGCGTTCCTGATCGGCGCGGTGCTCTGCTTCGTCGTCTTCTCCTGGTACCCGATGGTCCGCGGCATCGTCATGAGCTTCCAGCGGACCCGGCGCGGCGAGACCACCTGGGTGGGTTGGGACAACTACTCCCGCATCATCGCCGACCCCAGCTTCTGGACGGCCTGGCAGAACACCTTCTACTTCACGGTGCTCGCGCTCGTCCTCGGGTACGCGGTGCCGTTCTTCGTGGCGATCCTGCTCAACGAGTTCCGCCACGCCAAGGGCTACCTGCGGATCCTGGTCTACCTGCCGGTGATGCTGCCGCCGGCCTCGGCGCTGTTCCTCTTCAAGTTCTACGCGTACGACCCCAGTGAGGCCGGGCTCTTCAACGCGATCCTCAAGGCGCTGCACCTGCCCACCTCGCAGTGGATGCAGTCGCCCGAGATGACGATGCCGGCGATGGTGGTCGCGTCGACCTGGATGAACATGGGCGGCGCCGTGCTGATCTACCTGGCGTCGTTGCAGAACATCCCCGGCGAGTTGTACGAGGCGGCGGAGCTCGACGGCGCCGGGATCTGGCGCCGGATCCGGCACGTGACGATCCCGCAGACCCGGCTGATCCTCGCGCTCCTGGCGATGTTGCAGATCGTCGCCACGATGCAGCTCTTCATCGAGCCCCTGATCCTGGCCAACGGCGCGGGCGCGGAGGACTCGGCGACCTCGGTGGCGTACCTCATCTACCAGCACGGGTTCTTCCAGAACGACCTCAACGGCGCCGCCGCCCTGGGCGTGATCATGCTCGTGGTGCTGGCCGGCTTCTCCGCCGTGTACGTGCGGCTGACTGCGAAACAGGACTAGGACGGCGAGGAATGGCACAGGATTCCGGAACCCGGACCCTCATCTCCCACTCCCAGCTGAGCCGGGGGCGCGGCAAGGTCATCTACTGGACGCTGCTGATCGTCGTCGTGGCAGGGTTCACGCTCGTCTTCCTCGGGCCGCTCTACTGGATGGTCACCGGCGCGCTCAAGTCCGGCCAGGAGATCGCGCAGACCCCACCCTCGCTGTTCCCGAAGGATCCCCAGCCGCAGAACTACATCGACGCGTGGAACAACCTGGCCCTCGCCAAGCTGCTGTTCAACACGTTCTACTACGCCATCGGCGCGGTGCTGTTCCAACTGGTCTTCGACAGCGCGGCAGCGTACTCGCTGTCCAAGCTCCGACCGATCTTCGGCAACACGATCCTCGCCCTGATGCTGGGAACTCTGATGATCCCGGCGATGGTCCTCATCGTCCCGCAGTACGTGACAGTGCTGGACCTGCCGATCCTGCACATCAACCTGCTGGACTCGCCGTTCGCGATCTGGCTGCCGATGGTCGCCAACGCGTTCAACATCTTCCTGCTGAAGCGGTTCTTCGACTCGATTCCCGAGGAGCTGATGGCGGCGGCCCTCATGGACGGGGCGTCGTCGCTGCGCACGCTCTGGTCGATCATCCTGCCGCTGTCGCGCCCCATCCTCGGCGTCGTGTCGATCTTCGCGGTGACGGCGGTGTGGAAGGACTTCCTCTGGCCGAAGCTGGTCATGCCCTCGCCCGAGACCCGGACGGTCAGCGTCGGCATCTACACCTTTGCCGGCGGCACACCGATGAACGTGGTGATCGCCGCGTCGGTCATCGCCGCGATCCCGACTGTCATCATCTTCCTGATCTTCCAACGGAACATCATGTCCGGTCTGACCACGGGCAGCATCAAGGGATAGCCACCAGCGCATCCTCCCGCGCGGCGAACAACGACCGTTCGCCCGACACATATCTTCCTCCGGCGAACACGCCGACGTACTGACGCAGAAAGCAGGTGCTCGTGTCCACAGCTGACAGAAGTCCGTGGTGGCGTGGAGCCGTGATCTACCAGGTGTATCCCCGGAGCTTCGCCGACGGTAACGGTGACGGCATCGGTGACATCGCCGGCATCCGGTCCCGGCTGAACCACCTGTCCGCGCTCGGCGTCGACGCGATCTGGTTCAGTCCCTGGTATCCCTCGCCGATGGCCGACGCCGGCTACGACGTGTCCGACTACCGCGACATCGACCCGGTCTTCGGCAGCCTGGCGGAGGCGGAGGCGCTGATCGCCGAAGCACACGCGCTGGGCATCCGGACCATCGTCGACGTGGTGCCGAACCACTGCTCCGACGCGCACCCCTGGTTCCAGGCGGCGCTCGCTGGCGGGCCCGGCGCGCCCGAGCGGGACCTGTTCTGGTTCCGGCCGGGCCGGGGCCCGAACGGGGACCAGCGGCCCACCGACTGGATCGGCGAGTTCGGCGGCGAGACCTGGACCCGCACCACCAATCCGGACGGCACCCCCGGTGACTGGTACCTGCACCTGTTCGCCCCGCAGCAGCCGGACTTCAACTGGGACCACCCCCGGGTACGCGCGGAATTCGAGGACATCCTGCGGTTCTGGTTCGACCGGGGCGTGGACGGCATCCGGATCGACTCGGCCGGGCTCCTGGTCAAGGACGGGGAGCTGCCCGAGGTCCGACCGGACCACCCGCACCCCTTCCACGACCTCGACGGGGTGCACGACATCTACCGGGGCTGGCGGCGGGTCGCCGACTCCTACCCCGGCGAGCGGGCCCTGATCGGTGAGGTGTGGCTGCCGGACCGGCAGCGGTTCGCCAATTACCTGCGCCCGGACGAGCTGCACGCCGCGTTCAACTTCGACTTCCTCGGCTGCGCCTGGGACGCCTCGGCGCTGCGGGAGAGCATCGACGGGACGCTGAGCGCGCACGCGCCGGTCGGCGCGCCGGCCACCTGGGTGCTCTCGAACCACGACGTTACCCGGCACGTCACCCGCTACGGTCGGGCGGACACCCGGTTCAGCTTCGCCGCCAAGCGCGAGGGCACCCCCACCGACCTTGAGCTGGGCACCCGCCGGGCCCGCGCCGCCGCGCTGCTCTCGCTGTCGCTGCCCGGCGCCGCCTACGTCTACCAGGGCGAGGAACTGGGCCTCTACGAGGTCGAGGACATCCCGTACGCGTTGCGTCAGGACCCGATGTGGGAACGGTCCGGCCGGGTCGACCCGGGTCGGGACGGCTGCCGCGTGCCGCTGCCGTGGGCCGGGGACGAGCCGCCCTTCGAGTTCAGCCCCGCCGGTGCCGCGGCGCCCTGGCTGCCCCAGCCTGCCGACTGGAAGGACCGGACGGCCAGTGCGCAGACCGGCGACTCCGCCTCGATGCTGGAGCTGTACCGGGCGGCGATCCGGGCTCGAAAGGCCGACCCGGCGCTCGGTGACGGTGAGCTGACCTGGCTGCCCGCCCCGGACGGGGTGCTCGCCTTCAGCCGTGGCGGTGGCTTCACCTGCCTCGTCAACCTGTCCGACACGCCGGTTCCGATGCCGGCCCAGGGGCGGTTGCTGCTGGCCAGCGGGCCACTCGACGACGGGTTGCTGCCGTCCGACACAGCGGTCTGGCTGCGTACCACCGAATCGGCGGACGGACCGCGAGTGGCGGACGGCCCGGCCTGACCTGACTCTGCTCGCCGTGGTGGCGCCGGCCCCTACCCCCCCCCCGCCCCACCCCCCCCCCCCCCCCCCCCCCCCCCACGCCACCAAAGGAAAGGAGAAACGAGGGGGAGACGCGCCACGCCGCACCGACACGGGGGGATCTGGCCTGCCTGACGAAAGGGAGAGCGCAGCTCATGGCCAACCACACCACCGGCACCCCGCACCACCGACACCCGACCCGGGCAGGGCTGGCCGCCATTGCCGCCACCCTGCTCGCCGCCACAACGGTGACCGCTCTCGCGGTCACCGGCACCGCAACGCCGGCCTCGGCAGCCGGACTGTCCCCCTTCGACATACCCAATCGAGGCGCCACCGTCCCGTTCATCGAGCAGGAGGCGGAGGAGGCAGCCCACAACGGCTCGAAGATCGGCCCGGACCGGCGCTACGGCACGCTGCCGTCCGAGGCGTCCGGCCGGGAGGCGGTCACCCTCGACGCCGTCGGCGAGTACGTCGAGTTCACCCTCACCGCGCCGGCCAACGCGGTCACCTTCCGGTACAGCCTGCCCGACAGCCCGTCCGGCACCGGCCGGGACGCCGCCATCGACCTGCGGGCCAACGGGTCGCTGCTGAAGTCGGTCCCGGTGACGTCGAGGTACGGCTGGTACTACGGCGGATACCCGTTCAACAACAACCCGGGTGACACCAACCCGCACCACTTCTACGACGAGACCCGGGCGATGTTCGGCAGCACCCAGCCGGCCGGCACGAAGATCCGCTTCCAGGTTTCCTCGACCGCCCAGTCGCCCACGTTCACCATCGACCTGGCCGACTTCGAGCTGGTCGCCCCCGCGATCACGAAGCCCGCCGGTGTGCTCGACGTGGTCACCGACTTCGGCGCCGACCCGAGCGGCGCGACCGACTCGACCGCCAGGTTCCAGGCGGCGGTCGACGCCGGCAAGGCCCAGGGCAGGGCCGTCTGGATCCCGACCGGGACCTTCACCCTCTGGGATCACGTGGTGGTCGACGGGGTGACACTGCGCGGCGCCGGGCCCTGGTATTCGGTGCTCGGTGGCCGGCACCCCACTGACCGGAACAGGTCCGTCGGCATCTACGGCAAGTACGTGCCCGGTGGCGGCTACACCGGGCCGGTCCGCGCGCACGAGGCGAACGGGCCGAGCCGTAACGTCACGCTGCGGGACTTCGCCATCATCGGCGACATCCGCGAGCGGATCGACGACGACCAGGTCAACGCCCTCGGCGGGGCGATGACCAACTCGGTGGTCGACAACCTCTGGCTGGAGAACACCAAGGTCGGGGCGTGGATGGACGGCCCGATGGACAACTTCACCATCCGCAACAGCCGGATCCTGGACCAGACCGCGGACGGGGTGAACTTCCACACCGGCGTCACCAACTCGACGGTGACCAACACGTTCGTCCGCAACACCGGCGACGACGCGTTGGCGATGTGGGCGCAGAGCGTGCCGAACGTCAACAACTCCTTCACCCACAACACCATCGGTGTGACCCTGCTGGCGAACCACCTGGTCAGCTACGGCGGTCGGGACATCAAGATCACCGACAACGTGACGGCCGACTCGCTGACCAACGGCGGGGGCATCCACGTGGCCAACCGCTACCCGGGTGTGCAGGGCGACACCGCGGTCCGGGGCACCTGGACGATCGCCCGGAACACGTTGATCCGTAACGGCAACTCGGACTACAACTGGAACTTCGGAGTCGGGGCGATCTGGTTCTCCGCACTCAACGAGGCGTTCCAGCAGGCCACCATCAACATCACCGACACCGACATCCTGGACAGCTCGTACGCCGCGCTGCACTGGATCGAGGGTCAGACCAGCGGCATCAACCTGAGCAACGTGCGGATCGACGGCGCCGGCACGTACGCGCTCCAGGTGCAGGCACCCAGTCAGGTGTCGTTCAC
Source organism: Micromonospora sp. C81 (assembly GCF_018070425.1). Taxonomy (NCBI): domain Bacteria; kingdom Bacillati; phylum Actinomycetota; class Actinomycetes; order Micromonosporales; family Micromonosporaceae; genus Micromonospora; species Micromonospora sp. C81. Next base: position 466,538 of record NZ_JAGPXS010000003.1, read on the forward strand.
GAACGTGCGCGCCACCAACATCGCGCAGAGCAACCCGATGCACAACTGCGTGGGCGGTGGCTTCCAGATCACCCAGGGCAGCGGCAACTCCGGCTGGTACACGCCCACCCCGTACTGCGGTCCGTGGCCGAACCCGCAGTGGGGCGGTGGACCCACCACCCCGCCGCCCACCACTTTGCCCCCGACGACCCCGCCCCCGACCACCCCGCCCCCGACCAGCGGAAACCTCGCCCTGAACCGACCGGCGACCGCGACCAGCACCAACCAGAGCTACACGGCGGGCAACGCTGTGGACGGCAACGCGGCCAGCTACTGGGAGAGCGCCAACAACGCCTTCCCCCAGTCGGTCACCGTCGACCTGGGCTCGGCCCGGCCCGTCGACCGGGTGGTGCTCAAGCTGCCCGCCGGCTGGGAACGCCGTACCCAGACGGTGTCGGTCCTCGGCTCCACCGACGGATCGTCGTACGCCACGCTGGCGTCGTCCGCCGGTCGGGTCTTCGACCCGGGCGCCGGCAACGCCGTGTCGATCGGGCTGTCCTCCGGCGACCGCCGCTACATCCGGGTCACCGTCACCGGCAACACCGGATGGCCGGCCGCGCAACTCAGCGAGGTCGAGGTGTACGGCGGCACCCCCACCACGCCGCCGCCCACCACACCGCCCCCGACCACGCCGCCCCCGACCACCCCGCCGCCCAGCGGCAACCTGGCGGCCGGGCGGCCGGTGACCGAGACCAGCCACTCCGACGTGTACGCCGCCGCCAACACTGTGGACGGCAACCCGAACACCTACTGGGAGAGCGCCAACAACGCCTTCCCGCAGTCGCTGACCGTGGACCTGGGCACCAACCGGACGGTGTCCCGGGTCGTGCTCAAGCTCCCACCGTCATCGGCCTGGCAGACGCGCACCCAGACACTGGCGGTGCTCGGCTCCACCAACGGCTCGACGTTCGCCACAGTGAAGGCGTCCGCCGGCTACACCTTCAACCCGGGCAGCGGCAACACGGTCACCGTGACCTTCACGGCGACCAGCCAGCGGTACCTGCGGCTGACCGTCACCGGCAACACCGGTTGGCCAGCAGGTCAGCTCAGCGAGTTCGAGGTCTATTCCAGCTAGGCCAGGTGCCCCCGCCCGCCCAGGGTGGGGGCACCCGGTCCGGGCGGTCCGGCGCAACGCAGCGCCGGCCACCCACCCCGTCCCCCAACCCGCACCGTCCCCCACCTGTCGCGGAACGACGGGCGTACCCCTGCACCCGTCGCCGGGCAACGCACCCACACCCACCCCCGAAAGAGGTGTAGCGACCCCATGTCCAGAAACGGCACCAGACGAGGCACGCCGCCGACCGGCGCGCCCACTCCCGTCCCCGGCACCACCCGCTCCGGCCGTCGGCGGCTGCTCTCCAGCGTGCTCGCCGGGATGCTCCTCGTCACCGCACCGGTCGTCACCCCCGCGGCGGCCAGCGCGGCACCAGTTTCCGACCCGGTCGCGGCCGCCGCCCGCGTCGCCATGCTCGCCGGGCTCTCCGCCACCATGACCGCCAGCAGCTACAACCAGAACTACGTGGCGAGCAACGCCAACGACGGCAACGCGTCGACCTACTGGGAGAGCGCCAACAACGCGTTCCCGCAGTGGATCCAGGCCGACCTGGGCGCCACGGTCAGCGTGGACCGGGTGGTGCTCAAGCTGCCGCCCGCGTCGGACTGGCAGACCCGCACCCAGACGCTGGCGGTGCTCGGCTCCACCAACGGCTCGACGTTCACCACACTGAAGGCGTCCGCCGGCTACACCTTCAACCCGGCCAGCGGCAACACCGCGACGGTCAGCTTCACCGCCGCCAGCACCCGCTACGTACGGGTGCAGGTCACCGGCAACACCGGTTGGCCGGCCGCCCAGCTCTCCGAGGTCGAGGTCTACGGTGCTGCCGGCAACACCGACACCCAGGCTCCGAGCGTCCCCGGCAACCTGGCGTACACCGAGCCGGCCAGTGGACAGATCCGGCTCACCTGGTCGGCGTCGACCGACAACGTCGGGGTGACCGGGTACGACGTCTACGCCAACGGCGCGCTGCGCGGCAGCGTCAACGGCTCGACGCTCACGTACACCGACAGCCAGTCGGCCAGCACGACGGTCTCGTACTACGTGCGGGCCAAGGACGCGGCCGGCAACCAGTCGGCGAACAGCAACACCGTGACCCGGACCGGCACCGGCAACCCGCCGACCGGTTCCAACCTGGCGATCGGCAAGCCGATCACCGCCTCCGGGTACGTGCACACGTTCGTGGCCACCAACGCCAACGACAACAACGTGGCCACCTACTGGGAGGGCAACGGCAACCCGAGCACGCTGACCGTGCAGCTCGGCGCGAACGCCAGCCTCAGCCAGGTCGTGGTGAAGCTCAACCCGGACTCGGCGTGGGGTGCGCGTACGCAGAACATCACAGTGCTCGGCCGGGACCAGGGCTCGTCGAGCTTCACCACCCTGGTCGGCGCGGCGAACTACACCTTCAACCCAGGCAGCGGCAACACGGTGACCATCCCGGTCTCCGGTGCCGCAGCCGACGTACGGCTCTCGATCGCCTCGAACACCGGCGCTCCGGCCGGGCAGGTGGCCGAGTTCCAGGTCTTCGGCACCCCCGCGCCGAACCCGGACCTGACCGTGACCGGCATGTCGTTCAGCCCGTCCGCACCCGTGGAGACCAGCACCATCACGCTCTCCGCGACAGTGCGTAACGCGGGCTCGGCGGCCTCCGGCGCGACGAACGTCAACTTCTACCTGGGTGCCACCCGGGTCGGCACCGCGTCGGTCGGCGGCCTGGCGGCCGGCGCCTCGACCACTGTCAGCGCCAGCATCGGCACCCGTGACTCGGGCAGCTACCCGCTCAGCGCGAAGGTGGACGAGTCGAACACCGTCGTCGAGTCCGACGACACCAACAACAGCTACTCCAACCCCAGCCCGCTGGTGGTCAGCCCGGTCGCCACGTCGGACCTGGTCGCCTCGTCGGTGGCCTGGTCGCCGGGCAACCCGTCGGCCGGCAACACGGTCACCTTCTCGGTGTCGGTGCGCAACGCCGGCAGTGTGGCGTCCGCGTCCGGCGCGCACGGCATCACGCTCACCGTGCTCAACGAGTCCGGCACCGTGGTCCGTACGCTGACCGGCTCGTACTCCGGCGTGATCAACGCCGGTGCCACGGTCGGCCCGATCAACCTGGGCACCTGGACCGCCGCGAACGGTAAGTACACCGTCCGGGTGGTGCTCGCCGCCGACGGCAACGAGCTGCCGGTCAAGCAGGCCAACAACACCAGTGACCGCCCGCTCTTCGTCGGTCGCGGCGCCAACATGCCGTACGACATGTACGAGGCCGAGGACGGCGCGGTCGGCGGCGGCGCCAGCGTCGTCGGGCCGAATCGGGAGGTCGGAGACCTGGCCGGCGAGGCGTCCGGTCGGCGGGCGGTGACCCTCAACTCGACCGGCAGCTACGTCGAGTTCACCACCCGGGCCAGCACTAACACGCTGGTCACCCGCTTCTCCATCCCGGACGCCCCGGGCGGCGGGGGGATCAACTCCACGCTGAACGTCTACGTCAACGGCACGTTCCACAAGGCCATCGACCTGACGTCCCGGTACGCCTGGCTCTACGGCAACGAGACCAGCCCGGGCAACTCGCCGAGCGCCGGCGGGCCGCGGCACATCTACGACGAAGCCAACGTCATGCTCAACTCCACCGTCCCGGCCGGCAGCAAGATCCGCCTCCAGAAGGACCCGGCCAACACCACCACGTACGCCATCGACTTCATCAACACGGAGCAGGTGGCGCCGATCGCCAACCCGGACCCGGCGCGCTACACCACGCCGACCGGCTTCACCCACCAGGACGTGCAGAACGCCCTGGACCGGGTGCGGATGGACACCACCGGCAACCTGATCGGGGTGTACCTGCCGGCCGGCAACTACTCCACCTCGTCGAAGTTCCAGGTGTACGGCAAGGCGGTGCAGGTGACCGGCGCCGGCCCCTGGTACACCCGGTTCAACGCTCCGTCGGGCCAGGACAACACCGACATCGGCTTCCGGGCCGAGAACTCGGCGGCGAACTCGTCCTTCAAGAACTTTGCCTACTTCGGCAACTACACCTCGCGGATCGACGGTCCGGGCAAGGTGTTCGACTTCTCCAACGTGTCGAACATCGTGATCGACAACATCTGGAACGAGCACATGGTGTGCCTCTACTGGGGCGCGAACACCGACTACATGACGATCAAGAACTCCCGGATCCGCAACATGTTCGCCGACGGCATCAACATGACCAACGGCAGCACCAACAACCTGGTCAGCAACAACGACGCCCGGGCCACCGGCGACGACAGCTTCGCGCTGTTCTCGGCGATCGACGCGGGCGGCGCCGACATGAAGGACAACATCTACGAGAACCTGACGTCGACCCTGACCTGGCGTGCCGCCGGTGTGGCCGTCTACGGCGGCTACGGCAACACGTTCCGCAACATCTACATCGCGGACACCCTTGTCTACTCGGGCATCACCATCAGCTCGCTCGACTTCGGCTACCCGATGAACGGCTTCGGTGCCAACCCGCCGACCCGGTTCGAGAACATCTCGATCGTGCGGGCCGGTGGGCACTTCTGGGGCTCGCAGACCTTCCCGGCGATCTGGGTCTTCTCCGCCTCGAAGGTGTTCCAGGGCATCCGGGTCAGCGACGTCGACATCGTCGATCCGACCTACAGCGGCATCATGTTCCAGACCAACTACGTCGGCGGGCAGCCGCAGAACCCGATCACCGACACGGTCTTCACGAACATCTCGATCAGCGGGGCCCGTAAGAGCGGTGACGCCTACGACGCGAAGTCCGGCTTCGCCATCTGGGCCAACCCGATGCCGGAGGCCGGGCAGGGGCCGGCCGTCGGGTCCGTCACCTTCAACAACCTGCGGCTGAGCAACAACGCGGTGGACATCCAGAACCCCACATCAACCTTCACCATCAACCGCAACTGATTCAGCTCGCACCGGGTGCCGCCGGGAGGGTCCCCTCTCCCGGCGGCATCGTGCCGTGTCGGCCAGCGCCGGCCGCGAACCGGGCCGCGCCGGCCGCCGCGTCCGTGGCCAGCGAGTCCATCCCGTACGCCAACTCGGTCGCCAGCGCCTCCGGCTCTCCTCGCCCGCTGCCGGCCAGCAGCGCGGCCCGGTCGTTGCGCAGGCAGGTCTGCGGGTGCCGGGCGATCGCCGCCGCCAACTCCTCGGCCGCGGCCCGCGCCTGGCCGGGTGGCACCAACCGATTGACCAACCCCATCGCGTACGCCTCATCGGCCGGCACCGGGCGGCCGGTGAGGATCAGGTCCATCGCCCGGCTCTCGCCGATCAACCGGGGTAGCCGGACCGTTCCGCCGTCGATCAGCGGCACTCCCCAGCGGCGGCAGAACACCCCGAGCGTCGCGTCGGACTCGGCGACCCGCAGGTCGCACCAGAGCGCCAACTCCAGGCCGCCCGCCACCGCGTACCCGGAGATCGCCGCGATCACCGGTTTGCTGAGTGTCATCCGGGTCGGGCCCATCGGCCCGTCCCCTTCCGGCTCGACCCGGTTGCCGCTCGGCGTGCCGATCGCCTTGAGGTCCGCGCCGGCGCAGAACGTGCCACCGGCGCCCCAGAGCACTGCCACCGCCGCGTCGGGGTCGGCCTCGAAGGCCCGGAAGGCGTCGGCCAGCGCCCGAGCCGTCGGCCCGTCGACGGCGTTGCGAGCCGCCACCCGATCCAGCACGACTGTCGTCACCGGCCCGGCACGCTCCACCCGTACACCCATCGACTCAGCATGCCCGTACCGTCCCGCACTCACAATCCCCGTCGATCTTGCGGCCGGCGGCCTGGTTCGACCAGGTCTGGGCGGTTTCCCGGGGCAGCAACCGCAAGATCGCGCTCAGTGACGAATTTGTCGTCCGAGACCGGTTTGCGACCCCCTTCGCCGGGAAGTCGGTACGGGTGCGAGCACTTTTGACGAAAGTTGAGCAGGCATCCAGCCTCGACCGGACGGGTGACCGGTTGCAGCGAGTGGTCCTGAGCACGCTGCGTCCGCGGCGGCTGCGGGACCTGCTGCACGGGGTGACCCTCGGGCATCCACTGCACCCGGCGATGGTGCAGGTGCCGGTCGGCGCCTGGATCAGCGCCGCGGTGCTGGACCTGATGCCCGGGCAACGCCGGCCCGCCACCGTGCTTGTCGGCCTGGGCACCGTCAGCGCGGTGCCGGCGGCGATCGCCGGGTTGAACGACTGGGCGGCACTCGCCCGTGACCAGCGCCGGGTCGGCCTGGTGCACGCCGCGGCCAACACCGTCGGCTTGACGCTGTACGCCGGGTCACTGGCCGCGCGGCTGTCCGGCCGGCACGGCGTCGGCCGCGCTCTCGGTTTCCTCGGGCTCTCCACCGTCAGCCTGGGGGCTTACATCGGGGGCCACCTTGCGTACAAGCAGGGGGCGCAGGTCAACCAGAGCATCTCCGAGTTGCACCGGATGACCGACGGCTGGCACTCGCTGGCCGACATGGCGACGCTGCCGCAGCGCACCCTGATCACCCGAGAGGTGGACGACGACATCTCCGTGATCCTCTACCGGCACGGTGACGAGGTGACCGTGATGTTGGAGCGCTGCCCGCACCAGAGCGGCCCGCTCGGCGAGGGTGAGGTGCAGGAGATCGACGGCCACGCCTGCGTGGTCTGCCCGTGGCACGGCAGCGCGTTCCGGCTCAACGGCGGCGAGGTCGTGCAGGGGCCGTCCGGCAACGACCAGCAGATCCTGCCCACCCGGATCCAGGACGGCGTGCTCCAGACCCGCCTGCCCTGACCCAGCGGCACGGTGGCCGCGGTTCGCCCGACCGCCACCGGCTCCGTGGGGTGTTACTCGGCGCCGATGCCCGCGTCGTCAAGCGGTGCCGCCTTGGACGCTGAAGTTCGCGCGGTCAAGGCGCTGCCGCTTTCGACGCTGATGCCTGTGAGTCATCTTGATGACTCACAGGCATCACGCATTCTGGAGACCTGGTCCTCGGCGCGGAACGCTACCGACCAGACCCGCCCCTGCTGGCTGCTGCGGCCAGCCGAGTTGTGGTCGGTCAAGGCGGTGCCGGGCGGGCGGCGAGCCAGCTCACGCCCGCCCGTGGGGATCAGGTGCGTCGGTGGCGGCCGACCGGAGGTCCGTCCGGTACGGAGTCCAAGCCGTGCCCGCCCCCGAACAACCCGCCCTCAGCGCCATCGCCGGCCCAACTGTCGTCACCACCCCAGCCCGATGCGCCGGCCCCCGCCCCGCCGCCGGTACCTGTCGCACCACCGGAGAGCGCCATCCCACCACCGGGGAACGCCGTGCTACCGGGAGGAGCCATCCCACTGCCGGCGGGCCACACCCCGCCGTCGCGAGGTGTCATCCCATCGCCGGTAGGTGTCATCCCGCCGCCGGTGGACGTCATCCCACCTCCGCGCGGTGTCATCCCGTCGCGTGGTGCGAAGACGTCGCCGCTGGGTGCCGTGCCGTTGGCCCGGCCCGCACTGCTGGTTCGGCCCGCGCCACCGATGCTTCGGGCCGCGCCTCCACGGGGCTTGCGGGAGGACGCGGCCAACCGGGGAGCCGCCCCGGCGGTCGCCGGGCGTCGGCGCAGGCCCAGCACCGCACCGATCTGTGCTCCGACGATGCTCGCCACGGCCAGGACGGCGGAGACCGCCAGCGGTCGATTCACCCGGTCGGCCGTGCCTGCTCGGGCTGCGCCGACGGTCATGGCGGGCGGCTGGCCCGCTGACTGCGTACCGCTGGGGGGTGCCGGGTCCACCCGCTCCGGTGCGGCACGTTCGGGCGCCGGCCGGGGCGCGGGCGGTTTGGGCGCCGCAGGCCGGCCGACCAGGCGGCCGCTGGCGTGCTGCCGGGCCCCCTGGTCGGCGGCCTCGGTGGGGAGTCGGAGCAGTTGGCCGGGGCGGATCCGGTCCGGGTCGTCGAGCTTGTTCAGCTTGGCGAGCTGTCGGTAGTCGCCGAACTCGTCCAGGTAACGCTCGGCCACCTCACCGAGGTAGTCGCCCCGCGCCACCCGGTACACCGGCGCGGCCTCGTTGTTTGCCGCTGAGCCGCCGAATGCGGCCCGCTCTGTCCCGGCCAAGCCGAGTGGCCCACTGCGGGCCAGCGGAGCCGCCGTGTCGGGTGTCGCAGCCGCGCGGGCCGGAGCGGCCAGGGCACTGGCGCCTCGTGCGCCGGTGTACGCCGGCGCGCCGTAGACCGCAGCGGCGCTGGCGGCGGCCGGGCTGGCGACGAGGATCAGCGCGACCGAGCCGACCAGCGCGGCGGCGGCCTTCTGCTGGCGGCCCATCCCGGGCAACTTCGGCGCCGGTCGGCGCAGGCTCTGTGCCCCCAACTCGACGAGGACGGAGAAGGCGAACGTGGCCCAGCCGAACCACCCGGCCACAGCCAGGGCGCGCAGGAAGAGTTGGCCGTCGTCCCGGCTGGTCAGCGCGGTGCCCACCTCGCTGATCGTGGGGAGGTGATCGGGCAGCGGGTTTCCGGCGAAGGCCAGCAGCGCGATCGGCGCGCCGACCAGCAGAGCGCACAGCACGGCCAGGGCGCCGATGCCGGTGAGGATCCGTCCGGTCCGTCGTACGACGGACCCACCCGATACGGGCATGGCTGCCTTCCTTCCTACGGTGTTGCGGTGATGGCTCGCGCGGTCGCCTCGCCGGTGACGGTGACGGTCTTCTCGGGAACGAACAGCCCGAGCATCGTGCGGTGATAGGTGATCGGGACGGTCACCCGGATCAGGGTCTCCCCGCCGACCACGGGGAAGCTCACGGTGTGGCCGGAGACGCCAGCGGCAGCCAGGTACCTGTCGACCGCCACGCGGGCCTCGGACTCCTTGATCCGCTTCGGTCCGCCCTCGATGGCGACGGCCCGGTCGATGGCCTGACCGCCGGTCCGGGCCGCCTCGGCAGCCAGGTTCTCGGCAGTCTGCAGGGTGCGTAGCTGCCCGGCGCCGTCGTAGGTGAGGCCGATGATGGCCAGTACGCCGAACATCGTCACCGCGAGGAAGATGCTCACCCGGCCGTGCTCACCGTGCGAGTCTGCCCGGGCCCGTTGCCCTGACCCGCCCAGAGTCCTGTCGGCGTTCATCAGACGCCACCCGCACTCGCGCCCGGCGCGGAACCCACGCCCACCGCCCCGGGCCCGAGAGCCCTGCTGCGGTAACGGTCCAGCGGCGAGGTGAATTTCGACTTGATCTGCTTCCCGGATGTCATGCCGGGCAGGATGTCGAGCGAGATGTCCTTGAAGGACACCTCACAGATGATCTCGACCGTCACCGTGGCGTTCTCACCGACCGCGCTGCTGAAGGCGACGTCGAAGGTGGTGCGCTCGCCGGCCACCGTGCCGCTGAACGTGGGTGCCAGCTCGTTGGTGCAGGCCAGGCCGTACCAGTCCAGCTGCTGCCGGGCGGCTTCGAGCGCGGCGGTCTCGGCGGTGCTCGAGCTTCGCGAGATCGAGGCGGCGCGCGCGGCGTCGTGCGCGGCGGCATCGATGGCCTCCGCAGCCAGCGCGGTGCGCCCGACCACGCCGGCCAGCACCATCAGCGCGATGAAGGCGGGCGCGAGCACCGCCACCTCGATGGAGACCGAGCCACGCTCGGCGGTGCGGTTCATGGTGTGGTCACCCTCTCCACCGTCCCGTGGGCGGTCTGCTGCACGGCGAAGTCCACGCCCGGCACCACCGACAGGGATCGGCCACGCACCGTGCAGGTCACCTCGGTGTCGTCGTTGAGGACGACGCAGTTCGGGCCGGTCTTGTCCCAACCCACCAGCCAGCCGCCGGCGGCCTTCAGGAAGCGGGTGGCGCTGTCCACCCCGGCGCCGTCCCTGGCCTGGTAGGTCCGCTGGGCGTTGACGCCGCTCTGGGCGGCGTTCAACGCTGTGGAGCGGGCGAGGAAGACGGCCGCGATCTGGATCGAGGCGAAGAGCAGCACCAGGATCAGCGGCATCATCACGGCCAGCTCCACCGGGTTGGCACCTCGCTCCCGGTCGCCGGCCGCGAGGTGGCGCCGGACGGCGCTGATCGCCCGGTGCCACCTCGGGAACGCGGCTCGGCACATGCCGGTTACTGCGGGTTCTTGTTGTTCGGGATGGCGTTCATCCAGTTGTTGGCCTTGGCCAGGGCCAGGCCGGTGACGACCGTCGCAATGAAGACCAGACCGAAGATGATCACGGCGGTGGGGACCGGGCTGTCACCGCGCTCACCGTCGCGGCGCAGCTCGGCAAGGCGCGTCGTCAGCGCGACGTGCAGATAGCTGAGGATGGACATGGCGTTCTCCTTCAGGGGATGGGGTCAGACACGGGCGATGAACGGATAGACGACGAAGCCGAGCAGCACGAAGACGAGCAGTGCGCCCGGAATGTCGAGTTTGCTGGTCACTCCCTCGGCGCGAGCGAGGTTGTCGGTGCGGATCTGGTCGCGCAGCGAGTCGGCCCGGCTGCGCAGGGTCTCGTGCACCTGTGCGCCCTCACTGCCAGAGGAGCGCATGATCGCGCCGACGTCCCCCAGCTCCGGAATGCCGATCTTGTCGGCGAGGTCGCGCAGCTCGTCCCAGGGCGCGTGCATCTGCATCTGGGCGATCCGCAGCGACTCCTGGAGGCGATCGAAGACCCAGCCGTCGCACACCGCCGCCGCGCGCTCCAGCGACTGCACCGGGCCGTGTGCGGCGGAGAGCTGCAACGCCACCAGATCGAGGTACGTGCAGACCGCCTGGCGGAACTCGTCCCGGGCGGCGTCGGCCTTGGTCACCACGGCACGGTGCGCCAGCAGCGCGCCCAGCAGTGTCAGGCCGAGACTGCCGAGCACCGGTATGACGATCGGGAACGAGACGCCGAGCACCAGCAGTGCCACCCCGAGCAGGGTCGGCGTGGCCAGCCCGATCAGCGCGGAGAGCAGCACCGACAGGGCGTACTGCTCGGGGGTCTGCCCGATCAGGGCGAGCTGCCGATGCGGCGGACGCAGCCAACGGGACAACCCGGTCAGCGAGTCCAGCCGGCGGGAGGCGGGAGTGGCGACCAGACCGCTGCCCGGCGGCTGGTGCAGTCGACGCAGCGCCGGCCCCAGCGCCGGGGTCGCCGGCACCAGCTCCCGGACCACCAGGAACACGCCCAGCCCGACCCCGGCACCACCACAAACCGCGATGGCCAACTGCCAGTTCACGATCACGGGACCCGCCCTTCGTTCGCGACTGCGGGGCTCCGCTGCGCTGCACTCCTCGCGCTCACGCAATCACCTCGCTCGGGTCGGGCGCCGGTAGGAACCGGGCCGGCCGCTGCGGCTGACTCATCGACCGCACCCAGGCCAGCAGGGCGATGAAGGCGGCACCGAGGACTGCCATCACCACCTGGCCGACCGGAGTGCCGTACGGCTTGATGTACTCGGTGTTGATCAGCCCGTACGCGAGGGTCGCCAGGGTCATTCCGGTGAGGAAGCGGACCGCGAACCGGGGCTGGGTGCGCTTGGCCTCGATCTCCCGGCGGGTGGCGACCTCGGCGGACGCCGCGCCGGCGATCGAACCGAGCACGTCACCCAGTCGTTCGCCCCGGTCGGACAGGTGCAGGATCAGCGCCGCGACCACCTGGTCGCAGACCGGGTCGGCGATCTCGTCGGCGAACGCCAGCAGCGCCGTGCGGGCCACCCAGCCGGCCTGCAGACGGGCGGCGAGCAGTCGCACCTCGTCCTCGACGCCGGGTGGCACGCTGCCGATCGTGCCGATGATCGACTGCTGGAGGCCCTGCCCGGTGTTGGACACGTCCTTGAGGCGTCGGGTCCACTCGCCGACCGCCTCGATCCGGGCGATCGCCCGCTGTTCGGCCTTACCCACCCCGAACAGCCACGGGGTGCCGGGCACCGCCACCGCCACCAGCAGACCCACCACCGGCAGCCCGGTCAGCAGGAACGCCAACGCGCCCGCGACCAGCGCGGCGATCAGCAGCGCCTGGTAGGACCGCTGCTCGGAGGGCGTGCTGCCGGGCCCACGCCACAGTCGATCGAGACCCGAACCGCCACCGGGGCGGGACCCGGGAGGCCGTCGGGTGCCGACGAGGGCCACCACGGCCAGCAGCAATCCGGCCACGCAGGCGGCCCCGGAGACCACCGCGATCAACTCCAGGCTCAGCATCAGGTCACCGCCGGGCCAGTCGGGTCTGCCGGGGTCGCCGCCAGGCGCCTGCGCCGGCCTCGATCCACCGGGTCAGCAGCCGTACGTCGTAACCCACCCGCAGCAACTGGTCACGCACCCGCTCCGGCAGGTGCCGGGGGACCGCACGACCGTCCGGCCCGGGCCCGAAGACCGTGGTGGTGGTGATCCGGCCGCCCTCGCCGGCGCCGATCACCTCCTCCACGTGGGAGACGAACCGGTGTTTACGCCCGCCGATCGCGGTCTCGTCCTCGACGGTGACGTAGACGATCAGGTCGAGGGCGTTGCCGGCCATCCGGCGGGCCTGGTCGACTGTCATCTCACGGCCGTGCGCCAACGCCAGCTCGACGATCCGTTCACCCACCCCGGCAGCGGTGCGGGCGTGGATGGTGCACATCGAGCCCCGGCTGGTGGTCATCGCCTGGAGCATCGGCACGATCTCGCGGGACCGCACCTCACCCACGATGATCCGCAGTACGCCCATCCGCAGCGACAACGGGATCAGGTCGGCGATGGTCACCTCACCGGCCGGGCGGCCGTCGAAGCCGCGCTCCCCATGGCCCTCCCGGGCCTCGAAGCTCATCACCGCCCGGTGCCGTTCCCGACGGCGGGCCGGCAACAGCTCCCGGCTCTCCTCCAGCAGCACGTACGGCTCGTCCTGCGGGATCTCGTTCATCAACGCCCGGATGATCGTGGTCTTCCCGGCGCCGGCCAACCCGGCGACCATGATGTTCAGTCCGGCGCGCATGGCCGCGCGGAGGAAGTCGCGCAGGAGCGGGTCGATCATCTCGTCCAGGTCGCCCCGGGCACCGGCCACGTCGTCGAGGCTCACGTCCAGGGTGTTGTGCTTGCGGATCACCGCGTACGGGCGGTGGCTGACCAGGAACACGGCGGCCAGCCGGCTGCCGTCGGGCAGTTGCAGGTCGAGGGTGGGCTTCACTGTGGACAGGGACCGCTCGGTCGCGCCCGCCCGGCGGGCCGCCGCCTGGAGGATCTCCACCAGCTCGGCGTCGCTGTCGGCGATCGGCTCGGCCCAGTCCACCCCGCCGCCGTGCCGGGTGATGCGCACCTGGTCGCAGCCGAGGATGTGCACCTCCTCGATGGTCTCGTCGACCAGCAGGGTCTGTAGCCGGCCGAGCCCGACCAGCTCGGCGGTCACCTGGTCGAGCAGCAGGCGTTCCTCACCGGCGGCCATCGGCGTGCCGGCCCGGCGCACGGAGTCGGCGTACGCGGCGACCACCCCGACGGCGAGCCGCGCCCGTTCGGTGTCCTCCTCGTCGACGGTGAACTCCCGGCCGCGCTGCCACAGGGTGAGCCGTTCGGTGAGTTCCCGGCGCAACTCCCGGACCACCTGGAAGTCCATTCGGGGCCGGGGTGCCGCCTCCGGCTGCGCCGTGGCCGCGGGCGGTGCCTGCGGCATCGGCCCGGCCTGCTGGTGTCGCCCGTTCGACGGGGCCAGTGGCGGCACGGTCGAGGTGACGCCCGGCGGCTGCTGGCGCGGGTCGGTGGAGACCGGCTCAAACCGCATCCGGCACCCCCTGCTGCACGGGCCACGCCAGCCGGGCCCGTCGCCGTTCCAGCAGCGCGCCGATCGGCACCTCCAGCGCGGCCGCCGCGCGCATCAGCGGCCGTCCGGCGCGGACGGTGCCGCCCAGGGCGAGCACCCCGGCGGTACGCGGGTCGTGCGGCAGCCGTGCGATCACCGGCAGTTTCAGGGCTCGGCTGATCTCGGTGCGCCCGTGCCCGTCGCCGACCAGCAGCAGCCGCAGGGTGCCCGGCGGAACCCGGTGCTCGGCGAAGTCCCGTTCGATGGCGGTGACCACCGCCCGGGTGCCGGAGAGGTCCGGCAGCTGCGCCCCGGTCACCAGCAGCACCACCGACGCGGCCCGCAGCACCGGCCACGGTGGCCCGGTGACGTGCAGCCGGCCGCAGTCGACCAGGACGTCATAGCCGGGGGTGCCACGGTCCAGCGCGTCGAAGTAGTCGGCGAAGCGCTGCCAGAGCGGGGTGACGCTGCCACCTTGGGCTGGGTCGACGAGCCCGGGCAGCAGCAGCCGTTCCCGACGGGGCGCGTCCAGGTCGACCAGCTGGGACCAGAACGCGGTTTCCAGGTTGCCGTCGCGCAGCTCCCCGACGGCCAGTTCCCCGATGCCGCGCGGGCCGTCCAGCTGACCGCCCAGGTAGCCGGCGAGGATGGAGCCGCCGGCCGGGTCGCATTCGGCGAGCACCAGCCGCCGGTGCCAGGCCAGCGCGCAGGCCAGCGCCGAGGTCGTGACGCCGGGCGAACCCTTCGCGGACACCAGCGCGATGATCGCCATGCTCAGGCCGCTTCGGTCAGCACGACGGCGAGCCGTTCCTGTGCGGCGAGCGCCACCACCGCCGGGACATCGCGGGTGGGCAGCGCCAGGTACAGGACCTTGTCGTCGTTCGCCGGGCTGACCATGTCGATCACGGTGGCCGTGAACCGGGTGCTCGCTGCGGCCGCGTCCCCGGTGGCGTTGCTGTCCGGCGTGCTGACCAGCAGGACCTTGTCACCGGGGTGCAGTTCGCGGGCCGGCACCTGGGCGGTCTTCAGACCGAGCGCGATCTGCTGTTGGCCGGGGCCGAGCAGCGGGTCGTCGGTGACCTGCCCCAGCGTGAGCAGGGTGCCCGGGACCAGCGCCACCGCGGCCCGTTTGCCGATCACCTCGTCGAGCCGGCCGGCCGGCACCGGGCGCAACCCCTGACCGCCGGCGACCTGCACGCTGACCAGGTCAGCGGCGCTGATCTCGCGGCCCACCTCCACCGGCCGGGCCACCGCGAGGTAGCTACCGGTGGCACGGACCGAGGTGACCGCGAACGCCGCGCCCAACCCACCCAGGGCGATCAGGAGTACGGCGAGACCCAGTAACCCCGGGCGGACCCGGCGCTGCCGGACCACAGTCGGTGGGGTGACCGGCGCGTCGACCGACCCGGTTCCGTTGCGCGTCGCGAGGCTCACTGCGTCATCTCCGTTCGCGGGGCTCGCACACTGGGCTCACTCACCGGGTCACCACCTGAAGCTCGTTGATCTGGATCTGCACGACGCCGCTGCGGCGGGTCACCAGGATTTCTCCGGTCTGGCCACCGCCGCGCCAGGTCACCTTCCAGTGCGTGGTGGCGCTGATCCGGTACTTGCCGGCCTTCTGGTAGCCGTTGTCGTAGCCGCAGGTCGGGGAAGTGCCGCCCGCACGCTCGCCGTCGCGCTTGTACTCGGTGCCCGCGCTGTAGCAGGTGACCGTCTCCTTGTTGCCCATGTCCCACACGGTCCGGTCGACCTTCGCCGTGATCTCGACGGTCACGTCCCGGTCGGTCGCCTTGGCGGTCAACGGGCCGAAGTAGTTCTCGCCCGGGTCCGCCCACATCCAGACCGGCAGACCGACCAGGCCGGGGCCGATGCCCTTGCGAGGTGCGACCTTCAGCGGTGCCGGCAGCAGCTTGATCGACGCAAGGGCGCGACGGGCGAGTTCCTCCGGGTTGGGTGGCGCGCCGTATCCGGGTGGCGGCTCGGCCCGTAGAACCATGTTCCGATTGCCCACGTCGGCGCCGCCGTTGCAGGTCTGCACGTACCACTGCTGACCCTCGGGTGCCTCGTTCTGCGGCGAGGCCAGCTTGTAGTAGCAGCCGTCGCCGCTGTTGAACCAGCCCTTGAACTCGTCGTAGCAGGGGATGGTCCGCCCGTCCCACCGGCAGACGCCGCCGCCACCGCCACCGCCGCCTTCGTCCCCACCGTCGTCACCGCCGCCGCCCGGGTCACCCGGGTTGCCGGGTTCGTCGTCCCACACGCTGCAGTCGGGCTGGTCCGGTGGGCAGCCGGCCCCCGGGTCGGCGCGCCCAGCGGCGGCGGCCGGTGGGGTCGCGCCGGCCACCAGCAGGAGCGCGAGGCCGATCCCGGCGAGCGCGCGCCAGGTGGCGCCAGCCCGACGCGTACGGGCCGGAGCGCCTCCTTCCTGCCACGTCAGCACGGCTGATCCCGGTGCGTCGCGCCATAGTTGATCAGCCAGCGGCCGTCGGGATACCGGGTGGCGGTGGCGGTGGAGAGGTGCTTGCCGCCCCCGCTGCCCGGGACCACGCGCTTGTCCTTCGCGTAGACCAGTCGGTAGCCGGTCGTGTCCAGGCAGTCCTGGATCTCCACGGTCGCCGGCTTCGCGTCGAGGCTGACCGCGGTCACGGTCGGGTCGGACTTCACCGTCCCGGTACGCATAGCGCCGTGCTCCTTAGCATCGCGAATGGACAATTGGACCCGACTGAGAAGTGGGTCGGCGAGATACCGGGCGAGTTCCGGCGCGCGTGGGTCACTGCGCCCACTCGCCGTTCGTGAGGCCGCGAGATAACCGGAGTACGCGTCGAGGGCCGCCTTTTCGGCAGCTCTCCGTTCTGCGTCGGGATCGGCCCGTTGTCCGTCTTCACGGGCTGCCGCCGGTCGTCCGACCGACTCCTGTCCGCTGGCGCAGGCGGTGACCGGCACCGCCGCTACGACCGCCAGCAGGCAGATTGCCGCTCGTCTGAGCTGCCGTCCGCGCACCGTCGAGCCTCCTCGTGGTCGCCCCGCGCGGTGTCGGTCCACCGCCGCCGGGCATGCGGAAGCGCGCCCGGATCAGCACATCCGGAGCCGTTCATTGCGCTTCTGCATTCACCGTTACGGATCTTCTACAAATGCAAGGTCCTGTGTCTTCCGGTTGTCGAGGTGAGGCTTGCGTCACACCCAAGGGGCGAGCATAGGCTGACGTTCGCCGATGCAACAGAGGTAATTCAAGTGAACACTCTCAGTGATGACAGGTGGTGGTGGCGGGTGTCCGCACTGCGCCCGAGGCAGTGGCCGAGCAAGGGTTCGTTGAAGATCGGGCGTCGTTGGGACGGGTGGCGTCCGGTACGTCCGGTCGCCGGTCCCGGGAGTAGGACATCGCGCCCTCATCCCGGCATCCCAGCGGAGTTGCCGACCCGTCCGGGGGTCACCTCGTCCGACGGGATGCCCACTCGGAGGCCGGTCGAGAGCGCCGTCCCACGGCCGCTCGGCAAGGTCGCTTTCTGCGCCATTCGCTACACCACAGCGATCGTTCCGTCACGATGCGTGTTCACCTTCGCGGGGGACCACCCGGGCGTCACGGACGCGGCATGGCGCTGACCGGCCCCCCGGCAGCCGTCCCGGGGCGCGAAAACCTACCCGATCGGAGCCCGGCCTCCCCACCGATCGGCGACACGACGAACCCCGCTGACCGGGAAGCGCCCCCTCCGGATCGTCGACCAGACGCGGAGCGCGTTCCTGCTGTGGCCCGCACCCGACTCGCGACAGTGCTCGCGATCCTCGCCATCGGTCCACTGATGCGGATGGCCGCGCTGCGCTACGCCGTACCCCCGGGCATGCCCAGCCGCACCGGCTGCGACGCGTGCGGCGCGCCGCTCGGCCTGACCCGGCCCTGGCCGGCGCTCGGCCCGGCGGCCCGGTGCGGTCGCTGCCGGGCGCGGGTCGGGCCGCCACCGGGCACCGTCGAGTTGGCGCTGCTCGCCGCTATGGTGCTGCTGGCCCTGGTCGGTCCGTCGGACGGGGCGCTCCCGGCGCTGGCCTGGTGGCTCGGCTGGACGATCCCGGCGGTCTTCGTCGACCTGGCCGTGCACCGGCTGCCGGACCGGCTCACCCTGCCGGCGGCTGCCGGGACCTGGCTCCTGCTCGGCGTCGCCGCGCTCGACGCCGAGCCGGGGCACTGGCTGAGAGCCGTCATCGGCGGCGCGGGACTGGCGCTGTTCTTCGCCAGCACCACGTTGCTGCTCGGCCGTCGCGGCTTCGGGCTGGGCGACGCCAAGCTGGCGCTCAGTGTGGGAGCACTGCTCGGCTGGTACGGCTGGCCGGTGCTGCTCCTCGGGTTGCTGCTCGCCTTCGGGCTGTCCGCCCTGGTGAGTCTGGCTCTGCTCGCCACGCGGCGTGCCCGCTGGAGCACGCACCTGCCGTTCGGCCCGTTCCTGCTCCTCGGCACGGTAGGTGCCCTCGCACTGGCACTCTGACCGGGTCAGGGGCGGGAGCGGCTCGCCAGTTTGGGGACCGGGCTGTCGGCGCGGTCGGCTCGGCGGCGCAGCACCTCGGCGGTGGGTCGGGCCAGCAGCGGGGTTGCCACCACGACGACCAGGGCCCCGAACAGCACGCCCGCGACCACGTCGTGCGGGTAGTGCACTCCCACGAAGACCCGGGAGAAGGCGCCGAGCGCGGCCAGCGGCAGCGCGATCAGACCGAGCCGGCGGGAGAGCAGCAGCGTGGTGACCGCCAGCGCGCCGGCGACGGTGGCGTGGTTGCTGGGAAACGACCAGTCACCAGGGGGTGGGCAGGCACCCGCGATGATCGCCCGCCCGATCGTCCGGCAGGGGCGGTCCTCGTCCACCACGGTCTTGAAGAATTCGCTGCCCACGTACGCCAGGAGGGCCGGCACCGGCGCGATCAGCGCGAGTGCCCGGTCGTGCGGGCCGCCGCCGCGGCGGCTCAGCGCGGCCATCAGCAGCAGCACGCCGAGCAGCAGGATCACCCCCTCGGTGGCGTGTCCGACGAACCATTGCACCGGTTCTGGGCTGCGGGCGGCGGCGTCGACGACGTCGTCGTACCACTCAGCGCTGATCTCCGGAACGTCCATGCTGCCGTTGTGGACCATGCATCACCTCACTCCACGTTCATACCTTGTTCACCTTGGGGACACCCTAGGAACCGGCAGAGGGCATGGCAGCCGTCGAAGGTCAGGTCGGCTTCATGACCTTCGTCCAGGATTCGTTCAGCCGGCTCTGCTTGGCTGGTCAAGGACGTCGGCATCCACAGGAGGCTTCGTGCACACCAGTTCGGCCACCGACCAACCGCCGCCCGCTACCGGGGCGGCGGACGACGTGACCTGGCAGATTCGGCGTACGGAGGCCGATCTGGACCGGCTCGGCGAGACCGAATCGATCTTCGCGTTGGGTAACGGGTGGGTCGGTTGGCGTGGTGTGCTCGACGAGGGCGCACCCTGCGGGATGCCGGGCAGTTACGTCAACGGTCTGCACGAGCGGCGGGAGCTGACCTACCCCGAGGACGGGTACGCGTTCCCGCAGGCCAGCGACACCGCCATCAGTGCGCCGAACGCCGCGCTGATCCGGCTCTGGGTCGGCGACGAGCCGCTGGACATCCGGACCGGGACGCTGCGCCGCCACGAACGGGTGCTCGACCTGCGCAACGGTGTGCTGCGCCGGGAAACCGAGTGGATCTCGCCGGCGGGGCGGGCGGTGCGCATCCGCAGCACCCGACTGGTGTCCCTGCCGCGCCGCCCGGTGGCCGCCGTCCGGTACGAGGTCGAACCACTGGGCGCCCCCGTCGAGCTCCGGGTCTGCTCGGACCTGCTGGCCAACGAGACGGTGCCGGAGCGTTCCGACGACCCTCGGGCAGCCTCGGTGCCCACCGACCCGCTGACCGCCGAGTCGTACAGCGCGACCGGCCTCGACGGGATGCTGGTGCACCGCACCGAGCGCAGCGGTCAGCGCGTCGCTGTCGCCGTCAGTCACCTGCTGGACGGGCCGGACACCGTCACCACCACCGGTGACTGCACCCCGGACCGGGTCAGGCTGACCGTGACGGGTCGCCTGCACCCGGGGGAGCGCCTGCGGCTGACGAAGTTCGCCGCGTACGAGTGGGCATCGGTCGACGGGACACCGGCCGACGAGTTGGCGGCCCTGGTCGTCGCCGAGGCGGACGCGGCCCGCGCGGACGGCTTCGACGCCCTGCTCACCGACCAGCGTGCCGCTCTGGACGCGGCCTGGCAGGTCGCCGACGTGCAGCTCGACGGCGACCAGGATCTCCAGCAGGCGGTCCGCTTCGGGATGTTCCACCTGATCCAGGCCGGCCGCCCGGACTCGGGGCGGACCATCTCGGCGAAGGGGTTGACCGGCAACGGCTACGACGGGCACGTCCTCTGGGACACCGAGAGCTACGTCCTGCCGGTGCTCACCTACCTGGCCCCGGCGGTGGCCCGCTCGGCGCTGACCTGGCGGCACGCCCACCTGCCGGAGGCTCGGGAGCGGGCCCGCGAGCTGCGGCTGGCCGGCGCAACCTTCCCGTGGCGCACCATCGGCGGCCGGGAATCATCCGGCTACTGGCCGGCGGGCACCGCGGCGCTGCACGTCAACGCCGACATCGCCGACGCGGTGCTGCGCTACCTGGCGGCAACCGACGACCAGCGGTTCCTCGCTGAGGCGGGGCTGGAGTTGCTGGTGGAGACCGCACGGCTCTGGCACGGCTTCGGGCACTGGTCGGACGAGGGTGACTTCCACCTGCATGGCGTGACCGGCCCGGACGAGTACGCAGCGCTGGTCAACGACAACGTCTTCACCAACCTGATGGCCAAGCGCAACCTGCTGGGAGCGGCGGACGCCGCCGAGCGTCACCCCGACGTGGCCGGTCGGCTCGGCGTGGACCACGACGAGGTGACCGGCTGGCGGGCCGCCGCCGACGCCATGTTCATCCCGTACGACCACGAGCGCGGGGTGCACCAGCAGGCCGCCGGCTTCACCCAGCAGCCCGAGTGGGACTTCGCGAACACGAGCGAGGACGACTACCCGCTGCTGCTGCACTTCCCGTACCTGGAGTTGTACCGCAAACAGGTGGTCAAGCAGGCCGATCTGGTGCTCGCCATGCAGCTCTGCCCCGGTGAGTTCACCGCCGCCGAGAAGGCCCGCAACCTGGCCTACTACGAGGCCCGCACGGTCCGCGACTCGTCGCTGTCGGCCGCCCCGCAGGCGGTGCTGGCAGCCGAGGTCGGGCACCTGGATCTGGCGTACGACCTGTTCGCCGAGTCGGTCCTCCAGGACCTGGCGGATCTGGGGGACAAGACCGCCGACGGGCTGCACCTGGCCTCGCTGGCCGGTGCGTGGCTGGCACTCGTGCAGGGTTTCGGCGGGCTGCGCGACGACCGGGCGGTGCTCTCCTTCGACCCCCGGCTGCCGCGTCGGATCGACCGGTTGGCCTTCAGCCTGCGTTGGCGCGGCCACCGGCTGCGGGTCACGCTGACCCGCAGCGAGGCCTGCTACGAACTGCCCGACGCGGCCGCCGACACCGAGGTCGAGCTGTGGCACCACGGTGAGTCGGTGCGGGTAACCGGCGCGGAGCCGGTCACCCGGCCGATGCCCCCGGTGACCGACCCGGGGCCGGAGCCATCCTCCCCGCCCGGCCGCCGTCCCACCCGTCGCTCGGCCGGCTGAGCCGCCTCGACCGACTCCCGCATCAGCTCGGGACCGCCGGCCCGGTGGCGGCGGCCTGGGTCGGCCAGCGGGAGGGGCCGGCGGCCCGGTCAGGTCGGCGGGAGACCGCCGGCCATCCGTTCGCGCACGGCTTCCAACTCCTCGAAGGCGTACGCCCAGTTGTGGCACTTGAAGCTGCGCAGGCCGTCGATCGCGGTGTGGCAGTCGGCGCAGCGCACGCCGGCGATGGCGTCCGGGATCCCGGTGTTGACGTACTTGCGCTCGCCGAGGATGACGGTGGCGATCATGGTCTTGTCGTGCAGGCCGGAGAGCGCCGACGACACGATGTCGTACCAGGTGACCCGCCGGCCGCACTTCGGGCAGTCCGGTTCGTCGCCGCTGACCCAGAGCGGGGCGCCGATGCTGCGCGCCGGCATGCCGAGCAGCTTCTCCAACCGCCGGACGTCCGACTCCGGGGTGGTCCAGCGGTGTCGGCCGGGCAGTGATGCGGGTGAGTCGTACACGGCGCGGAACAGGTCGTGATCGACCTGCACGGTCTCCCGCTGAGCGGTCATCGGCGTCCCTCCTCGTTGAGTCGGTGCCCCCACCGTGGTCAGCGACGACCATGGGCGCTGCCGGATCAACGACACGAGGGGTCAGCGGGTCGTCGCCAGGGGTGCTGAACATCGAGATCCGCCGGCGAGCCGGAGACCGTGGATTCCCACGGTCGGCGTCCGCCGCCGACCCGTTTCCGCCTCCGGTGGCCACCTCGGGTGGTACGACGGACGCGGGGCGTGCGTGCCACCGGGGAGGAGCGCCGATGGCGAGCAGGCCCGAACGGCTGCTGCGGGGCAGCGACTCACCGCTGAGCGCCTCGTTCCTGGAGCTCTTCTTCGACCTGGCGTTCGTGCTCGCCCTCAGTCAACTGGCGGGGCACCTGCTGCACGACCTCACCCTGGCCGGCGCACTGCGTACCGCGGTGTTGTTGGCCGGGGTGTGGTGGATCTGGGTGACCACCACGTGGTTCGCCGACTGGTACGACCCGGAGAGCCCGTTGGTCCGGTGGCTGCTGGTCGTCGCCGCGCTGGGCAGCCTGTTGGCCGGGGTGGCGATCCCGCAGGCGTTGGACGGGCGCGGCCTGCTCTTCGCCGGCGCGTACGTCGCGGTCCACATCGCCCGGGGCGCGGTGACCGCGTTCGCGCTGCGCGGTCACCCCCGCCAGAAGAGGGCGGTGCGGATCCTCTGCTGGTTCGGTGTCTCCGCCGTACCGTGGCTGGTCGGTGGGTTCCTGCCGGAGTGGCGGGTGCCGCTCTGGGTGCTCGCCCTCGCCCTCGACTTCACCGGCCCACGAATCGGCTGGCCCACCCCACGGCTAGGACGGACGAGCGGGCAGGAGTTGCGCCTCGCCGGCGAGCACTTCGCCGAGCGGTACCAGCAGATCATGATCATTGCGCTGGGCGAACTCGTCCTGGTCGCCGGGCTCTCGTACGCCGGCACCCACCTCGACCTCCCGCAGACCGCCGCCTTCCTGCTGGTCTTCGCCACCGCCGTGCTGACCGGTCTGCTCTACGTGACGCCCGCCGGCCAGCGGCTGGCGCCGGCCATCGATGACGCCGACCCGTCCCGGCTCGGCGTCATCACCGGATACCTGCACCTCGTGATGATCGCCGGGCTGGTGGTCACCGCCGTCGGGGCGGAGTTGAGCATCGCCCACCCCACCAGGGCAGCCGACACGACCGCGGCCGTCGTCATCCTGGGCGGTCCGATGCTGTTCCTCGTCGGGCGGATCCTCTTCTCGCTGTCGATCCACCGACGGCTCTCCTGGCCGCGGGTGGTGGCCCTGCTCGTGCTGGCCGTCGGCGCGGCCGTCCTGCGACTGCCGCTGCTGGCGGTCACCGCGGTCGCCACCGGGGTGGTGCTCACTGTGGTCGTCCTGGACCACGCCGGCATCCTCTCCTACCACCGCATCCGGAATCCTGACTAAAGTCAGGCTTATGGACTCCGCGCTCATCGCCGCCGTACGGCGGTTCAACCGGACGGTCACCCAACGGGTGGGTGCGCTCGACGACGAGTACATGGCCCAGGGGCGACCCCTCGGGCAGGCCCGCCTGCTCTGGGAGATCGGCCCCACCGGTGCCGAGGTCGCCGCGCTGCGCGCCCGGCTCGGCCTGGACTCCGGATACCTCAGCCGACTCCTGCGCACGCTGGAGAACGACGGCCTGATCACCGTGGGACCGGCCGACCAGGCCGGCGACGGCCGGGTCCGCACCGCCGCGCTCACCGACGCCGGCCGTACGGCATGGGCCGACCTCGACGAGCGGTCGGACGACCTCGCCGCCTCGATCCTCGAACCACTCAGCGAGCACCGGCGCGAACGACTCGTCGCCGCCATGGCCGAGGTCGAACGCCTCCTCGTCGGGTCGATGGTCGTCATCGAGCCGTGCCCGCCGAGCGACCCGCGGGCCCGCGCCTGCCTGCGCGCGTACGCCCGGGACATCGCCAGTCGACTCGACGACGGGTTCGACCCGGCGCTGAGCAACCCCGTCCACGACGAGGCACTCGTCCCGCCCGCCGGCGTGCTCCTGCTCGCCACCCTCAACACCGAACCGATCGGCTGCGGCGCGGTCAAACTCCACCCCGACGCGCCCGCCGAGATCAAACGCGTCTGGGTGGCCGACACCGTACGCGGGCTCGGCGTCGGGCGGCGGCTGCTGGGCGAGCTGGAACGCTACGCCGCCGACCGTGGCGCGACGGCCGTCCGGCTGGACACCAACCGCAACCTCACCGAGGCGATCGCCCTGTACCGGGCGGCGGGTTACCGGGAGATCGGGGCGTACAACACCGAGCGCTACGCCCACCACTGGTTCGAAAAGCAGCTGCGACGGTGACGGCGTGGGTCCTGGCCGGCTATCCAGGTGGCGTTGGCACCTCAGATGGACGTCCTCTCGCGCGGGCGGCGTCCGAGATGGCGACCCCGGCCAGGACCGCGGCGGCGGCGAGGGCGGCCACGATCGGCGGTACGAGGAACATCAACGGCGTCAGGGCGGCCAGGGCGAGCAGCCCGATCGGCCGATCCTGGGACACCCGGCTGAAGACCACGTACTCGAAGCGGGAGCGCCCGGCCAGGAACAGCGCCGGTCCGCCGAGGATGATCGCGATCCAGGCCGGTTCAGGATGCCCGGACGGATGGGCGATGACGAGTTCGGCGCCGACCGCCGCGACGACGACACCGGCCACCATGACCAGGTGGGCGTAGAACGCCGACAGTCCGAGGCGGGCCGGATCGCGGGAGCCGGCGATGGCGGACGCCGACAGTTCCCCGGCACGGTAGATGTAGATGCGCCAGAGCAGCACCGTGGCGGCGATCGACACCAGGAACGCCGTGGTCCGGTCGGGCGCGAAGCCGCTGCCGCCGAGGGTCGACGCGGAGACCAGGATCATCTCGCCCAGCGCGATGATGAAGAACTGCCGGTGGCGCTCGGCCAGGTGTTCGGCCGCGCTCGGCAACTCCGAGGGCGGCGAGCGGCCCAGGCCGGGTGTCAGGTAGCGGAGTTTTCCGGCCAGATAGTCGATGGCCACCGCCAGCACCCACAGTGCCTCCCGGGCGGTGCCGTGCACCAGTGCCCCCGCGATCCACGGCACGGCGGACACGCAGAACCAGATGACCACCCGTAGGGCGCCGCGCTGCAGCTCGTGGCCCCGCAGGGCGATGAGAAGGCCGACGCTGCGACCGACCTGGACGGCGACGTACGCTCCCGCGAAGACCAGGCCCTGCGCTCCGAAGGCCTCCGGTAGCGCGACGGCCATCAGCAGACTGCCGACCAGGGTCGCGATGACCAGCAGTTGTATCGTCGGCCGCTGCGGGTCGAACCGGTCCGGGACCGTCGCCGTGCTGCACCAGACCCACCACACCGCCAACAGCAGCACCAGCGTGTGGAAGGCCCCACGCCAGGTGAGGTTCTGGCTGAGCACCTGCCCGAGCTGGATGAGCACGTAGACGAACGCCAGATCGAAGAAGAGCTCCAGGAAGGTGGCCCGTTGCGGGTCCCCGGGCTTCCGCAGCAGCTTGCCCGCCCTGCTCGTCGTCATCGGCTCGGCCCGTTCTGTGTTTTATGCGCGCTCTGCGGCATTCGTACCACGCGGCAGGGGTGAGCCAGCCGGGCTACTCGATGGAGGTGAGGTGGCGTGCGGCGCTGGCGAACGACCGGATGAGTTCGGTCTCGCTGCCGGTACGCCAGATCAGCCCCCACCGGCCCGGCGGGGCGTCATGGATGGGCACGTAGGCGAGGTCCGGCCGCGCGTAGTAGCGGGCGGCCTGGGCGTGGACCGGTGAGACGGCTTCGCCCGTGACGAGGATCGGGATCATCTCCTGGAAGTTGGAGACCGACGGGCCGATCCTGATCAACCGGCCGCTGGGTGTGCGTACGGGCACCAGGATCTCCCGCCAGTAGTCCGGCCGGGCCCCGCCCATGACCGTCTCGTCCGCCAGGTCCTCGTAGGAGACCGACTCACGGCCGGCCAGGCGGTGGGTCGCCCCGACGGCCAGCACGATGGGTTCGGTGTAGATGACCGGGCCGACGGTGAGGTCCGGCTCCTTGACGGGCAGCCACACGATCTGCACGTCGATGTCGCCGGCGCGCAGCTGACCGAAGGGGTCGCCGAAGTCGACATGCCGGAGTTGCACCTCGCACTCCGGGTGATCCTTTGCGAACCCGTCGAACAACTCGCGGAAATCGTGGAGGTTGACGGCGATCGACCCGACCCGCAGCACCCCGGTCCTGCCGCGGGCGGCGAGCCTGGCCCGGTCCATGCCCTCGTGCAGCCCTCGGTACATGGGCTGAATGTCGTCGAAGAGCCGTTGACCGATCGGTGTGAGTGCCACCTGCCGGTTGTTCCGCTCGAACAGCGCCGCGCCGATCCGACGTTCCTGCTTCCTGATCGCCTGGCTGACCCGGGCCTGGGTCACGTGCAGCCGCTCGGCGGTGCGGGTGAAGTGCAGTTCCTCCGCGAGGGTCAGAAATATTTCGATGTCGCGGAGTTCCATCACTGTCCCCGATCCACGCATTAGCGAAGGGTTATGGCACGTTGCCAGATGTGATCTTGTAGCCCGGGTCCTCGCCGGGCAGGCTGATGGGCGTCGTCGCTGAACAGCAGCCGGCAGCCTGAACGAGGAGATCGTCGTGCGCAAGCTCGTGTATTACATCGCCGCCACCCTGGACGGTTTCATCGCCGGTCCCGACGGCGCCGACCCCACCGGCCCCGACGGCTTCTGGCCCATCCCGGACGACTACCTGCGCCACCTCGTCGGCGAATACCCGGAGACCCTGCCCGGTCCGGCCCGGCAGGCGTTCGGCATCACCGACCAGGGCAGCCGGTTCGACACCGTGCTGGAAGGGCGCCACTCCTACGAGGTGGGCCTGAAGGCCGGCGTGACCGACGCGTACCCGCATCTGCGCCACCTGGTGTTCTCCCGCACGCTGGGCGCCAGCCCGGACCCGGCCGTCGAGGTCATCGCCGAGGACCCCATTGCCACCGTACGAGAGCTGAAGCGCCACGACGGCAGGGACGTCTGGGTGATCGGCGGCGGCGCCCTGGCCGGTGCCCTCTACCCCGAGATCGACCAGCTGATCATCAAGCTTGCCCCGTTGACCATCGGCGCCGGCATCCCGCTGTTCGGCCGCGACGCCGTCTTCGCGCCAACCACCTGGCGCCTGACCGACCACACCGTTCTGGACAGTGGCGCTCTCTTCCTCACCTACACGCGCGCACAGACCGGGAACGAGTCCGCATGAGCACATCCCCCGGCGGTGTCACGATCCGTCCCATCACCGGGCCGGACGAGATCGCCCTGTTCAACCGCCTGCCGTACACCATCAACCACGAGTTCGACGACGACCTCGCCGACAAGCGCCGCCGACCGGAGTGGATGTGGGTGGCCCTGCGCGGCGACCGCCTGCTGGCCAGGGTCGCCTGGTGGGGTCGCGGCGACGACACCGCTCCGCTGCTGCTGGACATCCTCGACGTCGACGACGGTGCCGAAGACCTCACCGAGGTGGCGCAGGCGTTGTACGAGACCGCCGCGAAGCAGGTCCTGGCACCCGGCGCTGTCCCTCCCGAATACGGCCGCTTCATCCCCGCCGACTGGCGGGAGGACCCGGACACGTACCGGGCGGTGCGTGCCAGGATGGGCGTCCTCGAGAGCGCCGGCGCACGCCTGACTGTCGAACGGCTACGCCTGGAGTGGCGCCCCGCGGCCGGCCTGCCCACGCCCGACCAGCGACTGGCCTTCCGCCCGGCCCTGGACACCGACGAGCTGGTCGCGCTGATGACCCGCGCCCTGGACGGGACCCTGGACGCACACAGCCGTACCGACCTGGCGCAGATGTCGCCCCACGAGGCCGCGCTCAAGCACTACGAGCAGGAACTCGCCACGTACTCCAGCCCTCGTGAGTGGTGGCGCATCGGCACGTTGGGCGAGAACGGCGACCCGGTCGGGTTCGTCATTCCGGCGCGCAACGCCTACCACCCGGTGATCGCCTATCTCGGCGTCGTCCCCGAACACCGGGGCCGCGGGTACGTCGACGGCCTCCTCGCCGAAGGCACCCGAACCCTGGCCGCCGAGGACGTCCCACGCATCCGCGCCGCCACCGACCTGGGCAACGTACCCATGGCAAAGGCCTTCGCCCGCGCCGGTTACGTCAACTTCGAGCGGGCCATCAACATGGCCTGGCACTGACCAGCGACCGCCGCGGTGAAGCCCATACGCCGAGGTCATGACCGGCTCGCGGCAACTACAGCCGTTCGAAGCTCTCCATGCCGGCGAGTTTCAGCACCTCGGTCCGGGTTGCCGGGCATTCCTGTCGGGTCTGGTCGTCGATCTGCCGGCCGGTCGGCACGGGGCCCTGCTTCTCGTACCAGGAATAGAGGTTCACGGTGAGGTTGGCCATGACGCCCGTCTCGGACCCGATTCCCTTCAGGGTCGGCAACTGGCCGTCCAGGTAGGCGCACACCTCCTTCGCCGACACCTGCGTGGAGCCGCCGTCCGGAGCGGATCCGGCCGCGCTGGACGCGGCGGCGGTTGTGGTGGGGCTGTCCGGCGCCGCAGCTCTGGGCTGGGGTGCGTCGGTTCCGGTGCACGCCGTCGCAGCCAGCACGAGGCAGACGGCCGGCGCGAGCAAACGGATCGTTTTCATCGGGTTTCGTCCTGACGTGGTTGTTGGTGGGTAGCGGCTGTGGCGGACGGGCTGTCAGCCCCGACGGAGGTTGCGGCGACGAGCCAGAGGCCGGTGGGCAGCCGGTAGCCGACGCCAGGCTCACGGAACCGGCCGAGCAGCCGGGCGACTCCCGCCCGGGCCGAAGCCTGCCCAGCCGGCGGAGCCGCCCGGTACGCCGCACCGGCCGGACCGACCTCGATAAGCCATTCGGCCACCGCGTCGGCGTCGTCCGGAGTTTCCAGGGCGACGTCGCACGGCGTGATCGTGACGGCGGTGAAGCCGGCGCTGGTGAGGATCCGGACGAGCCGGGCCGGGTCGGCGAACGCGAACGGACCGGGCTCGTCACCGACCGGGAGCGGTGGTAGCGGTCCGAGATGCGGTGCGGCACCGAGCATCGCCGCGGAGAGCCACGGGTTGACGCCGCTGTCGCGAAAGACCGTCGCGGCGAGGCGCCCTCCCGGGCGCAGTGATCGCCGGATGGTGCGGCACCCGGCAACCGGGTCCGCCAACAGCATCAGGGTCATTCGGGAGAACGCCGCGTCGAACGGGGCACCCGGCACGACATCGAGAGTCTCGATGTCGGCCAGGTGGAACTGGATGCCCGGGTGCCCGTCGGTGGGGAACCGGAGCCGTGCGGCGGTCACCATCGCCTCGTCGATGTCGACACCGATCGCCGCGCCGGTCTCGCCGACCGCGGCGGCGATCTCGGCCGTGGTGCCGCCGCAGCCGCAGCCCACATCGAGAATTCGTTCGGCGGGTCGTGCGGCCAGTCGATCCATGGCCGCTGCGCCCAGCGGTCGACCGGTCCCGTCCTGCCGATCGGCGTGGCGAATCCAGCCAGCTGCCGCTCCCGCCCAGAAAGCGGCGCTGCGGGCCCGCAGGCTGGCGGTGTCGGCCATCAGAACGGCATCTCGGTGCCGTCGACGCTCATCGAGCGGAAGTGAGCCGCCTTCGTCGGGTCGAAGCCGTCCTCCTGTGCCGCCAGGCCAGCGGCCCGGACCAGCCGTTCGGACTGGAACCGGCGGAATGCCGCCTCGTCCTGCCAGATGTTGATGATCCGCCAGCCGTCCTCTGTCGGCCCGGCGACATGGGCGAGGAGACCCGGGGGTCGGTCCGGCCCGAGGTGTCGTTCCACCTGCCGGTATTCCGCCTCGCTGACGCCGGGCATCTCCTGCAACACACCGAACGGCATGGCCGCCACCTCTCGATAGAGTTAGACTCTATCCAATAGAGCACTACACTTGAGAGGTGGTTGTCAAGAGACGTTATGACTCTTCCCGCCGACAGGAGCAGGCCCGACAGACCCGGCGAGCGATCCTCGAAGCGGCTGGCCGGCTGTTCGTCGACCCTGGCTACGCGGCCACACCACTGACCGCTGTCGCCGTGGAAGCCGGCGTCGCGGTCCAGACCCTGTACGCGGTGTTCGGCAGCAAGCGACAACTGCTCTCCCAACTGGTCGACGTCACCCTGGCCGGCGACGACGAACCGGTGGCCCTACCGGACCGGCCCTTCGTCGCGGAGATCCGCGCACTCGCCGAGCCCCGCGCCAAGCTCACCCGCTACGCCCGCCATCTGGCCGAGGTCAACGCACGACAGGCTCAGGTGATGCTCGCCCTGGCCGGGGCTGCCACGGCCGATCCGGACGCCGCCGAGATCTGGCGCAAGAACGTCGACGACCGCCGCCGCGGCATGGCCATGTTCGCCGCGGAACTCGTCGGCACGGGGGGCCTCCGCCCTGACCTGGACGTCGAACAGGTGGCCGACATCCTCTGGTTGGCCCAGGACGTCCGCAACTTCGACTGGCTCGTCCGGCAACGCGGCTGGCGGCTGGAGCAGTACCAGCGCTGGTATGTGGACACCGTGAGCGGCGCCCTGCTCGTCAGCGCCGACTAGCGGACAGGCCCGGCCCACCACCGCATCCCGACCGAGCGGCACTGGTCGAGATGCGGTGGCGGCGGCGAACGCTCGGACGGGTCCGTCTCGTTGCCGGCGCGACCCTCGTTGAGGTCAGCCCTTCACCGCGCCCGCGGTGAGCCCTTCGGTCAGGAAGCGCTGCCCGAAGGCGTACATGACGACCACGGGGATGCTGACGAGCAGCGACGCCGCGGCGAGTTGTCCCTGGGGCACGACGTCTCCGGCGATCATCGACTGCATCCCCACCGGCAGCGTCTTGTACTCGTCCTTCGTGATGAACACGAAGGCGAAGAGGAACTCGTTCCAGGCGTTGGTCAGGGTGAAGAGCGCGACCGCCAGCAGCCCTGGCTTGGCCAGCGGCAGCACCACCTTCCCGAACGCCTGGACGCGGCTGCAGCCGTCGACCAGCGCGGCCTCCTCCAACTCGACGGGGATCGACGAGAAATACCCCACCAGCAGCCACGTGGCGAACGGAAGCGTGAAGGTCGGGTACGTCACCACCAGGGACCACAACGAGTCGGTGAGCCGCGCGCCGATGAGCATCTGGTACAGCGGGATGAACAGCAGCGCACCCGGCATCACGTAGGTGAGCAGCACCGTGACGGTGAAGCCCTGCGCACCGCGGAACCGCAGCCGGGCCAGCGCGTAACCCGCCAGGGCGGCGCAGACCAGTGCCACCGCCGTGGACGCCGCGGACACCAGCAGCGTGTTGAGGTACCAGCGGCCGAAGGGCTGGTTGTCGAACAGGGCACCGAACTGCTCCAGAGTCCACGGCGTCGGCCACAGGTCGTCGGTGCGCATGACGACCTGGCCCTCGGACTTGAAGGCCGTGACGAAGATCCAGTACAGCGGGCCCAGCACGAAGAAGAGCAACCCGGCCAGCGCGACCCAGGACCCCAGACCCGACACCAGTGACGACGATCGCCGACCGCCCCGGGACTGGAGGGTCGAGACCACCCGGCCGACCGCCGCCGCGACCAGCAGGATCACCGCGAGGACCACCGCCGCCTTCCAGAAGATCTGTGGCGATGCCCAGGCCAGCAGACCGGTGACCACCGCGGCGACGACCCACGGCAGCGCCCTGCGCGCCGTCCCAGCCCACCGCCGCGCCCCGATCCGCCACGCCGCCTGGCGTCGCCGGGGCAGTCTGATGTTGGTGTCCTGGCGCAACAACCGGACCAGGACGAACACCAGCCCACCGATGACCGGCAGCATGACGAGCGTGACCGCCGCCCCCGCGCCGTACTGCAACTGCAAAATCGCCTTCGAGTACGCGACGAGCACGTACGGCGCGGTCACGTCGCCCGGGCCACCCTGGGTCAGCAACCAGACGAGGTCGAAGTTGTTGAACGTCCAGATCGACGACAGGGTCACCGTCACGGTGATCACGTGGCGCAGCCCGGGCAGCGTCACGTTGGTGAACCGCTGCAACGACGAAGCGCCGTCGATTGTCGCCGCCTCGTAGAGGTCCGCCGGGATGGCCTTCAACCCGGCGAGGAAACACACGGTGAAGAACGGCACCCCCTTCCAGACGTTGACCAGGATCACCGACGGCATGGCCAGTGACGGGTCGGACAGCCAGCCCGCGGGCCAGCTGTCGACCAGGTGCGCGCTGGCCAGCAGCGGCCCGATTCCGGTAGCGGTGAGCAGCGTGTTGACGCTGCCGAAGATCGGGTCGAGTAGCGCGCGCCAGCTGAACGCCGTCACCACCGTCGGCACCACCCACGGCACGAGCAGCAACCCGGTCAGCAGGGCCCGGCCGCGACGCCGATGATGCAGTAGCAGGGCCGCGGACAACCCCAGCACAACCTTGAAGATCTCGGCGTACGCGGTGAAGACGAACGAGTTCACGACGCCGGTGTGGAACTGCTCGTCGCCGACGAGCGCGAGGTAGTTGTCCAGGCCGACGAACACGGTGTCCTGCCCGTGCCGTTCGGTGGTGCTGGTGACGATCGACCGGGCGATCGGCACGAGGACGAGACTGCCGACCAGCACGGCCATGGGCGCCAGGAACAGTGCCCCCAGCCGCCAGTCACGACCCAGCCGCCGCTGGGTTGCCGTGAGAGAGCCGGGTCCCGGCGGCGGGGACTTCCTCGCCGCCGGGACCCGCGCAGGACGGACCGAGCTCACTGCGGCAGCCCCTGCTGGTTGAAGATCTGCACCATCTTCGCGTGGGCGCTCGTCACGGCCTGCGCCGGCGCCGTGCCCTGCACGACCTGCTGCATCATGTCGGTGAGGACGTAGGCCGACCCGACCGCCTGCTGGCCCGCGCTGGCCTTCTGCGGGAAGGCCAGGCCGTTCTTCGTGTTCAGCGGCAGCTTCAGCTCAGTGATCTTGCGCAGCATGGGGAACGCCTGGTCGCCGCTGGTGAAGAACGGGTCGGCGTCCCAGACCTTCTCCCAGGCGGGCATCACCAGGCCGGGCGCTTCCTTCGCGACCCCGAGCAGCGCGGGCGCGCTGACCAGGTACTGGGCCAGGAGCTTGGCGAGCGCGGGGTTCTTGGCACCCTTGAAGACGACGAAGCCCTGCGACTGGCCGAGCAGCAGGGGGTTGTTGGTCGCGGGCCCGATGCAGTCGGAGAACACGTGGGTGTTCGCGTGCACCGGGTTCTTCTTCGTCCTGGAGTCGGCGTAGACGCTGAACTGGTTGCGGGTGTAGCCGAGGACCCCGGCGAGCCAGTTCTCGTTGTTGCTGGTGTCGGTCCAGCTCGCCACCCCGGGCGGCAGCATCGGCTTGTACTTGGGGTTGGTGTAAATATCGCCCAGGAAGGTCACCGCCTGCACCGTCTCCGGGGAGTTGAACGTGACCTTCCGGCCGTCGTTGGAGGCGATCGACCCGCCGTAGGCGTTGATCAGTGCCTCGATCATGCCGTTGCCGTCACCGGACCGGTTCACCGTCATGCCCCAGCCGAATCGGCGTTTGGCGGGATCGGAGATCTCCAGGCACAGATCCCGCAACTCCTCCCAGCTGTAGATGTCCTTGGGGGAGATGCCCTTGTCCTTCATCCAGTCCTTGCGCAGGAACGACCCGATACCGATGAAGTGGTACGGGATCGCGAACCACTTGCCGTCGAAGACGCAGAAGTTCTTGGCCTCAGCGCAGGGTTCGCCGTACTTGGCGGTCAGCGCCTGGACGACGTCCGTCACGTCCTCCAGGTCGCCCAGCGCCTGGAACTGCGCGACGAACCGTGAGTCGGTCATGAACGCCAGATCGCGCGCCACCCCGCCCTTGACCTCGGCGTCGATCTTGGCCACCACGTCACCCGCGTCGGCCTGGACCAGACTGTTCTCGATCTTCGTGCCGGTGGTGTCGGCGAACTTCTTGATCGAGCTGTCGAGGGCGTCGTTCGCGGCCGTGGAATACAGCTTCTGCGACAGCATCCCCATCGAGGAGCCCTTCATCGCCGCCGCGGCGTCGATCAGCTCCTGCGGAACCTCCGCCTGCACCTTGGAGGGCGAGTCGGATTCGCCGCCACAGGCGGCCAGGCCGGCTGCGCCGAGAACCCCCACCCCCATCCCCAGAAAGCCGCGCCGTGACCAGGCTGGATTGTTGTCCATGGACTTTCGCCTCCTTCAAGTCCCCGCAGCACGGCACGCCGAGGGCGTAGCTCGTGCTTCAGGTGTGTCTTCATGACGGCGACCACGGACGAGTCGCCCGCATCGATCAGTGCGTTGAGGCGATCGGGGGCCGGGCCGAGAAAGCAGCGTTGACGTACCAGTTCGGTCGGGCCACGGGACCACCACCGTTCGAGATTTCGAACTGAGTTCGAGATACCGTATCGAGTGGTCGCGACGCTAGAGCAGCGCTCTGAGCGATGTCAATGTTTCGATGAGGTTTCGAGCCGAAAGCGGGAAGTCGGCTATCGAGACAGAGCCCGGTAGCCCATCCGGGCCGACAGCGCCGCAGCGCCCTCGCGAACCAATCCGGTCCACTCCACGTGCGCCTCGGGGGTCCAGCGAATGATCGGCGCGGACAGGCTCATGGCGGCGATGGTGGTGCCCGAGTGGTCTCGGATCGACGCGGCGACGCAACGCATGGCGCTGTCAGACTCACCAATGTCGACAGCGACGTCGTCAGCCCGGACACGGTCGAGATGCTCGCGGAGCCGGTCCGGGTCCGTGATGCTGTCCGGCGTCATGCCCGGCAGGTCGCCCTTCGTCAGGACGTCGTCCAGGCTCGCCTCATCAAGGGCGGACAACAGGATCTTGCCGACCGCCGTGCAGTGAGCCGGCAGCCGCCGCCCGACCGCCGAAACCATCCGAACCGGATGCGTGCTGTCGAACTTCACGAGGTAGATGACATCGGCGCCGTCGAGCACGGCCACGTGGACCGCCTCGTCGCAGGCGGCGGCCACGTCCCGCGCGACGCACTGCGCCTCGCGGACCAGGTCGAGCCGGCCAGCGAACGCCGCGCCAAGCTGGAACAGCGGCATGCCCAGCCGATACTGCACCGGCTGGCCCGGAACGGAGATCAGGTACGAGCGAGCCTCGAGCGTGACAAGCAGTTCGTGGACGGTGGTACGGGGCAGGTCGAGCCGCTCCATCACCTGACGGGCCGACAGTTGGGGGCAGTCCAGGAACAGTTCGAGGACGTCGAGTGCGCGGATGACCGCCGGTACCACACGGGGCATGTCGATAGTCCCTTCGCAGTGCCGGACCCCGCGTCAAAGATCTCCACGGGCCAGCACCTGAAGAGGATAACTGCGTCAGCTCCCGGCGCCAGGTTCCGGACCAGCGCTGCCGTCCGGTGGGCCTGGCGCCATCCCGCGCCATCGAGCTTGGTTCGGTGTCTATCGTCCCTCGGCACCGGGCGGGAGAGCGAGGAACTGCTCGATGTCGGCGATGGCGTCCTCCACCGTGCCACCGACCTCCGGGTCGCGCAGGCGGGCACGCAGGGCGGGCAGAACTCTGTCGGTATCGAGTTGGTGGTGGATGCGGGCAAGGTGGCCAAGGCAGATCGCTGCTGTGGCGCGGACGTCCTCCTCCGGATGATCCAGCACGCGTAGGTAGAAGTCCCGGCACCACCGCCAGTCCGCGTCGTGCAAGGCGAGCCCGACCATCGAGTCGGTGAGAGTGTCGATATCGCCCACCGCGAGTGCGGCTGTGGCCGTGTCGTGGGTCGCCGGAGCCGGTTCGTAGTAGCTGCGCTGTGTGCTCATGCCTCGTCCTTCGGCGGCGCGGTCGGCCTGCCCTTCTTGTCTACCAGCCCGGCACGCTTGAGGGCGTTGCGCATGTCGTCGTTCGGGCCGTCTTTGCTGTGGTCCTCCCAGTCGCGGACATGGCCGTGGTAGATCTCGACGACGTCGTCGCCAGGGTTGGATGGCTCGATGCGGCGGTGCCGGTCGAGAACGACGATCTCACCGGTCTGGTGATCGACGCCGATACGGCGACGCTCGTTGGTCTCCTTGATCTGCACCGACCGGTCCAGTGCGGTCTGCGCCGAGGAACTGGCCGTCGCGATGGTCTGGTTCGAGGAGCGCTACGGCGGCCTCTTCTACCCGGTCATGGACCGCTCGACACCGTTCCGGCACCTGCTCACCCGTCGTCTCGGGCTCTCATGGTTGTTCGCCGGTTGACGACGTCTCGCGATGTCTTGTGCCCCCTGCGGTGCCCCACAGGCCCTCCGCGCTACCACTTCCGCCGCCATTCGACGCGACCTCGGTGCGCCACAGCCGGGACATCCCCTCGCTGGACGTACAGCACCTCGTCCTCAACCCACCAGACGTCGCCGACACGAAGCAAGACTGGATCCTCCAACGTCAGGGCGAGAAGACAGCCGCCGGAACTGCCGGGCAGCCCTTCCAGGTCATCCACCAACTCCATCCGACCTGCGGTGACGGGCTCGGTCATCACGCCACCATTCTGCCGGTGTCGGTGCGGCCCCAACGACCTCTTGACCCCCAGGCAACCAACACCGCCTCGTGAGCTGCTGTTCCGTGGCCCTTGACCTGGGGAGGCGCTCCGCCATCGTCCGTGCATGTCCACTGGGGTCCGCACCGATCGTCGTTCGGTTAGTCGCCCAGCCGGCGATCGGACGCGATCGTGATCAGCTCAGCAAGCAGCTCCGGCGAGGGCCGCAACGGCGCGAGGATGTCTCGCACGTAGGCCGCGCGCTGCTCCCCGTTGGCGTCATGCCACCACTCTCCCGCTCCGGTCAGATGTGCACGAATGGCCTTGACCCGGCGAGGATGACCATCGGCGTTCCGCCAGTCATGCCACCCCTGGCCCGGGTCGGCGGCTTCAAGAGCATCGACTAAACGGTGCTGGATGGCGGCGATGAACGGGCTGCCAGCGTAGACACTCCCGAGGTCATCGGACTTGCACTCCATGAGCATCCGATGAAGCGCCAGAACCTCGTGATAACCCTCGACACGTACCGTCTCCACAACCACCGCTCAAGCTTGCCCGATGGTCTGCACCGTCACTGGACGTTCACCCCGGGTGGCGATGCAGATCTTCCGGTACGCGCCGTTCGCCATCACCATGGAGATCTACACGGTGGTGTCCTCGGCAGCCACCCGCGACGCCCTCAAGCGGCTCGGCAGGGCACTGGACCGGTAAGGCGCTACTGCTGTCTTCGCTGCTGCACCGCCCCGAACTACGGCAACAGCGGCCCCGCAAAGGGCCGCTGGGGAGGAGTGGGCCGCCAGGGACTCGAACCCTGAACCCCTCTCGCGGTCCGGGGACCATGCCGAATCGGGCGCAACGGCGTGCGGACCTGGGCCATGGCTTGCGCTGCCTTACAGCGGTTGACAGCCCTTGTCGGCCCCAGTTGTGCCCGGTGTGTGCCCGATGATCTTTTCATGCCATCGCTGGCTATCCATCGGCAGTTCTGCCTCCTTGTTCACAGGTCGGCCACGCTTGCATTGCCCACCTACGCTCCAGCCGTGGCGAAGACTCATCGTGTCTCACCGGAAGAGCCATCAAGAGCTGCCGACCGGCTCACCGACGAGTTGGAGGCTGTCGACCAAGAGCTATGGGACGCCTTTTCTCACGCCTCGATGTCGTGGGGCGCGGGCTACGGCAAGCGTCGTATTACGCGCCGGATGAGTTCAGGTGCGTGGGTCTCGCTTCTCGCGGCGCTGTGTCTGACCACGTTCAGTACTGGCGTGCCCCTAACGCTGATCGACCCAACGCGGGAGCTCGGCATCGCTCTTGTGGCCGGCTCCATCTTCGCCTGTGCCGCCTTTCTCGGGCAGGTCTGGACAGTTCAGTACCAGCGCGAGTCAACGCTCAAGAATCAACTCTTCGGCGCGGAGCAACAGCAGCAGCTTCACGACCTGCTAAAGGAGCGTGACCGCCTGATCGGCCAGTTGAACAGACTCACTGAGCAGGATGAAGGGCTCAGCGACTAGCGGTACCTGCCTGACGCCTTGCTTACAAGTTCTGCGTGCTCCGTCCGGCAAGGTCCATCCACGTCTGCGACCTCGGGCGGCTGTCCGTGATCGGCAGCCGGCGGTTGCCCTCGTCCCGGCCGGTTGCTGTCAGCGCTGCTGTCGGCGCCGGGCCCCATGCCGGTCAGGGTGTCCAACCTGCCGACGGTGTGGGCAAATCTATGCGTCGGCGGGCAAGAGCTTCAGCGCCGGGCGCGGTTCCGCCGAGAGCCCTGATCGAGCTGGCTCGGGCCACTCCGGGAGGTCGTTCAGGTCACCACCGAAGGCCAGCACCGTCTGGGCAGATAGATCGCAGGCGGCTTGAATGAAACCTTCTGCGCCCATGAGCCGCATCGAATGGCCCCCATTCGCCAGCGTCCACAGTGCACCCGAAGCGTTCGACGCCGCCCGTGGGTCCTGACCGTGGCTGAGCAGGTCGCGGAGTTTTTTCATGTCCGCCAGGTAAGCACCGAGGGACTGCTTGCCGGCGAACACGGCCCACCTGGATCGATTGCCAGCTCCGGTTCCCTGGACCCGCGTCCGCACACCCCAGTCGTTCGTGAAGAGCTTGACGCCATATAGTTCGCCAGCTTGGTGAAGCTTGTCCGGATTCAGCGGCAGCGCGCGCGGACTCGTGGGATCGCGGAGGACGTCGTTGAAGAACGCTTCGACGGCCGCATAGGACATGGTGAAGATCGCCCAGCGGAGCGCGTACTGCTTGGTGGAACGCCCCAGCCTGCAACCGTCGAGGCCGCTCAGCTCATCGATGTCGCGGTGCAGTGTGACGAGCAGCGTCGGATTCGTCAGGCCTGCGGCAAGCGACTCCGCGGCTTCGATCACGAGGGAAAGGCGCGCATGAGCAGGCACGCCTTAACACTATCAACGACACCGGCACCCAGCCGGAAGCGCAGTCTCACGGTGATGAGGAACTGTCGTCGGTCCTGCCTCCATAGCCTCAGGACGATGACGGTGATCTTGACTGGCTTCCCGGGTTCGGGCAACAACCGTCATAGTCCGGGGCACCAATCGCCATCCCGACGCTCCCATGGATGTCAAGCTTCGCCAGGCCGCTTGTCGGCGGACCTTGACCGCTTCTGTGTGGAGGAACCATCGCCGGCCGATGGCCTGCGCCAGTGGCAGGGTCGAGCTGGACGGACGGTCCACCACCGTCCATCTACGTCCACCCTGGCACGCCTTCGTCGTCACCCAGTTGGTCACCCGCCCCAAGCCTTGTGCGGCTCAGCCCGCTCGACTCGGACTGCCAAACTACGTTCATGGAGTTCAGCGAAGCGTCTGTTGTGGCTCTGGCCGCCATCGGCGGCAACATAGTCCTGACGTGGGCGACTCTTCGAGGTCAGCGCAAGTCGCTCCACCTTGATCGGCTCTGGGAGCGACGTACCGCTGCTTACGACATTGCACTTGCCTGCTGTACGGATATCAGGGGAGGGCGGGGAAAAGCCTTGCCACAACCCTGTGGCTGGTGATGATCATCGGCAACGCCATGGCGTAGGGCATCACCATGCTGGTCTTCGGGTGCGAGAACATATTCCGGACACGGCGGCCCGTCTCCACGATGTCTTCGTCCCCGTCTTCCTCGGGGGCTATCAACTTGAGCGACACCGCACGATCCCACAACGCTCTCCATGGCAGCGGTTGTCTGCCTCTACCTTCAGCGCTTCCGCCCGCGAGCTCGATCTTGGCCCGCAGAGCGGCCTCGATGGCATGCAGGGACGCAAGCACCCCGAACGGAAGCACGTTGTACGACACCAAGGAAGCTATACAGGCGTCTCGGGCTGCCTGGAGCAGCGCCTGTACGCCGTCCGGCGCGCGCTCTGTGGGCGGAAGGACAGCGAAGAGATTCCGAAGCGAGCTCTCAGTCACCGGCTGCGGCCGTCCGTGCACATCCCACCCAAAACACATACCGATCGTGCGGGGGTCTCGTCGAAGAACGATCAGGTCCACCGGCAGATGATGAACCTGCTTGGGACACGAGCAAAGTCGTTATGACGACATCTCGCTTACAAGCTCTGTGCACCGCGTACGCAGGCGTCCGGGAACGGCTGCACGCTCGGAGATTCGTCCGTGCCAGCGCTCGTCAGTGTGCCGCCGCCCGGCGGCGCTGCTGTCGACAGCCGTTCCGTCGAAGACCCAGGCCGACCCCCGCTGCGGGGATGCACGCTCGGGGTTTCGTCCGGTATAGCCGGAGCCTGGTTGGCGGTCGCTCGACAGTCCGGGCCTCAACCCACCTAGCCCATGTCATACAGCCGTCGTACTGTCGACCTCGTGCCCAATGCGTGCCGGTTCTGCGGGACCACAAACCGCCAGATCACCAAAGAGCACGTCTGGCCCGACTGGCTGCGGGAGTACCTTCCCGCGTTGAGGCAGCACGGCCACGTCGAACGCTGGAACAGCATCGCCGGTCGCCAGCAGTGGCAACAGCCGGTCCTCACCGCGACGGTGCGCGTCTTCTGCGACGCTTGCAACAACGGATGGATGAGCCGACTGGAGAACGCAGCGAAGCGAATTGTCGGCCCCATGGTCGTCGGCAAAGCCGTAGAACTCGATGCCGACGCTCAGCAGATCGTGGCCAACTGGGTCGCGCTCAAGGGTCTCGTTGCGGCACAGACCAGCAGCGTGGAGCAACCCATCCCAGAGTCGCATTACCGTCGGGTCTACCACTTCGAAGGGGCGCCACCGAACACGATGCGGGTCTGGATCGGACGGCGGCTGAATCTCGCCAACCCGAGTTGGCCCCGCAGGGCACAGCTCTTCGGTGCCCATTTCATGCCGGTGACGGATAAGCTCCCCGTCTTCCCGGCGCCGCCCGACCTTGAGAGGTACCGCAACGAGGGCGGCGTTCTCAACGCCACCGTCTTTCAGGCCGGCCACTTCTTCGCCCTGGCCCTGCAGCACGATTGGCCTGGACTACGGGCACGCCCCAACCCCGGGTCTGCCGCAGTCGAGGCCCTACGGCCCATCTGGCCAGCCGACCGCCCCGTCGAATGGCCGCCACCGCAGCCGGTCGACGATCTTGGAGACCCGCACAAGATGACGCGGTTTCTCCAGATCGCTCCGCCGCTTGTCCCGGTCTTCGACCCGTAGCGCGCCATACCGCCGCCCTGGTAGGGCGCGCTTGAGTGTCGATGGTGCCCGGGACGGTCTGGGGATGTTTCGGCCAACTCGTCGGCCGATCCGGGCGGCTGAACGCGAATCCGTCTGGCTTGCTCAGACTCTGGGGCCTCCTGCGTATGGGGTTCGCACAACTCAGGCGCGGTAAGTGGTGGGTCGCCAGAGACTTGAACCCTGAACCCCTCTCGCCTGGCATCGACCATGCCCAATCGGGCGGATCGGTCGGCTGACCTGGGCGAAGTCTTCCGTTGCCTTACAGCGGTTGACGGCACTTGTTGGTGTCAGTTGTGCCCGGATTGTGCCAGACGATCTTGGCGGTCGTTGTTCCTTGCCTCTGCCTGCACAGCAGACCGGCACCTACTTGAAAACCCCAATGATCCCGGTGATCGTGCCGACGAGGCCACTGATCGTCGCCAGCTTCGCAGACGCCCCGGTCCAGATGCCCTTCGATTTCTCGCGCCAGCCGAGAGACCACCAATCACGCCCGAACTTCTGCCACTTGTGCTGTCGAAGGTGACAGCCCATGACCAGGCCGGTCGAGTTGTTGCGGCAGAACTCCACAGCGCCGCCGCGCTTGCGGTTGATTGCGCCGCAGTACACCGGGGCCTGGAACAGCACGAACAGGATCAAGAGGCCGACGAGGACCGCGTAGATGCCGGGACCAAACGAGTTGCTACCAAGGGACAGGAGGAGCACAGCCAAGACGCCGTACCCCCAGTACCGCCAGAGGCTCGGCTTACTCCGGGACACCATGAGTGCGAAGAGTACCGATTAGATCGCCGTACGTGAAGGTCCCTCCACCCCCGAGCTTCGGACTTTCGATGCAACGTCCAGGCACTCTGACTCCGGCGAGGGTGTGTCCCAAGCTGTCATGGTGCGCGCTGCCTTCCCGCTCGTTGAGCTGCGGGGAGGTTCCGCTCACGTCCACTGTCGTCCGACGGTGTGTATCTCGGTTAGTCACTCAAGTCCGGCCGCTCAGGGTTTCTGGCGCGACCGGAGAGACGCCGTAGCCTGCGCTGGTACTAGCCTGCGTAGGAGCGTCGCGTCGATTCATTGCCCGTGCGTCTGGATCGCTGACCGTCTCGTAGTAGCCGACCTCTGCGGGTCCTGGTCCTCGTCGACCAGGCGCGCGAGCGCGTGGCGGTCAAGCTCGATTGAACCGGCAGTCCGTATGCGAGCCCGCCAGGCTGCGCCCGTGCGGTCTTCCGCGCCTACAACCCAATGGCCGTAACGCGCCAGAGGTGCCAGCGGCACCGCTCCTTGAGCGACGTTGACCGCTACGCCTACCTTTGGTAGCAAGGATTGGAGTGTAGCGTGGTGGATTCGTCATCTCCCAACGATCAGAACGAACTACTTCAAATCGCGTTCCAATCTTACTCAAGCACGCGAGCAGAAATATCACATAGAGTCGGCCTGCGAGACACTGTCTTATTTCTCTTCCTAGCCGGCAGTGCCAGCCTGTTCGGTGCGTCTCTCAACGATTCATACCGACCCGTTCTTTACGCAATACCGTTTCTCGGGTTAGGTGCGAGTCAGCTATACAGTCAGCACACGATCTTTATTGGGGCGTTGGCGCGGTATCTGGGAATCGAGCTTTCTGGCTGGCTGTACCGCAGCTATCCAGGGCGCGACTTGCCGGTCCAGTGGAATAACTCCCAATCCTATCTAAGCATTCGGAGCGGTGGATTTGCGCGCCCACTCCTCTTGTCTGGCCTCGTGTTGATCGTTCTGCCACAGGCGGCAGCTCTGGTGGTTGTCGCCTTTAGTGGCCCGATCAAGGCGCTTGATATCTTAGGCCTTGTCCTAGGTGTACTGGCGATGACGCTGTCCGCTACGGGGCTGCTATCTGCGCATAGGACGCGGGTTGGATACGCACGGGAGATTCGGGCTCTTGGTGTACCGCAATCGCCTATGCGGGGAAACGACCCCATCCCAGGGAGCAGCATTAGTGAGGCCACTTGACCCCCAGGAAACGATCAGGACTCGTCGACCTGCCCTAACCTACGCCCTAGGCTGGCATCCGCGTCCTTCATCGTCCGCCACCGTCCACGTGTGTACGCCGTGATCGTCACCTATTTAGTCACTCAGTCTGGCGGTCGGTCACGCTCGTGCGCGGGACGGGGCGCGTTTGCCGAACGAGGACTCAGCACGTGCCGCAGCACCTCGGGACTCGCTGCCAGGATGGCGACCTGATCGCATGCCAAGCCGGAACGGGTGCCGCGGATTGAGATGGCCTCGATTTCGGCACCCGAGTCAATCAGCTTCGCTAGCGTTCGCGCCTTCTGCTTGTTGATGTACGCGGCCATGTGCTTCCCCGTGGCGTCGTACACTGCCACCGCGTTTCGATCGTAGGGGTTTTCCGGCTCGCGAACGAGCCGCACCGGCTCGCCGGGATAGAAGTTGCCAGCCCGACACTCGGCCTGGTGGTGAGCCTCGCCGCGAAGCTGGGAAACGTAGATGCCTGCACGGGAAAGTCGGCGATCCGTCGGCCCGACGAGAAGGCCAGTACCGTCCTCGCAGAGCCGCAAGACGTGCTCACCGCCCGCGTCCCGGTACGGAATCAGGCGCAGCGTCGGCAGACCGGTTGCGCCGATGAATCGATCAGAGCTGCTGTCCTGCGGCACGTACCACTTGTCCGGCAGGCCGTCGCGCTCTCCCGCCTGGCTCGGTACAGCATCGACTGGCGTTACTCGCTGCGGGGCTTCCTGGCTCCCCTCATTCGGCCGGACGGTCTTCCGAAGCAGCTTGTCCATGAAACCCATCGGTTCACACTGCCAGTCGATGCCCCTGCCCTCTACCCCGAGCCCTCTGCCGCGTCGGATACCCGACGGTCACGCACACCCATCGGGCACCGAGGCCAGTCAGGCGGGGCCTTGAAGCCCTAACCCGAGAGGTCGCACGAGACCGGCCGAAATCAGTGGACGAGCGACGAGGCGCGGTGCTTCCTGGAGTCGGCCCGCGCCGACGAGGACCCGTTATACGCCGCGTACGTCCTGGTCCTGGTGCTCGGCCTGCGCAAGGGCGAGATGTTGGGGCTCACCTGGGCCGATATCGACCTCGACGCGGGGGAGTTGACCATCGACCGGCAGCTCCAGCGGGTCGGTGCCGAACTGCTGCACCGGGAGACCAAGACGGCCACCTCGGACGCCACCCTGCCGCTCCCGGACATCTGCGCCGTGGCGCTCGACCGCCGTCGCGCCGGGCAGACCGCCGCCCGGGACGCCGCCGGCTCGGCCTGGCACCCCTCGGACCTCATCTTCACCACCCGCTACGGCCGACCGGTCGAGCCACGCAACTTCAACCGTTTCTGGGACCGGCGCTGCGACGCGGCGGGA
Organism: Micromonospora sp. C81; assembly: GCF_018070425.1. NCBI lineage: Bacteria > Bacillati > Actinomycetota > Actinomycetes > Micromonosporales > Micromonosporaceae > Micromonospora > Micromonospora sp. C81. The sequence continues at coordinate 510,882 of NZ_JAGPXS010000003.1, forward strand.
CTCCGGCGCATCACCGTCCGGGATGCCCGGCGGACCTGCGCCTCGCTCCTGGCGGACCTGGATGTGCATCCCCGGGTGGCAATGCAGATCCTTCGGCACGCCCAGTTCGCCATCACCATGGAGATCTACACGGTGGTGTCCTCGGCGGCCACCCGCGACGCGCTCAAGCGGCTCGGCCAAGCGCTGGATCGGTAAGGACCCCTGACCGATCCGCTGTCGGTGGTTCCGTCGGTTCTCGTCGCTAGGGTGCTGCCGTGGATCACGATGGTCGTACCTTGCCGACTCCCCTGTCCGAAGCTCACGAGGCCGGCTTCGACTACAGGGACGGGGCCGGCGTTGACTTCGAGCCGTACCCCCACTTCCTCGACTCGGGCGAGATTGCCGAGTGGTGGAGGGCGTGGACGGGAAATGCGCAGCTTGATGGCTCCGACTTCCGGGTCTTCGGGCAGGACGGCACGGGTGGCCTCGCCGCCTTTTGGCTGGTGCGTCATGGTGAGCCGATCGAGGAGCAGCCGGTGGTGTTTCTCGGCTCGGAGGGCGAAACGGCCGTCGTGGCGCAGAACCTGTGGGACTACCTGTGGCTTCTCGCCGACGGCTTCGGTCCATGGGAAGCAACGGCCTATCCCGATCATGAACATGAGCCGCGCACGGATGAGCGCCTTGCCGAGATCGCCCAACGCTGGGCACCATCGCATCGCAGGTCGGGATGAGGTCATTACCGCAGGGCGGGAAGAGTTCCCCGGCTTCGAAGAGCTGATCGGCTCACTCTGCCGGTAGTTGGCGTGCGAGATGGGCAGCGGCTCGGCAAGAGTCGGGCAGGCGAGAGTCAACTGCTGTACTTCGCTGCTGTACCGGCCCGAATGACACCAACAGCGGCCCCGCAAAGGGCCGCTGAGCTGCGGAGGAGTGGGCCGCCAGGGACTCGAACCCTGAACCTATGGATTAAAAGTCCACAGCTCTGCCATTGAGCTAGCGGCCCGCGCGCTCAGGTTACCCGACGGTGAGCGCCGGCGACTCTCGGCTTCCGGCCGGCCGTCGATGCCTGCCTTCAGCCGGCGCTCGCCGTGTCTGATCATCGCCGGGTCAGCGAGAGGCCGGTGAGGTTGATCAGGCGACGCATGGGTGGGGGCGGGTGGGGAACCGGCATGGTCATGAGGGCGAGCAGCATCCCGGCCGTGGCGGCGTCGGGCGAGGAGACCGGGCCGGACGGCGTACGCCAGCCGGGTGGTGAGGTGCATGCCTGGCGGCCCGGTCAGAACCAGACCGTGTGCGGCCTCGCTCTGAGCCGGACCCGGCTGCGTCGTTTCCCGCATGTGCGCTTCGACTACTCGGGCACCGACGTGCTCACGGAGGCTGACGCGGTGGGCTGGATCTGCCCACGTTGCCTGGCCGCTACCACCGGCCGGCGGGGGACGGAGAAGCACGGCTGGGTCCGGGACTCTCCTCGCCCTTGATCGACTCGGGTTTCCGGAAGTCGGGCTGTCGTGCCCGCCGGGATACCGCGACTTTCAGGAAGCCGAGTGGATCAAGACCGCCGGGCACGCCGGGCACACGGTCCGCTCGGGTGGGTGGTTGAGCTGCTGCTGGGCGGGTACGGGGTCGGACATGCGGATCGTGGTGGTGGGGGCGAGCGGCAACGTCGGTACGGCGGTGCTGCGGCGGCTGCGCCGGGAGCGGGGCGTGGAGCTGGCCGGGGTTGCCCGGCGGTTGCCCGGCCCGGATGCCGGCGAGCCGTACGACCAGGTGGAGTGGCACTCCTGTGACATCGGCGCGCCGGGCGCGGCGGGGCAGCTCGCCGAGGTGTTCGCCGGTGCGGACGCGGTGGTGCACCTGGCCTGGCAGATCCAGCCCAGCCACGACCAGCGGGTGCTGCGGAGGACCAACGTCGACGGCAGTAGGGCGGTGATCGACGCGGTGGTCCGGGCCGGTGTGCCGGCTCTGGTGTACGCGTCGTCGGTCGGCGTCTACGCGTCCGGCCCGAAGGACCACCCGATCAGTGAGCGGTGGCCAGCCACAGGTGTGCCCGGCTCGTCGTACAGCGAGCACAAGGCCGAGGTGGAGGCGCTGCTGGACGGGGTGGAGCGCGAACACCCGGCGTTGCGGGTGGTGCGGATGCGACCCGGGTTGATCTTCCAGCGGGCCGCGGGCACGGAGATCACCCGCTACTTTCTCGGCCCGTTGGCGCCGGTGCGGCTGCTGCGCTTCGGCCGGATCCCGCTGGTGCCGACGAACCGCCGGTTGCGGATGCAGGCGGTGCACGCCGATGACGTGGCCGATGCGTACGCCCGGGCGGTGTTGGGTGATGCGCGCGGCGCCTTCAACCTCGCCGCGGACCCGGTGCTGACCCCGGAGTTGGTGGCCCGGCACTTCCACGGTTGGACGGTGCCGGTCGCCGCGCCGGTGCTACGGGTGGCGGCGGCGCTGACCTGGCGCGCGCGGCTGCAGCCGGTCGACGCGGGCTGGGTGGAGCTGGGTCTGAACGCCCCGCTGATGTCCAGCGAGCGGGCGGAGACCGAGCTGGGCTGGCAGCCCACGATCAGCGCGCTCACGGCGCTCAAGGAACTCTTCGCGGGAATGGCCGACGGTGCCCACACGGGAAGCCCGCCGATGTCCGGCGCACGGGACCTGCCGGGCCGCCCCGCAGCCCTGCTCGAAGCCCGCCCCCCAGGCCAGGGAAACCCCTACTGACCCCAACCCGCCGGCAGGCCCGGGTGATCAAGAGATTTCGGTCAGGAAAGGCGGCTCCGGTGACCGAAACCTCTTGATCACCGGGGCAGGCGCGCAGGCCGAGCCGGCGCGCAGGCGCCGGATCCGCAGGCTGGGTCAGCTCAGTTTGGATGCGGTTACCGTCGGGTTCTGGGCACCCAGGAAGAAGATGCCGGGGAAGCCGCGGGTCTCGAACTTGCCGCTCGGGTTGCGGCGCAGGGTCGAGTTTTCGATCTTCATCGTGCCGGTGCGGTTGTTGCTCACGAAGAAGACCGCACCACCGCCCTCGTTGGCCTTGTTGTTCTCGATGATCGTGCCGGCGATCCGTACGGTGAACTCGTTGCCGTCGCAGTAGATCGCGCCACCGCTGCCGCCACCCGGCGTGCCGGACTTGGCCGGGTTGGCGCCGCTGCCGATCGCCTCGTTGTGGCTGAGCACGCTGTTCAGCACCACCCAGGAAACCCCGATGCTGCTCAGCGCGCCCCCGTTGGAGCAGGAACCGCCGCCGAAGGTGCTGCCCACCACGTACACCGGCTTGTTCTCATGCTGGCTGAGCACCCGGATGGCCGCGCCGCCCAGGTCGGGGCCGGTGCGGTCGCAGCGGTTGCGGACGAAGCGCGAGTTGACCACCTTGAACCGCCCACCGCGGACGAAGATCGCCCCACCGCCGCCGCCCTCGGCCTTGTCGCCGGTGGAGTTGCCGTCGGCGAACGTCAGGTTCTGCACGGTCAGCTGCGGGTGGTCCTGGTTCTGGCAGTGCGAGGTGGTGAAGCCCTGGGCCTCGTCGCAGGTGTTCATGTAGAGGATGCGGCGTTGGCCCTGGCCGCTCAGCGTGACAATGCCGCCGCCGTCCAGCACTACCTTCGGCCCGTTGGCGTTGCGGACCTTCGCGGTGGCGGTCATCTTGATCGTCACCGGGGCCGGCCCGCAGTTGAACGTGATGACACCGCCGGCCGCGACGGCCTTCACGACCGCGGCGGAGGTGCAGCTCGCCGGGGTGCCGGTGCCGACGGTCCGGGTCGGCTTCGAGGTGTCCACCGCCCGGGCCTCCGCCGGCACGCTGGCCCTGCCGTTCGGGTTGCCGGCCGCGAGGACCTTCTCGGCGGGCTTCGGGCTCGCGCTGGCCCCTGGGCCACCGAGGCCGTCGCGGGCGACCGGCGCTTCGCCCTGGCCGGCGGTCGGCAGGGCTGTCGGCGAAGCGGACGAGCCGGCCTCGAAGGTGGGGGCCGGATCGTTGGGCGCGCAGGCGGGCAGGGTTGCGGCGGCGACACCGAGGACGACCAGAGCGGCAAGCGACGTCATGCGCACCCCGTGATGCTAGGAGCCGCGACGGCATCACGACGAATCCGCCGGGCCGGTTTAATGCACCGCTAAGCCACGCGCCCACCGTCGCCGCCCACCGCCCCCACCGCCGCCCGCCTGCAGACCGCCGCACCGCCCGCCGCCGCGCCGCTTGTGGCGGTGTGTCCGGTGGTCAGCTGTGGGACAGGGCGAACGCGGTCAGGAAGCCGGCGACCGTGACCAGACCGACGAGCAGGTGCGCGTCCTCGAACGCCTCGGGGACCATGGTGTCGGTGATCATCGCGAGGATCGCGCCGGCGGCCAGTGCGGTGATCCCGGCCAGCACCTCCGGCGGGGCGCCACCCAGCAACGTGTTGCCGAGCAGCGCCGCGACCCCGCTGATCAGGGCGATCCCGGTCCAGAGCAGGAAGACGTACCGCCGGGTCCGGCCGGCCTGACGCATGCCGGCCGCGCTGGACAGACCCTCCGGCACGTTGCTGAGGAAGACCGCGGCCACCGTGACCAGGCTGACCGTGCCACCACTGAGCAGGCTCGCGCCGATCACCACCGATTCCGGTATGCCGTCGAGCAGCGCGCCCACGGCTATCGCCGACCCGGAGCCGGGCTGCTCGTTCTCGGAGGGTTGCTGGTCGCCGGACCGCTTCCGGTGCCGGGCGCCGTGCCGGGCGAGAGCCACGTTGGCCAGTGTGTAGACGACAGCTCCGCCGGCAGCGCCGAGCACGGTGGGCAGCAGGCCGCCCTGCTCGTGTGCCTCGGCGATCAACTCGAACGACACGGCGGAGAGCAGCACCCCCGCCCCGAACGCCATGATCGACGCGGTGACGCGTTGCGGCACCCGGGCGAACCAGCCGACCGTCGCCCCGACCAGCAGAGCCGACCCGGCCAGCAGCCCCCACCCACCCGCCTGTAACCACTCCGGCATTCGCGGGACCCTACCCACGCCCGCCGGGGCGACAAACCCGGTCGTGAGGAAGGCTCAGAAGTCGGCGAAGAGATACGGCACCCGGCGGGGGAAGATGCCGCGCAGCTCCGCGGCGGCGTCCACCGGCACCTCACCCAGACCGCGCAACGGCAGCTCGGCCGGGTCCAGCACCCCGTACGCGAGGGCGGAGAGCCCGGCCGCGGTGAGGGTGGCGGTCGGCGTGCGGTCGGCGGTGTCGCCGACCAGCTCCAGCACGCCGGTTGTGCCGTCCAGCAGGTGCGTGCCGGCGAGCCATCGGTCCCCGGTCAGCTCGACCCGTACACGGCCGGGGCCGGCGGGCAGCCCACGCAACGCGTCCAGCGACAGCAGCCGGGCCATCGGAGCCGACGAACCCGGCACTGCCGTCCGCGCCTCGACGTGCACGTCCAGGTCGGTCAGCCACAGCTCCGGCAACTCGTCGGGCGGGACCTGGACGGTGATCCGGTCGATCTGGTCGACGTGCCGGGCGAGGAACTGCAACAGCAACGCCCGCGCGAGCGGGTCGGCGACCAGCAGCTCGTTGCCGTGCAGCGTGCCGCCGTGCTCGTCGATCCGGTACGTCAACGCGCCGGTGACCTCGCCGGCCACCCGGGCGGTGATCAGCCAGTATTCGTCCCGGTCGCGCATCCCGACCGCCCGGTAGTCCGGGAAGATCGAGAAGCCGTGTCGTTCCTGGAGGTTGCGCTCGGTGAACGCCCGCCACGCCGGATAGCCGGCGGCGATGCGTTCCCAACTCACCTCGCCGGGCAGGTCCACCCGGAGCAGTGACCCCAGGTTGGCCGGGGTGAAGGTGACCCGGCGCGGCTTGGGCAGCCCCGTGTAGCCGAACCGGGCGTAGAAGCTGGGACGGAACGGATAGAGCGCACTGAGCGAGTGCCCCTCGTCGCGCATCTCGTCGAGGAGTTGATGCAGCAGCGTCCGGACGTGCCCCTGCCGGCGGGCCAGCGGGTGGGTCGCCACCCCGGCGACACCGGCCATCGGCAGCACCACCCCGCGCAGGTTCTGCCGCATCGGAATGGCCGACGCGGCGGCCAGCGTTGCGCCGCTCTCCTCGGCGATCAGCGTCCGGTTGCCCTCCTGGTAGGGCAGGTAGTCGCGGAACTCGTCGATCCGGGCCGCACTGAGCGGCGAGGACTCGAAGGCGTACGCGGCCAGCGGGAAGCTGGTGGTGAGACGGTCGTCGGCGGTCACCCGGCGGATGGTCATTCGCCCATCTCAGCCTGCCGTACAGGTCGCAGCAACCCGATTGGCGGGATCCGTGCCACCGGCACGGCGCTCGACGCCGGCCGGCGCACCGGTCATCCGACCGGCAGGTGCCGCAGGTGCCGGCGGCGGCGCAGGCGGACGCTGACCACGGCGGCCACACCGACGACCAGCAGGACGGTCACGGCGAGCCCGTGCAGCACGCCACGCGAGAGGTAGCCCTGGTCGGTGTGGTCCACCGCCCAGGTGGCGATCTCCCGGGTCGACCAGAACGGCGTCAACTTCGCCCCGGACCCGGCCGGGTCGATCAACATCTGCACCGTGACCACGGTGAGCAGCAGCAGCGTCCCCTCCATCTCGCGGGGCAGCAGCGCGCCGATCAGCATCCCGAACGGCGCCGCCACCGCGACGGAGCAGAGCAGCGCGGCGGCCAGGCCGCCGTACCGCAGGTCCGCGCCGTCGATCATGGGGAGCAGGAAGAACGGTACGGAGATGACCAGCCCCACCGTCCACAGGCCCAGCACCCGACCGAGGTAGAGGTGATGTGGACGGTAACCGGCCAGCCGCAGCCTCGGCTCCAACTCCCGAGCCGCTGTGGTGGCGAACAGCGCGGCGGTGCTCACCGCCCAACCCACGCCGAGGAGCAGCGACCGGACCGACTGCCCGAGGTAGGCGTCCCGCCGGATCAGGTAGAAGGTCAACGGCATCAACAACAACAGCAGGAGTACGCCCCGACGCCGCAGCAGCTCCCGCAGTGTCATCTCGGCGACGGTCAGGAGCCGGTTCACGGGTGGCCTCCCTGGACGCCGGGGGCGTGCCACCCGGCGTCCTGTGCAGGTGTCAGGTCGAGCACGATGTCCACCCGGTCGAGTTGGTTGAGCAGGTGGGTCACCACGACGATCGCCGCGCCGCCGTCGCGCAGTCGGCTGAGCTGGTCCCAGAAGTTGACGTAGGTGCCCTGGTCGAAGCCCTGGTACGGCTCGTCGAGCAGCAGCACGTCCGGGGCGCTGAGCGTGGACATGGTCAGGTTGAGCTTCTGCCGGGTGCCGCCGGACAGGTGGCGGGCCTGCACGTCCCCGCCCGCCTCCCAACCGAGCTGGCGTGCTGCCGACCGACCGGCCCGGCGGGCGGGACCCCGGGCCACGCCCTGACCGGCGCCGACCAGCACGAAGTGCTCGTCGGGGAGCAGGAAGTCGGCGGTGCCGCCGGACTGTGGGCAGTAGCCGAGCCGCCCGGAGACGGTCACCTCACCGGCGTCGGGTGAGATCAGTCCGGCGCAGATCCGCAGGAAGGTGCTCTTGCCACAGCCGTTCGCGCCGATGACGGCGGCGATCTGTCCGGCCCGGACGGTCAACGTGGCGTCGTGCAGCACCGTTCGCCGCCCGTACCGCTTGGTGATGCCCGCCGCGTGCAGCCGCACCGGCCCGGGGCGCGGTCCGGGCGCGGTGCCGATGCTCTCCACGACGGCGCCCGCGTACTGCTGGGGTGGACCGAAGACGACCCAGGGGTCGCCACCACCCTCGCGCAGGTGGGTGGCCGCCTCGGCGACCACGTGCCGGGCGGCGTCCGCCGCGACCCGGCGCTGGTGCAGCTCGGCCGTGAGCGTTCGCAGCCAATCGTCGGCGTTCACCGGGTGACCCCCTTCGTGACGATGTCGTTCACCGGCTGGACGAAGGTGAGCCAGGCGCTGCCGCCCGCGCGGAGTGCCGCGTACCCGTCATCGGTGAGCCGGTAGTACTTACGGGCCGGCCCGGCGCTGCCCTCCCGCCACTGCGCGGTGACCAGGCCGGTCTTCTGCAGGCGCAGCAGCACGGGATAGAGCGTGCCGCCCTGGATGGGCCCGACACCCGCGGCGTCGAGCGCCTGGGCGAGCTGGTAGCCGTAGGACTCGCGGTCGGACAGCAGGGCCAGCACGCAGATGTCGAGCACCCCCCGCAGCCACTGCCCGCGCCGGTCGGAATCCACGCGTCGGACAGTAGCGGCGCAACCTAGATGGCACAACTACCTACTGGGTCGACCGGATCCGGTCCGGCCGGTTCCGCGAAACCGTCGAACAGGTCCGGCGAGGTCAGCGGGCGACGACGTCGGAGACGACGACTGTCACGTTGTCCGGTGCGCCGGCGTGGTGCGCGAGCTTCACCAACTGCTCACCACACTGCTGGCGGTCGGCGTACATGCCCAGCGCCGCCGCGATGGCCTCGTCCTCGACGTAGTCGGAGAGCCCGTCGCTGCACAGCAGCAGTCGGTCGCCGGGGACCACGGTGAGCACCCCGATCGCCGGTGGGGTGTCGGCACCCTGCACGGCCCGGGTCACCAGGGACCGCTGCGGGTGGTGGCGGGCCTGGTCGGGGGAGAGCGTGCCCTGGTCGACCAGCGCCTGCACGAAGGTGTCGTCCCGGGTGAGCTGGGTCAGCTCCGCGTCGCGCAGCAGGTAGCAGCGGGAGTCGCCGACCTGGGCCAGCACCAGCGTCTCCCCGGCCAGCAGCGCCGCGGTGAGCGTCGTGCCCATCCCGTCACGGGTCGGGTCGACGGTGATGGCGGCGTGGATGCGCTGGTTGGCGGTGCTGACCACGGCACGCAGGGCGTCGGCGGCGGCGTCGGGCTCGGTGGGCGGGGCCAGCTCGTCCAGGATCCGGATCACGATCTCGCTCGCCACCTCGCCCGCGGGCAGCCCGCCCATGCCGTCGGCGACGGCGATCAGGCGGTCACCGGCGAGGGCGGAGTCCTCGTTGTTGGTGCGCACCAAGCCGATGTCGTTGAGGATGACCGAGCGGAGGATCAGCGTCATGGGGTCAAGCTTGCCAAGAAGACCCTGCCTTCGTCTCTACGCACTACTGCGTAGGGTTGAGAAATGATGCCGGTGTCCATGGTCGGACGCGCCGGCGAGCTCGCCGAGCTCGACCGCGCGTGGTCCGTCGTGTCGGCGGCCGGCCGCTCGGCGCCGACCGTCGCGGTGATCACCGGCGTGGCGGGAGTGGGCAAGAGTCTGCTGGTCGCCGCCGCTGTGGACGCCCTCACGCCTCGTCCCGCGATGATCCTCTCCGGGGCCGCCCGGGTGCACGGCCCGGCCCCGTACGACTGGTTGGCCGCCGTGCTCACCGGGCGCGACACCGGTCGACTCGCCCTGCCGTCGGACGCGCTGGCGTGGCTGGCCCAGCAGCCCACCGCACCCCGGGAGCGGTACGCGCCCGGCACCCTGCTGCGACTCGCCGTGCGTACCGTCCAGTTGTTGGTCGGCGCCGGCCCGGCCGTTCTCGTGGTGGAGGACCTGCACGCGCTCGACCCGGCCAGCGTCAACCTGATCGGCGAACTGGCCACCGTGGCAGAGCTGCCCGCCCTGCTGGTGGTGGCCAGCCGGCCGGCCGCCGACGCGGTGGCGCCGGAGCTGACCCGTCGTGCGCTCGCCCGGCTCAGTGGGGTCCGGGGAGCCGTCCGTCAGCACCTCGGCCCGCTGCGCCAGGCCGAGGTCGCCGAGGTCCTCACCCAGGTGTACGAGGGCTGCGACCCGTCCGACCGGCTGGTCGCCTCGCTGTGGCGGTGCACCGGCGGCAACCCGTACGCGCTGACCGAGTTGCTGGCCGCGCACGCCGGAGACGGGCCTGAGGCATTGCTCAGGCGACTGCCCGAGCCGCGCCCACCGGTCGAACCGATGGCGACGGTCGACCCGGTGGCGGCGATCGACCCGGAGTTGACCGCCCGGGAGGTCGAGGTGCTGGGCTGCCTGGTCGACGGGATGTCGAACAAGCAGGTCGCGAAGGCGCTCGGCATCTCGGTGCGCACGGTCACCGTGCACGTGTCGAACCTGCTGCGCAAGACCGGCTCGGCGTCGCGGACCGAGGTGGCGCTCTGGGCGGTACGCCGCCGGCCGCCGGTGCCCGCCCCGGTGGACTGAGGCGGTCAGCGGCGCGGATAGCGCAGCAGCAGGCTGGCGGCGACCTCCTCGTCACCCACCGCCGCGTACGTGTGCGGCACGTCCGACACCCAGCGGAGGTGACCACCGGCCGAGGCGGTCAGCGGCGCGTCGGCCGGGCCTGCGCGCAGCACCCCGGCGAAGACGGTGACGTGTTCGGTGACGCCTGCCTGGTGGGCGGGGGAGAGCTGCCCGGGCCCGGGTGCGACCCGCATCCGGTACAGCTCGTAGGTCGCGTCGGTGTCGGTGAAGACCTCCAGCAGCGTGGCGCTGACCGCGGTGCCGTGCACCGTGGGCTCGTCGGACGGCTCGGCCAGCACACCGGTCAGCGGTACGCCGAGTTGCACGGTGACCGCCCAGAGCGTCTCCAGGGTCGGGTTGCGGGTGCCGTGCTCCAGGCCGGAGAGGGTGGCCTTCCCGACGCCGGCGAGTCGGGCGAGTGCGGACAGCGAGATCCCCCGCTCCTCGCGCAACGCGCGGACCCGGCGACCGACGACGGCGGGGTCGACATCGAGGTTCGGGCGGCGGGCTGGTGGTGGGTGCGGCACCCGGCTATCGTCCTACACGCTGTCGTTCCGTAAATGGAACGGCCGGGGGAGGGTGGGGATGGCCGGACGTGTGCAACCGGTGCTGGCCGGCGTGGTCACCGCGCTGGTCGGCTTCGCCAGCTCGTTCACCGTCGTGCTGGCCGGGCTCCGTGCGGCCGGCGCGTCGGACGCGCAGGCCGCCTCCGGGCTGCTGGCCCTCTGCGTGGCGTGCGGGCTCGCCGCCGCCTGGCTGGGCTGGCGACACCGGATACCGATGAGCGTCGCCTGGTCCACGCCGGGTGCCGCGTTGCTGGTCGCGACCGGGCCGCCCCCGGGCGGATGGCCGGTCGCGGTGGGCGCCTTCCTCGTCTCCGGTGCGCTGATCGTCGCGGCCGGACTGTTCCCACCACTCGGCCGCGCGGTGGCCGCCATCCCCAAGCCGGTGGCCGGCGCGATGCTCGCCGGGGTGCTGTTGCCGCTGTGCACAGCCCCGGTCCGCGCGCTGGTCGAGCTGCCCCTGGTGGCCGGGCCGGTGGTGGTCGGCTGGCTGCTCCTGCACCGGTTCGCCCGCCGCTGGGCGGTGCCCGGCGCGCTGGTCGTGGCGGTGGCGGCGATCGCGCTGACCACCCCGCCGGCCGGTCTGACCGGTGCCGCGCTGGTCCCGTCGGTCACGCTGACCGCGCCGGCCTGGAACGTGTCCGCGCTGGTCGGGCTGGCCCTCCCGCTGTTCCTGGTCACCATGGCCGCGCAGAACGTACCCGGCATGGCCGTGCTGGTCGGCTACGGCTACCGGCCGCCGTTCGGCGCCGCGCTGCGGGCCACCGGCCTGGCCAGCCTGCTCGCCGCCCCGGCCGGTGGGCACGCCGTGAACCTCGCGGCGATCACCGCCGCGCTCGCCGCCGGCCCCGACGCGCACCCCGACCCGGAGCGCCGGTGGGTCGCCTCGGTCACCGCCGGCGTCGGGTTGGCCCTGCTCGGGTTGGGTGCCGGCGTGGCCACCGCACTGGTCGCGGTCGCCCCACCCATCCTCATCGAGGCGGTCGCCGGGCTGGCCCTGCTGGGCGCCCTCGCGACCGCGCTCGCCTCGGCGGTGACCGACCCGGAGACCAGGGAGGCCGCAGTGGTCACCTTCGTGGTGACCGCCTCCGGGGTGACGCTGATCGGTGTGGGCGGCGCGTTCTGGGGTTTGGTCGCGGGCTGCCTGATGCTGCTGCTCTTCCGCCGCCGCCCGCCCGCCGCCGGGCCGGAGCAACCCGCCTCCGCTGCGCCGGACCAGCCCGCCCTCGCGGCGCCGGACCAGCCCGCGCTCGCCGCGCCGGAGAGATCCACTCGGGGTTCATGAAATCGGGGTGTCCTAAGGCTCCGGACGCCCCGATTTCCTTGAACCCGAGTCGATCAGGGTGGTGCGGCTACTCCTCTGGCGGCAGGTCGGCCACACCCACGGCGAGGAGGACCCGGCCGTCGGCCACCGACCCGATCCGGTCGGCCGGCACGTACACCGCGCCCGTGCGGGTCAACTCGGTCGAGACCTTCAGGTAGCCGCTGTGCAGCAGCCGCGCCGCCAGGTCGGCCGGGACGTCCGGCTCCTCGACGGCGGTCGCCTCGATCAGCTCGTCCAGGCTGCTGCCCGGGTCGGCGGTCGATGTCTGGACGGTCACCGCGTTGGGGTCGCCCCGCTGGACGAGGTCCACCGTCCCGACCTCGGTGCCGGCTGAGTCGATCACCGGCATCCCGGTGGTGATCCGCGAGATGGTCGCCTGCTGCTCGTCCTGCTGGTCCATCCCACCGCGGTTCCCAGGGCGATACGCCGCTAAACGCCGTCACCGCCCGACCCGCCGCCCGGGCAGCGGAGGTCGCGGGCGGCTGAGGCAGCCCACGAGTGGCAGTCGCGGGCGGCGCATGAGGGTGATGGGCATGATCGTCACCGACCTGCGGGTGCCGGCGCGCGGCCCACCCTGGAGAGCGTGATGACTATGCGGCATAAATATGCCTGTGAGTCATCACCGTCGAAAGCGGCACCGCCGCCAGGTCCTGCGGCGGCGGTGGGGACGACGGACCGCGGCGGGTTGCTCAGCTGTTCGGGAGGGTCCAACCGCCCGGCGGGCGTGGAGACAGCTCCCGCCAGGTGTCCGGGCCGTCGAGAAGCGCCCGGACGGTGTCCTCGGCCTCGTCCGCACTGCCGTACTCGTAGAACCGGGAGATGCCCTCCGCGCCGCCGGCCCGCTGCTCGACGTGCCACCGGTCGGCGTCCACCCGCAGGAAGACGTCCCGCCGGGCCAGCCGCCCCCACTTCCCGTTCCACCAGTGCTTTCGCTGCTCCATGGCGGGACTCTATCGAACACACGTACGAGAAGATGCGGCCCCTGCGGGAATCCCGCAGGGGCCGATGTGCATCTCGTTCAGGTCAGCGCGGTGCCGGGGGTTCGGTCCGGCGGCCCAGCACGTCGTCCAGTGCCCCGCGCTGCTGGCCGGGGGTGGTGTGACCGGCGGAGACCAGCGCGTCCCGGATCTCGGTGAGCAGCTTGACCTCCTCGCTCGGCGCCGCCGGCGGCGGCTCCTCGCCCCGCTGCCGACGCTCGGCAAGCTTGTTCATGGGGAACACCACGAAGAAGTAGAGCACCGCGGCGGTGAGCAGGAACGTGATCAGGGCGTTGATGAACCCCGCCCAGTCCATGTAGTTGCCCTTGGTGATCTCCCACCTCCCGGCCGACAGGCCAGTGCCCCCGCCGAGTGCCTTGATCAGTGGTTCGAGGAACGACTTGGTGAGCTGGGTGACCACGCCGGTGAACGCGGCACCGATCACGATGCCGACCGCCAGGTCGACGACGTTGCCGCGCATGATGAAGTCTTTGAAGCCCTTGAGCATTCGTACTCCTGAAGTGTCCGCTTTTCTGTCCGGCACAACCTATGCCCGTTCGGCGGGTTCCAGAAAAGCGCCGGCTTCGAGCGCGGCCCGGCCGGGATCGCCGGCCCGGATCGCCTCGACCAGTCGGGTGTGGTCGACGTAGCGCTCGGGGGTGAGCGCGCCTCCCATCGCCTCGGCGACCGTGCTGCGCAGGGCGGTGCCGACCGAGGCGTACAGCTCGGCGAGCATGGCGTTGTGCGCGGCGGCGACCACCGCTGTGTGCAGCGCCGCATCGGCCTCGACGAACGCGTCGACCCGGCCGCCGTGCCAGGCGGCCTCGCGCTCGGCGAGCGCGCCGTCGAGCGCCGCCAGGTCCTCCGGTGTACGCCTCAGCGCGGCGAGCCGGGCGGCCTCCACCTCGAAGGCCCGGCGCACCTCGATGACCTCGGTCATCCGGTCGTCGCCGAGGCGGCGGGCCACCACGGGTGCCAGCTCGTCGGTGGACACCACGTACGTGCCGGAGCCCTGCCGGCACTCCAGCACGCCGGCGTGCACCAGGGCTCGGACCGCCTCGCGGACCGTGTTGCGCCCCACGCCCAGCGCGGCGACGAGCTGTGGCTCGGTGGGGATGCGCCCGCCGACCGGCCACTCACCGCCCAGGATCCGGGCGCGGAGCTGCTCGGTCGTCTGCCGGACGCGGTGGCCGCGAGGCGGCACGGCGGGCTGGCCGTGGGGCGGCACCGGCGGGGCGGAGGGGAAATCAACCGACGGTGGCACTGGTTACATCACCGGTCCCAAATTCATCCCATGATTGTAGGTTAGAGGCCATGACCCCGCCACCAACCGCCGCTCCGGCGCCGCCCGCTCCCGTCACCGCCCGCCCGACGCGGGACCCGGACACGGGTCGACGGACGCACCCGGCGACCGGTGGCGCGCTCGTGCTGGTCGGGATGCTGCTGGTCGCGCTCAACCTGCGGGCCGTGGTGACGAGCCTCGGCGCGCTGCTCGACGAGGTCCGCGACGGGCTGGGTCTCTCCGGCGCCACCGCCGGTCTGGTCACCACCCTGCCGACCATCGCGTTCGCCGGCCTCGGCGCGCTCACCCCGTGGCTGGTCCGCCGGGTGGCGCCGGCCCGGGTGCTGGTGGTCGCCATGCTCGCCCTCGCCGTCGGGCAGGTGCTCCGGGTCATCACCGACTCGACCTTGGTGTTCGTGCTCACCAGCGCGCTCGCGCTGTCCGGCATCGCGGTCGCCAACATCCTGCTGCCGATGCTCGTCAAGCAGCACTTCCCGCACCGCACCGGCCTGGTCACCGGCGCGTACACGATGGCGTTGACAGTGGGCACGACGGTGGCCGCCGCCTCCGCGGTGCCGATCGCGCACGCCTTCGGGTCGTGGCGGGCCGGGCTCGGCGTCTGGGCCGCGATGGCCGCGGTGGCCGTACTCCCGTGGGTGCCGCTGGCGCTGCGGACCCGGGCGGGCGCGCGGCGGGCGACCCCGACGGCGGTCGCCGCAGCGCCGGTGCGGGTTCGGCCGGCGCGCACCCGGCTCGGCTGGGCGATGGCCGTCTACTTCGGGGCGCAGTCGCTCAGTGGGTACGCGATCATGGGCTGGCTGGCCCAGTTGTTCCGCGACGCCGGCTACCAGCCGGAGTCGGCCGGGCTGCTGCTCGCCGGGGTGACCGCGCTCGGCGTGCCGATCGCGCTGGTGATGCCCACCCTGGCCGGCCGACTGGGGAGCCTCCGCCCGCTGGTGCTCGGGCTGACCACCGCGTCGACGCTGGCCTACCTGGGTCTGGCCCTCGCGCCGAACCGCGCCGCGCTGCTCTGGGTCGCCCTGCTGGCGATCGGGCAGGGCGCGTTCCCGATGATCCTGACCGCCATCGGTCTACGTGCCCGCACCGCCGAGGGCACCGTCGCGCTCTCCGCGTTCGCGCAGAGCACCGGGTACGTGATCGCCGCTCTCGGCCCGCTGATGGTCGGCATCCTCTACGAGGTGACCGGGGGCTGGACCGCGCCGATCGGGTTCCTGCTGGGCGCACTCGCCGTGCAGACCATGGCGGGCCTGGCGATCGCTCGTCCCCGCTACGTCGAGGACGAGTGAGACCGCAACGGTCAGGAGGAAGCCGGCGTCGGTTCGCCGGCGACTGCCTCATCCACCGTGGGGTAGGTGTGCAGCACCTCGACCAGCCCGCTCACCTCGAGGATGCGCAGCACCCCGCGCTGTGGTGCGGCCAGCCGGACCACGCCGCCAGCCTCGTCGCAGCTGTTCTTGGCGCGGACGAAGACCGACAACCCGGTCGAGTCGCAGAACGAGACGTCCGCCAGGTCGAACACCAGCCGGCTACGGCCCTTGTCGAGCAGGTCGGTGATCTGGTCCTGAAGCTGCGGTGCGGTGGCCATGTCCAGCTCGCCCGCCACCGACACGACGACCACGTCGCCGCGCTGTTCCGTGTGCACCGTCAAGGACATTCGCCAGACCTCCTGTTATCGGGGGAACGGTATCCCACGACCGGGGTCGTACGCAGAACGGGAGGCAGGATCCGGTGGCCGTCGTCATTCCGTTGCTACGGGGCAAGTAGTTGATCAGGCCCCGGTGATAGAGTCCGCCCGGTCCAGGTCAAGGGGGTTCCAAATGGCGTTGAGCACCGAAGAAAGTCGCCGTCTCGCCGCGCTGCTCAGCGGGCAGGCAGAACGGGTCACGACTCGGTGGACCGAGATCGTCACCAGTTCGTTGCGCGGCCGGCTGAGTCAGGCCGAGTTGCGCCGTCAGGTCCAGGATCTGCACAACGCCATCGTCGCCACCGGCGAGCAGGGTGACATCGACCTGACGGGCGAGAACGCGGCCGAGTTGCGGGCCGCGCTCTCCGAGTTGTCCCGTGGTCGGGCCCGGCAGGGCTTCTCGGCCACCGAGACCACGATCAGCATCTTCGCGCTCAAGGACGTGCTGGCCGAGTTGGTGCAGGAGGCCGGCGGCCCTACCGCGCTGCACGACTTCGTCGCCTTCTCCAAGCTGGTCGACGAGATGGGCCTGTTCACCTTCGAGAGCTTCGTCCGCACCCGGGAGAGCCTGATCGCCGACCAGGCCGAGCAGTTGCTCGAGCTCTCCACGCCGGTGGTCAAGCTCTGGGAAGGCGTGGTCGCCGTCCCGCTGGTCGGCACCCTGGACTCGGCCCGGGCCCAGGTGGTGATGGAGCGGCTGCTCCAGACCCTGGTCGACACCGGCTCCCCGTACGCGATCATCGACATCACCGGCGTCCCGGCGGTGGACACCCAGGTCGCCCAGCACATCCTGAAGACCGTGGTGGCCGCCCGGCTGATGGGTGCCGACTGCATCATCTCCGGCATCCGCCCGCAGATCGCGCAGACCATCGTCGCGCTCGGCATCGAGTTCGGCGACATCGCCACCAAGGCGAGCCTCGCCGACGCGCTGCGTCACGTGCTGCGGCTCAGCGGGGTGGAAACCGCCCGTCGCCAGCCGCGTCGGGGCGTCTGATGGAGCGCGTTCCGATCCTCAAGATCGGCGACATCCTGCTCGTCTCGATCCAACTGGACATGTCCGACCAGACGGCCGTCCAGCTCCAGGAGGATCTCGCCGAGCGGATCGTGGACACCGGCTGCCACGGCGTCATCATCGACATCACCGCGCTGGACATCGTCGACTCCTTCGTCGGGCGCATGCTCTCCACCATCGCCTCGATCTCCAAGGTGCTCGACGCGGAGACGGTGGTGGTCGGGATGCGCCCAGCCGTCGCCATCACCCTTGTCGAACTGGGGCTGTCGCTGAACGGCATCCGTACCGCGCTGAACGTCGAGCGCGGCATGGAACTGATCGCGGCCGCCCACGCCGACGAGCTCGATGACCAGCTCGACGACGATCCGGACGCCGAGACGGCTACGACGTGACCGCGGACATCGACCTGGGCCACCCGCAGGCGCAGGCGATCCAGAGCGATGAGGACGTGGTGCGCGTCCGGCAGTTGGTTCGCGCCGTTGCGGTGGCCGTCAAGCTGTCCCTCGTCGACCAGACCAAGGTGGTCACCGCGGCGAGCGAGTTGGCCCGCAACACCCTTGTGTACGGCGGTGGCGGCTCGGTCGAGGTGACGACCGTGGACAACGGCCGACGCAAGGGCGTCCGGATCGTCTTCGCCGACTCCGGGCCCGGCATCGCCGACCTGAATCTGGCCATGACCGACGGCTACACCAGCGGCGGAGGGCTCGGCCTCGGGCTGAGCGGGTCCCGCCGGCTGGTCGACGAGTTCGAGATCGAGACCTCTCCGGAAACCGGCACGCGGATCACGGTCACCAAGTGGTCCCGGTGAACGCCGAGGCGGTTACCGACAGTGGCATCTGGTTCCGGGTGGAGGCCAGCAGTGCGGCGAGCGCCGTCCGGCGCGCCGCCGAGCGCCTCGGTGCGCAGGTCGAAATGGGTGCGGCGCGCATCGCCGACCTGGCCATCGTCGCCGCCGAGCTGACCAGCAACCTGGTCAAGCACGCCGACGAGGGTGTGCTGCTGCTCCGGCCGGTGCGCCGCGCCGGGCAGGCCGGTGTGGAACTGATCGCCATCGACTCCGGGCCCGGCATGGCCGACCTGACCGTCTCGTCCCAGGACGGGCACTCCACCACCGGCACCCTCGGCATCGGTCTGGGTGCCATCGTGCGGCAGGCCAGCTGGTTCGACGGATATTCGCTGCCCGGCAAGGGCACCGTCCTCGCCGTGCAGGTCTGGCCGGCGGAGCCGGCCCAGCCGTCCTGGGCCGGCGCCCTCACCCGGCCACTGACCGGCGAGACGGTAAGCGGCGACGGTTACGCCGTCCGGATCGCCGACGGACGGCACCAGGTGCTGGTCAGCGACGGGCTCGGGCACGGCCCGCTGGCCGCTGCCGCCACCGACGCGGCACTGGCCGCGTTCCGGGACGCCCCGGCCGGCCCACCGGCGGTGGTGGTCGGTCACCTGCACCGAAGCATGTCGCACACCCGTGGCGCGGCGCTCGCGGTCGCCGAGCTGGCGCCGACGGCCGGTGTGCTGCGCTACGCCGGCCTGGGCAACATTTCCGGCGTCGTAGTCGAGGGCGACGGTCACCGGCGAGGGCTGGTGTCGCTGCCCGGCATCGCCGGTCACCAGCGGCCGACGATCCGGGAGTACGACTACCCACTCGCTCCGGGTGCCCGGCTGGTGATGCACAGCGACGGGGTGGTCGACCGTTGGCGGTTGGCCGACTACCCGGGCCTGGCGGAGCGATCCCCGCTGGTCATGGCGGCGACCCTCCTGCGCGACGCGGGTGTGCGACGTGACGACGCCTGCGTACTGGTCGCGAGGTCCTGGACATGACCGGCGAGCCGGCCGCGCTGCCGCTGTTGCAGATGGCGCTGCGGGTCGAGCAGGACATCTTCGTGATCCGCCAGCGGGGCCGCGAGGTGGCGGCGGTGGTCGGTCTGGAACACCAGGACCAGGTTCGGATCGCCACCGCGCTCAGCGAGGTCGCCCGGGACCTGTTGCGGACGACCGGCGGCGCGGACATCTCCTTCCACATCGACGCGGGCGTCGACGGCCGGTTCCACCTGCGCGCCGACCTGGCCCCGGTGGCTCCGCTGCCGGACGGCCGCTACCAGCCGCAGTCCGGCGCGGTGTCCCGACTGGTCGACACGTTGAGCGTGTCGACCGTCGGTGGGGTTACGGTCGTGAGGATGTCCCGACGAGTTCCGGCCAGCGCGCCGACGCCAACCCCGGAGCGGCTCGCCGAGTTCCGCGCCGAACTCGGTCGTACCGCGCCGGGCAGTGCGCTGGACGAGTTGACAGTGCAGAACGGGCAGCTCATCGCCGCCCTCGACGAGGTGCGCAGCCAGCGCGACGAGCTGGCCGTCCTCAACGAGGAGCTGGCCGAGACCAACCGGGGTGTGCTGGCGCTCTACAACCAGCTCACCGAGGAGTTGGAGGAGACCAACCGCGGTGTCGTCGCCCTCTACGCCGAGCTGGACGAGAAGTCGGCCCAGCTCCGTGCGGCGAGCGAGTCGAAGAGCCGGTTCCTCGCCAACGTGAGCCACGAGCTGCGCGCACCGGTCACCGCGATCATCGGGTTGGGGCGGCTGCTCACCGACTCCGCCTCCGATCCGCTCACCGACGAGCAGGGCCGCCAGGTCGATCTGATCCGCTCGTCGGCGGCGGATCTGCTCAATCTGGTCAACGAGTTGCTGGACCTGGCCAAGGCGGAGTCCGGCCGGATCGAGCCGGCCCTGACGGACGTCGACCTGCGGTCGGTCTTCGGTCAACTGCGCGGCACGATGCGTGCGCTCGCCACCCGTCCGGAGGTCGAGCTGGTGGTTGAGGAGCCGTCCGCGCCCAGCCTGCTGCGCACCGACGAGGTGCTGCTCGGCCAGGTGCTGCGCAACCTGCTGCACAACGGGTTGAAGTTCACCGAGCGCGGTGAGGTGCGGCTGCGGGCCCGCCAGCACGGCGAGCGTTGGACCTTCGAGGTCACCGACACCGGGCCGGGCATCGCCCCCGAACTGCACGACCGGATCTTCGAGGAGTTCTACCAGGTGCCGGGCGCCACCCGGGTCGGCGGCACCGGCCTCGGCCTGCCGTACGCCCGGCGGTTGGTGACGCTCCTCGGCGGGACGCTGGAGCTGACCAGCGAGCCGGGCCGGGGCAGCACATTCACCGTCTCCCTGCCCACCGGCGGGGCGTGACAGCATGGACGGCATGCCGGCAACCATCCTGGTCGTCGACGACAGTCGTACCAAGCGTTACCTGCTGGTCAGCTGGCTGACCCGGGCCGGGTTCACAGTGCTGGAGGCCGAGAACGGCGCCGAGGCGCTGGCTCGGGTCGAGGTGGACCGCATCGACCTGGTCGTCCTCGACGTCCGATTGCCGGACCTGAGCGGGTTCGAAGTCTGCGAACAGATCAAGATCCGGCGTCCGGCGATGCCGGTGATCCACGTGTCGGCGCACGCCGTGGACGTGGCCGACCGTGCCCAGGGGCTGACCCGGGGTGCCGACGCGTACCTGACCGAGCCGATCGAGCCGGAAGAGCTGATCGCCACCACGCGGGCGGTCCTGCGCTACTACCAGGCCCGGCAGCGCGCCGAGCTGCTCGCCGAGCGGCTGCTCGGGCTGGCCGACACGACAGTGGCGGTGCACGCCGCACCAACCTTCGCGCGTCTGCTGGAGGCCGCCGCCGAGGGCGCCGCGCAGATCTTCAAGAGCCCGGCGGCGGTGATCGCCGAGACCTTCGACGGTGACTGCATCGCGGGGATCTGCACCGGCCCCGGCTCGGTGGCCACTGTGGTTCCGTGGGTTGTCGACGACACCGGGGTGCCGACCGGCGCCACGGTCCGGGTGCAGACCCCGGAGAGCTGGGCGCTGGTCGAGTGGCCGACGGACGACACGGTGACAGTCGCCGCCGCCCGGCTGCGCGAGGACCGGGCCCCGCTGTACGTGGTGGTCCCGACCGCCACCCAGACCGCTCGGACCCCGGTGCTCAAGCAGCTCGCTCAGGCGGTGGCGGCGGCCGTGGAGGGGCAGCGCTCGTTCGACGAGGAGCACCGGATCGCGGTCACCCTCCAACGCAGCCTGCTCCCGCGCGGCCTGCCCACCGTCGCCGGACTGGACCTCGCGGTGCGCTACGAGCCGGCCAGCGCACAGACCGAGGTGGGCGGCGACTTCTACGAACTGGTGATGCTCGACGGGCACCTGCTGCTGGCGATCGGAGACGTGGCCGGCCACTCTTTGCACGCGGCGACCGTGATGGCCGAGCTGCGGCACGCGGTGCGGGCGTACGCGGTCGAGGGGCACCAGCCCGGCGAGATCCTGCACCGGGTCAACGAGCTGATGCGGACCCTGCTGCCCAACGAGATCGCCACACTCTGCGTGCTGCTGCTGCACCCACCGACCGGGCGGGTCCGGCTGGCCAGCGCCGGGCATCTTCCGCCAGTGCTCAGCATGGACGGCAAGGTCGAGTTCGTGCAGCACTCCGCGCCGCTGCTCGGCGTCCGCGCACCTCGCCCGGACGACCTGGAGTTCGTGGTGCCGGCCGGGGCCACGCTGGTGTTCTACACCGACGGGCTGATCGAGCGGCGGGACGCGACCATCGACGAGGGGCTGGCAGCGCTCGCCGGGGTCTGTGCCACCGTCGACGACGACCTGGACCGCTTCTGCGCCCGGCTGCTGGTGGAGTTGGCCCCACCGGAGATCCAGGACGACGTCGCCGTGGTCGTCCTGCGCCGCCGCTGAGCCGGTGCGGCCTCAGTGCACCGAGCGGGCGTACGCGGCGGGTGACACCCCGGCCACGGCGGTGAAGTCGCGAACCAGGTGGGCCTGGTCGCTGTAACCGAGGTCGGCGGCGAGGGCCGCCCATTTCAGTGGGCCACCGGCGGCCTGCTCGACAGCCTCCTGGAGCCGGTAGCGGCGGATCACCCACTTCGGCCCGACCCCCACGTGCTCCAGGAAGAGTCGCTGCAACCGGCGGACCGGAAGGTCGTGCCGTGCCGCGAAGTCGTCGACCCGCAGCACCGTCCGGTCGGTGCGGATCGCCTCGGCCAGCCGGATGGCCTCGTCGGCCATCGGGTCCGGCGTTGGGTCCCACGCGGTGAGCAGGGCGTCGAGGGCGCGGCAACGCTCGTCGTCAGATGCCGCGCACACCGGGAAGTCGGGGCGTGCCAGCCGGCCCGTGGGAAGTGGCACCCGGCGGCCGGTCAGCTCGCTGATCGGCTGGCGCCAGAACGCGTGGAAGCCACCGGGACGGAACTGCACCCCGCCCACCCGGCCGGTGCCGGTGAGCGTGATCCGGAACAGGTCGCGGCCCACCCCTGCCACCTCGCCGGACTCGGGCCCGTCGCCGTCCCGCCGGAACACCACGTTGACCGCCGGGTGCGGCACTACCCGCTGCTCGAACGGTGTGCTCAACTCCCAGTCGATCAACCAGTAGTGCTCGACCCACCGGCGTAGCGGCTCCGCCGGCAGGTGCCGACGGAAGCGCACCTCGCGCAGCATCCGCCCGGGGTCGAGAATCCCCCGGCTGTCGCCACGCGGTCGCTGTCGCATTTGTTCAAGACCACCCTCATACGCTGGCCCTATGACCACTCAGACTAGCGACCTGCTGGCGGCTGCCGCGCCGCGAACCGTCGACGTGGTGCGTGGCATCGCCGACGACCAGTTCGATCTGCCCACCCCGTGCCGCGACTACGTGGTCCGTGATCTGCTCAACCACCTCTTCGAGGTGGTGGTCAACTTCCAGGAGTTGGCAGTGAAGCGGCCGGTGGAGTGGGCCGAGAAGCCCGACCACCTGGGCGACGGCTGGCGGGACCGGTTCGAGGCGGAGACGGGCCGTCTGGTCGCCGCCTGGTCGGACCCGTCCACCCTGGAGGGTGTGTCACCGGGCATGGGCATGCCGCAGACCGTCATCGGCGGCATGGCCCTGCTGGACCTGACCGTGCACGGCTGGGACCTCGCCGTCGCCACCGGCCAGCCCTACCAGCCGGCCCCGGAGGCAGTCGCCGAGCTGCACGGGTTGGTCGAGCAGTTGGGCCCCACCGCCCGCAAGATGGGCGTCTTCGCCGATCCACTGCCCACCCCAACCCCCACCCCCGACCTGGCCCCGACGCCCGACCTGGCCCACCTCCTGACCCAGACCGGCCGCACCCCCACCTGGCCCCAAACCCCCTAACCAACCGCC